>NZ_AEGR01000032.1 GCF_000211835.1 Hylemonella gracilis ATCC 19624 | reverse complement strand
CCCCCGCCGTGGGCGTGGCCGCGCATGAACAAACGCGGGTTGCTGGCGCTCGTGCCGGCGCTGTTCCTGACGCTGGCGGCGCAAGGCCGTGGCGCGGTCACGGTTGCCGCTGGCTGTGAGGCGGTGGCCTGGACGTCTACCTCGCCGACACCGTCATCGCCCCGGTCGGATGCGGCGGACCTCGCTGACGCAGCGTCTAGGCTCCCTGGCACCAGCACCAGCACCAGCACCAGCACCAGCACCGCATGGCCCGACTGGGTGCGATTCCGTGAGGGCTTCATCAGCGCCGATGGGCGGGTGATCGATGCGTCCACGCCGCTGCACCAAACCACCTCCGAGGGGCAGTCCTACGCGCTGTTTTTTGCCCTGGTCGCGAACGACCGCGCGGCCTTTGATCGACTGCTGCGCTGGACGCAAGACAACTTGGCCGCGGGCGATCTGAGCGCGCGCCTGCCCGCCTGGTTGTGGGGGCGGCGTCAGGACGCGGCGGGACAGGTGAGCTGGGGCGTGATCGACGCCAACGCCGCCTCGGATGCCGACCTCTGGATCGTGTACGCCCTGGGCGAAGCCGCCCGTCTGTGGAACGCACCGCCTTACGCCGCGCTGGCCCAGGCCTTGGCCGCGCGCGTGCTGCGCGAGGAGGTGGTGGACATCTCCCCGCTGGGCCCCACGCTCTTGCCGGGGCCCTGGGGCTTCGCGCCCGGTTCGGGCACCGAGCCGGGCAGCTACCGCCTGAACCCGAGCTACGTCCCGCCGCAGCTGCTGCGTCGCCTGGCGCGCCTCTACCCCGACACCCTCTGGCCGCGGGTCGCGGCCAGTTCCCTGACCGTGTTGCGCAGTTCCGCGCCGCGCGGTTACGCGCCGGACTGGGTGCTGCACCAGGCGGGCGCCTTCACCGCCGACCCGCGCACTCAGGGGGTCGGCAGCTACGACGCCATCCGCGTCTACCTGTGGGCGGGCATGGTGCACGAAGCCGATCCGGCGCGCGCGATCTTGCTCGACACCTTCGCGCCCATGGTCCGGCAGGTGGCCGACATGGGTCAGCCGCCGTTGCGGGTGGACACCGCCACGGGGAATGCGCAGGGGGCTGGCCCCGCCGGCTTCTCGGCGGCTTTGCTTCCCCTGTTGCAGGTCGCGGGGCAGGCGCAGGCCGCCGAGGCTCAGCGACAGCGTCTGTCACGTCCGCCCCTGGGGCCGGTGTTCGCGGGCCGAGACAACTACTATGACCAGGTGCTGGCCCTGTTCGGAGTGGGCTGGTTCGAGGGCCAGTACCGTTTCGCGCCGGATGGCGCCTTGCTTCCCCGCTGGTCATGCGCGGCACCCTGAGTCCTGCTGGCTGGCGCATCGCCTTGGTGCTGGCCCTGCTGTGCGGCGTGGCTGGGCAAGCGGCGCGCGCGGCGCCGGGCGAAGACCCCCGAGCGGTGCAAGACGCGCAAGAGGCGCAAGAGACGCACGATGCCTTGCTCGCGCAGGCCCGACTCTGGCAGGAACGTGACCGCGACGACCGGGCACGCGAGGTGCTGGCCAAGCTGCTGCGCGTGTTTCCTGACGATCCGGATGGCGTCGCCCAGCTGGCCTACATCGAACGGCGTGCGGGCCAGCCGCAGGCGGCGCGTCAAGGGCTGGAGCGTTTGCGCGCCCTGAGTCCCGAGCACCCCGACATCGCCCGGCTCGAGACCTTGTTCCGCCTCGACGGCGTGGACCAGCCCCGGCTGGCGCAGGCGCGCGCCCTGGCGCGCGATGGGCAGCCCGCCCAAGCCCTGGCGGTGTTGCGCGAGCTCTATCCCGTGGGGCCGCCCACGGGAGATCTGGCACTTGAATACTGGAAGATCGTGGCCGACACCGAGCTCGGCTGGGAGCCCGCTCTGGCCGGCCTGACACGCTTGATCACGCAATACCCCGACACGCCGCGTTACCGGCTGGCCTGGGCTGAGCATGTCACCAAGCGCCGCCCCGACGATGCCGACGCCTTGCAGGCCCTGCGGCAGTTGACGCTGTACCCGCCCCTGGAGCGGTCCGCACGCGCGGCCTGGCGACGCGCAATGCTGCGCCTGCCAGCCGCGCCCGCCAACGTACAGCTGGTGCAAGCCTACCTGGCGCAGGAGCAGGGTGAAGACAGTGCGGTCCAGGAACACCTGTCGGGTCTGCGTGCCGCGGTTGAGCGTGAACGCGCCCTGATGGCGGACCCGGCCTACCGGGCGGGCCGCCGGGGGCTGGCCCTGGTGGAGCGCGATGACCCGGCCCAGCGCGACGTCGCCGCGGCCTTGCTCTTGCGCTCGCTGGCCGCCCGGCCCAACGACGCCGAGGTGATCGGCGGGTTGGGTGTGCTGCGCATGCGCCAAGGCCGGCATGCCGAGGCGCAAGCGCAGTTGCGCCGGGCCCGCGAACGCGACCCGGCCAACGGCCGCTGGGGCGAACTGCTGGCGGTCTCGCGCTACTGGGGCGCGATGCGCGACGCGGGAGAGGCTTTCGACGTTCGCGACGACGCGCGGGCCGAAGCCCGCCTCAACGAAGCCCTCGCCGTCAACGCGGCGGAACCTGCGGCCTGGGTGCTGCTGGGGCGCTTGCGCTCCGCCCAGGGCCGCGATGCGGACGCCGAGCGGCATTGGAAGCAGGCGCTGGTGTTGACGCCCGACCACGCCGGCGCGACCGAGGCGCTGGTCACGCTCTACCTGCGCCAAGGCCGCGAGCGCGACGCGCGTGTGTTGCTGAGCCGCTTGGATCGTCCACCGAGTGAGCTGCTGGCCGCCGTGGCGGCGGCCCGCGCCAATCTCTACCAGGAGCAGGCCGCCAGCGCGCTGGCCCAAGGCCGTGACGACGACGCCATCCGGCTGCTGGAACGCGCGGCGCGCGACGATGCCGACGATCCCTGGCTGCGATTGCGGCTGGCGCGCTTGTACGCCGCCCGGGGTGCCGCCGACCGGGGCGAGGCGCTCTTCAAGACCTTGCTGTCGCGTCCATCGCGCCCATTGCCTCCCTCGCACGCCCTGAGCGAGGCCGAGCGCGTGGGTGTGTTGCACGCCTACGCGCTTTACCAGTCCAGCCTGGAGCAGGACGCCGCGGCCCTGGCCACGCTGGAGGGCATCGCCCCGGCGCGCCGCGATGCCAGCATCTTGGAATTGCAGCGGCGTCTGCAAGTGCGCCGCATCGCTCGCGAGGCAGCACTGAATCCCGAGCGCGCCGAGGCCGACTACCGCGCGCTGTTGCGCGACGACCCCGATCAGACCGAGGCCGCGCTGGGCTTGATCGAGTTGCTGGTGGCTGGCGCTCGCCAGGCGGAGGCGCAGGTGCTGATCGACGCGCAACTCGACCGGGTCCAGCAGGCCACGCCCGACCAGGCCGCCGACCTCATCGCCGCCCTGCTGGCCCTGGGCGACCGGGAACGCGCCTGGCGTGTCATCCAGGCGCGGTCGGGCCAAGCGCCGCATGCCCGCACCTTGGCGTACGCAGCGCGCCTGGCGCGCGAAGAGGGCCGCATCGCCGTGGCCATCGACTACCAGCAGCGTGCGCTCGCCGCCGACCCCGCGCCCAGCGCCGCGGATCAGCGTACCTTGAGCACGCTGCTGGAGCGCGACACCACCTGGCTGTCCGCGGGGGTCGATCATCGAACGAGCCCCGGCACCTCGGGGGTGTCCCGCTACGAGGCCACGGAGTTGCCCCTGGAGTGGCTGTGGCCGCAACGCGAGGAGGGGCGCTGGGCCGTGCGCGCCGATCTCGTGCGGCTGGACGCGGGCTTGTTCGATTGGTCGCGTGCCAGCACTTACGAGCGGCGATTGCTGGGCAGTTCGGCCCTGTGCACCTCACAGGCCGACTGCGATCAAGCCCCGGATCAACACGCCGAGGGTCTGGCCCTGAACGTGGGCCTGGAGCGCGGGGACACCCGATATGACCTGGGTACCACGCCCATTGGCTTTCCGGTGCAGAGCTGGGTGGGCGGCATCTTGCACCGCGGTGACCTCGGGCCCTTGGGCTATTCGCTGGACCTGTCTCGTCGCCCGGTCACCGGCAGCGTCTTGTCCTATGCCGGCGCGCAAGACCCGAGGACCGGCCGCACCTGGGGCGGTGTGCAGGCCACGGGCGTGCGCCTGGGGCTGAGCCTGGACGACGGGGGGCGTTACGGTGCCTGGTCTTCCCTGGGCCTGCACCGGCTCAGCGGACGCAAGGTGCTCGACAACGACCGCCTGCAGCTGATGGCGGGCGGGCAGATGCGCGTGATCAACGAGGAGAACCGCGTGCTGCAGATCGGGCTCACGGGCATGGTCTGGCACTTCTCCGAGAACAGCGGCGAGTACACCTATGGCCACGGCGGCTATTACAGCCCGGAGCATTACCGTTCCCTCGCTTTGCCGCTGAGTTATGGCGAGCGTTCGGAGCGCTGGTCCTGGCTGGCGCGGGCGTCGGTGTCCACCTCCTGGTCGACCACGGAGCGCGCCCCGTATTACCCCACCGACGCGAGCCTGCAAGACGCCGCCGTCGCCTCGGGCATCAACGCCTACTACGATGGTGGCCCGAGCCGCGGCAGCGGCCGTTCCTTGGCCTGGTCCTCCGAATACCAGCTGAGCGGGCACACTTTCCTGGGAGGGCTGATCGAGTTGGACCGCTCGCCGGACTACGAGGCCAACCGCTTCCTGGTCTACCTGCGCCACGCTTACGACCGCCCGGCAGCGCGCGCCGTGTTCTTCCCGCCCCGGCCCTTCGGCCCGATGTCGCAGGACTAGGACCTGTTGGGCCTGTTCAGACCCCGTTCGCACGCGGGCAATTCGTGTGAACAGGAACAGGCCCTGGCACTGTAAAAGCTGGACGAGAGCAAGCGGTTCGACGTGCTGAGCCGCAGGGCAGCCTCACAGGGCCGTGCCGGAAGTCTTGTGTTCGCAATGGCGGGGTGTGCGGTTCCACCCATGATTGACGAGGACAATTTTTGAGGCAAAATAGAACGACCGTTCGTTTTATTTTTTTCTCATGTCCCAGCTCGCCGTTTCCGGCCGCAAACCCGTTCGCCGCAGCGCTGCCGCCAAGGTCGCAGCGCCAAGCCGCGTCTTGCACAAGGGGCAGCAGACCCGCCTGGTGATCCTCGATGCCGCCCTAGCCCTGGCGGCCGAGGCCGGGCTGGAGGGATTGTCCATCGGCGCCTTGGCCGAGTCCACGGGCATGAGCAAATCCGGCGTGTTCGCGCATTTCGGTTCACGCGAGGAGTTGCAGATTTCCGTCATTCATGAATACTTCCAGCGCTTCGAGCAGGAGGTGTTCTATCCGGCGATCAAGGAGTCGCGGGGCTTGCCGCGTCTGCGCGCGCTGTTCGAGAACTGGATGAAGCGGGTGACGGAAGAAATCCAGTCGGGCTGCATTTTCATCAGCGGCGCGATCGACTTCGACGACCGTCCTGGCCCCGTGCGTGACGCGTTGGCCAGTTCGGTCCGGGTCTGGCTGGCTGCGGTGGAGCGCGCCGCGACCCTCGCCAAGGAAGAGGGGCAGTTGGTCGCCGACGCGGATGTGCGTCAGATTTGCTTCGAAATCCACGGCTTGATTTTGTCCGTGCACTACGAGGCGCGTTTTCTCCAGACGCCCGGCTCCATCGAGCGGGCGCAAAGAGCGTTTGAGCAGATCCTCGCGCGTTACTCGATGGGCGGCCGTTGAGCTGGCACCCCATCAAGATCAAGCGGTTCCTCCATCAGGCTTACACAAACAGGCTTTTCAATTCAACCTTCGAACACACAAGGAGTACACCATGCCCAGCTACACCCCGCCCCTGCGTGACATGCAATTCGTGTTGCACGAGATGCTCGACGTCACGGGCGCGCTCAAGCAGATCCCGCGCCACGCCGACACGGACGCCGACACCATCAACGCCGTGCTGGAAGAGGGCGGCAAGTTCGCCGCCGAGGTGCTTTTCCCGCTCAACATCAGCGGCGACCTGGAAGGCTGCACGCTGAATCCGCAGACGCGCGAGGTCACCACGCCCAAGGGCTTCAAGGAAGCCTATGCGCAGTACATCGAAGGGGGCTGGGCCGCGCTGTCCTGCGACCCGGAGTTCGGTGGTCAGGGCCTGCCTTTCGTGCTGAACCAGTGCTTCTATGAGATGCTGAATTCGGCCAACCAGGCCTGGACCATGTACCCCGGCCTGTCGCACGGCGCCTATGAGTGCCTGCAGGCCCATGGCACCGAGGCGCAGAAGAAGCAGTTCTTGCCCAAGCTGGTCAGCGGTGAGTGGCTGGGCACGATGTGCCTGACCGAGCCGCACTGCGGCACCGACCTGGGCCTGCTGCGCACCAAGGCCGAACCCCAGGCCGACGGCACCTACAAGATCAACGGCACCAAGATCTTCATCAGCTCGGGCGACAACGACTTCACCGAGAACATCGTTCACCTGGTGCTGGCCCGCCTGCCCGACGCGCCCAAGGGCAGCAAGGGCATCAGCCTGTTCGCGGTCAGCAAGTACCAACTCAAGGCCGACGGATCCCTGGGCGAGTCCAACGGCATCTACTGCGGTGGCCTGGAGCACAAGATGGGCATCCACGGCAACGCCACCTGCCAGATGGTCCTGGACAACGCGGTGGGCACCCTGGTGGGCCAGCCGCACAAGGGCCTGCAGGCCATGTTCGTGATGATGAACGCCGCTCGCCTCGGCGTGGGCAACCAGTCACTCGGTCTGACCGAGGTGGCGTACCAAAACGCCCTGGCCTACGCCAAGGACCGCCTGCAGATGCGCAGCCTGTCCGGCACCAAGGCCAAGGACAAGGAAGCTGATCCCATCATCGTGCACCCGGACGTGCGCAAGATGCTGCTGACCGCCAAGGCCTACGCCGAAGGTGGCCGCGCCCTGGCTTGCTATTGCGCGCTGCTGCTGGACCAGCACCTCCACCACCCCGACGAGCAGGTGCGCCAGGACAGCGACGAACTGCTGGCCCTGCTCACCCCCATCATCAAGGCCTTCCTGACCGACAACGGCTTCCAGGCCACCGTGATGTGCCAGCAGGTCTTTGGCGGTCACGGCTACATCAAGGAATGGGGCATGGAGCAGTTCGTGCGCGATGCCCGCATCAACATGATCTACGAAGGCACGAACACCGTGCAGTCGCTCGACCTTCTGGGCCGCAAGGTGTTGGGCAACAACGGCGCGACACTCAAGAAGTTCGGCAAGATCGTCGGCGCGCTGATCGAGGAAGAAGGCGTGAACGAGAAGATGAGCGAGTTCATCAGCCCCCTGGCCGTGCTGGCCGAGCAGATGACCAAGTTCACGATGGAGATCGGCTTCAAGGGCATGCAGAACCCGGACGAGGTGGGCGCCGCCGCCGTGGATTACCTGCGCGTCGCCGGCCACATGGTGTTCGGCTACTTCTTTGCCCGCATGGCCTCCGTCGCGCTCAAGAAGATCGCGGAACAGGAAAAGAGTGGTGACACCGATCCCTTCTACCAAGCCAAGCTGCAAACCGCGCGCTTCTATTTCGCCAAGCTCTTCCCCGAGACGGCGACGCTGATGCGCACGGCCCGCGCGGGTTCCAAGTCCCTGATGGACACCCATCTGGCCCTGGCTTGATCACGAGATGCTGAAGAAGGAGACCGGCATGCGCACCCATTGCAAGCTTGTGCTGACCTTGAGCCTGGGGCTGGCCGCCACGGTGGCTTGGGCCCAGAACACCCCCGTGGGCAAGTGGCACACCATCGACGATGAGACCGGCGAGGTCAAGAGCCTGATCACCATCACCGAGAACGGGGGTGTGGTGGCGGGCCGCATCGAGCAATTGCTGCGCAAGGGCGCGGACCCGAAGGCCCTCTGCGCGAAATGCGAGGGCGACCGCAAGGATCAGCCCATGGTCGGGCTGGAGATCATCCGCGGCGCGAAGCAGAACCGCGGCGAGGCTGTCTGGGAAGGCGGCGAGATCCTCGACCCTGAAAAAGGCAAGACCTACAAGCTCAAGTTGACGCCCATCGAGGGCGGGGCCAAGCTGCAGGTGCGTGGCTACCTCGGCCCCTTCTACCGAACCCAGGTCTGGAACCGGGTTCAGTAAACCAACACAACAAGGAACATCACCATGTCCCGATTTCAAGTCCGCAAGGTCGCCGTGCTCGGCGCGGGCGTGATGGGTGCGCAGATCGCGGCCCATCTGGTCAACGTCAAGGTGCCGGTCGTGCTGTTTGATCTTCCCGCCAAGGAAGGCCAGAAGAACGGCATCGTCACCAAGGCCATCGACAACCTCAAGAAGCTCAAACCCTCGCCGCTCGGCGTGGCCGACGACGCGGCGCTGATCCAGGCCGCCAACTACGAAGAGAACCTGGGCCTGCTCGGTGAATGCGACCTCGTCATCGAGGCCATCGCCGAGCGCATGGATTGGAAGCTCGATCTCTACAAGAAGATCGCGCCGCACGTGGCCAAGCACGCCATCGTCGCCTCCAACACCTCGGGCCTGTCCATCACCAAGCTGTCCGAGGCGCTGCCGGCCGAGATTAAACCGCGCTTTTGCGGCATTCACTTCTTCAACCCGCCGCGCTACATGTACCTGGTGGAGTTGATCGCGACGCCGACGACGCAGCCAGCCATCCTGGACCAGCTTGAAACCTTCGTGACCAGCGCCGTGGGCAAGGGCGTGGTGCGCGCCAAGGACACGCCCAACTTCATCGCCAACCGCGTGGGCATCGCCGGCATGCTGGCGACGATGAAGGAGGTCGAGAACTACGGCCTTAGCTACGACGTGGTGGACGACCTCACGGGCAAGAAGCTGGGCCGCGCGTCCAGCGGCACCTTCCGCACCGCCGACGTGGTGGGCCTGGACACCATGGCCCACGTGATCAAGACGCTGCAGGACAACCTGGACGAGAAGAGCGATTCCTTCTACGGCAGTTTCGGCACGCCGGCCGTGCTCAAGACCCTGATCGAGATGGGCAACCTGGGCCAGAAGAGCAAGGCAGGCTTCTACAAGAAGGTGGGCCGCGACATCCTGCGCTTCGACCTCGAGGGCAAGGACTACGTGCCGGGCGGTGAAAAGGCCGACGCCGTCTACGAGCGCATGCTCAAGAAGCCCGCGGGCGAACGCCTCAAGCTGCTGCGCAACGCCGAAGGCAAGCAGGGCCAGTTCCTCTGGGCCATCCTGCGCAACAGCTTCCACTACGCGGCCGTGCATCTGGCGACCATCGCCGACACCGCCGCCGACGTGGACCTGGCCATGCGCTGGGGCTTCGGCATGAAACAGGGCCCCTTCGAGCTTTGGCAGGAAGCCGGCTGGCTTGAGGTGGCCAAGATGGTGCAAGCCGACATCGACGCGGGCAAGGCGCTGAGCAAGGAGCCGCTGCCCAAGTGGGTGTTCAGCGACGCGGTGGTGAAGGCCGGTGGCGTGCACACACCCAAGGGGTCCTACAACCCGACGACGGGCCAGTTCCAACCCCGGCGCCAGTTGCCCGTCTACCAACTGCAGTACTTCCGCGAAAGCCTGCTGGGCGACGGCTCGCCGAAGTACAAGACGGCGGGCATCACCCTGCACGAGGACGAGGCCATCCGCATCTGGACGCTGGACGACAACCGGACCAGCGTGACCGGCAGCGTGCTGATCGCCAGCATCAAAAGCAAGATGCACGCGATCGGCCCTGGCGTGGTCGAAGGCCTGGTGCGCGCGGTGGAGATCGCCGAGCAGGATTACCAGGGCCTGGTGATCTGGTCCGGCGACGAGCCTTTCAGCGTGGGCGCGGACCTGCAGGCAACGCTGCCCGCCTTCATGGTGGCTGGCGTGGGCGCCATCGAGGGGGCCGAGCACGAGATGCAGCAAATGATGCTGCGCCTGCGCTACGCCAGCGTGCCGGTGGTGTCGGCCATTCGCGGCATGGCCCTGGGCGGCGGCTGCGAGCTGGCCGTCTATTCGCAGCGCCGCGTGGCCGCCATGGAAAGCTACATCGGCCTGGTCGAGGTCGGCGTGGGCCTGGTGCCGGGCGCGGGCGGCCTGACCTACATCGCGCGCCGCGCGGCCGAGAACGCGGCCTTCTCGACCAACAAGGAACTGCTGCCTTTCCTGACCGACGGCTTCACCGCCGCTGCCATGGCCAAGGTGGGCACCAGCGCGCTGGAATCGCGCAAGCTCGGCTACCTGCTGGACAGCGACGTGATCGTGCCGAACAAGGACGAACTGCTCTACGTCGCGCTCAACGAAGCCAAGGCCATGTACCAGGGCGGCTGGCGCGCGCCGCTCAAGCGCCTGTTCCCGGTGGCGGGCCGCAGCGGTATCGCGACCATCAAGGGCCAGTTGGTGAACATGCGCGACGGTGGTTTCATCAGTCAGCACGATTTCCACATCGCCAGCCTGATCGCCGAAGTGGTCTGCGGCGGCGACGCGGATGCGAACACCCTGGTCAGCGAGGAGTACCTGATGGCGCTGGAGCGCAAGGCCTTCTGCTCCCTGATCGTGCACCCCAAGACGCAGGAGCGCATCCTCGGGATGCTCAACACCGGCAAACCCGTGCGCAACTGAGCGGCAGCAAAGGAATCATCATGAAACAAGTGCAAGACGCTTACATCGTTGCCGCCACGCGCACGCCCATCGGCCGTTCGCACCGCGGTTTCTTCCGCAACATGCGGCCCGATGACCTGCTGGCGACCACGCTCAAGGCCGCGCTGGCCCAAGTGCCCAACCTGGACCCCAAGACCATCGAGGACGTGGTGGCCGGTTGCGCCATTCCCGAAGGGGCTCAGGGCCTGAACGTGGCGCGCATCGCGGCCGTCATGGCCGGCCTGCCCGTGGGCGTGGGCGGCATCACGGTCAACCGCTTCTGCGCCTCGGGCCTGTCGGCCGTGCAGATGGCGGCCGACCGCATCCGCGTCGGCGAGGCCGAGGTGATGATCGCCGCGGGCGTGGAAAGCATGAGCATGGTTCCCATGGGGGGCAACGTGCCGTCCTTCTCGCCCAACTTTTTCGTCAACACCGACAACGTGGACGATTACGGTATCGCCTACGGCATGGGTCTGACGGCCGAGAAGGTGGCCACGCAGTGGAAGGTGAGCCGCGACGACCAGGACGAGTTCGCCTACAAGTCCCACATGAAAGCGGTTGCCGCGATGAAGGCCGGTGACTTCGCCAACGAAATCACGCCCATCGAAGTGGCCGACCGCTCGGTGGACCTGGCCTCCGCCGAGGTCTCCATCAAGAAACGCAGCGTGAACCTGGACGAAGGCGCGCGCCCCGACACCACCGTGGAGGCGCTGGCCAAGCTCAAACCCGTGTTCGCCGCGCGCGGCTCGGTGACGGCGGGCAACAGCTCGCAGACCAGCGATGGCGCGGGCGCGCTGATCCTGGCCAGCGAGTCCGCTGTCAAGCGCTTCAATCTGCAGCCGCTGGCGCGCTTCGTCAGCTTCGCCTCCAAGGGCGTGCCCTCGCACATCATGGGCATCGGCCCCATCGAGGCCATTCCGGCCGCGCTGCGCTACGCCGGCCTCAAGCACGAGGACATGGACTGGATCGAACTGAACGAGGCGTTCGCCGCGCAGTCGCTGGCCGTGATCCGCACCTTGGGCCTGAACCCCGCCAAGGTCAACCCCATGGGCGGCGCGATCGCGCTGGGCCACCCCCTGGGCGCGACCGGCGCCATCCGCGCGGCCACGGTCGTGCACGCGCTGCGCCGCAAGAACCTGAAGTACGGCATGGTCACGATGTGCGTGGGCATGGGCCAGGGCGCGGCGGGCATCTTCGAGCGCGTCTGACAAACGGCGGACCGGTCCAACCGGCCGCTGGTCCCACGCAGGAGCTTCGCCATGCAAATCCGAACCCTGACCGTCGACGGTGCGAACCTGGCCGCGCGTGTTTTCGAACCTGCGGGCGAGGCCCGGGCCACCGTGGTCGTCGGTGGCGCGATGGGGGTGCCGCAGAGTTATTACGCGGCCTACGCGACTTGGCTGGCTCAGGAGGGTTACCGGGTCTGGACCTTCGATTACCGTGGGCATGGCGACTCCCTGGCCTTCGTGCCAGGTGGTCGGCTGCGAGGCTTCAAAGCCGATCTGTTTGACTGGGCGCGCGACTACGAAGCGGTCGTGAAGCACGCTCGCCAAGAGCGACCTCAACTGGCGCTCTACCTGCTGGGTCACAGCCTGGGCGCGCAGTTGCCGGGCTTGTTCGAGCGCCCCGAGCGCGTGGATGGCTTGTTCAGCCTGGCGGCGGGCAGTGGCTACTGGCGCGAGAATGCGCCGCCCCTGCGCCGTCGCGTGCTGTTCTTCTGGTACTTCGCGGTGCCTGTGGCCACCTTGCTGTGCGGCTATTTTCCGGGGCGACGCCTAGGCATGGTGGGTGACCTGCCGGCGGGGGTGATTCGCCAGTGGCGGCGCTGGTGCCTGCACCCACGCTACATGGTCGCCGAAGGGCACGAGGTGGAGCATCTCTACGCCAGTGCGCCTTACGCCATCCGCGCCTGGTCCTTCAGCGACGACGAGATGATGACCTTGGAGGGCACCCGCAGCCTGCTGGCCCTGTATGCCTCCGCACCCCAGGCGCTCGAAGTCATCCGACCGGCGGAAGTTGAGCTGCCGCGCATCGGCCATTTCGGCTTCTTCCGCGACAGTATGCGCAAGGCGCTGTGGCCGCGCAGCGCCCGGGTGCTTCAATCCTTCGCGGACGAGCACTACGCCCGCGATTCCCGCTTCTGAGGGCCTCACGCATGCATGCATTCGACGCCGCGCTGCGGCTGGAACCAGTCGGAACGGACCGCCTGCCCGCGCGTTTTGCGGGCCACACCAGCGCCGACTACTGGAACATGGTGGGGCCTTTTGGCGGCAGCACGGCGGCGGTGGTGCTGGCCGCCATCCTGCGCCATCCGGATCTGCTGGGCGCGCCCTTGTCCATCACGGTCAACTACGCGGCGGCGCTTACGCAGGGGCCGTTCGAAGTGCAGGTGCTGCCCGCGCGCACCAACCGCTCGACCCAGCACTGGACGGCCGCCATCGTGCAGAACAACGAAGACGGCCAGCCCCAGGTCGTCACCACAGCCACGGCGGTGACGGCGGTGCGGCGCGAGACCTGGAGCCTGAGTGACCGGCCCATGCCGCAGGTTCCGGCGCCGGCCGAGCTGCCGGCGCGGGGCTTCGAGCGCGCCATGGCTTGGTTGGGCCAGTACGAGATGCGCCCGGTCAGCGGTTCGATTCCCGAGACTTGGGACGATCGCTTGGGCACCGACAGCACCACGCGGCTGTGGATCCGTGACCAGCCGCCGCGTCCGCTGGACTTCTGCTCGCTGCTGGCCTGTTCGGATGTTTTCTTTCCACGCGTCTGGCTGCGGCGCGCCACCTACACGCCCGCCGGCACGGTGTCGATCACGACCTATTTCCACGCCAGCGCGCAAGAACTACAAGCCACGGGCCCAGGCTGGCTGCTCGGTCAGGCCAGTGCGCAGGAGTTCCGCAACGGCTTCTTTGACCAGTCCGCGCAACTTTGGAACGAGGCGGGCGTGCTGCTCGCCACCAGCCATCAGATCGTCTACTACAAAGCGTAGCCTCGTAGCCCGCAACACAGCCTCACCCAGGAGACCCGATATGAGCGACATCCTTGTCCACACCGAAGCCGGCATCACCACCCTGAGTTTCAACCGCCCCGAGCGCAAGAACTCCATCACCTCCGCCATGTACGCGCAACTCGCCGATGCGGTCGAAGCCGCGGCGGCGGACGCGAGCGTGCGCGTGCTGGTGTTCCAGGGCAGCGAGACCGTGTTCTCGGCTGGGAACGACATCGGCGATTTCTTGAACGCGCCCCCGGCCGATCAGAATGCCCCTGTCTGGCGCTTCATGCGCGCCCTGGCGGGATTCCCCAAGCCCGCCATTGCCGCCGTCAACGGCCCCGCCGTGGGCATTGGGACCACCCTGCTGTTCCATTGCGACCTCGTGTTCGCGGGAGACAACGCGGCCTTCTCCATGCCCTTCGTCAATCTGGGCCTGTGCCCTGAGTTCGCCTCCAGCCTGCTGGTGCCGCGCATGTTCGGTTACCACCGCGCGGCCGAGGCCCTGCTGCTGGGCGAGCCCTTCATGGCCGAGGCCGCGTTGGAAGTCGGGCTCATCAACCGCGTGCTCGCGCCTGCCGAAACCCATGCCTACGCCCAGGCCCAGGCCCGCAAGCTCGCGGCCAAGCCCTTGAGCGCCCTGGTCGAGACCAAGCGTCTCATGAAGCGAGGTCTGGACGTGGAAGTGAACGCGCGCATGGGCGAGGAGGGGGCCAGCTTCGGCCGCATGCTGCGCGAACCTGCCGCCCGCGAAGCCTTCGGAGCCTTCATGGAGAAACGGAAACCCGACTTCAGCAAAGTCTGAAGTCGGCTGCCCGCAGAGCAGGCCCGGCAGGGCGTTGACGTTTTCGCCGTAGGCAAAAGCGCAAACCGGATTTCAGTAAGGTCTGAATATGGCTGTCCCTAGGGCCGCCACAATGGCCCCATGTTCGTCCTCTCCAAGCTCCTGAACGTTCTCACCCAGCCTTTGGCCTGGGTGGTCGCCTTGCTTTTCGTGGGCTTGCTGCTGCAACGCCGCTGGCGCCGCACGGGGCAGGGCTTGCTGTGGGCGGCTCTCTTGGTATTGCTGCTGCAGGGCTGGGAGCCCTTGCCCGATGCCGTCTTGCGCCAGCTTGAAGCCCAGCAGCCCGCACCTGACCCGCTGGATCTGTCGCGGTACGCCGGTGTCATCGTGCTGGGGGGCAGCACGGAGTCGAGCTACGTCTGGGAAGGGCATGCCCAGCCCGCGCTCAACAGCGCCGCCGAGCGTCTGACCGCGGCTCTGCCGCTCTTGCAGCGTGAGCCACGGCTGGTGTTGCTCTACACGGGGGGCGAGGGCGAGTTGCTGGCCTCTGGCCCAAGTGAGGCAGAGCGTGCGCGCCGCTTCTATGTCGAGCAGGGCGTACCGCCAGCGCGGCTGTTATTGGAGTCCGCCTCGCGCAACACGCACGACAACGCCGTGTTCAGCGCCGCCTTGCCCGGCGTGGACCGCACGCGCCCTTGGTTGCTGATCACCTCGGCGTGGCACATGCCCCGCTCCCTGCGAACCTTTCGCAAGGCCGGTTGGAACGTGACGCCTTGGCCGACCGACTACCGCGCCGGGTTGACCACGCCCTGGCACCAGTACTCCCTGTCACAGGGCGCCGCCAAATGGCAATTGGCCTTGCACGAATTGCTGGGGCTGGCGGCTTACCGACTGAGAGGCTGGCTTTGAGCCTGGTCGGTCATCCGGCTGTCATCGCGGGTCGGTGTGGCACTTCCCGCGGCTTGCCCTGCTCGTCGATGCAGACATAAGTCAAGGTGGCTTCAGTGACCTTGACGAACTGCCCTTGGGCAGGGATGCGCTCGGCAAAAACTTCCACCTTGACGGTCAGTGACGTCCGGCCGATGCGCACCAGCTTGGAGTAGAAGCTCAGCAAATCGCCGACACGCACGGGCTGCTTGAACAGGAACTCATTGACGGCGACGGTGGCCATGCGCCCACCCGCGTAACGAGCCGGTATGACGGAGCCCGCCAAGTCCACCTGGGCCATGACCCAGCCGCCGAAGATGTCGCCGTTGGCGTTGCAGTCCGCGGGCATGGGAATGACCTTGAGCACCAGCTCCTCGTCGGAAGGTGGGGTGGCGGGACCGAGATTGGCGGGGCGGGCAACGGGGGCAAGCGACATGGGGGACAATTCCTGAAAACAATCCGCATACGGCGGACCTCACGAATTGTCTCACTCCCTCCCGGAAATTTCCCATGCGCGGTCATGCTGACCATCCCGCGCGCCGTGCGGGCGCGCTCCTGAATGCCGTGACCACGCCACCTGCCGCGCCCGCTGGCGCGCGACGCTCGGACTGGTCCACCCTGGCCAAGTTGTTCCCCTACCTTTGGCATTACAAATGGCGGGTGCTCGCGGCCCTGGGCTTCATGGTCTGCGCCAAGCTCGCCAACGTGGGGGTGCCGGTGCTCCTTAAGGAATTGGTGGACCGCATGGGCGGCGCCACCGGCATGAGCACTGCGGTGGCGGCGGCGGTGATCGTGCCGGCAGCGCTCTTGCTGGCGTATGGCGCGCTGCGTTTCACGACCTCGCTGTTCACCGAGTTGCGTGAGCTCATCTTCGCCAAGGCGACCGAGGGCGCCGCGCGCAAGCTGTCCTTGCAGGTCTTCGGTCACTTGCATGCGCTGTCCTTGCGCTTCCATCTGGAGCGGCAGACGGGCGGCATGACCCGCGACATCGAGCGTGGCACGCGCGCCGTGAACACGCTCATTTCGTACTCGCTCTACAGCATCCTGCCCACGCTGATCGAGTTCGCCCTGGTGCTGGGCTTGCTCGCGCTCAAGTTCGATCCGATGTTCGTCTGGATCACCTTGACGGCGTTGGTCGCCTACATCGTGTTCACCGTGTCGGTGACCGAGTGGCGTACCCAGTACCGCCGTCGCATGAACGAGATGGACAGCAACGCGCATGGCCGCGCCATCGATTCCCTGCTCAACTACGAGACGGTCAAGTACTTCAACAACGAAGCCTTCGAGGCGCGCCGCTACGACGAGCACCTGGAGCAGTACCGGCGCGCCGCCATCAAGAGCCAGATGACGCTGAGCCTGCTCAACACCGGGCAGCAGCTCATCATTGCCACGGGATTGGTGGCCATGCTCTGGCGCGCCGCGTCCGGCGTGGCCGACGGCCGCATGACGCTGGGCGACCTGGTGATGGTCAACGCCCTGATGATCCAGCTCTACATCCCGCTGAACTTCCTGGGCGTGCTGTACCGTGAAATCAAGCAGAGCCTGGCCGACATCGACAAGATGTTCACCTTGCTGGAGCGTGAGCGTGAAGTGGCGGATGCGTCGGGCGCGGAGGCGCTCGTCTTGCCCGAGCAGGGACCGCCCAACGTGCGCTTCGACGACGTCAGCTTCGCCTACGATCCCGCCCGCCCGATCTTGCAGGGGCTGAGTTTCGAGATTCCGGCGGGCAAGACCGTGGCCGTGGTCGGGCCTTCGGGGGCGGGCAAGTCCACGCTGGCGCGCCTGCTCTACCGCTTCTACGACATCACGGGCGGCAGCATCCGCATCGCGGGGCAGGACATCCGACAGGTGACCCAGGCCAGCCTGCGCCAGGCCATTGGCATCGTGCCGCAGGACACCGTGCTGTTCAATGACACCATCGCTTACAACATCGGCTACGGTCGCACCGAGGACCCTGGTCGTCCTGGCGAGCGGGGCGCCAGCCGCGAGGAAATCGAGGCCGCGGCCCGGGCTGCCCACATCCATGACTTCGTCAGCGCCCAGCCCCTGGGCTACGACACCATGGTGGGCGAACGCGGTCTCAAGCTCTCGGGCGGCGAGAAACAGCGCGTGGCCATCGCGCGCACCTTGCTGAAAAATCCGCCCATTCTGATCTTCGACGAAGCCACCTCTGCCCTGGACAGCGCCAATGAGCGCGCCATTCAGGCTGAACTACAGAGCGTGGCGCGGGGCAAGACCACCTTGGTCATCGCGCACCGGCTCTCGACGGTCGTGGACGCGCACGAAATCCTCGTGCTCGAGCAAGGGCGCATCGTGGAGCGCGGACCGCACGCGGTCTTGTTGGAGAAGAACGGCGCCTATGCGCGCATGTGGGCCCTGCAGCAAAGCGTTTCGGACGCTGCGTGAGTGGTGAGGGCCGCTGGGGCCATAATCCGCTCCCGGTTTTCCCGTAATGGAGACCCGGGTACGGTTTTTGCTCACCTTTTTGCTAGATACTTCGCCGTCCGAATTTTTCCATCCCGGATTCATCCGAACTCATTCAAGGAGCTCTACACATGAAGAAGCATTTGCTGGTTTCCGCCTTTGCCGTGGCGCTGGCGACCCTGGCGGCAGGCGTGCAAGCCCAGGCCAACGACACCCTGGCCAAGATCAAGTCCTCCGGCAAGGTCGTGATGGGCGTGCGTGAATCGTCCCCGCCCCTGTCCTATACCCTGGGTGATGGCAAGTACACCGGCTACCACGTCGAGCTGTGCCAGAACATCCTGAAGTCCATCGCCCCCGGTGCGGCCGTCGAATACACGCCCGTGACCTCCGCCAACCGTATCCCGCTGGTGCAAAACGGCACCGTGGACATCGAATGCGGCTCCACCACCAACAACGCCACCCGCCAGAAGGACGTGAGCTTCGCGCTGACGACCTACGTGACGGAAGTGCGCACCGCCGTCAAGTCCACCTCCAAGATCAAGTCCATCGCTGACCTGGAAGGCAAGACCGTCGCCACCACCACGGGCACCACCTCCGTGGCCCTGCTGCGCAAGCACAAGCGCGGCGCCGACATCAAGTTCACCGAGGTCTACGGCAAGGACCACGCCGACAGCTTCCTGCTGCTCGAGTCGGGCCGCGCCGACGCTTTCGTGATGGACGACAACCTCCTGGCGGGCCTGATCGCCGGCTCCAAGAACCCGAAGGACTTCGTCATCGTTGGCGAAACGCTGAATGTCGAGCCCATCGCCATCATGGTGCGCAAGGATGACCCGGCCTTCAAGAAGGCCGTGGACGACTACATCCGCGCCGCGATCAAGTCGGGTGAGTTGAACAAGCTCTACACCAAGTGGTTCCTGAGCCCGATTCCGCCGAAGAACACCAGCGTGAACCTGGCCATGGGCTCGGTGCTCGCAGGTCTGATGAAGAACCCGTCCGACGCTCCGGCCGAGGAATTCAACAAGTAAGCAGCACCTCTGAACGCCCGCCGCAGGAATGGCCGAGATGCGAGTCCCGGCGATTCGCCCGGCGGGCGTTTTCACAAGAGCCGATTGAAACCCTAGCGAGAGTAATTACATGGCACTGGACTGGTCGATCTTCTGTGCTGACACCATCGAGCGGCAGGTGCAGGCCAACTGCCTGGGCTTTGGCCGCGACCAGACCTACCTGGGCTGGCTGATCGAGGCTTGGGGGCAGACCGTGCTAGTCGCCGTGCTCTCGCTGTGCGTCGCCTTGGTCATCGGGACCGTGATTGGCGTGCTGCGCACCTTGCCCAATAACGTGCATGGCCATCCGTCCCGCTTGGCCCGATTGGCGAACGTTTGGGTGGAGTTCTTCCGCAACATCCCGCTGTTGGTGCAGGTCATCCTCTGGTACCACGTGGTGCCCGTGGTGTTCCCAGTGTTCGCCGACACGCCCAAGCTGCTGCTGGTGGTCATGGGCCTGGGATTCTTCACTTCCTCGCGCATCGCCGAGCAGGTGCGCACGGGCATACAGGCCCTGCCGCGTGGCCAGCGATACGCGGGCATGGCCTTGGGTTTTTCGACCTGGCAGACCTACCGCTACGTCCTGCTGCCCATGGCGTTTCGCATCATCGTGCCCCCGCTGACCAGCGAGAGCATGAACATCTTCAAGAATTCTTCCGTGGCGTTCGCCGTTTCCATCACCGAGCTGACTTTCTTCGCCCAGCAGGCGGGCGAGGAGACCTCACGCGGCATCGAGGTGTACTTGGCTGTCACCTTGCTGTACGTGATCTCCGCCTTCGCCATCAACCGCATCATGGCTGCGATCGAGAAGCGCGTGCGCGTGCCCGGTTTTGTCGCCTCCACCGGCGGAGGACACTGACATGATGGTTCTGGATTTTTCCTTCTTCACTTGGGACGTCTTCCGTTCCTATGTCCTGGGTGGCCTCTGGTTCAGCCTGGCCCTGACCGTGATTGCCACGCTGGGCGGCATCTTCTTTGGCACGCTGCTGGCGCTGATGCGCTTGTCCGGCATCAAATCGCTGGAAATGGTCGCCGCCGTCTACGTCAACGGCATGCGGTCCATTCCGCTGCTGATGGTGCTGCTGTGGTTCTTCCTGCTGGTGCCCCTGGTCACTGGGCACCCTATCGGTGCCGAGGGCTCTGCGGTCATCACCTTCATCGCCTTCGAGGCCGCCTACTTCAGCGAAATCATGCGCGCGGGCATCCAGTCCATTCCGCGTGGCCAGGTCTTCGCCGGCTACGCCATGGGGATGAGCTACGCGCAGAACATGAAGTTCGTGATCCTGCCCCAGGCCTTCCGCAACATGCTGCCGGTGCTGATGACGCAGACCATCATCCTGTTTCAGGACACCTCCCTGGTCTACATCATCACCGCGCATGACCTGCTGCACGGCTTCACCGTGGCGGGCAACAACTTGAGCCACCCGCGCGAGGCCTACATCCTGGCCGCGCTGCTTTATTTCGTGATCTGCTACAGCCTGTCCAATGCGGTCAAGCGTCTGCAGCAGAAGATCGCCATCATTCGCTAAACACAGTTTCGTCGGAGTTTTTCATCCATGTCCCAGCCCATGATCGAAATCAAGGAAGTGTCCAAGTGGTACGGCCCGGTGCAGGTGCTCAACCATTGCTCGGTCAGCATCAACAAGGGTGACGTGGTCGTGGTGTGCGGTCCCTCGGGCTCCGGCAAGTCCACGCTGATCAAGACCGTGAACGCGCTCGAGCCCTTCCAGCAGGGCGAAATCTTCGTGGACGGCGTGCCGCTGCACGACCCCAAGACCAACCTGCCGAAGCTGCGCAGCCGTGTCGGCATGGTGTTCCAGCACTTTGAGCTGTTCCCGCATTTGTCGGTGACGGAAAACCTGACCATCGCGCAGGTGAAGGTGCTGGGCCGCAGCTTGGACGAAGCCAAGGCCCGCGGCCTGAAGATGCTGGACCGCGTGGGCCTGATGGCGCACAAGGACAAGTTCCCGGGCCAGCTCTCCGGCGGCCAGCAACAGCGCGTTGCGATCGCGCGTGCGCTGTCCATGGACCCGATCGTCATGCTGTTCGACGAGCCGACCTCGGCGCTGGACCCCGAGATGGTGGGCGAGGTGCTGGACGTGATGGTCAATCTCGCCAAGGAAGGCATGACCATGATGGTGGTCACGCATGAAATGGGCTTCGCCCGCAAGGTCGCCAGCCGTGTGATCTTCATCGACGTTGGCGGCCGCATCCTGGAAGATTGTTCCAAGGACGACTTCTTCGGCAACCTTGAGGCGCGTCAGCCGCGCACCAAGGACTTCCTCAACAAGATCCTGGCGCACTGAGTTCTGGGTGCACTGACGCTTGAAACCGGTTCCGCTGAGCCCCTTGCCTCTGACGGCGCCGGCCTTCGAGCCCTTTGGTGTTGTGATCCAGCCACCGGGCGGACCGGGCCGGGTCATCAATGCCGGCAGCGCGCGACGCTTCGAGCTCGCGCCTGACCTGCAACTGCACGCGCTGGACGGTCGGGCGTCCCTGTCCCTGTTCCGTGCCCAGGCCCGTTCATTTCCGCAGACGCTCACGGTGCTGGAACGCCACGCCTTGGGCAGTCAGAGTTTCATTCCGCTCGGTGTGCGACGCTTCGTGATCGTCGTCGCCACCGCGGGCGCGTTCCCTCGCGCGCAAGACCTGCGTGCCTTCGTCACGGATGGGATGCAGGGTGTCATGCTGGCGCCCGGTGTCTGGCACCACGCGCTGCTGGCGGTGGACGCTGGTGATTTCGCGGTCATCGAGCGCGCGGCCGACGCTGTGGACTGCGAGGAGTCCACCTTGCCGCAGCCCGTGCTGCTCAGCCTGGACTTGCCGTCCCGCTAGAGTCGGTTCAACGCGCCCCGCTGGCGATGCGTTCGGCCAGCGCGATGAGCGCACGGTCACTGCCCGCAGGCCCCAACAACGACAAGCCCAGCGGCGCCCCCTCGCGTTGCGCCAGCGGCATCGAGAGTTGGGGAAAGCCTGCGAGGCCGGCAATGCACAGCATCTGGATGGCGCGGTTGCGGTAGTCCTCCAGCGCCGATTCGGAGGTGCTGCGCAGCGGCGCGATGTCGGGCATGGTGGGCATCAGCAGCACGGCATCGTTGCCCAGCAGTTGCGTCAGGTGCTGGCGGAAACGCGTGCGGAAGGTGGTGGCGGCCTGCACCTGCGCGTCCGTCACTTCGCGCGCCCAGGCAAAACGTTCCGCCACGCCCGGGCCCAGCGGCGGTGCGTAACGTTCGATCAGCGGGCCGTCGGTCGTCCAGGCTTCACGGCCCTGGATGTGGCGAAAGCTCCAGTACATGGCGTCAAAACTGTCCAGCACGGCGTGGACAGGGCTGCACGTACCGAGCAGTGTCTCCACGCGCTGCACGGCGGGGCTGAGCGCGGCGGTGACTTCCGGTACCAGCAAGGCCCAAACATCGGTGGGCCTGAGCAGGCGCACACGCGCCGGCAGCGGCTGCGGGTCGGTATCCAGCAGCACGTCGGCCACGCGTGCGAAGGTCATCACGTCGCGCGCGAACCAGCCGCAGGTGTCCTGGCTGGGCGCGAGGTCCAGCGCGCCCTCCAGGCTGACGCGGCCATGCGTGGGGCGGATGCCGTACAGGCCACAGTGGTTGGCCGGTGCGCGCACCGAGCCGCCGGTGTCGGTGCCCAGCGCGAAGTCGCACAGCCGCGATGAGACCGCCGAGGCCGAGCCCGAGGAGGAGCCTCCGGTGATGCGATCCGGTGCCGCGCCATTGATCGGCGCGCCGAAATGGGCGTTGTTGCCGTTCATCGAGAACGCGAGCTCGTCGGTGACGGTCTTGCCCGCGAAGCGCGCGCCCGCGTCCAGCAACTTCTGCACCGTGGGCGCAGTCCGGGTTTTGAGGCCCGACAGGGCCAGCACGATGGGGTTGCCGCCGCCCGTGGGATACCCGGCCACGTCGAACAAATCCTTGACGCCGAAGGACAGGCCGGCCAGCGGGCCAGTGGATGCGTGGGCGACGGGAACGTCGGGGTAGGGGACAAAAGCGTGAGACGGGTCGTTCAGGGGCATGGCCGGGGTTGTCGGAAAAAAACGGTCAGGAAATCTCGTGCAGGCGCAGGCAGCGCACGCGGTGGCCGGGGCTGGGCTCTTCGACGGGCGGCAATTGGGAACGGCAGGTCTCGGTGGCGTGCGCGCAGCGTTCGGCGAAGGCGCAACCGGGCGGCGGCGCGCTCAGGTCGGGTGGGGCTCCGGGGATGGTCTGCAACGCCACGCCCTTTTGCATCGCGCCATGCGCGCGTCCCTGCAGCAGGGCGCGGGTGTAGGGGTGGCGCGGCGTGCGGATCAACTCCCGCGCCGTTCCTTCCTCGACGATGCGCCCCGCGTACATCACGGCGATGCGGTCGGCCACCTCGACAGCAGCGCCGATGTCGTGCGTGACGAAGATGATGGACAGGCCCAGCTCGCGTTGCAGCTCGCGCAGCAGCAGCAGAATCTGGATCTGCACCGTGGCATCCAGGGCCGTGGTGGGCTCGTCGGCCAGCAGCAGTTGCGGTTCGCAGGCCAGGGCCAGGGCGATCATGGCGCGCTGGCGCATGCCGCCGGACATTTCATGCGGGTAGGCCGCCAGACGCCGTTCCGGGCTGGGGATGCGCACGCGTTCGAACAGCGCCAGCGCCCGCTGACGGGCGGTCGCGGCGTCAACCCCATCGTGTCGGCGGATCGACTCGACGATCTGGGCGCCCACCGAGTACACCGGGTCCAGGGCCAGCAGCGGTTCCTGGAAGATCATGGAGACCACTTTGCCCCGGTAGTCCGCCAGCGCGCGACCCGACATCGCCAGCACGTCACGGCCAGCCACGCGCACTTCGCCGGCCAGGGTGGTGCGGCGCTCGGGGTGCAGGCGCAGCAAGGTGCGCAGGGTCACGCTCTTGCCCGAGCCGGATTCACCGATCAGCGCCAGCACTTCGCCGCGCCGCAGGTCCAGGCTGACGCCGCTGACGGCGCGCACAGGCTTGCGGCCGCCGGTGAAGGTCACGCCCAGGTCGCGCAGGCGGACCAGTGGCTCGTCGGTGGCGTTGGTGTGGATCATGTTGCTCAGGCGGCTTGCGTCAAGGCGAGGGGATGGCCGCTGCCGGTCTCGTGGATCAGGCAACTGACGCGCTGCAGGGGCGAGACGGGTCTGAGCTGCGGCGCGCGCTCGGCGCATACCGGCGCCGCCTGAGGGCAACGTGGATGAAAGCGGCAGCCGCTCGGCGGGTTGATGGGGTTGGGCGGGTCGCCGGCCAGGGGCGCCGTTTCGGTGCGGTGGTCCGGGTCCATGGCGGGCATGGACGAAAGCAGCGCCCGGGTGTAGGGGTGCGCCGCTTGCTCGTAGAGCCGGTCGGCCGCGCCGATCTCGGCCACCTGGCCGAGGTACATCACCATGACGCGGTCGCTGATGTAGCGCACCACATGGAGGTCATGGCTGATGAAAAGGTAGGTCAGGCCAAACTCGGCCTTGAGGTCCTGCAGCAGGTTGATGACCTGGGCTTCCACCGACTTGTCCAGCGCCGATACGGCCTCGTCGAGGATGACCATGCGCGGCTGCAGCGCCAGCGCGCGGGCGATGTTGACCCGCTGACGCTGGCCCCCCGAGAGTTCGTGCGGGTAACGTTCGGCGAAACGGCTCGGCTCCAGGCCGACCCGCGCCAGCAAGTCGCGCGCGCGCGCCACGGATTGCCGGGCGTCCAGGCCATGCACCTGGGGACCGAAGGCGATCGAGTCCTCGATGGTCAGGCGCGGGTTGAGCGAGGCGTAGCTGTCCTGGAACACCATCTGCACCTGGCGGCGGAACTCCTTCAGCGGCAGATCCCGTGTGCCAACCACGCGGCCATCGAACACGACCTCGCCGGCGGTGGGCGCGATCAGTTGCATCATCAGCCGTGCCGTGGTGGACTTGCCGCAGCCCGATTCACCGACCACGCCCAGGGTCTCGCCCTTGAGGACCTCGAAGTCGATGCCATCGACGGCACGCACCAGGCCACCACCACCGCCGAGGGGGCCCTTCTTGAGCGGAAAGTGTTTCTGCAGGCCGCGGATGGTGAGCAGCGGTTGCGCGGGACCGCCCACGTCGGCCAGGGGAGTCAGCAACTCGGTCACGGTGTCACCCCTTGTTGTCCATGGCCGCGCGCAGGCCGTCGGACAGCAGGTTGAAGGAGATCGAGGTGATGAAGATCATCACGCCCGGCAAGGCGGCCACCAGCGGTTGGGTGTAGATGGCCGTGCGCAAGGTGTTGAGCATGAGGCCCCATTCGGGTTCGGGCGGCTTGACGCCCAGGCCGAGGAAGGACAGACCCGAGGCCAGGATCATCGAGACCGCGACCAGGCTGGTGGCGTAAACGAAGATGGGGCCCAGCACATTGCCCAGCACATGCACGCGCACGATGGTGAAGGCGTTCGCACCCGAGGCTCGGGCGGCCTCCACGTAGTCGCGCCCCCGCACCTGGGTGGTCACTGCCTCGGCCACCCGCGCGATCTGCGGGATGAAGACGATGGTCAGGGAAATCAGGGAGTTCAGGATGCCCGCTCCCAGGGTGCCCGACAGCGCGATGGCCAGCAACACCGACGGGAACGCGTAGAAAACGTCCACCGTGCGCATGATGGCGGTGTTGGCGAAACCGCCCGCGTAACCCGCGACGATGCCCAGGGTGGCGCCGATCAGGAAAGCGCAGATCACCGGGGTGATGCCCATGAACAGCGACAGCCGGGTGCCCACGATCAGGCGCGACAACAGGTCACGCCCCAGTTCGTCACTGCCCAGCGGAAAGCCTTCGGTCCCGACGGGGCGCAGGCGCTTGAGCATCGAGGCGGCGTAAGGGTCGGCTGGCGCAATCCAGGGGCCGAAGAGGGCGATCAAGACCAGCAGCAGCACCACGATGGCCGCGCCGACGGCGACCGGGTCGCGCCGGAAACGCCGCGCGACCGAGGTCCAGTAGCCAGGTGAGCGGCTGGCGGGTAAGGACCCCGTGCCGGGAGACGCCAAGGTGGGGCTCTGTGCGTTCATCAGCGTGCGATGCGGGGATCCAGCAGCGTTTGCAGCATGTCCACCAGCAGGTTGAGGATGACAAAGAACAGGGCCAGCACGAGGATGGTGCCTTGCAGCAGGGGCAGGTCGCGCTGGAAGATGGCCGAGTTGAGCAAGAAGCCCGTGCCTGGCCAGGAAAAGACGGTCTCGATCAGGATGGAGCCGCCCAGCAGATAGCCCAGTTGCAGGCCCATCACCGCCAGCGCGGTGGGGGCGGCGTTCTTGACGACGTGGCGGAAGATGCCGAACTGGGTCAAGCCCTTGGCGCGCAGGCCGACGATGAACTCCTGCTCCAACAGTTCGGCCACCAGCGCGCGCACCGTGCGCGCGATGATGCCCATGGGGATGACCGACATGGTCAACGCCGGCAGCAGCATGAACTGGATGTGCTCCCAGTCCCAGGCCCATTGGTCCGAACCGCTGGTGCCGGCGCCCGTGGCTGGCAGCCACATCAGCAGGCTGGAGAACACGATCACCATCACCATGCCCAGCCAGTAATGGGGCACGCTCACGCCCAGCACCGACAGCAGCGAAGCGGCGCGGTCCAGCAGGGAGTTGCGGAAATACCCGGCGACGAAACCGAACAGGCCACCCAGCAGGAAACCGATCAGCGTGGCCACCATGGCCAGCCGCAGCGTGTTGGTCACCGCGCGCAACACCTCATCGATCACCGGACGGCTGCTGGCGATGGAGGTGCCCAGATCGCCATGCAGCGCGCGCCAGATCCAGAGTCCGAACTGCTCCGGTAGGGAGCGGTTGAATCCGTACAACTCGCGCAATTGCGCCTGCAACTCCGCCGATGCATCGGGCGGCAGGATGGAGACCAAGGGGTCGCCAGGCGCCAGATGCACCAGGGTGAAGCAGACCAGCGCCACGCCCAGCATGATGGGCAGGGTGTAGAGAACGCGCTTGAGCAGGTAGGCCAGCATGAAAGGCGCCGCGCGATCAGTCGATGGTCATCGTGGCGATGTCGATGAACCAGCTGCGCGGCTGCACCACGTTCTTCACCTTGGCCGACATGGCGCGTGGACCGACGTCGTGGGCGATGTAGATGAAGGGCGGGTCTTCGACCATGTGGGCGTGCAGCTTGGCCAAGGCCGCGTCACGCGCCTTGTCGTCGAAGCTGTTGCGGGCATCCGCCACCAGCTTGTCCACCTCGGGGCTGCCGTAGTAGCCCCAGTTGTTGGAGACGGGCGGGAACGCCTTGGTCGAGACGAAGCGCACCATCGCGAAGAAGGGGTCCATCGCGGCGAAGCTGATGTTCACGGCGTTGGCGCCGTTGGCCGAGGGGTCCTTCGCACCCTTGCGCCAATTGGTGAACAAGGTGTTCCATTCGATGACGTCGAATTCCACGTCGAAATAGCACTGCTTGAGGGATTGCTGCACGAACTCGTTCATGGGCAGCGGTTGCATCTGGCCTGAGCCGGAGGCGGAGATTTGCACCTTGACCTTGAGCGGCTTCGCCGCGCTGTGACCGGCCTGGGTCATGAGGGCCTGGGCACCCTTGACGTCG
This sequence comes from Hylemonella gracilis ATCC 19624, assembly GCF_000211835.1. GTDB lineage: Bacteria > Pseudomonadota > Gammaproteobacteria > Burkholderiales > Burkholderiaceae_C > Hylemonella > Hylemonella gracilis. The sequence goes on along the minus strand of NZ_AEGR01000032.1, from coordinate 38,097 downwards.
TACTTGATGTCGAACTTCGGGTTGCCCCACCACGGGTGTCCAGGAGGCACCACGCCCTTGGGTTCAGCCATCATGCCGCCCAGCAGTTGCTTGAGGCCGGCGCGGTCCACGCACAGATTGGCGGCCTGGCGCACACGCTTGTCCAGCCAGGGCGAACCTTCGGCGAAGGAGAGCTGCCAGGGCCAGACATGGGGCTGGGCGTTGCTGTAGATCTTGAAGCCACGCTGGGTGATTTGGGCCATGGCGTCCGGTGCGGGGGCCTCGATCCAATCCACTTGACCGCCCAGCAGCGCCGCCGTGCGCGCGTTGGCCTCGGGCATGGGCATCAGCACGACCTTGTCGATCTTGGGGGTGCGCTTGGGATCCCAGTAGCCCTTGTTCGCCGCCAGTTCCAGGCGCTCTCTCGCGACGAAGCGCGTGACCTTGAAGGGACCCGAACCTGCCGGGTCGGCGGCAAAGGCGGTCCAGGCAGCCTTGGACTTGTCGGCCGGCGTCGCTCCCTGGGCGGCATCGAATTTCTTTTGCCAGTGGGCGGGCGAGGCCATGAACAGATTGGTCAGGTTCAGCGGCAGGAAAGCGTCCGGTTCGCTGGTGGTCAGCTCCACGGTCAGGTCATTGACCTTGCGCGCGCTGCGCAGCGTGGGCATGCGCGAGGCCGTCACGCCGACTTGGCTGGCGTCGAAATGAACGGCTTCCTTGTCGAGCACCTTCTGCACGTTCCAGACCACGGCATCGGCGTTGAACGGCGAGCCATCGTGGAACTTGACGCCGCCGCGCAGGTTGAACGTCCACTTGGTCTTGTCTTTCTGGTCGACCGCCCAGGAGGTCGCCAAGCCGGGCAGCAGCACGCTCGGTGCGTCGGACTTGGACAGATCCCATTGCGTCAGCGCGTCATAGATCGGGATGCCGGTGAAACGATTGCCCTCGAAACCCTGGTCAGGTTGCCCAAGCGTGCGCGGGATATCCGCGGCCGTCATCGCTATGCGCAACACTTTCTCCTGAGCCTGGGCTGGGCTGTGCAGCAAAGACAGAGCTGCGCTCATGACCAGGCCCAGCGAGGCCAGGCGCGCGGCGGAAGGGATAAGACTCATGCGACCTCCAGAAGTCAGCGGGTTGAGGGGTGCTGACACCGGATGCAAAGCGCATGCCAAAACCGGTCCATGAAAATCGATTATCGATACCAATGGTCAATTTATCGATAGTTGGCACGCTATTCGCATGCGGCCATCTGAAAACAATTCCGTCGGTTCTCGTGCACTGCACGCCCTTGTTACCACCATGAATTCCGTCACCGCTGTCACACTCCCTCGCATCAATCCAGATCGCCTTTGGTCGTCCCTGATGGACCTGGCGCGCATCGGCGCCACGCCCCGTGGGGGTGTGCGCCGATTGGCTTTGACGGACGAAGACCGTCAGGGGCGTGACCAAGTCGTGCGTTGGTTCCGTGAAGCTGGCTTGGAGGTCCGAGTTGACGAGGTCGGCAATGTGTTTGGCCGCCGCGCCGGGGTGGATCCCAGTGCGCCCGCGGTCGCGACCGGTAGTCACATCGACACTCAGCCCTCGGGCGGCAAATTCGACGGCAATTACGGGGTGCTGGCGGGACTGGAAGTCGTGCGCACACTGAACGATCACGGGCTCCGCACCCGTGCCCCGCTGGAAGTCGTGTTCTGGACGAACGAGGAGGGCTCGCGTTTCACACCCGTCATGATGGGTTCGGGCGCCTTCGCGGGACTGTTCACCCCGGAGTTCATCCGCGAGCGGGCAGACATCGAGGGCAAGACGGTGGGGAATGAGCTGACGCGCATTGGCTACCGGGGACCGCAGCCCTGCGGACAAGTTCCTGGCGGCGGCATGTACGCCGCCTATTTCGAGGCGCACATCGAGCAAGGTCCCGTGCTCGAAGACGCGGATCTTCCCATCGGCATCGTGACGGGCGCCTTGGGCCAGCAGTGGTACGACGTCGTGGTGACCGGACAGGATGCTCATGCGGGCCCCACGCCGATGGCGCTGCGGCGCGACGCAATGCTGGCCGCCGCCCGCATGATCGACGCGGTCAACCGCATCGCGCTCGCGGAAGCGCCGCATGGGCGCGGCACCGTGGGTTTCATCCAGGCCGAACCGAATTCACGCAATGTGATTCCGGGTCGTGTCCGGTTCTCGGTGGATTTCCGCAACTTGACGCAGGCTGGCTTGGACCGCATGGATGCCAGCATGCGTGAAGCGTTCGCAATGGCCGCCGCCCAGTGCCAATGCGAGGTCGACATCGCGCAGGTCACCAAATTCAAACCCTGTGCGTTCCACCCCGACTGCGTGGACAGCGTGCGGGATGCGGCGCGTGCCTTGAACCTGCCGCACATGGACGTCGTCAGTGGCGCTGGACACGACGCAGTCTATCTGAACGCGGTGGCGCCTTCGGGCATGATTTTCGTGCCCTGCAAGGATGGCATCAGTCACAACGAAATCGAGGATGCTCAGCCCGAGCACCTGGCCGCCGGTGCCGATGTGCTTTTGCGGGCCATGCTGGCGCACGCCAGCTGAGCCGCGCACCCCCGAGGGCGAACTGGGCGCATGCATAGCCCACGCCCACGCCCACGCCCAGGCCATCGCGCCACGCGGTGTGCGTGTCGCCGCGCGTGCGTGCGAAAGTGCGAAAGAGCGCGGGGCTCAATCAGCGATCGACTGCGAGATCGCGCGGGCGCACTCGATCACCATCGGGGCCAACCGGTTCTGCGCTTCCTCCAGCGTCCAACGGCTCGTGGGAGGAGAGAGGTGGACGGCCGCGATGGCGCGTCCCGAGCTGTTGACCACGGGCGCGGCGATGCCCATGTCACCGAGGAACAGCTCCTGATGGTTGATGGCGTAGCCGGTTTTGCGGCACTGCGCGATCTGGTCCAGGATGGCGTTCACGCCGGTCAGCGTGTTCGGCGTGCGTGCAGGTCGAGGTGCGCTGCCCAACAAGCTGCGCGCCTGTGCATCCGGCAAGGTGCTGAGCCAGGCACGGCCCGAGCTGGTGCAGTACATCGGGATGCGCATGCCAACGGGGGTGAGCACCGGGATGTGCTGGGTGGTCAGGAATTGGGCGATGTAGACCATGTCGGTCTCGACAGCCTCCGTCAGGCTGGCCGTTTCGCCGCTGGACTGGGCCAGTTGGGACAAATAGGGGTGTGCCACGCGAATGAGCGGGTGTGCGGCCAGATAGTTGAAGCCGATGTCGATCACTTTGGGCAGCAACTGGAAGCGTCGTGTCTGTGGGTGCTTGCCCACGTAACCCAAAGCCTGCAAGGTGTGCACGGTGCGTTGGGCTGAACCCTTGCTCATGCCGGTCAGTTCCGCCAACTCGCCCAATGTCAGCGTGCGGTGCGCTGCATTGAAAGCACGCAGCACGGCCAGCCCTTTTTCCAATGATTGATTGAACAAGGGATCGTTGGGAGTGGGCATGGTCCCTGAATTATCAATCCAGAGACAATAGGACCATGACGCAAGCAATCACCCTCACCCGTCCCGATGACTGGCACCTGCATTTGCGCGATGGCGCGGTGCTGGCCACGACCGTGGCGCACGCGGCCGCGCAGTTTGGCCGTGCGCTCATCATGCCCAACCTCCGCCCGCCAGTGACCACCGCCGCGCAGGCCGTGGCTTACCGACAGCGCATCCTCGCGGCCGTGCCCCGGGAGGCTCCCGGCAGCGCCGGTTTCCAGCCGCTGATGTCGCTCTACCTCACCGACAACACGCCGCCCGAGGAAATCTCGCTGGCGAAAGAAGCGGGCGTGGTCGCGCTCAAGCTCTACCCCGCGGGTGCGACCACCAACAGCGACGCGGGCGTCACCGACCTGCGCAAGACCTACAAGACCTTGGAAGCCATGCAGCGCCACGGTCTGCTGCTGCTGGTGCACGGTGAAGTGACCGATCCGGCGGTGGACGTGTTCGACCGCGAGGCTGTGTTCATCGACCGCGTGCTGCGGCCCCTGCGCCATGACTTTCCTGAACTGAAGGTGGTCTTCGAGCACCTGACCACCCAGGAGGCCGCGCAGTACGTGGCGGGCAGCGACCGCTACACGGGCGCGACCATCACGGCCCAGCATCTGCTCTACAACCGCAACGCCATCTTCACGGGCGGTTTGCGGCCGCATTTCTACTGTCTGCCCGTGCTCAAGCGCGAGGTGCATCGCCTGGCCCTGGTGCGGGCGGCGACCAGTGGCAATCCGCGCTTTTTCCTGGGCACCGACAGCGCGCCGCACGCGGCGACCTTGAAGGAAAACTCGGTCTGCGCCGCCGGCTGCTACACCGCGCACGCGGCCATCGAGCTCTATGCCGAGGTGTTCGACGCCATGAATGCGTTGGACAAGCTGGAAGGCTTCGCCAGCCACCATGGCGCGGATTTCTATGGCCTGCCGCGCAACCCGCAGCGCATCACGCTGCGCCGCGAGAGCTGGACGCCGCCCGAGCGATTCACCTTTGGCGACGCCGAGCTCAAGCCGCTGCGCGCGGGCGAGGCGCTGGCCTGGCGCCGGGTCTGAATGCAGGCGGTGAATGGCGCAAGGGCTTCGAGCCGCAACGGCTCAACCGCAGGCTGCTGCGATGGCGCCGATCGATTGGGCGTCGCCCTGGTTCCTGCCTTGGCGTGAGCTTGGCGCCGGTGTCTTGGCACGCTGCCAAGCCGGCCACGCGGTGCACGAAGCCTTGAACGCGGCGCGACAGCCCCTGGCGCCGCCGGGCGTGCGTTTCGGGCCTCAGCAGATGTTGCCGGCGGGCGAGCCCTACGAGCGCCACATCTTCGAGCGAGCTGTCGTCCCGACGCGCGACAACGCGCACGATTTCTTCAACGGCCTGGTCTGGTTGGGCTTGCCCCATGCCAAACGACGCATGAACCAGTTGCAGGCGACCGAGATCCTGGCGCATGGCGTGGGCGCTGCCCGTGGGCCGGTGCGCGACGCGCTCACCGTCTTCGATGAAAACGGCGCCGTGCTGATGGCGCCCGACGTTGTGTGGGAGGCGCTGCTTGCGCGTGACTGGCCGCGGCTGTTTCTGGACCTGCGACCTCGCTGGGCCGAGGCGCGCCTGCTGATCTGCGGCCATGCCTTGCTAGAACAGTTGCAGCAGCCGCGCAAGGGCCTGACGGCCCATGTCTGGCGCGCCCAGGCTGAGATCACGTCCATGGCGGCCCTGGATGCCTGGCTGGCCGGTCAACTGCAGCCCGAACGGCTGGCCCGCAAACCCTTCACGCCCCTGCCGGTGCTGGGCATTCCCGGATGGTGCCCCGACAACCAGCGGCCCGGCTATTACGACGATGAGCGGGTGTTTCGGCCCTCCCGGGCCCTGGCTCAGTCTGCATGATCAGACCGCACGGGGCGTGCGCGGGCCCGAGTTTGCGCCTGGGCCTGCGCGGCAGTTTGTGCCCTCAACGACCCAGGCCCAATTCCCGTGCGATGTCGGTGTTCTTCGCGTTCGCTCGCTGGTAGGCTGGCCGTTCGTTCAGGCCTTGCACGTAGTCCGTGAACACGGAGCGAGGCTCCAGCATGTTGAACTGCAGCATGTAGCGCAGCGTGCCGCCGAAAATCACGTCCGCCATGGTGAAACGATCACCCAGCAAGCAGGGGCCGTGCGCCAGGGCGGCTTCCATCGTGGACAGCATCTCCTCGTAGGTGCCGAAACCCGCGGCACCAGGCCTGAAACTCCAGCCGGAGGCGCGCGCCATGGCACCGGGTTCGATGACGGAGGGCGCGAAGAACGACCAGCGCAGGTAGGTGGCTCGGTCGGGATCGTCCAGGGCCGGGGCCAAGCGGCCCGCGGCATAACGGTCCGCCAGGTACAGGCCAATGGCCGCGCTTTCGGTCACTACGACGGACCCGTCGACCAGGATGGGCAGTTTGCCCATGGGGTTCAGTGCCAGGATGTCGGGGGCCTTTTGCGCCCCCTTCAGGATGTCCACGTGCCGCAAGTCGTAGGGCACGCCGGTTTCCTCCAGCATCCAAAGGGTGTTGGCTGCGCGCGAATAGGGGTGGTGGTAGAGGACGATGGACATGACGTTTTTCTCCAACGCGGGTTCCTACGGAAAGCCATGATAGGGGCGGTCCGCCGCTGTTCGAGGACGTTCCCGCCTGGTTGAGCGCACCCTCCCAAGACGTGCAAACCGAGCAGGCCTGGCGGACCCACGGAAATTGCCATTTCCACCTGTGGGATTGCACGGTTTTTCTTGAAACCGGGCGGCGCGCCCTTACCATTCGCGCCGTGGCCGCCTTCCCTCGTGCGGCTTGTTCCAAGGAAATCATGAAACGCATCGTTCTTTTCGTTCTGACCAACCTGGCCATCGTGCTCGTGCTGGGCATCGTGGCGAACCTGCTGGGCGTCAACCGCTACCTGACGGCCAACGGCCTGAACTTGGGCGCGCTGCTGGGCTTCGCGCTCATCATGGGTTTCGGTGGCGCCTTCATTTCCCTGCTGATCAGCAAGCCCGTGGCCAAGTGGAGCGCGGGCGTGCAGATCATCGAACAGCCGCGCAACGCGGACGAAGCCTGGATCGTCAACACCGTGCGCAAGTTCGCCGACCAGGCGGGTATTGGCATGCCCGAGGTGGGCATCTTCGAGGGGGAGCCCAATGCCTTCGCCACGGGCGCCTTCAAGAACTCGGCCCTGGTGGCCGTTTCCACGGGTTTGCTGAGCAACATGACGCGCGAGGAGGTCGAGGCCGTCATCGGTCACGAAGTCGCGCACATCGCCAACGGTGACATGGTCACCATGACCCTGATCCAGGGCGTGATGAACACGTTTGTCGTGTTCCTGTCGCGCGTGATCGGCTATGCCGTGGACAGTTTCCTGCGCAAGGGCGACCAGGAAAACAGCGGTCCCGGTATTGGCTATTACGTGACCACCATCGTGCTGGACATCGTCTTGGGTTTCCTCGCCGCCATCATCGTGGCCTGGTTCTCGCGTCAGCGTGAATTCCGCGCGGACGCGGGCGCGGCGCAGCTGATGGGGCGCAAGCAGCCCATGATCAACGCCTTGTCCCGCCTGGGCGGGTTGACGCCGGGCGAGTTGCCCAAGAGCGTCGCCGCCATGGGCATCGCGGGCGGCATCGGCCAGCTGTTCAGCACCCATCCTCCCATCGAGGAGCGCATCGCTGCACTCCAAGCCATGCGCTGAAGCCTCCCGGCCTCGCTGGCGCGTGATTCACGCGCCAGTCGCCGAAAAGAGGCGATCCCCTTGTCCCGCGTCGGTGTGAACCGACGCGTTTTTTTTGGGGTTTGGCGATTCGAGTGAGTGGCTTGACCGCATCAGACAGTCACGTGATGATGGCACGCCCTGCATCGCAGGCCCTAATACAGCCACCGTGTCGCGTCGCACTGCGCCATTCCCCGGGGGGCAACCCCGCTCGCCCCGCCCAGGCCGCGGTTTCGTGGTCCGCTTGTGGGGGGCCATGGTCACCTTCAATCTGCTCCTGGTCGCGCTGACGGTGTGCGCCTTGCAGGCGGGCCGCATGCGCTTCGAGCACAGCGCCACCGTGGCCGCGCAGACTGTGCTGGGGTCTCTGGCCCAGAACATGGCCCACGCCCTGAATCAGGAACCATCCCTGGAACCTGAACGGGTGCTGACGCGGCAGTTGCAGCACTTGCCTGAACTTCAAGATTTCCTGGGCGGCAGGGGCTATGCCGCAGTGGTGGACCCGCAATGGCGTCAGATCGTGCGTCAGCCGAGCCTGTCTGCTCACCCGGACAGGACCGCCCCGTCCTTCGAAAACCCTGAGTTGCGGGCCTTGCTCATGGACGCTGTGTCGGGCGGGCATTTCTTCCAGCGCTCGCCAGCGAGCCATCGCTGGTCGCTCGGCATGCACATTGGCGCAGACGAATCTCTCCTGTTGCTGCGCCGCATCGAGGGCACGGATTACCGCGTGTTGCTGACGCTGTCGGCCTGGGATTACCTGCATGACTGGCGCCACGAAAGGAACCAGGCCGCCGCCTTGGTGCTGTTGTTCCAGGTGGTCAGCCTGATCGTTTCCGTGCTGATCCATCGCGCCTGGCGCAGTCAGGCCACCGCGCTGCGCGCCTTGCGGTTTGAAAAGGGGTTGAACCAGACCATCGTGCGTTCGGCTCCCTTGGCCATCTACACGCGCGACACCGAAGGTCGCGTCACCGCCTGGAACCCCGCGGCGGAGAAGCTCTTCGGCTGGACCGAGGCCGAGGTGCTCGGACGTTTTCTGCCCAGCGTTCCCTTGGCCACGGAGTACCAGGACGAAGACAAGGCCTTGAGGCTGCGGGTCATCGCGGGCGAGAGCATCCCCGACATCGAGGTGCAGCGGCAGAAAGTCACCGGGGAGATGTTCGACCTGAGTGCCTCCTTGTCTCCACTGCGCGACGACGACGGAACCATCAGCGGTTTTCTGACCATCGCGGCGGACGTGACGGCGCGCAAGCAAGTCGAGCGGCAAGTCGAGTTCCTGGCCTACCGCGACGTGCTCACGGGTCTGCCAAACCGCTCGCTGCTGCAAGACCGTTTTGCCCAGGCCATCGCGCGGGCCGAGCGCCACCACCGCAAGGTGGCGCTGCTGTTCCTGGACCTGGACCACTTCAAGACCATCAATGATTCGCTGGGCCATGCCACGGGCGATGCCCTGCTCAAGGAAGTTGCGCGGCGCTTGAGTGACGGCATGCGCGAGAGCGACACCATCAGTCGCCAAGGAGGAGACGAGTTTCTGGTGGTGCTTTCTGATTTAGAGGGCACCGAGATGATCACGCCCGTGCTGCTCAAGATCCGTGAGCGCCTTCAGCAACCGCTGCTGTTCGATGGTCACGAGCTGAGCATTTCCTCCTCTATCGGCGTGGCCTTGTACCCAGACGATGGCCTGGATTTTGAAACGCTGCTCAAGAAAGCCGACACGGCGCTGTACCGAGCCAAGGATGCGGGACGTAATCAGGCGCGCTTCTTCGACGAGCAGATGAACACGGAAGCGGTGGATCACCTGCGCCTGAAAAACGGCTTGCACCGCGCGCTCAGCCGTGGAGAGCTGGAGTTGCACTACCAGCCCCAGTTCGACCTGAGAACCGGTGCCGTGATTGGCGTGGAGGCCCTCCTGCGTTGGCGGCATCCGGAAGAGGGTTTGATCTCGCCCGCGCGCTTCGTGCCCGTGGCCGAAGACAGCGGCCTGATCGTGCCGATCGGCGAATGGGTGATCCGCCAGGCCTGCGCTCAGGCCATGGCCTGGCGGCAGGCCGGACTGCCGCCCTTGCTCATGGCCGTGAACCTCTCGGCCGTCCAGTTCCGGCGGGGCGACGTGCAGACCATCGTGGCGCAGGCCCTGCGTGACACGGGCTTGGCTCCCGAACTATTGGAACTGGAATTGACGGAATCCATCCTCTTGCAGAACACAGAACGGGTGCTCGAGGGCGTGGACCAGATCAAGCAGCTCGGGGTGAAACTCTCCATCGACGACTTTGGCACCGGGTACTCCAGCCTGGCCTATCTGAAGCGCTTCGCGGTCGACAAGCTCAAGATCGACCAGAGTTTTGTCCACGATCTGGCGCGCGATTCCGACAATGCCGCCATCGTGCGTGCCATCATTCAGATGGCGGCGGGCCTGGGCTTGCGCACCATCGCCGAGGGCGTGGAGGATGCCGAGGTATTGGCCGTGCTGCGCCGCTTCGGTTGCGACGAGGCCCAGGGCTATTTCCTCGCGCGGCCCTTGCCCGCGACTGAATTCGCGGAATTGGTCAAACGCTTCGAGGCCACGCCCTTTGACATGGAGGCGATCAGCCGGGTCTGATGCCAGGTGGCCATGAGACCATGGCGCCGAGAGGCAGACGTAGCGGCAGAGGCAGAGGCAGAGGGGATGGTGAGATGGCCGCCCTCGCGTGTTCAACCCGCGTGGGCCACCTGGGCTGCTTGAAGCCGGTGCGTCAGCGACACGGCCAGCGCCTCCGCGACTTTGATGCCGTCCACGCCCGCCGAGAGGATGCCACCCGCGTAACCCGCGCCTTCACCAGCCGGATAGAGTCCACGCACGTTCTGGCTTTGGTAGTCCTCGCCGCGCGGCATGCGCAGGGGCGAGGAGGTGCGCGTTTCCACGCCGGTCAGCACCGCATCCGGCAGGTCATAGCCCTTGATCTTCTTGCCGAAGGCCGGCAACGCCTCGCGCATGGCTTCGATGGCGTAAGCCGGCAAGGCGAGGCTCAGATCCCCCAACTTGACGCCCGGCTTGTACGAGGGCTGCACCGCCCCGAACTGCTGCGATGGCCGGCGCGCCAGAAAGTCGCCCACCAACTGGCCCGGCGCTTCATAGCTCGCGCCGCCCAACTCGTAGGCCCGTGCCTCGAGCTTGCGTTGCAGCACGACACCCGCAAGCGGGTGGTATTGCCGGGGTCGCTGCTGCGTGAGCGCGGCCGACTGCGCGGCGTAACGGCGGCCATCTTCCTCGCCGAAAGCCGCGACCCAGTCCGCTTCGTCGTGTACCCCGTCGGGGTAGTCGACCGGTTCAATGCCCACGACCATGCCGGCGTTGGCGTTGCGTTCGGCCCGTGAATACTGGCTCATGCCATTGGTGACCACCCGACCCGGCTCCGAAGTCGCCGCCACCACGGTGCCACCCGGGCACATGCAAAAGCTGTAGACCGCGCGGCCATTGCTGGCGTGGTGCACCAGCTTGTAATCCGCTGCCCCCAGCAGGGGATGGCCTGCATGCCGCCCCCAGCGCGCGCGGTCGATGAGGCTTTGCGGGTGCTCAATCCGGAATCCGATCGAAAAGGGCTTGGCCTCCATGGCCACGCCCTGATCCCACAGCCGCGCGAAGGTGTCGCGTGCGCTGTGTCCCAGCGCCAGCACCGCGTGCTGCGTCGCCAGCGTGTAGCTGCTGCCGCTGGTCAGGTCGAGCACCTTCAGTCCGCGCAGCGCGTGCTGGCCGCCCGGTGTGGAGTCCTTGTACAGCAGCAGATCCGTCACGCGCTGTTGGAAACGGATTTCCCCGCCCAAGGCCTCGATCTGTGCACGGATGGACTCGACCATCTTCACCAACTTGAAAGTGCCGATGTGCGGATGCGCCTCGGTCAGGATGTCCTCGGGCGCGCCCGCGGCCACGAACTCGTTCAGCACCTTGCGACCCAGGTGGCGCGGGTCCTTGATCTGGCTGTAGAGCTTGCCATCGCTGAAGGTGCCGGCGCCGCCTTCACCGAACTGCACATTCGATTCGGGGTGCAGCACCTTCTTGCGCCACAGGCCCCAGGTGTCTTGCGTGCGTTCGCGCACGGCCTTGCCCCGCTCCAGCACGATGGGCCGAAAGCCCATCTGGGCCAGCAACAAGGCGGCAAAGATGCCGCAGGGGCCGAAGCCGATGACCACGGGACGGTTTTCGGGCTGAGCCTGGATGCGGTGCTCAAAGTCTCTCGGCGCCTGCACAGGCGCGCGGTAAACCAGGTCAGGGCTGGGGCCGATGTGGGGATGGCGGTCCCACTGTGCCAGCAGGCGGGCTTCCAGGCCGGGCGCCACCTCCACATCGACGATGTAGACCTGCAACAGTTCGGCCTTGCGAGCGTCGAAGCTGCGTTTGTGGATGTGATGGGCCCGCAGTTCCTCGGGGGTGATGTTCAGCGTTCGCGCGATGAGCGCGGGCAGGGCTTCGGGGGCGTGCTCCAGCGGGAGCTTGAGTTCGGACAGGCGGATCATGGATTCCTCGGGCTTGTGGTGATCAAGCAGAAAGAGGTGATGCAAAGTCTGAATGATAAGGCGGGGGATAATGCCGCCCGTGAAGTCGGCTGGACCGCCGCTGGCACGATCAGGGAAACCTGGTGCTGGAGGAACGTCCGGACTGCGCAGGGCAGCGTAGGAGGTAACACCTCTCCACCGCGAGGTGAGGATCAGAGCAACAGAGACGAGTCACCTTGGGGCCGCGCCGAGGGCGCAAGCCCGAGACACAAGCACCAAGGTGGGTGAAACGGGCAATCTCTACGCGCAGCAACACCAAATAGGCACACGATGACGGGGCCCCCCGAGTGTGCGGGTAGGTGGCACCGAGCCGCATGGGTGACCGGCGGCCCAGATGAATGGCGGTCACGTCACGGGCGACCGTGATGCACAGAATCCGGCTTACAGGCCGACTTCACACTTTTGCGTGCACCCGCCCGGATTGAAAGCGCCAAGACGAAAAAGGCTGGACAGTGCCAGCCTTTTTCGTGACGAATCATGCGCCGGGCGCCATGCCGGCGCGATGGGCGCAATCTCAGGACTTCGATGCGGCGGCCAGGGCCGCGCCCAGTGCGAACACCGAATTCGGTGCCGTGGTACGCAGGCGTTCCACCGGCCGGGGCGCGAAGATGCCGCGACGCGTCTGGGTGATGCCGCGCGCAGTCGCGGGTTGCGCGTTCACATCCGCGCCCAGGTCCACGCCCTTGGAGCGTTGCTCTTCGCAGAGCTGGTGCAGCTTGATGCCTTCCATGTGGTCCATCATGCGGCTGCTCAGGCCCGACCATAGATCGCGCGTGAGTTGCAGTCCGGCTTCACCGGCATCGGCGACTTCCTCGCCCATCAGCTCCTGAGCGCCTTCCACGGCTCGGATGATGTCGGCCACGCTGACGCGTTGCGCGCTGCGGCCCAGGGTGTAGCCGCCGCCCGGACCCCGGGTGCTCTCCACCAAGTTGGCGCGGCGCAGCTTGGAAAACAGCTGCTCCAGATAGGACAGGGAAATCTGCAGGCGTTGGCCGATGGAGTTCAGCGGCACGGGGCCTGCGGCCTCGCGCAGGGCGAGGTCAATCATGGCGGCGACGGCGAAGCGGCTTTTGGCGCTCAGACGCATGGGGAACTCCTTTTCTCTAAGCCATTGACAACGAACCCGACCGAGCAAGCAAACAATTCGGACGCGCTCAACCCAGTCGGTGGTGGACTGAGTCATTCCAACATGGGGAAGTTCCCCGCCACTTCAAGGTGTTCCCGCGATTTTTTGGCGAATGGCTCAGTTCTTCAGTCGCTGACTAGTCATTCCTGAAAGTGTGTGCTAACAATTTGCGCCTTTAAAGTTATGTAAATCCGGCCAAGGGGGCATGCGGTGGGTGGTGCAGCCCGGTCCCTCGGGGGGAAGGTCTGGCAGTGATTTGTTTGGGCGCTGATAGAACAAGAACAGGTGGCGTGAGCCAGGTGGGCGTGTGCCCCGACCTGTCACGTCAAGCGCACCACGCCTCGATCGGGGCCAGCCTGTCGGTCTGCCCGATAATTTGCGCCATGCGCATACGCTTTACCAAGATGCAGGGTGCGGGCAACGACTTCGTCGTGCTCGATGAAACCCAGGGCCAACTGGGTTTGAACACGGCCCAGTACCGCTGGCTGGCGGACCGACATTTCGGAGTAGGCGCGGACCAAATCCTGAGCGTGCGCCCGTCACCCGCGCCGGGCATTGATTTCGAGTACGTCATCCACAACGCCGACGGGGCGGAGGTCGAGCAATGTGGCAACGGGGCCCGTTGCTTTGCCCGCTTCGTGCATGACCGAGGCTTGAGCGAGAAGCCGTCCATCCGTGTCCAGACCCTGGGTGGCGTGATCGAACCTCGGATCACCTTGGATGGCCGCGTGACCGTAGACATGGGGGCGCCGATCTTCGACCTGGTCCGTGTGCCCTTCGATGCCGAAGGCCTCACGCCATTGGATCAAGGCAACGCCCATGGCGCCTGGCAGACCTGGCCGGTGTCCGTGGACGGTGTGCCGGTGAACCTGGCGGTCCTGTCCATGGGGAATCCGCATGCGGTGCAAATCGTCGCCGACGTGGATGCCGCCCCCGTGCGTGAGCAGGGACCGCGCATCGAGCAGCATGCCCGTTTCCCGCGCCGGGTCAACGCAGGGTTCATGCAGGTGGTGGCCCGTGATCGCGTGAAGCTGCGCGTCTGGGAGCGAGGTGCGGGGGAGACCCTGGCCTGCGGCACCGGAGCCTGTGCCGCGGTGGTGGCCGGTATCCGCCTGGGCTTGCTGGAGGCACGCGTTGACGTGCACACCCGAGGCGGCGTGTTGACCATCGAGTGGAGCGAGGGACGTCCGGTCCTGATGACTGGCCCGGCCACCACGGTTTTTCACGGCGAAATCGACGTGCCGGAAGTGTCCGATGCGTCTCACCCAGACCTTGTGCATTCCCGAGCCTGAAACTGCTTTCCATGACCGAAGAAGAAATCGTTCGCTACTTGCGTGGCAACCCGGCGTTCTTTGACCGCAACGCGGATGCGCTGGCCGAAATCGTGCTCGTCAGCCCGCACAGCCGACGCACCGTCAGCCTGCAAGAGCGCCAGGCTGAGTTGCTGCGCGAGAAAATTCGTGCCTTCGAGATGCGTTTGATGGAGTTGTTGCGCCATGGCGCGGACAACACCGTGCTGGCCGACCGGCTCTTGCGGTGGTCGCGTGATCTGTTTCTGGAGCATGACGCGACGCGGGTGCCCGACCTCATCGCCGAGTCCATCCAGCAGCAGTTCGCCGTTCCCCAGGTGGCCTTGCGCGTGTGGGGCGTGGCCCCAGTGCATGGCGATGCACCCTGGGCCCAGGGTGCCACCGAGGAAGTGCGGCAGTTTGCCGATGCCTTGCGCGAACCCTTTTGCGGGGTGAACACCGGGTTTGAAGTCGCCGCTTGGCTGCCGCATCCCGAGCAGGCCGTGTCCCTGGCCCTGCTGCCTTTGCGCGCGTTGGAACCGGCAGTGACGGTGACACGTACTGGACAGGCTTTGGATTCGCCCGCCACCATCGGTCTGATCGTGCTCGCCTCACCGGATGCTCAGCGCTACACCAGCACCATGGGCACGGATTTCCTGCTTCGCATCGCCGAGGTGGCGAGCGCGGCGCTCTCTCGCCTGAGGTAGCGGTCGTGGCGCAGGCGCATCCTGAACCGAGTGCCGCCTCCGGGCCTGGTCTGGATGCCACGCGCGACGCCGCGGCCCGCGCGCACGGGGCCGCATCGGCGGCGGAAGATGCGCTGGTCCTCCAGTATCTGGCGCATGTCCGCGTCGAGAAACGCCTCGCGCAGCGCACGGTCGAGCTGTACACGCTGGACCTGGACAAGCTTGGTGAGTTCGCGCGCCAGGCGGGGGTGTCTCTGCTGCAGGTTCACAGCGCGCATGTGCGGCGATGGATTGCCCAGATGCACGCCGGCGGCCGCAGCGGCCGCGGCATTGCCCTCATCCTGTCCGGGTGGCGTGGCTTCTATGCCTGGCTCGGACGGCAGGGATACATCACCAGCAACCCCGTGCAGGACGTGCGCGCGCCCAAGGCGGCCAAGCCGCTGCCGAAGGCCTTGAGCGTGGACGATGCGGTGCGGCTCGCCAGTTATCGGGGAGGCGAGTCCGGGGCGGACACACCTCAGGGTGATGCGTTGGACGACGATCCCTGGTTCAGCGCCCGTGACGCGGCGATGACCGAACTGCTCTACAGCAGTGGCTTGCGCGTGAGCGAGCTTACCGGCCTGGACGTGGCCCCCAGCGAGGCCGCCCGCAAGGCGGGCAGGGGCTGGCTGGACTTGCAGGCCGGGGAGGTCGAAGTCCAGGGCAAGGGTGGCAAACGCCGCGCCGTGCCCGTGGGCACCGCCGCCCGCAAGGCCTTGCTGCAGTGGTTGGAGGTGCGCGGGCAGGGGGTGTCAGCCGCCGCCCTGCAGGATGGGCAAACCGCGCTTTTCATCGGCCGCAATGGCACGCGCCTCACGCCGCAATCGATCTGGCAGCGCTTGAAGCGGCGCAGCCTCCTCGCGGGGCTGGCCACGCCGGTGCATCCGCACATGCTGCGCCATTCCTTTGCCAGTCATGTTTTGCAATCCAGTGGTGATTTGCGGGCGGTCCAGGAGTTGTTGGGTCACGCCAACATCGGCACCACCCAGGTCTACACGCGCCTGGACTTCCAACATCTCGCGCGGGCCTATGACGACGCGCATCCGCGCGCCAAGTTGGGTCAGACGTCCGACCCCAAGCGCGGCGGAAAGAAGTGAGGCAAGGGCCCCTCACTCAGGGGCCATGCTGGGTTTTCAGGGGTTGCCGGACATGGGCAATTGGGGGACATCCGCCAATGGCAACCGCGTTGGGTCTGCCTCGTCGGCATCCGGCGAATCGTCGGGACCCGTCAAGGCCATCGGGACCGGCGTGCCGTCTTTGAGCCTGAACACTCCGACCGTGCGCACCAGCGCCTGGGCCTGGGTCTTCATGCTGTTCGTCGCCGCGGCCATCTCTTCCACCAGCGCGGCGTTCTGCTGCGTGGTCTTGTCCATGTTGGTGATGGCTTCCTCGACCTGCGCCACGCCATCGCTCTGTTCGGCGCTCGCGGCGCTGATCTCGCCCATGATCTCGGTGACTCGCCGAATGCTGTCCACCACCTTGCCCATGGTGCTGCCGGCCTGATCCACCAGGCTCGCGCCCTGTTCCACCTGCACGACGCTGGCGGTGATCAGGTTCTTGATCTCCTTGGCGGCGTCCGCGCTGCGTCCCGCCAGGGCACGAACCTCGCCCGCCACCACGGCGAAGCCACGGCCCTGCTCACCCGCGCGAGCCGCCTCCACCGCCGCGTTCAGCGCGAGGATATTGGTTTGGAAAGCGATGCCGTCGATCACACTGATGATGTCGGCGATCTTCTTGCTCGCCTCGCTGATGCCCTTCATGGTCTCGACGACCTGCGACACCACTTCTCCGCCTTGCGCCGCGACGGCGGAGGCTTCCTGCGCGTACTGATTGGCCTGCACCGCGTTGGCCGCGTTCTGTTTGACGGTGCTGCCCAGTTGTTCCATCGAGGCAGCGGTTTGCTCGAGTGAACTGGCCTGCGCTTCGGTGCGAGCGCTCAGGTCTTGGTTGCCTTCGGCGATTTCGGCGCTGGCCATGGAAACGGCTTCGCTGCCCGCCCGCACCCTGGCAACCAGGTTCGTCAGCGCAGTCTGCATCTCCAGCAGGGCTTGGAGCAATTGCCCGAATTCATCGCGTGTATTGGGCTGGATCGGCGCGCTCAAATCCCCCTGGGCCACGCGCAGCGCCAACTGAGCGGCGTGACGCGCACCACCGGAGATGCGGCGGCTGAGGGCGTGGCCGATCAACAGCCCAAGCGCGCAGGTCAGCACCAGGGAGCCGAGGTTGCCATACAGCACACGGTCGCGCACGGCGCTGTTCTCGGCATGGGCTTCGCCGGCGCCCAGTCGGGCCTGTTCGCCGAGCTTGCCGACTTCCGTGGTCAGGCTGCCAAAGGTGCGCAGTGCCTGTCCCTTGAGGATGTCCAGCGCCTCCTCGTCACGGCGTTGGCGGGCCAGGCTGACGATCTCTTCCTGCTGGGTCTTGTATTGTTTCCAGGCCTCTTGCAAGGCGGCCAGTGTTTGCTGTTGCACGCCGTCGGTGAAAAAAGGGGCGAGGCTTTGCATCTCTTGGTCGATGGCCTTGCGCATGTCTTCCATCTGCTTTTCGAGCACGCGCCGCTCGTCTTCGCCAAAAGTCAGCACATGCTGGAACTGCGCGGCGCGCAGCAGGTTGACCTCGGCGTGCAAGGTGCCCGCGTGCTGCGTCGCCGGCAACCAGCGCTCGGCCATCTGGCGAGCGTTGTCGTTCAGCGACCGGGTGCCGTAGATGGCATACAAGGCCTGCGCGGCGGCCAGCGCCAGCACCAGTATGAAGCCGCCCATGAGCTGGGCGCCAATCTGCAAATCCTTGATGCGCATGGTGCGCGTCTCCGTGTTGTATACCGGGCACTCTATGCCCAAGCGGGGACGATGCATAGTCCGGGAAAGCCCCGGACTTTCACCGTCGTTCTTCCCCGGCGCGGCGGGCGCCGCAATCCTCGTTGCGAGAGCCGCGACAATCGGGCCCCATGAAAGTCATACGCATCAAAGAGGGCAAGGATCGCGCCCTGCAGCGCCAGCATCCGTGGTTGTTTGAGTCGGCCATCGCCAAGGGCGGCGGGGACATGGGCGAAACCGTGCGCGTGGAATCCATGGCGGGCGATTTCCTGGCCTGGGCGGCGTACAGCCCGCAGTCCAAGATTCGTGCTCGAGTCTGGAGCTTCGACGAGCGACAGCGGATTGACCCGGACTTCCTGCGCCAGCGCGTGGGCGCCGCCGTTCGAGCGCGCGCGCGTTTCGCGATTGACAGCGACGGACTGCGTCTGGTGCACGGCGAAGCCGATGGCTTGCCTGGATTGATTGTCGATCGCTATGGAGAGACCCTGGTTGCGCAGTTCACCAGCGCTGGCGTGGAGCGCTGGAAGGACGTGTTGGCCGATGCCTTGCTGATCGAAACGGGTTTGAGTCGTCTTTACGAACGGTCGGATGCCAGCGCCCGCGGGCTGGAGGGCTTGCCCGAGGTCACTGGCTGGCTGCGCGGACAGGGAGACACCTCGCTGATCCTTCGGGAACACGACTGGAAGTTGGGCTTGGACATCGCGCTGGGTCACAAGACTGGCTTTTACCTCGACCAGAGAGACAGCCGCAAGCGGTTCAGCGATTTCACACGGCGCCTGCGGTTCCAGAAAGTTCTGAATTGTTATTGCTACACCGGAGGCTTCACCGTGGCCGCCCTGACTGGCGGGGCTGCTCACGTCACCTCCATCGACTCGTCTGGCCCCGCGCTGACGCAGGCGCGCGCGAACGTGGCGCTCAACGGGCTGGACCAGCAGCGCTGTGAATTCCTGGATGCCGATGTGAACGCCAGCCTGCGCCGCTTTGCCGACGAGGGTCGCCGCTTTGACGCCATCATCCTGGACCCGCCCAAGTTCGCCCCCACCGTGACCCACGCCGAGCGCGCGGCCCGTGCCTACAAGGACATCAACCGCCTCGCCTTCAAGCTGCTGGAGCCTGGCGGCGTGCTGTTCACGTTCTCCTGCTCGGGCGGCATCGGCGTTGAACTGTTCCACAAGATCGTGGCGTCCGCTGGCGCGGACGCGGGCGTGGACGGCTACATCCAGGAACGCTTGGGTGGCGCGCCCGACCACCCGATGACGCTGGCGTTCCCGGAAGGGGAGTACCTCAAAGGCTTGGTGGTGATGAAGAAGTGATGTCGCTCATGGTTCGAACGCTCGCGGGCAGGCTCTTGAAGTAATCGCTAAACTTCCCCACCTTCCAACAAGGGGCCGCTCCTTTGCCGCGGCGGCCTTTCTTCACTCCCGTCTGCGAAACCCACCATGGCCCTGATTCCCGCCACCATCCTCACCGGCTTCCTCGGTTCCGGCAAGACCACCTTGCTCCAGCGCGTTCTGAAAGAAGCGCATGGACAGAAGATCGCCGTGGTTGAGAACGAATTCGGCGAGGAAAGCATCGACAACGAAATCCTCGTCAATGACACCGAGGAGCAAATCATCCAGCTCAACAACGGCTGCGTTTGCTGCACGATCCGCGAGGACCTGCGCACCACGCTGCAGCTGCTGGCGGCCAAGAAGCGCCAGGGACTGCTGGATTTCGAGCGCGTCGTGATCGAGACCACGGGGCTGGCCGACCCCGGCCCGGTGACGCAGACGTTCTTCATGGACGATGAGATTGCCGAGAGCTATCTGCTGGATTCCATCATCACCCTGGTGGACGCCAAGCACGCGAACCAGCAGCTGGACGAGCGCCAGGAGGCTCGCCGGCAGGTGGGCTTCGCCGATCAGATCTTCCTGAGCAAGACCGATCTGGTCGCCAAGGAGGAGGTGGAGGCCCTGATCCACCGCCTCAAGCACATGAATCCGCGCGCACCGCAGAAGGCCGTGCACTTCGGCGCGGTGCCGATCTCCGAGGTGTTTGACCTGCGTGGCTTCAACCTCAACGCCAAGCTGGAGATCGATCCGGATTTCCTGAATGCCGACGAGCACGACCATGACCACGGACATGATCATGATCACCACCATCACGATCATGAGCACGGCGAGCACTGCGACCACCCGCACCACCACCATCACGACGACGATGTGAAGAGCTTCGTCTTCAAGTCCGAGCGGGCTTTCGACCCGGCCAAGCTGGAAGACTTCCTCGGGGCGATCGTCAACATCTACGGTCCGCGCATGTTGCGCTACAAGGGCGTGCTGAACATGAAGGGCACGGACCGCAAGGTGATTTTCCAGGGCGTCCACCAGCTGATGGGCAGCGACTTGGGACCTGAGTGGGGCCCTCAGGAGCAGCGTCTTTCCAAGATGGTGTTCATCGGCATCGACCTGCCCAAGGACATCTTGGTGCAGGGCCTGCAACAAAGTCTGGTTTGATTCTTGCAAGGCTGAATTGGGCCTTGCGGGATTCCTCCGGGGCCCCGGGCGGCGGGCCTGAAACGGGCATGCATTACACTCGCGCCCCTTAAGGCCGATCCTGGTCTTGTCCGTGTTGCAACTGTCAACGCGGGGCGTCGCTGTCGTGCACCAGAAGAAGCAAGCCCGAGCTTGCCCGGAGGAGTCCATCAAGTGAAAGCCAAACCAGCCAAGTCGATGAGCACATCGTCCCCCTCGAAGGCCAAGCCGCCTGGCAGTCCCCCACGGGGCAAGGCGGGGGCCGCCGCGTCCCAGACCCGGGCGGCGGCGGGTGCGAAAAAGACGGCGAGCAAGAAGGCCGTGCCTTCCAAGGCTGCGGTCAAAGCGGCGGCGAAACCTGTCGTCAAGAAGACGCCGGTGCCTGCCAAGGCAGTGAAATCTCCTGCCAAGTCCAGCACCGCCGCAGTTTCCAAGGCCCCGGTCAAGACGGTCTCCAAGAAGGCGACAACGTCGGCCAAGCCGGTCACGGGCAAGGCGGTTGCCAAGACGGCTTCCAAGACTTCCCCGAAACCCGCGCCGCGCGCCAAGTCCCCAACGAAGGCCAAGACCGCCGCTCCCAAGGCCGTGCCGGTGAAAAAAGCCCCGACCAAGGTGGCGCAACCGACTGGGACGAAGGCCCCGACAACACAAAAACTCCCACCACCGGCCCCCGCCAAGTCCCCAACTCCTGTATCCTCCGCGCCCGTTCCCTCCCTTGCTCATGCAGGCGAAGGTTCGCCTCGCCTGAGCAAGGCGAACGCCCGGCTGGCGCAGATCACCGTGCCTTCGATTGACCAAGCCACGGCCCATGCGACCAGGGCGAGCTATGTTTCGACCCTGACCCAACCTGTTTTTGACTCCCCTCTGATTGCGCCCGTGAAGAAAGATCCCAAGCTCGCCAACAACTGGAAAACCAAGACCGCCGAGGAACTGAGCGATGAGGAACTCATCGCCATGCCCGACAGCGAGTACATGAACGACAAGCAGCTCGCGGCCTTCCGCCTGCGACTGCAGCAGCTCAAGCAGGACATCCTGAACAACGCCGGTGAGACCACCGAGCACCTGCGCGAGGACACCGTGGTGGTGCCCGATCCAGCGGATCGCGCCACCATCGAGGAAGAGCATGCGCTCGAGTTGCGCACGCGCGACCGCGAACGCAAGCTGCTCAAGAAAATCGAGCAGTCCATCGCGCGCATCGACGCTGGCGACTACGGTTACTGCGATGAAACCGGCGAGCCCATCGGCGTGGGTCGCTTGCTGGCGCGCCCCACGGCCACGCTGTCGCTCGAGGCGCAGCAAAGGCGCGAGCTCAAGCAGAAGATGTTCGGGGACTGACACTTCCCACGCCGGAGGTGTCCCCTCGCCCCGTCCCTGACCCCGCTGCTCGCGCACCCCTTGCCGTGCCATGAATCCAGCACCAGAAGGGACCGGGCGCACGACACCTTGGCGCCTAACCGGGTGGCTGCGCTGGATGGCCCGCTGGTTGCACTGGCGCAGCGTGCCTGCCTGGCTCGAGTTGGAGGAAACCGCGCCTGGCTCGGGGTACAGCAAGGAAGCGCTCAAGGAGCTGATCGAGCGCAAGCGCCAGAATGATTTCGTGCGCAAGCGCGAATTCGAGTATTTGCGGCGACTACGCCGCCGCGAGCCCGTCGTCAGCATCGAGACGGACCGCTTCACCACCTTTCAGAGCACGCTCACCCCAGCGGATGCGCGCAATCGCGCCGCCACCATCCGCAAGATCAACGAGATTGAAGCGCAGATGTCGCGCCAATGGTGGCGTGGCGACAAGGACGAAGCCACTGGCCTCTTGCCCGCGAGCGGTGAGCCGCCGGCGGCCTCCCCCGCATCGCTTCCGCGCCGGGGGGAAGACACGGGGTTGGACAACGGGAACCCTGCTGCAGAGCCTTTGTCGACTTTTTTTGGCGCGGACAGCGACGCCGCCCCGGCCACCGGGCAAGCTGAGCCAGGTGCCACTGGAGCTCCCAGGAGCGCACAGTCCGCCGGTGCGTTCGGCCGCTCCGCGCACCCTTCGGGGGACGATGGTCACGTCTGGAACGATGCGATGCCCAGCGACCCGTCTGGCATGTCCGTGCTGCCCGAGGAAGCGCCCGTGCCCGGTGGCGCAGGGCCAGTCGTCCCGGAGTGGCCGGCGGTGCCCATGCCGGCCGATCCAGGGCAGGCGGCTTGGGCACCATCGCGCGTGCCCGGTCCGACCGGGCTGGGAGGGGCCGCCGCACCTGGCGCGGGATGGAGGACGGGCGGCTTGCCGCAGCGGGGTGTCTCCGCGGCGCGCGCGGTCTTCGCTCGGCCACTGCCGCCTCCCGCGCCCGATCATCTTGCCGATCCGGATCTGGAGGATGCGGCCATCCGGTATGCCAACGGCGACCACGAAGGCGCGGCGCGCAGCCTGCACGCCGCTCTGGAGTCGGCGCTGGAGGCCGCGGTGCATGCGCGGCAGGTCGCCTCTTCGTCGGTGTTGCAAGCGCTGGTACGCGCGACCCCTGCGGGCAAGGCACCTTCGCCTCAGCTGGTGGAGACGTGGTTGCTGGCTTGCGTGGACTTGGCCCGAGCCACGGGACAGCAGGCCGAGTACGAGCGACTGGTCGCTGAATGGACGCGGCGTTACGCGCCGGTGTATCCCCATCTCGCGGCGGGTCCGCTGCCGCGCTGGTTCTCGATTCCTGACCGTGTCGGACCCGGAAAAGGCGCGGTGCGGCTGCATCGCCCTCCACCGCCCGCGGTGCGCCCGCCGGATTGGCGCAGCCCCGCCCGCCTCGACGTGTCCGCGGCGCTGGCCTTGCAGGCCCAATCGGCCGCGATGTCCGCCCCACCGCATCCCCCCGCGGTTCTGGATGAAAGCACGGTGGCCATGGTGCTGGACTGGCATGCCCTGCGCGCCATCACCCTGGAGGCGGTGCCCGTGCTGGCGGAATTGATGGGGCAATGGTGCGAGGCTCCGGCGAGCGCGTCCCTCGGTCTTGTGTTCCGGGCTCCCGCAAGCCTGGAGCGTGCCCTGTTGGCGCTCACTCGCGGTGGCGCCGGTGCCAGCCCCATGCAATGGCGCTTGCGCATGGATGCCTTGCGCTTGATGCGTTTGCGTGACGCTTTCGAGCTGGCCGCGCTGGACTATGGCGTCACGCATGAAACCCAGGCCCCCGCTTGGCACGAGCCACGGGCGGTGTGCCTGCTGCAGGGGCCCAGCGATCCCGCCGAGGCCGAGGCCGAGGACATCCGCGCCAATTGGGACGCCCTGGAAGATCCGGCCTGGAAAAACCAGGGCGCGCCTGTCGCGCTGGCCCGCGATGCCCTGGGCACCTTGGACGTTTGGATTGGCGGGGATATCCAGGCCGCTGCGGCGCTCGACGAGGGCAGCGCGGCGCACCCGGTGCGGGTGGATCTGTATGGTGACATCAGCGGAGATGCCACCGAGGTCCTGGCCAAGCTGGACAAAGCCATCGCGGGACGCACGCACATGGTCGTCTCCTGCACCGACCTCATCCGGGTGGACTTCCCCGCGGCGGGTGGCCTGCTGAACTGGGTGGCCGAGCAGCAAACCCAGGGACGGCAGGTGCAGCTGCGCGATGTGCATCGGCTGGTGGCGGCCTTTTTCAACGTGATCGGCATCTCCGAGCACGCGCGGGTGGTGCCTCGAGCTGATTGATGGGGCGTGCGCTGGGTCCGGGCGTTGGGGCCGGTGGACCACTCCTCATGCGATTTGCTGCGCAAATCCAAATCGTCGGGTTCCCCCGACCCCAACGCCCTGAGGTGAGGGCATGCGCACGCAAACATGCATGCGGGTCTAAGGGCTTTGGGAACCCGACGATTTCGGAACGCTCAGCGTTCCATGAGGAGCGGTCCCCAAGTCCTCATGCCCGAGTGCGTCCATGCCGCAGCCCAATCCGATGCGGGACAATATCCCCATGGAACAATTTCATGGAACCACCATTGTCAGCGTGAGGCGGCAGACTCCTCGCGGCATGCAGGTCGCGATCGGCGGAGACGGGCAAGTCACGCTGGGACACATCGTCGTCAAGGGCACGGCGCGCAAGGTGCGCAAGCTGCACCATGGCAAGGTGCTCGCGGGTTTCGCGGGCGCCACGGCCGATGCCTTCACCCTGTTCGAGCGTTTCGAGGCCAAGCTCGACAAGCACCAGGGCCATTTGCAGCGCGCGGCCATTGAGCTGACGCGTGATTGGCGCACCGACCGCGTGTTGCGTCGCTTGGAGGCCATGCTGGCCGTCGCCGACTTGGAGAGTTCCCTCATCATCAGCGGCAACGGTGACGTGCTGGAGCCCGAGCACGGCGTGGTCGCCATCGGTTCGGGCGGCGCTTACGCGCAGTCCGCCGCGATCGCATTGCTCAAGCACACGCAGCTGGATGCGAAAGAAATCGTCAAGCAGTCGCTCGAGATCGCGGGGGAGATCTGCATCTACACCAACATGAACCACACGATCGAAGTGCTGGAAGCGGGGGAGCCCACATGAGCAGCATGACCCCGCAGGAGATCGTCTCCGAACTGGACCGCCACATCGTGGGCCAGAAGGACGCCAAGCGCGCCGTGGCCATTGCCTTGCGCAACCGCTGGCGCCGACAGCAGGTCGAGGCCGCGCTGCGGCCGGAGATCACCCCCAAGAACATCCTGATGATCGGTCCCACCGGCGTGGGCAAGACCGAGATCGCGCGTCGCCTGGCCCGTTTGGCCGACGCGCCGTTCATCAAGGTCGAGGCCACGAAATTCACCGAGGTGGGTTACGTCGGCAAGGACGTGGACAGCATCATCCGCGACCTGATGGACGTGGCCGTCAAGCAGACCCGCGAGGCCGCGATGAAGAAGGTGCGCACCCGTGCCGAGGACGCCGCTGAAGAGCGCATCCTGGACGCCCTGTTGCCGCCGCCGCGCGACGTGTCGCGCGAGAGCTTGGCCGAAGACCTCGAGCGTGGGCGCTCCGTGGGCATGGCTGACAACGGCACGCGCCAGATCTTTCGCAAGAAACTGCGCGAGGGGCAGCTCGACGAGCGTGAAGTGGAGATTGAAGTCAACGAACCCAAGCCCCAGCTCGAAATCATGGGGCCCGCGGGCATGGAGGAGATGACCGAGCAATTGCGCGGTCTCTTTGGACAAATGGGCGCGGGCAAGCGCAAGCTGCGCAAGATGCGCATCGTCGAGGCCATGAAATTGCTGCTCGACGAGGAAGCCGCCAAGCTGGTGAATGAGGACGAAATACGGGTCCAGGCGCTGAGCAATGCGGAACAAAACGGCATCGTCTTCATCGACGAAATCGACAAGGTCACCTCGCGCAGCGAAGGGCAGGGCACGGCGGAAGTCTCACGCCAGGGCGTGCAGCGCGACTTGCTGCCGCTGGTGGAGGGCACCTCGGTCAGCACCAAGTACGGCGTGATCAAGACCGACCACATCCTCTTCATCGCTTCGGGTGCGTTCCATCTGAGCAAGCCCAGCGACCTGATCCCCGAATTGCAGGGCCGTCTGCCCATCCGCGTGGAGCTAGCCTCGCTGTCCGTCGAGGATTTCGAAGCCATCCTCACGCAGACGCATGCCTCGCTCACCCGGCAGTACCAGGCCTTGCTCGCCACTGAGGGCGTGACTTTGGAATTCGCGCCGGACGGCATCACGCGGCTCGCCCACATCGCCTACGAGGTGAACGAGCGCACCGAGAACATCGGCGCGCGTCGCTTGGCCACCGTGATGGAGCGGCTGTTGGACGACGTCAGCTTCGACGCCGCCAAGCTCAGCGGCCAGACGGTGCGCATCGATGCGGCCTACGTCGACCAGCGCCTGGCAGCGCTGAGCAAGGACGAGGACCTGTCGCACTACATCCTTTGAAGGAGGGCGGGCGCGAGGGCTGCTGGCGGCGAATGCCTTGCACATCCGTGGGGCCAAGCAGGCCTGGATCCGCACCAAGGGCGTCCCAGGGACGCCCTTGTTTGTTTTTGTGGGCGCCCACTTCCTTCAAGCGAAACATGCACTTTGCGATCTAAGTCCTTCATTTAGATCGATTTTTCATTGAAATCTGCCTTCAATTAAGCGTTTAAGTCTTTGATTTCATTGAAAAAAATCACCGACTGAACTTGCGCCTGCCATTTTTGCTGATACAGTGCAAAAAAGTGCAATTAAGTGGTGGAAAGTGCGTGTGCGCTTTCCACCCTCCTGTGCTGGTGCAAAGAAGAGGTGCTGCGCGTGTTTCAAGGGGCTTCGTCGCTGAGTCTGGATGCCAAGGGGCGGCTGTCCGTGCCGACCCGGCATCGGGACGTGCTCGTCTCCGAAGCGGCGGGCCTGGGCGCCGGGCAGCTCACCATCACCAAGCACCCGCATGGCTGCCTCATGGTGTTCCCGCGTCCCGAGTGGGAAAAATTCCGTGAACGCATCGCCGCCCTGCCCATGGACGCGCAGTGGTGGAAGCGCATCTTTCTGGGCAATGCCATGGACGTGGACATCGACGCCACGGGCCGCGTGTTGATCTCGCCCGAGTTGCGCGCGGCGGCCGGCATCAGCAAGGACGTGATGCTGTTGGGCATGGGGCGCCACTTTGAGTTGTGGGACAAGGCGCGTTACGAGGCCGAGGAGGCTCAGGCCATGCAGGCCAGCATGCCCGACGCGTTCAAGGACTTTTCCTTCTGAAGGCCGGCGGTGGAACAGACATGGACGCACACCACGGTCTTGTTGAACGAAGCGGTCGATGCCTTGCTCAACAGACCCGTGGAATTGCCGGACTCGCTCAAGACCGAGGACGGGCACTACGTCGACGCCACGTTCGGGCGCGGGGGGCACTCGCGCCTGTTGCTGTCCCGGCTTGCGCCGCAGGCACGGCTGACGGCCTTCGACAAGGACCCGCAGGCGGTGGCCGAGGCCCAGAAGATCGTGCAATCCGATGCGCGTTTCTCGATCCGGCACCAAGGCTTTGCCCATCTGAACGAACTGCCGACGCAGAGTTGCCAGGGCGTCTTGATGGACCTGGGCATCAGCTCACCGCAGATCGACGACCCCGCGCGAGGTTTTTCCTTCCGCGCCGAGGGGCCGCTGGACATGCGCATGGACCCGACGCGCGGACGCAGCGTCGCCGAGTGGCTGATGTCGGCCGAGGTTCGAGAGATCGCGGAGGTGATTCGTGACTATGGCGAAGAACGGTTTGCTGGCCCGATTGCAAAGGCGATTGTCGAACGCCGGCAGGCGGGCCGCCCCCTTGCCACCACCGCAGAACTGGCCCAGCTCGTGGCTGGCGCGGTCAAAACCCGCGAACCGGGCCAGAACCCTGCGACGCGCACATTTCAGGCTTTTCGGATTTTCATCAACGCCGAGCTTGAAGAACTGCAAGCCGCGTTAGAGGCGAGTCTCGATGTCTTGCAAACCGGAGGACGCTTGGTCGTGATCAGTTTCCATTCGCTGGAAGACCGCATCGTCAAGCAGTTCATCGCGCGGCACGCGCGCGAGGTCTACGACCGCCGCGCGCCCTTCGCCGCGCCGACGCCGACGCGCCTGCGCGCCGTCGAGCGCGTGCGCCCCTCCGAGGCGGAGGTGGCGGCCAACCCGCGCGCGCGCAGCGCCATCATGCGCGTGGCCGTTCGCACGGACGCGGAAAGGGAAGAGGCATGAGCGCCATGATGAGCGCCGCCCGGCCGTCCGAAGGGTTGCGAAGCCCGACCCCCAGCGAAGCGCAGGGCATCCCTGCGCGTGGGGGCAGCGAACCACGCGCAGCGGGGAGCGTGGGGGCGATGATGAGCGCCGCCCGGCCGTCCGAAGGGTTGCGAGGCCCCACCCCCGGCGAAGCGCAGGGCTGTCCTGCGCGTGGGGGCAGCGCAGTACACGAAGTGACAAGCGTGGGGGCACTGTCATGACCCGCGTCAACTTCATGCTCTTTCTGACCGTCCTCGCCAGTGCCTTGTACTTGGTGCATGTGCAGTACGAGTCGCGTCGTCTCTTCGCCGCCTTGGACCGCGCGACGCTGGACGCGCGCCGCATCGAGACCGAACGAGAGCAATTGGAACTGGAGAAGCGGCGCCAGGCCACGGCCCAGCGCGTGGAGCAACTGGCGCAAGACCGCCTGCAGATGCGCACGGCCACGCCCGCCATCACCGACTACGTGACCTTGGGCCGCAATGGCGCCGTCGCGGCGGTGGAAGCGGGGACCGCGCGCGAGGCCCAAGGCCGCGAGGTGCAAGGGCGACTGGGCGGCGTCAACCTGCCGCGCGGCCTCGCCAATGGCGACACCGGCGTGGCGAAGGAGCGGCGCTGATGGCCGGCCCGCGCACGATCCGCTACAGCACCAGTCCGCTGCTGACCAGCCGCACGCCGGTCTGGCGCAGCAAGCTGGTGGTGGCCATGGTGGGGGCGGCTTTCGTCGTGCTCGCCGTGCGCGCCGCCTACATCCAGGTGTTCTCGAACAACTTTTTCCAGAAGCAGGGCGAGGTGCGGTACTCCCGCACCCTGGAGTTGCCCGCCACGCGCGGCCGCATCCTCGACCGCAACGGCCAGATGCTGGCCACCAGCGTGTTGGCGCCCAGCATCTGGGCCATCCCCGAGGATGTGGAAGATCAGCCTCAGCAATGGCAGAAACTCGCCCGCCTGCTCGACATGCCGCTGGCCGAGGTCAAGCGCAAGCTGCAGGCCGAGGACAAGACCTTCGTCTGGCTCAAACGTCAGGTGGACGAGCCCACAGCCCGTCAAGTGGCCGCCTTGGGCATCAAGGGCATCTACCAGACCAAGGAGTACAAACGCCAGTACCCCGAGGGCGAGGCCGCGGCGCACCTGGTCGGTTTCACCAGCATCGAGGACCATGGCCTTGAGGGCGTTGAACTCGCCTTCAACGACACGCTGGCGGGCAAACCCGGTTCGCGGCGGGTCATCAAGGACCGATTGGGCCGCGTGGTCGAGGCCGTCGGCACCGAGGTCCCGCCGGTCGAAGGTCGGGACGTGCGCCTGTCCATCGACAGCAAGATCCAGTTCTTCGCCTACGAGCGGCTGCGGCAGGCCGTGCAAGAGCAGCGCGCGCAGTCGGGCAGCGTGGTCGTGCTCGACGCGCAAAGCGGCGAGATGCTGGCCATGGCCAACTACCCCAGCTACACACCCGATCGCCTGACGCGTCGCGGCAGCGCGGCCCTGCGCAACAGTGCCCTGACCGACGCCTTCGAGCCAGGTTCCACCGTCAAGCCCTTCGTCGCCGCCCTCGCCTTGGAGCGGGGCATCGTCACGCCGACGACCAGCATGGCCATCAGCAGCAATGGTCAGATGCGCTTCGCCGGCGCCGTCATCAGCGACACCCACACTTATCCTGTGCTCACCGTCTCGGAGATCGTGCAGAAGTCCAGCAACATCGGCATCGCCAAGCTGGCGTTGCAGATGCCAGCCAGCGACCTGTGGGAGCTCTACAGCCAGATTGGTTTTGGCCAGCGGCCGCAGTTGCCCTTCCCCGGCGTGGTCAGTGGCCGGCTGCGCCCCTGGAAGAGCTGGAAGCCGATCGAGCACGTGACCATGAGCTATGGCTACGGCCTCTCCGTCAGCTTGGTGCAGTTGGCGCAGGCTTACACCG
This sequence comes from Hylemonella gracilis ATCC 19624, assembly GCF_000211835.1. Lineage (GTDB taxonomy): Bacteria > Pseudomonadota > Gammaproteobacteria > Burkholderiales > Burkholderiaceae_C > Hylemonella > Hylemonella gracilis. Next base: position 8,404 of record NZ_AEGR01000032.1, on the reverse strand, counting down.
TGTTCGCGCACGACGGCGAGATCATCCCCATCACCTTGCAAAAAACCCAGGGCGAGGAAGCCGAGGAAGCGCAGTCGGCGCGCGGCGTGCGCCTGCTTCAATCCGAGCACGCGCGCGCGGTGCGCCAGATGCTGCGCATGGTGACCAGCGCGGGCGGCACGGCCACCCGGGCTCAGGCCCAGGGGTATTCGGTCGGGGGCAAGACCGGCACGGCCCGCAAGCTGGACGACAACGGCACCTATTCCAACAAGAAATACCGCAGCGTCTTCGTCGGCCTCGCCCCCGTGGAGCAGCCCCGCATCATCGTGGCCGTGATGATCGACGAGCCCGGCGCGGGCCGCATCTATGGCGGCGACGTGGCTGCTCCCGTGTTCAGCGACACCGTGCAGCAGACCTTGCACCTCATGGGCGTGCAGCCCGACTTGGACGTGAAGCCACAGATCGTCGCGGACGGCCAAGGCAAGACGGTGAAAGGGGGCGCGTTGTGACGGCCGCGCTGCTTGCATTGCACACGCCCGCGCAAGCGACGCAGTGGCTGCGCGAACGCGTGGGTGCTAGCGGCGGCGAGCTGTCCACCGACAGCCGTCGCGTTGGCGCGGGCGATGGTTTCATCGCCTGGCCTGGCGCGGCGCGCGATGGCCGGGCCTTCGTGCCCGCCGCGCTTGCCCAGGGTGCGGCCGCCTGCCTGGTCGATGCGCCTGGCCTGGCCGCTTTCGCCGATGCCTATGGCTTGGATGCCTCAGCGCGTGCCGAGCGCATCGCGGCCTACGCCGGCCCCGAAGGTTTGAAGGCCGCCAGCGGCCCGATCGCGGCGAACTATTACGGCCAGCCCTCGCAAGCCCTTGAGGTGTTGGCCATCACGGGCACCAATGGCAAGACGTCCACCGCCTGGTGGCTGGCGCAGGCGCTGTCGGCGCTGCGTCCCACCGCTCCCTGCGCCATGATTGGCACGCTGGGCGTAGGGCGTGTCACGGCCACGGCCGAGGAGATCGTCGGCACCGGACTGACCACGCCCGACCCCGTGCTCTTGCAGCAAAGCCTTCGGCGTTTAGCGGACCAGGGCTTTTCCGCCTGCGCCTTGGAGGCTTCTTCCATCGGCATCGTGGAGCGACGCCTGGACGGCACCCACATCCGCGTGGCCCTGTTCACCAACTTCACGCAAGACCATCTGGATTACCACGGCAGCATGGCCGCCTACTGGCAGGCCAAGGCGGCCTTGTTCGAGTGGCCGCAACTGCCCGCCGCCGTGGTCAACGTGGACGATCCCCAAGGCGCGGAGCTGGCCAGGACGCTGGCCGCGCGCGCGGGGCTGGATTTGTGGACTTGCTCCTTGCGCGCCGACAGCGCCGCCCGCCTGCGCGCCAACGACATCCGCATGACCGCCCACGGCCTGCGCTTCGAAATTTGCGAAGGTGCGCAGACCACGAGCCTGCAAGCGCGGACGCTGGGTGCCTACAACGTGAGCAATCTTCTCGGGGTGATCGCCACGCTGCGCTGCCTCGGTTTCGCGCTGGCGGATGCCGTGGCGGCCTGTGGCGAGCTGCATCCGGTGCCGGGGCGCATGGAGTTTTTCAGTGGAGGCATGAGCGCCGCGCCGGGCCGCCCCAAGCAAGCGAACATCCCCTCGGGGGGCAGCGAGGACACGGCAGTGCCGAGCGTGGGGGGCAACACCCCTCTGGCCGTGGTCGACTACGCCCACACCCCCGACGCCTTGGCTCAGATTCTTCAGGCGCTGCGTCCGCTGGCGGCGCAGCGTGGCGGCCGTTTGTGGTGTGTCTTCGGCTGCGGCGGCGACCGTGATCCGGTCAAGCGGCCCCTGATGGGCGAGGCCGCCGCGCGGCACGCGGACCGCGTGGTCCTGACCAGCGACAACCCGCGCAGCGAGCCGCCGCAAGCCATCATCGAACAGATCCAACGCGGATTGCCCCCTGGCTGCGACGCTTGGGTTGAACCGGACCGCGCCGTGGCGATCGCCCGCGCCTTGGCCGCCGCGCAAGCACCGGACGTGGTGCTGGTGGCGGGTAAGGGGCATGAGGACTACCAAGAAACAGCGGGCGTGCGCCGGCCATTCTCGGACCGCCAACAGGTCAGCGCGGCCCTGCACGCGTGGACCGCGCGCCGGTCGAGCCCCGAAGGAGCTAGAGCATGAACGACATCACGGAACCCATGTTCGGCCTGCGCGACATACTGCCCTGGCTTGGCAATGCACAGCTGCTGGCCGACGAGGCGGGCGGCCCCGCCGTGGACGAAGTCCGCGTGCGGCGTGTTCACACGGACTCACGCACCCTGCGCGAGGGTGATCTGTTCGTGGCCTTGCGGGGCGACCGTTTCGATGGCAACGCGTTTCTGGCCCAGGCCCGCGCCGCGGGTGCGGTCGCGGCCCTGTGCAGCGATGCCGCGGCCCTGCGCCAAGCGCAATTGCCTGGGATCGTCGTGAGCGACACCCGGCGCGCGCTGGGCCAATTGGCCCAGGGCTGGCGGCAGCACATCGCGCGCGGACATCGCCTGCCGCTGATCGCCGTCACGGGCAGCAACGGCAAGACCACGGTGACGCAGATGACGGCGGCCATCCTGCGCGCGCACAAGCCGCAGACCATGCTGGCCACCGAGGGCAATTTCAACAACGACATTGGCGTGCCGCTCACCCTGCTGCGCCTGCGTCCCCGGCATGAGCTGGCCGTGGTTGAGTTGGGCATGAACCATCCGGGCGAGATCGCCGAACTTGCGGCCATCACTCGGCCCACCGTGGCGCTGGTCAACAACGCGCAGCGCGAGCACCAGGAATTCATGCACAGCATCGAGGCGGTGGCGCGCGAGAACGGCGCGGTGATCTCGGCCCTGGGGGCCGATGGCGTCGCCGTGTTCCCGTCCGATGACGCCTACACCGGCATCTGGCATGAGTTGGCTGGCGCGCGCAGTCGCCTGACGTTCTCCGTCAACGACGCGGCGGCCGATCTGCATTGCGCCGACCCTGCGCTGGCGGCGCCGCAATGGCAGGTCGACGACAAGGGCGGGCGCTGGGAAGTGCAAGCACGCACGCCCGCGGGTGCCTTGCGCTTCACGTTGCGCGTGGCGGGTCTGCACAACGTGAAGAACGCCTTGGCCGCGGCGGCCTGCGCCCTGGCGGCGGGCGTGCCCCTGAATGCCATCGCGCGGGGTCTGGAGTCCTTCGAGCCCGTCTCGGGCCGGTCACGGGCGCTGCGCCTGCCGGTCGCGGGCCGGGAGCTGACCTTGATCGACGACACCTACAACGCGAATCCAGATTCAGTGCGCGCCGCCATCGATGTGTTGGCCAGCCTGCCTGGTCCTCGCCTGCTGGTGCTGGGGGACATGGGGGAGGTCGGCCAGGAGGGGCCGCGTTTTCATGCCGAGGTCGGCACCTATGCGCGTGCGCGCGGCATCGAGCTGCTGCACACGCTGGGCGAGATGAGCGAGGCCACCACCCAGGCTTTCACGGGCGGCATGCACCATGGTCAGGACATCGATGCCTTGAACCTCGTCGTGCTGGCCAGCCTGCCTCAGGTGCACAGCGTGCTTGTCAAGGGCTCTCGCTTCATGAAGATGGAACGCGTGGTGCAGGCCATCCAGGCCTACGCCGCCATGGAAAAGGAAATACAACATGCTGCTTCGTCCTGAACAAGGAGGCCCCACATGCTGCTGAGCCTGACCCAATGGCTCCAGACGCTGTACCCTGAATTGGGTTTTCTGCGTGTCTTCCAGTACCTCACGCTGCGCGCCGTTCTGGCGGCGGTGACGGCGCTGTTCATCGGCTTGATCGCCGGGCCTCGCGTGATCCGTCGCCTGACGGCGCTCAAGATCGGTCAGCCCGTGCGGGAATACGCCATGCAGACGCACCTGGTCAAGAGCGGCACCCCCACCATGGGTGGCGTGCTCATCCTGCTGGCCATCGCGGTCTCCACCTTGCTGTGGTTTGACCTGGGCAACCGTTTCGTCTGGGCAGTGCTGTTCGTGACCTTGGGCTTCGGCGCCATCGGCTGGGTCGACGACTGGCGCAAGGTCGTGCGCAAGGACCCGGAGGGCATGCGCTCGCGCGAGAAGTATTTTTGGCAATCGCTGATCGGCATCGTCGCGGCGTTCTACCTGGTGTTCGCGATTTCGGCCGACAGCAGCCAAAGCGTGTGGGAGCTGCTGATGACCTGGGTCAGGGCCGGCGAGGTGACCTTGCCGCCCAAGGCCGGGCTGCTGCTGCCCTTCTTCAAGCAGGTCAGCTACCCGCTGGGCGTGGTCGGCTTTGTCGTGCTGAGCTACCTGGTGATCGTGGGCGCGAGCAACGCGGTGAACCTGACGGACGGATTGGATGGCCTGGCCATCATGCCGGTGGTGATGGTGGGTTCGGCGTTGGGTGTCTTCGCCTACGTCAGCGGCAGCATCTTCTATTCCAAATACCTGCTTTTCCCCTACATCCCCGGGTCGGGCGAGCTGCTGATCTTCTGCGCCGCGATGGCGGGCGCCGGCTTGGCCTTCCTCTGGTTCAACGCGCACCCGGCTCAGGTGTTCATGGGCGACGTGGGTGCGCTGGCCTTGGGCGGTGCCTTGGGCACCATCGCCGTCATCGTGCGGCAAGAGATCGTGCTGGCCATCATGGGCGGCATCTTCGTGGCCGAGGCGGTGTCGGTGATGTTGCAGGTGAGTTATTTCAAATACACCAAGCGCAAATACGGTGAGGGCCGCCGCCTCTTGAAGATGGCCCCGCTGCACCACCATTTCGAGAAGAACGGCTGGAAGGAAACGCAGGTCGTCGTGCGCTTCTGGATCATCACCATGCTGCTGTGCCTGGCCGGCCTCGCCACCCTGAAATTGCGTTGAAACGATCCTGATGAACTCCGAAGAGTCCCCATCCCCGTCCACCCCGATGCCGGCGCCCGCGCAAGCGTCGTTGGCAGGCGCGCCATCGGCACCGCCTGGGGGACGCACGCACACCGTGCCGGGCATGGACACGCTGACCGCCGGACGCGAGGCGGCCGCCTTCGTGGCCGCGCTGTTCGCCGAGGGGGCCGCGGCCGATGGCGCGCCAAGTGCCTCGGCCTCCATCGCCACGACTGAACCCGCTGAGGCCACGCCGGGCACGGGCGAGCTGTTTGCATCGTCCGCCGAGGACGATCTGGGGGCTGTGGGCGCCGAGGACGATCCAGCCGAAGGCAGCGAGAAAACCCCTGCCGCGCCGGTCTCCGCCTTGCAAGGTTCGCACGTGCTGGTGCTGGGCCTGGGTGCGTCGGGCTTGGCCCTCGCGCGCTGGTGCGCGCGCCAAGGCGCGCGCGTGAGCGTGGCCGACACGCGTGCCGCGCCGCCGCAGCTGGCCACCCTGCGCGCCGAGCTGCCGCAGGCCCACTTCATCGCGGGTGAATTCAGCGCGGCCCTGGTCGAGGGCGTGGAGCAGGGTGACGTGCGCGCCGTCTTCAAGAGCCCGGGCTTGTCGCCCGCGCAGGTGGCGCCGGTGTGGCAGGCCGCGCGCGCGCGTGGCTTGTGGACCGGTGGAGAACTCGATGTGTTCGCGCATGCGCTGCGCGACCTCCAAGCTCAGCGGGACGGCGCGAACCCGTCCGCGGGCTACCGGCCCAAGGTGCTGGCCATCACCGGCACCAATGGCAAGACGACGACCACGGCGCTGACCGCCTTGCTGGTGGAGCAGGCGGGCAAGACCGTGGCCGTCGCGGGCAACATCGGCCCCAACCTGCTGGATGTGCTGAGCGAGAAGCTCGACGCACAGGCGCGGCAAGGCGTGCCTTTGCCCGAGGTCTGGGTGTTGGAGCTGTCCAGCTTTCAGCTGGACGAGGTTCAAGGCTTCGAGCCGACCGCCGCCGTGGTGCTCAACCTCACGCAAGACCACCTCGATTGGCATCCCGACATGGCGGCCTATGCCGCAGCCAAGGCGCGCGTCTACGGCAAACAGGCAGTGGCCGTGGTCAACCGGGACGATCCGTCCGTGCTTGCCATGGTCGCCGCGCCGGTCGGCGAAAAGACCCGCGCCAACAAGGCGCGCGCGCGCGCCACGGTCAGCTTTGGCGTGGGCATGCCGCGCCGTCCGGGCGACTACGGCCTGGAGCAGGTCAATGGCATGACCTGGCTGGTGCGAGCCCAGGACGCGGACGAAACGCAAAAGCGCCGCAAGAACCCGATCGACGCGCAGGATGACGAGCTGTTCATCCAACGCTTGCTGCCTGCCGACGCCCTGCGTATCCGGGGGCGCCACAACGCGACCAATGCCCTGGCGGCGCTTGCCTTGGCCCAGGCCGCGGGTTGCCCTCTGGGACCGCTGTTGTTTGGGCTGCGCGAGTACCGGGGCGAACCCCATCGCGTGGCGCCCGTGGCCATCGTGCGCGAGGTCGAGTACGTGGACGACAGCAAGGGCACGAACGTGGGCGCGACCGTGGCGGCGCTGGTCGGCCTGGGGGAGGCCATGAACACGCGGCCCGCCGCGGAGGAGCCCGATCTGGTGGGCCAAGCCTCGGGCCCACGCATCGTCGTGATCTTGGGAGGCGAGGGCAAGGGGCAGGACTTCTCTCCGCTCGCTGATCCGGTGCGGCGCTACGCGCGCGCGGCCATCCTGATCGGTCGCGACGCGCCCCAGATCCGCGCCGCCGTGCAGGACAGCGGCGTGCCCCTGCTGGACGCCAGGGACATGGCCGATGCCGTGCGTCAGGCGAGCGCGCAGGCGCGCGGGGGCGATGCGGTGTTGCTCTCGCCCGCGTGCGCGAGCTTCGACATGTTCGACAACTACGAGCACCGCGCGCGCGTTTTCGTCGAGGCGGTGCGGGCGCTGGCCCAGGATGCGGGAGGTGAGTTGTGAACCTCCGCACCGAGGGTCAAGGCATGCCGTCTCGCCTGGGGGCCAAGGCGATGTCGCATCTGGGCGCGATGGCCGCGTCCCTGGGAGGGCTGATGAGCACGGCCGCGGGCCATGTGTGGCGCGTGGTGTCCGGTGGTGCGCGCCTGGCCTGGCAAGGGTTGCGCGGTCGCTGGCAAGGCCGGCGTGGTGTGCCCGCCTCGCAGGAGGAGAACGAGCCGCCCATGGAGCTGCCCGTCAAGCTCGGTGTCTATGGCGCCGGCACGGGTTTTGGCTCCAGCAACTTTGGCGCCAGCAACTTCGGCAACAGCACTTTTGGTCCCGCAGCGTTTGGCGGCGGCGCCCTCGACATGGGTTCCACGCAGCGCAGCTACCTTTATGGGCAGGGCGATGGCGGATTGCCCGCGCGGCTGATGGCGTTCGACCAAGCCCTGCTCGGCGTGCTGGTCGCCTTGCTGGCCTGGGGGCTGATCATGGTGTATTCCGCCACCATCGCCTTGCCGGACAACCCGCGGTTCGCACAATACGGACAAGGTTACTTCTTGCTGCGCCATGCCGTGGCGCTGTGCGCGGGCATCGTGCTCGCCGTGATCGCGTTCCGCGTTCCCATGGACCGCTGGGAACTGTTCGCGCCGTGGCTGCTGCTGGGCTCCTTGCTGCTGCTCGCGCTGGTGCTGGTGCCAGGCGTGGGACGCGAGGTCAATGGCGCGCGGCGCTGGTTCTCGCTGGGGTTCATGAACTTCCAGCCTTCCGAGGCGGCCAAGCTCGCGGTGCTGCTGTACGCGGCGGGCTACATGGTGCGCAAGATGGAGGTGAAGGAGCATTTCTTCCGCGCCGTCGCGCCCATGGGCCTGGCGGTGGCGCTGATCGGTGTGCTGCTGCTGGCCGAGCCTGACATGGGGGCCTTCATGGTGATCGCCGTCATCGCCATGGGCATCCTCTTCCTGGGCGGTGTCAACGCCCGCATGTCCTTCCTGATCGCCAGCATCCTGCTGGTCGCCTTCGTGCTGATGATCGCCGCCAGCGAATGGCGGCGCGAGCGCATCTTCGCCTACCTCGATCCTTGGAGCGAGCAGCACGCGCTGGGCAAGGGCTACCAGCTCTCCCACGCCTTGATCGCGTTCGGCCGTGGTCAGATTTTCGGCGTGGGCCTGGGCGGCAGCGTGGAGAAACTCCATTGGCTGCCCGAGGCGCACACCGACTTCCTGCTGGCCGTGATCGGCGAGGAGTTCGGCCTGATCGGCGTGCTGACCCTGGCCGCGCTCTTCTTTTGGTTGACGCGTCGCATCATGCACATCGGCCGCCAAGCCATCGCCCTCGACCGCGTGTTCGCCGGCTTGGTGGCGCAGGGCGTGGGCATCTGGATCGGCTTCCAGGCCTTCATCAACATGGGTGTGAACCTGGGTGCCCTCCCCACCAAGGGACTGACTTTGCCTTTCATGAGCTACGGAGGCTCGGCGATTCTGATGAACCTGATCGCGATCGCGCTCGTCCTGCGCGTGGACTATGAAAACAGACAACTCATGCACGGAGGCCGGGCATGAGTTGTCTGTTTCATCAAAACGGACACCAGCGCGCCAGCGCTGCACGGCGCAGCCG
>NZ_AEGR01000033.1 GCF_000211835.1 Hylemonella gracilis ATCC 19624 | reverse complement strand
GAAGCCGCTGCGGCATAACTCACTGCGCGCCCTGCGGTCGCTCCGTTCAAACACGATGCCGCAAATCAGAGGACGATGCGCCGCACTTGCGGCGCTGCGGCTTCATGCCCATCTGAACCGCCATCCCCGAAATCGCGCGCGGGCGGCAGGCCCGGCGCGGCGAGCCTGCGTTACTTGGTAAGCTGTAGTCGTTTCGGCAGATGAGGGGCTACCCCTTCATTCATTTGACGCGGCAGAATCACTTTGTCGAGGTGCATGCATGAATTTCAGTCTGTTAATTCCGTTGTTGGTGACAGCAGCTGTCGCAGTCATTGGGTGGTTCGTTGGGCACCATTTTTCAAGTAAACGAGATCGCGAAAATAAGCAGCGCGACATTCGAATCTCCTACCTCATTCAGGCATACCGAGATTTGGGCATGGCAGCATCTCGCCCTTCCAATTCAGAGCAATTTAAGAAGCTTGAAGCTGCTTTCCATGACATTCAGCTATTCGGTACCGATTCGCAGCTAAGTGAACTTCACGCAGCTACAGAGCGCTGGAAATCAGCCGGGGGAACAGATTTGAATCGTCTGCTTTGTGATTTAAGAGACGACCTGCGAAAAGAGTTGAATCTGGAAAAAACTAACGCACCGCTGGTATTCTTTCGAGCGGCAAAGTGACCATTCATCCAGTCGTGCCATGCTTGCCGCACGATACAGCTATGGCGAGTTGCGAAGAATCATCAGCTTGCGCAAAGCCAACCGACGCGAGGTGAAGCACTATGTCCAAAATATCTAAACGTTCCGCTATCGTCATGCCGACGGTTGCGGAAGACAAAGCGATCACGGCGGCCGCCAAGGCCGACCCGTATGCTCGGCCGCTGACGCCCAAACAGCTGCAGGCGATGGTTCCGATGAAGGCCGTGCGCGGTCGTCCCAAGTCTGAGAACAAAAAGCTGCTGGTGTCGGTCCGCTACAGCCCGGAAGTCGTGGCGTACTTCAAATCAACCGGTGAGGGATGGCAGTCGCGTATGGATGGCGTGCTTCAGCAGTATGTAGCGCGTCAGTCGAGGCGAGCATGAGGCCGAGCTAATCGCTCGGGCAGCCACCGCACCGGGCCTGCCGCCCGCACGCGATTTCGGGGATGGCGGTTCAGACGGGCATGAAGTCGCAGCGCCG
>NZ_AEGR01000034.1 GCF_000211835.1 Hylemonella gracilis ATCC 19624 | reverse complement strand
GCCGGTCTCGTCCTTGGCGTTCGACTCCAGGCGCTGGCTGAGATCGCCTGCGGCCACGGCATCGGCCAGACGCACCGCCTCGGCAATGGGCCGAGTGATGCTGCGGGTGATGGTCAGGCCCAAGGCCACGCCCGCGCTCAGTGCAATGACACCACAAATCACAAGCACGACGCGGCCACGCTGCCAGGTGGCAAGGGCCTGCTCACCCGCTTCTTCGGCCTCGAAGCGCGACGCGTCGGCGAGCTTGTTCACTTCGGCGACATAGGCCTGCAAGCCGGGAACGATGCGTGTCTGGTTCAGGTTGTCCAGTAGATAGATGTCTTCCTGACTGGCACTCTTCTTCAGCTTCATCAGTTCGTCACGCGCGTTCCGGTAGGACTGGGCGACCCGGTTGACGTCGGCCAGAACCGCGCGGCCGGCATCGGTGGACAAGGCGTTCAGCTCTTTGTCGATCGCCAGTACCCGCTGGGTGTGGGAGGCAATCACGGATTCGAGTCGAGTGTTCTCGGCGGCGTTGTAGCTGCGCACATAGGAAGTAAGCACCTCCTGATGCGCCTCCAGCGTGCGCATCCAGTCGGTGGCCAAGGTCACCCGAAGTTGTGCTGTGTTCGCGACACGCGCCGTATCGTTCATTTTCATGAGGCTGGTGAAACCCATCAGACCCATGACCACCATCAGAACGAGTTGGATGCCGATGGTGATACCCAGACGCACACCAATCTTGAGATTGGAGAATTTCATGTTGTTGTTCCTTGTCAATGCCGAGCGAGCGGCGATTGATTCTCTCAAATCCTCGTTTTCAACCGGTGGCCTGCAAAGCGTCCAGCTCGGCCTCGGAGAAACCCGCGGCCCGGCGTGCGTCGAGGTTGAACGGCCGCTTCAGGCGCGGCGCTTGGTAACGCGTGGTCAGCTCCGCGTAGGTTCGCACCGGGTCCAGACCGCGCTGCGCGCA
>NZ_AEGR01000035.1 GCF_000211835.1 Hylemonella gracilis ATCC 19624 | reverse complement strand
ATTGATCGTCGACTCGAAGCGCGACTGCAGGGCACCCAGCTTGGCGCGCTCACCGCTGATGAAGGCCAGGGCCGAGTCCACCGTCTTGATCGCGTCGTTGGCCTTGGCCACCGAGGTCACGTCCAGGTCCGCTACCTTGTGCAACACGGAAGCCGTGTCCGTGCCGATATAGGCGCTGGAAGCCGCCACCGTGGTGGTATGGCTGATCACGAAGGATTTGTTCGAGTCGAAGGTCAGGTAACCGCTGACGATCGCGTTTTGCGCG
>NZ_AEGR01000036.1 GCF_000211835.1 Hylemonella gracilis ATCC 19624 | reverse complement strand
TTCGCGGCTGGCGACCAGCCGCAACGGCAGGATGGGCTGGCCGGCACGGTGCTCAGTCTGCAGGAATAACGCGACCAGCACGACGCCGGCCAACAGTGGCCCGGCCGTTCCCCAATGCAGCCAGCTTTCCTCGGCCGCATGAACCAGGCCATAGACCAGTGCGACGACGCCCAGCGCGGACAGGGTCGCGCCCGCGACATCGAATCGGCCGGACTGCCGTGGCGTCTCCAAGATGTACCGGCCAGCTCCCCACATCAGCAACAAACCGATCGGGACATTGATAAAGAAGCCGACTCGCCAGGACACTAGGTCCGCCACGATGCCACCCACGACCAAGCCCAGGCTGGCGGTGATGCCGCCCACTGCACCGTACCAGCCGAGAACCCGGTTGCGCTCGGCTCCTTCCGCGAAGCTCGTGGACAGCAGGGCGAGCGTGGACGGGGCAAGGATGGCGGCGCCGATACCTTGCATGGCGCGCGCTCCCACCAGCCAGGCCGGCGAGCTGGCCAGCCCGATGCCCAATGACGCCAAACTGAAAAACCCCAGGCCGGCCACGAAGACACGCCGACGGCCCATCAGATCACCGGCGCGCGCTCCCAGCAGCATGAGACCACCGAACGCAAGTGCATATGCGTTCTGCACCCACGACAGGCCGCCTGCGGAGAATCCCAGGCCGTCGCGGATGGAGGGCAGCCCGGTGATCACGATAGAGTTGTCGATCACGATCATCGCGTAGCTGGCAAGCATGATCGCCACCAGCAATCCGCGATGCGCTGGCCTGGCCGATGCTGGGTCAGCGCGCACCAGACACCTCCTTGTGAACGCCCAGGCTGTGCCGGATCTCCATCCCCGGCGTGGTCGCCAGACGGACCACCAGGTCGGCCACACTCTTGCGCGACACCGACTCACCGGAGGCCCGGAAGGTCTCTCCCTTCTGTGTCGTTCCGTAGGCGATTTCGTCGCGGTTGTTCAGCCAGGCCGGGCGCAGCAAGGTGTACTCGAGCGACGAGGCTTCGATGGCGGCAGCGGCCTTGCGGTAGGGATCGAGGATGCTGCCGTGCCGCTCGCCCGGCACTTCGTCGTAGATCCCCATTGAACCGATAAAGATCAGGCGGTGGACGCCGGCGTCCTGCATAGCTTTAACGATGGCCCGTGCCTGCTGCTCCAGCGGCCCGGCCAGGTTGGCATACACAACATCGTGGCCCGGTATCACTGCGTCCAGGGCGTGGGCGTCGAGCACATCCCCCTCGACGATGGTCACACTCGGGTTGCCCTCGAATTTGAGTCTGCGCTTGGCTTGGCGTGCGAACAGGGTCAGCCGGACCTCGGGATGGGCCAGGAATAGGTCGGTGGCCACACGGGCGATCTGTCCGTTGGCGCCGAGAATCAACACGCGTGTCATGGAGTGCCTCTGCTTCGTCTACGGGGGAGGGCTTGGGTCAGCGGTCGATGAAGTTCATCAGCGCTTCGGTCGGGCGATGTTTCTGCATGATCAAAACTCCTCTCGTTGATGGCCTGTTCGTCCGTATCATTCCGGCGACGGCACGAGCTTGTCATGGGCCACCGTTGAAGGCGCCCTGGCGTCGGCTTGGGCTGTTCAGGCAGAGGGGCCGCGCGGCCTGCCCTGCGGATCAATCGTTCGTCAGCCGCTCATGCCACCGGTCGCCTGCTGTTCGCGCAATCGCTTGATGTCACGCGCGGGCGGCGCACCGAAGAAACGGCTGTACTCGCGGTTGAACTGGAATTGGCTTTCGTAGCCCACGCGGTGCCCTGCGGCAGCAGCGTCGATGTTTTCGCTGAGCATCACGCGCCGCGCTTCCTGCAGGCGCAACTGCTTCTGGTATTGCAGTGGGCTCATGGCCGTGATGGCCTTGAAGTGATGGTGCAGAGCAGAGACACTCCAATGCACCTGCCGGGCAAGGTCTTGCATGCGCAGCGACTCGGCGTAGCGCTTGCGCAACACCTCAATGACCTGCGCGACGCGCTGGCTGTGGCTCTCGACCAAGGCCAACTGCGCGAGCCGCCAGCCGTCAGGGGACTTCAGCAGCCGGTACACGATCTCTCGCGTGACCAAAGGCGAAAGGGTTGGAATGTCTTCAGGGGTCTCCAGCAGTGCCAACAGGCGGAGCAACGGCTCCAGCAAGGCCACCGTGTTGTCGCTGGTGTAGATGCCTCTTCCGACATCGCCGCCAGACGGCTTACCCGCCAGCCCCAACTCGAGCGCGAGGGCCGTGATCTCCCTGACGTCGAGGTTCAATCGCATCGCCAGGTGCGGGCATTCGGGAGACGCATCAATCACCTGCCCAACCACGGGAAGGTTCTGCGCAAAGACGAGGTACTGGCTGGGGTCGTAGACGTAGACATCGTCGCCGAGCAGCACCCGCTTGCTGCCTTGCGCGATCACGCACAGCGCCGGTTCGTAGACCGTGTGTACGGGATGCAGGATGCGTGATACCTTGCCGAGGATGAGCCGGGGGATTGCCGTCTCGAAGGCGCCGTCTCCTTGCGTGAGACGTGCAATGCTGGCCGCCAGCTCGGCTTTCAACACCGTCACCCGGAGCGCATCGTCCGACGTGGGGATACTCGCGTTCGAGGGATGGACGGTGAAATTGAACATGTCCGTCAGCATAGTTTTCCTGGCGCGACTTGTCACACTTTGGAACTGATCCGTGCAGGATCGTGCAAACAATGAAATGAATCCCGCAATGCCAGCTCAGTACGTGGAGGCCCGTGCTCCCGACATGAGCCATTGCCCGTCGTGCAGGGTCAGGTCGATGTCGAGTTGAAGCGGCCAGATTCCCCGTGCTCCCCAGATGTCGGCGTTGACCCGGTTGCGGCCTCGCAGCGTGGCCTTGTTGCCATCGACCTTCACGACGACGTCTTCTTCCACGGAGTTGTGATAGCGCATCTGGCCCGACTCGATGTGCGCGAGCCACTCAGAACGGGGCTGGTCATACCCGGTCATGTGGACGAGGCAAAAGTCGTCGGTCAGCATGGACGCCAACGTGCGTGTGTCGGAGGCCACCATGGCGCGGTGCATGCGGCTGTAGAGCGCGTGGATGGCTTGTTGCTCATTGAGGGGGCGGGGCATTGGACTCTGACTCCTTCGGGATGGGGCAGCTTCTTCCTCCAGCAGGAGCAGAAAGCCGATGCTGAGGCCTCGGTAGTCCGAGGCGTAGGGCTTGCGAAACGAGGAGCGCCAGCTCCCGGAGGTAACGTGCCAGCTTCCGCCGCGCACCATGCGGCTCGTGCCTGAGGCCGGACCCGGCGGATCGCTGGTCGGTCTGTTTGCGTAGCAGGCCTCGCTATACCAGTCCTACACCCATTCCCAGACATTGCCGTGGACGTCGTACAGTCCCCAGGGGTTGGGCAGTTTCTGCCCGACCGGATGCGTGGAACCGGTCGCAAAATCCTCGCCATACCAAGCGTTTCGACCGAGTTGCCGCGCGTCGTTGCCGAACGAGTGGGCTGTCGTTGTGCCAGCACGTGCCGCGTACTCCCACTCAGCCTCCGTCGTAAGTCGGTAGCGGCCGTGGCCTTCACGTTCGTTCAGGCGTTGGATGAAGGTTTGGGCGTCATTCCACGAAGCAGTGGCTGGGTTGGTCGGCTTGCGCAATCGCTCGGCTATGCCCGGCAAATCGTAGTACGGATTTGAGCGCTGCGCCGTATAGGGGCTGCTGCCCATCACCGCTTCCCACTGCGCTTGCGTGACTTCGTGCCGTGCCAGGTAGAACGGGCGAGAAATCGCCACCCGGTGGTGGGGCTTCTCCGCAGCACTGGCCTCCCGATCATCATCACCCGCGCCCATCATGAAGCTTCCAGCAGGAATTCGCACGAAGCTGATGCCGATGCCATTGGTGTGTTGTGCGGTCGGGCTTGGGTTAGGTATCTGGTTCGGTTTCGGCCCTCCGGTCTGTCCCACCTGTGCGCTGGCCGTCAAGGTGGTGAACAGCATCGCCAGCACTGCCAGCGCGGCACGGGTTGACCTTGCGTGTTGATGTGGGTGCATCCGAGAACTCATCAATGTGCGGCCTTGGGTGTGGCCTCACCGAGCCAGTACGCGGCGGTCACGCCACCGTCCATCAAAAAAGTCGCTGCCCGTGATGAAGCCACCGTCCGGCCCCATGAGCAGCGCCTCAACGTTGCCGACCTCGTCCGGGGTTCCGGCGCGCCCAACTGCAAATCTTGGATTTAGGCTTGAGATTGCGCGGTGCGGTGTCGGTAAGCATCGAGGTTTTTCCTCCTGTTCATGACGGCTTTTACCGTCATGAACAGGAGACCTGCTGATGCTCGGAAAGCCGCATGAAATAAGCTTTCCTGAGGAGTGATTTACCGTCAAAGACCGGTTTGGTCTGGATAGTAAACGGGAGGACCTTAATCCGGCTTCCGGTTTCTACCGTCACCTCTACCGCCAATCCGTTTTGCTGGCCGGCGATAGCCGCCGATAGTTGTCGGGACGTATTTCTTTTTAAATCAACACGTTACGACAGCTTTTCGATAGGTCACGATAGTCCCCGAAGGACCTGATTTCACTCCCACTCAATCGTCGCCGGCGGCTTGCTGCTCACGTCATAGGTCACGCGGTTGATGCCGCGCACCTCGTTGATGATGCGGCTGCTGACCTTCTTGAGCAGCGCGTAGGGCAGCTCGGCCCAGTCGGCGGTCATGAAGTCGCTGGTCTGCACGGCACGCAGGGCCACGACGTAGTCGTAGGTGCGACCGTCGCCCATCACGCCCACGCTCTTGACGGGCAGGAAGACGGTGAAGGCCTGACTGGTCAGGTCGTACCAGGTCTTGCCGGTTTCCGCGTCGTTGAAGTTGCGCAGTTCCTCGATGAAGATGGCGTCGGCGCGGCGCAGCAGGTCGGCGTACTCCTTCTTCACCTCGCCGAGGATGCGCACGCCCAGGCCCGGGCCCGGGAAGGGATGGCGGTAGACCATGTCGTGCGGCAGGCCCAAGGCCACGCCCAATTCGCGCACCTCGTCCTTGAAGAGGTCACGCAGCGGCTCCAGCAGCTTCAGACCCAGTTGCTCGGGCAGGCCGCCCACGTTGTGGTGGCTCTTGATGGTGACGGCCTTCTTGCTTTTGGCGCCGCCGGACTCGATCACATCGGGGTAGATCGTGCCCTGGGCCAGGAAGGTCGCGCCCTTGGAACCTGGGCGCGCCGCCTTCAGCTTCTCGGCCTCGGCCTTGAACACGTCGACGAACAAGCGGCCGATGATTTTGCGCTTCTGCTCGGGGTCGTTGACGCCCGCGAGTTCGCGCAGGAACAGTTCGCTGGCGTCCACGCGCACGACCTTGGCGTGCAGCTTGCCGGCGAACATCTCCATCACCATGTCGCCTTCGTTCAGGCGCAAGAGGCCGTGGTCCACGAACACGCAGGTGAGTTGGTCGCCGATGGCGCGGTGGATCAGCGCGGCGGCCACGGAAGAGTCCACGCCGCCCGACAGGCCGAGGATGACTTCCTCGTCACCCACCTGGTGCTTGATGGCTGCCACGGCCTCGTCGATGTGGCCGTCCATCACCCAGTCGGGCTGGGTCTTGCAGATGTCGAGCACGAAGCGCTCCAGGATCGCCCTGCCCTGCAGCGTGTGCGTGACTTCCGGGTGGAATTGCACGGCGTAGAAACCGCGCGCCTCGTCGGCCATGCCCGCGATCGGGCAGGAGGGTGTGGAGGCCATGAGCTTGAAGCCGGGAGGCAGCTCCGTCACCTTGTCACCATGGCTCATCCAGACCTTGAGCATGCCGTGCCCCTCGGGCGTGGCGTAGTCCTGGATGCCATTGAAAAGCTGGGTATGACCATGCGCTCGGACATCGGCGGTACCGAACTCGCGCTTGTGCCCGCCTTCGACCTTGCCGCCGAGTTGGTGGGCCATGGCCTGCATGCCATAGCAGATGCCCAGCACCGGCACGCCCAGCTCAAACACGGCTTGCGGGGCCTTGTCGGTGGTTTCCTCGTAGACGCTGGCGTGGCTGCCCGAAAGGATGACGCCCTTGAGCCTGCCGTCCTTGGCGTAGTCACGGATCCACGCGTCGGTCACGTCACAGGGATGGACTTCGGAATAAACGTGCGCCTCGCGCACCCGCCGGGCGATGAGCTGCGTGACCTGGGAGCCGAAATCAAGGATGAGGATTTTTTGGTGTTGCATGGCTGCAAAAATCGCTTGTCACTGAGAAGTCAAAAGCCCGAACACCATCGCTGGGTTCGGGCTTGGTTACTCTGAGCCGTTTAATTTGCTCTGTAGTTGGGGGCTTCCTTGGTGATCTGCACGTCGTGGACATGGCTTTCGCGCATGCCCGCGCTGGTGATCTCCACGAATTCGGCCTTGTTCTTCATCTCGTCGATGGTGGCGCAACCGCAGTAGCCCATGCTGGCGCGCACGCCGCCAGCCATCTGGAACAGAATAGCGACCACCGAGCCCTTGTAGGGCACGCGGCCTTCGATGCCTTCGGGCACCAGCTTGTCTGCTTGAGGGTTGCCAGCGGTCGACTCTTGGAAGTAGCGGTCGGCGCTGCCCTGCTGCATGGCGCCGATGCTGCCCATGCCACGGTAGCTCTTGTAGCTGCGGCCTTCGTAGAGGATGACCTCGCCCGGGGCTTCTTCCGTGCCAGCGAACATGCTGCCCATCATCACGGTGGACGCGCCTGCCGCGATGGCCTTGGCGATGTCGCCGCTGTAGCGGATGCCGCCGTCGGCGATCAGCGGCACGCCAGTGCCTTGCAAGGCCGTGGCCACGCCGTCGATGGCCATGACCTGCGGCACGCCCACGCCCGCGACGATGCGGGTGGTGCAGATGGAGCCGGGGCCGATGCCGACCTTCACCGCGTCCGCGCCCACGTCGACCAGCGCGCGCGCGGCGGCGCCGGTGGCGATGTTGCCGCCGACCACGTCCACTTGCGGATAGTTCTTCTTGACCCAGCGCACGCGGTCGATCACGCCCTTGCTGTGGCCGTGTGCCGTGTCCACCACGATGGCGTCCACGCCGGCTTTCACCAGCGCTTCCACGCGTTCTTCCGTGCCCTCGCCCACGCCGACCGCCGCGCCCACGCGCAGGCGCCCGGCCGCGTCGCGCGCGGCGTTGGGGAAGTTCAGTTGCTTGGTGATGTCCTTGACGGTGATCAGGCCCTTGAGCTCGAAGGCGTCGTTGACCAGCAGCAGCCGTTCCAGTTTGTGCTTGTTCAGCAGGGCCTTGGCTTCGCCGGGCGTGGTGCCGTCGGGCATGGTGACCAGGCGTTCGCGCGGCGTCATGATCTCGCGCACCGGCAGGTCGTAGCGGGTTTCGAAGCGCAGGTCGCGACCGGTCACGATGCCGACCACCTTGCCGTTGTCTACCACCGGAAAGCCGGACACGCCAAGTTGGTCAGACAGCTGCATGACCTGGCGCACCGTGGCGTTGGGGTTGATCACCACCGGATCGCGCAGCACGCCGGATTCGTAGCGCTTGACCTTGGCCACCTGGGCGGCCTGCTCGGCGGCAGTCAGGTTCTTGTGGATGATGCCCATGCCGCCTTCCTGGGCGATGGCGATCGCCAGGCGGGCTTCGGTGACCGTGTCCATGGCCGCGGAGACCAGGGGCAGGTTCAGGGCAATGTTGCGGGAGAAGCGGGTGGAGAGAGAAGTGTCCTTGGGCAGGACCTGGGAGTACGCTGGCACCAACAACACGTCGTCGAAGGTGAGCGCTTTACCGAGAAGGCGCATGTTCTAGGGCTCCAAAAACAGCATTGTACCCGCGCTCTCTTGGGGGAGTCTGCGCGTGGGTACAAGAGCCGCCTGCGTTGCCTGTGTGCGGCCTCTCGCTGGCTCAATGAACCATCGCGTGATGAGCCAAGAGGCTTCTTTTCTGTCTAGTAACCAGCCTTGGCACCGGCCCGGCGTTGCGCGAAAAGCCCCGCGCGTTTGCTGCCTTGGCTGGCGAAGCGCTCGCGCCGCGCCACTTTGGGGTCCACCCTCAGGGGGCGGTACAGCTCGACCCGGTCGCCCTCGCGCAGCACCTGTTCGGGCGTGGTCTTGCGGCCCCAGAGGCCCAGTACTCCTTGCGCCGCCAGATCGGCCAAGCAGTGCGTGGGGAACTCGGGCCAATCGCAGGCGGCCACGGCTTGTGCCACGGTGGCGTCGGCGGGCAAGGTCAAGATTTGCTCGCGCACTTGCCGCGGTGCATGCGCGTGGGCCACGACGACCGTGATGGTCGTCATGGCCTGTAATGAACCTGGCGTTTGCAGTTGCAGTTGCACTTGCGCTGTGGGGGTGTCCATGCTGGAGCGTCGTCCCCGCGCCTCACGCGGTGCCGTAGACCTGCTCGGCGCGCTTGACGAAGGCGTCGACCAGGGTGCCGGCGATCTTGTCGAACACCGGGCCGACCAGCTTGCCCAACAAGGCATTGGCGAAGCCGTACTCCAGCGTCAGCTCGACCTTGCAATGCGCGTCGCTGCCGCCCACGGGGGTGAAGGTCCAGTGCCCGTCAAGCTGGGAGAACGGGCCGTCCACCAAGGTCATGTGCACGCTGTTGCCGTCCGGGCCGCTCTGGTGCGTGTTGCGCGTGGTGAAGGCCTGGTGCAAGCCGCTGAAGGCGATGCCGACTTCGGCCGTCAACCCATCGGGACGCGACTCGATCACGCGCGCACGGTCACACCAGGGCAGGAACTGCGGGTAGTCCGCCACGCGCGTGACCAGATCGAACATCTGCTGCGGGCTGAACCAGATCAGGACGGACTTCTTCACAGTTTTCATAGAATGCGGGGTTACTTGCTGCTCCGCCGCGCGATTGTAATTTTGCGCGGAAGGCCCCACATACAGACGCATGTCCACCGACAAGAAAAAAACCGCCAAAACCGCCCTTCCCGCCCGCATTGCCGACAACAAGAAGGCCCTCTTCAATTACCACATCGAGGAGCGCTTCGAGGCCGGCATGGTGCTCGAAGGCTGGGAGGTCAAGGCCTTGCGCGAGGGCAAGGTGCAGCTGACCGATGGTTATGTCGTCATCAAGAGCGGCGAGTTGTTCCTCATCGGCTGCCAGATCAACCCGCTCAACACGGCGTCCACCCATGTGCGCCCCGACTCGGTACGCACCAAGAAGCTGTTGCTGCACAAGGAAGAGATCCGCCGCCTGGTCGGCAAGGTCGAGCAGAAGGGCCACACCCTGGTGCCGCTGAACCTGCACTGGAAGAACGGCAAGGTCAAGGTGGAAATTGCCCTGGCCAAGGGCAAGGCCGAGCACGACAAACGCGACACCATCAAGGACCGCGAAGGCAAGCGTGAGGTGGAGCGGGCCATGAAGCAGCGCAGCCGCTGATTATTTCGCGGGTCAGGGAATAAACCGGCGGGCCAGGGCGTTCATCCAGGCAGGCACGATCTTGTGCCGCTTTTTTGGAGACCTCATGAAATCCTCGTTCCGTGCTCCGTACTCTCTTTTTCTCGCCGCGGTCATCCTCGCCGGTTGCGCGGCGATGGCAGCAACGCCAGCGCAGGTCAACGACGGTGTTCTGGTCGGGCCCAACGGCATGAGCCTCTACACCTTTGACCGTGACGCCATGGGCAGCGGCAAATCGGTGTGCAACGGTCCCTGTGCCACCAACTGGCCCCCCCTGATGGCCAGTGACATGGACAAGGCCTCTGCCGACTACAGCGTGATCACCCGCGACGACGGCAAGAAGCAATGGGCTTACAAGGGCAAGCCCCTGTATTTCTGGGTGAAGGACAGCAAGCCGGGTGACCGCACGGGCGATGGCTTCAACAACGTCTGGAAGTTGGCCCGCCCTTGAGCGTGGCGCGGTCACTTCCAGCGCCCCACCGCCTGAGCCATGGACCGCCGACTGTTGACCCAGCATATTCCAGCCTTGCGGCGCTATGCCCGCGCGCTGACGGGAGACGCCTGGGCCGCCGACGATCTGGTGCAGGACGCGCTCGAGCGTGCCTGCGTCAAGTGGCGGCTTTGGCTGGCGGGTTCCGACTTGCGGGCTTGGCTGTTCACGCTCATGCACAACCTCTACATCAGCCAGGTGCGGCAACGTCTGCGCCAGGGACCGGCGCCGCTGGCCTTGGAAGCCATCGAGCAGGAACCCGCAGCGCCTGCCAGTGGCGGCGACGATGCCCTGGACCTCCAGCGCTGCCTCTTGCTGTTGCCGGACGAGCAGCGCGTGACGCTGCTGCTCGTCACGCTGGAGGGCATGACGTATTCGGAGACAGCGCGGATCACCGGTGTGCCGGTCGGCACGGTGATGTCTAGGCTTTCTCGGGCGCGCGGACGCCTGCAGGAGTTGCTGGACGCAACCCCCCGCCCGGACGCGTCCACCTCGGGTTCGGCCGCCGGGCATGGCGCGCTGCGCCGCCTCAAATAGACGCCTCACGCCAGCGCATCACGATCACCATGGACGCATCCAAAGACATCCCCGTCACGGACGACGAGCTGCACGCCCTGCTCGATGGTCGGCTCACCGCTGAGGAGCACGCGGCCCTGCTGGCCCTGCTGGCCCGTTTGGCCCAGCAGCCCGCCGCGCAAGCGCGTTGGAGGGCCTGGCAGCGCCAACACGCCGCCTTGCGAGGGCTGCACACCGAACTGTTGCGGCAGGATCTGCCCGCAGCCTTGGAGGCCGCAGCCCGAAGCGTGGAGCAAACCCATGGGCGGGTCCAGCAGGCACGGCGTTGGAGTGCCGTCGCCGCGTCCCTGTTGCTGGCCTTTGGCCTGGGCTGGTTCGGCCGTGCCGTGTGGATGCCGGGGTCACCCGCCGTGCTGGCCCAACAGGCTCCGGCGCGGGACTTTGTGCGGCAGGCGGCGATCGCGCACGCGGTCTACAGCCCCGAGCAACGGCACCCGGTCGAGGTGGCGGCCAGCCAAGAAGAACATCTGGTGCAGTGGCTGTCCAAGCGCCTGGGCCGCCCCCTCAAGCTGCCCCAGCTGCAGGCCTTGGGGTACGAGCTGGTCGGCGGGCGTCTGCTGCCTGGTGACGATGGGGCTCGTGCCCAGTTCATGTACCAGAACGCCGCTGGCGTGCGCGTGACCGTGTACCTGGGGCAGCGCCCGGCCGAGTTGGGCAGCGAAACCCGGGTGGAGTTTCGCTACAGCGCCGATGGCCCCGTGCCCAGCTTCTACTGGATCGATGGCGAGCAGGCTTACGCGCTTTCCGGTGCGCTGAGTCGTGAGCAGTTGTTGCGCTTGGCCGAGGCGGTGTACCAGCAGTCCTGAACCCGCAGCGTCGCGGGCTGCACGCATCCTGGGACGTGGACAGCCTGCTTAGGCCAAGTCCTTGAGCGGGTGGGCGTGCGGGGGCCAGGGCGAATCGAAAAAGCCCGCCACCATGTCCGGCGTGACATCTTCCAGCCGCGCAGGCCGCCACTTCGGCTGGCGGTCCTTGTCGATGACCAGGGCGCGGATGCCTTCCATGGTTTCCGTGTCCGCGCGGTAACGGCCCAGATGCCGCGTGTTGAAGCAGTGGCGCACCAGGTCCCGTTCCAGGCGCAGTTCCTCGGCGAGGTTCATCGCGGCGCCTCTACGTAACAGTTGCAGGGTCACTTCGAGCATCAAGGGTGAATGGGTGCGCAAGGCCTTCACCGTGCTTTCGATCCACACTGCGTGGTCCGCATCCTTTGCCTGCGTTGCTTCGAGGGCCTGCACGATGGCCAGCACCGAGGTCGAGCCGAAACAGCGTTCAACAACGTTCAGCGGCAACGTTGCAGCTGGCGAGGGGATGATGTGCTGCTGTCGCCAAGCCTCCAAGGTGTCCACATCGAAGGACGAGAGGCCCGCCAAGGCATCCCAGGCCTGCTGCAATTGAGCGGTACCGAAACAGGCATCGGCGAGCCCCAAGGCCAGCGCGTCACCCGCACCGATGACCTCACTGGTCAAGGCCAGCCATGCCCCGGCGCTCCGCGGGCAGCGGGCGAGGAACCAACCTCCCCCCACGTCGGGGAACAGCCCGATTTGGGTCTCCGGCATGGCCATCTTCGTGCGTTCGGTGACGATGCGCAGGGAGGCGCCTTGAGCGATGCCCATGCCGCCGCCCATGACCACGCCATCCATGAAGGCGATGTAGGGCTTGGGATAGTGGTGGATCAGGTGGTTGAGGGCGTATTCCTCGGTGAAGAAATCCTCCACCTCGGCGTCGCCGCGCAAGACGGCTTCGTGAAAGAAGCGGATGTCGCCGCCTGCGCAGAACGCGCCAAATGGTCCGTCCTTGCCTTGCCCGCGGATGGCCACGGCCTGGATGGCGGGATCGTCGCGCCAGACCTGCAAGGCCTGCGTCAGGGCGCGCACCATCGAGAGTGAGAGCGCGTTGAGTGCCCGCGGCCGGTTGAGCGTGATGCAGCCGAGCTGGCCGCGCTGCTCCAGCAGAAGCTCAGGACAGGATGGAAGGCGGAAATTCGTCACGATGGTCACGCTTGTCTTTCGAGTTCCAGCCCAGGGCCTCGTTCGCGGCCAAGGCGCCGATGACCACGAGGCCGCCCGTCAGCGCATTCGCGCCGGGAGCCTCGCCCGCGCCCAGCCACGCCCAGAGGATGCCGAAGATCACTTCCAGAAGGCCCAGCAGCGCCAGCTCCGGCGCCTTGAGCACGCGCGCACAGAAGACGGCCAGGACGCAAGGGATGCCCAGTTGCACCACGCCCAGCAAACCTAGCCAGCTCAAGTCCGTGGCATTGGCTTGCCAAGGCAGCGTCAATGGCAAGGTGACCAAGGCCGACAAGATCGCGCCGATCAGCACGGAGGGCACCAGTCCGATCTTGGCGGCGGTTTCGTCCCTCGCCTGCTGCCGGGACTGATGCTGCGCCACCGTCCATTGCACGGAGCCTGCAACGGGCACGATCAGCGCGATCAAGGAGCCCAGCAAAAGCCCGCCAGACTGCCCGCCGGCGCCGGCCTCACCGCTGAAGTTCAATTGCGCGCCGTACATCCACACAATGCCTGCCCCCGCCACGACGATGGCGATCCAGGTGCGCAGGGGGAGTCGATGCCCGAGCACGAAGCGCGACATCAGGGCCGTGAACAAAGGCCCCAAAGCCATGGTGATCAGCACGTTGGCCACCGTGGTCAAGGTCAGCGCGAACATGAAGGCCGTGAACATGATGCCCCAGCACACGCCGGACAGCCAGAGCGAGGGATTGCGCCACGGGATCTGCCGGAATACGTCCACCCCTTGCCACAGCGGCAAGATGACCAGCAGCGTGAGCACGGTGAAGAAACTGCGCCAGAACGTGACTTCCAGCCCTTGCGCGTGCGTGAGCTGGCGCGAGACCAAGCCCGCGATCGACCACATCAGGGTCACGGCCACCATCAACCAAACGGCTTTGCGATGAGTGAGGGTCATTGAAGTTCTTTCACGGGACGCCGTGGAACTGGCTTGGCCAGGCCACTGGCGTCGTTCCCCTTGCCACCGAAGGTTGGCGTTCAAGGGGCTGAGGGCTGCGGCTCCAAGCCTGCTTGCGCGGGCTTGGACAGCCTGAAGAACCATTGCCTCTGGCAATGGGTACCGAGGCGCATCAGCGCCTCAGGGGTTTAGTCTCGTGCCGCACGCTTGCGCTCGTGCTCCTTCAGGTAACGCTTGCGCAGGCGGATGCTCTTGGGCGTGATCTCGACCAGCTCGTCGTCCTCGATGAACTCCACGCCGTATTCCAGCGTCAGCTCGATCGGGGGCGTGATCTTGACCGCGTCTTCCTTGCCGCTGACGCGGAAGTTGGTCAGCTGCTTGGTGCGCGTGGCGTTCACCACGAGGTCGTTGTCGCGGCTGTGGATGCCGACGATCATGCCCTCGTACACCGGATCGTTGGCCTTGACGAACATGCGGCCGCGATCGTCCAGCTTGCCCAGGGCGTAGGTGAAGATTTCACCGTCGTCCATGGAGATCAGCACGCCATTCTTGCGCCCACCGATGTCACCCTTGTGCGGCTCGTAGCTGTCGAAGATGTTGCTGATCAGGCCGGAACCGCGCGTCAGGTTCATGAATTCGTTGGTGAAACCGATCAGACCACGAGCCGGAATGCGGTATTCCAGGCGGACACGGCCACGGCCGTCCGGCTCCATGTTCACCAGTTCACCCTTGCGCTCGCCCAGGGCTTGCATCACGCCGCCCTGGTGCTGTTCTTCGATGTCGGCCGTGACGAGTTCGATGGGTTCGTGCTTCTCGCCATTGATGGTGCGGAACACCACGCGCGGCTTGCTCACGGCCATTTCGTAGCCTTCGCGGCGCATGTTTTCCAGCAAGATGGTCAGGTGCAGTTCACCGCGGCCCATCACCTCGAACACGCCCTCTTCGTCGGTCTCGTTCACGCGCAGCGCGACGTTGTGTTGCAGTTCCTTCTGCAAGCGGTCCCAGATCTGGCGGCTGGTGACGAACTTGCCTTCACGGCCTGCCAGCGGGCTGGTGTTGACGCAGAAGTTCATGGTCAGGGTCGGCTCGTCGACCTTGAGCATGGGCAGGGGCGCGGGGTTGATCGGGTCGGTGACGGTCACACCGATGCCGATGTCTTCGATGCCGTTGATCAGGACAATGTCGCCGGGACCAGCCTCGGGCGTCTGCATGCGGTCCAGACCCTGGAAGGTCAGCACCTGGTTGACGCGGCCTTTCACGGCCTTGCCGTCCGGGCCTTCCATGACGACCACGTCCATCATGGGCCTGATCGTGCCTTGGCTCACGCGACCCACTCCGATGCGACCGACGAAGGTGGAGAAGTCCAGCGCCGAGATCTGCAATTGCAGCGGCGCGGTCGGATCACCCGAATTCGCGGGGACGTGCTTGAGGATGGTGTCGAACAGGGCCGACATGTCGGGGCCCCACTGCTCACCCGGCGTGCCTTCGGTCAGAGAAGACCAGCCGTTGATGCCCGAGGCGTAGACCACGGGAAAGTCGAGCTGCTCGTCGGTCGCGCCCAGCTTGTCGAACAGGTCGAAGGCGGCGTTGACCACCTTGTCGGGATTGGCGCCGGGTTTGTCGACCTTGTTGACGACCACGATAGGACGCAGGCCCAGGGCCAGGGCCTTCTTGGTCACGAAGCGCGTCTGGGGCATGGGGCCTTCCTGCGCGTCGATCAGCAACAGCACGCTGTCTACCATGGACAGGGCGCGCTCCACTTCGCCGCCGAAGTCCGCGTGGCCGGGGGTGTCCACGATGTTGATGTGGGTGCCCTTCCAGCTGACGGCGCAGTTCTTGGCCAGGATGGTGATGCCGCGCTCCTTTTCGATGGCGTTGTTGTCCATCACGGTGTCGACGACCTTTTCGTGCTCGGCGAAGGTGCCGGACTGGCGCAGGAGTTGGTCGACCATCGTGGTCTTGCCATGGTCAACGTGGGCGATGATGGCGATGTTGCGGATTTGCTTGCTCATGGTTGGGGTTCGCTCGGTGCTTGGTTTTCCAGAATCTGTTGAATTTCGATGGGACTCAACAGTCGTCCCGGGATCAGTTCGCCGGCCTTCACGTGGGCCGTGCCGAGCAGCGCGCGCGGCGCCGCTTCATCTCGGACGGGGCCGAACACGGCCACCCTCGGCGCATCGGGCCAAGGGCCGCGACGGCGCATGCCGGACAGAAAACGCCCGGCATTCTCCGCGTCCAGCGTGACGGCTTCATGGCCATCCAGCAACACCTCGGCCGGTCGCAGCGCGCCTTGGCGTTGCGGTTCGTCCATCGCCTCCAGGGAGGGCAGATCGATGCACTGCGCCTGATCAAACGGCCCGGTGGCGACGCGGCGCAGCGCGACCAGATGGCCGCCACAGCCCAACGCCTCGCCAATGTCCTCGCCCAGGGTGCGGATGTAGGTGCCCTTGCTGCACAGCACGCGCAATCGCAAGAAGGCGGCGTCCCCGTGCAGCTGCAGGTCCAGCAGTTCAAGTTCGTGAATCACGACCTCGCGCGGCGCTCGTTCCACCGTCTCGCCCTCCCGGGCGTACTCGTAGAGGGCCTTGCCGTCCTTCTTGAGCGCGCTGTGCATAGGCGGCACCTGCTGGATCGGACCCATGAAGCGGTCCAGCACCTCCACCACCTGCCCCGGCGTGCAGCGCACGGGGCGGGTAGCGATCACCTCCCCCTCAGCGTCGGCAGTGCTGGTTTTCACGCCCAGGCGAACCGTGGTCTCGTACGTCTTGTCGGCGTCGAGGTGCAGCTGGCTGAACTTGGTGGCGGCACCGAAGCACAGTGGCAGTACGCCCGTGGCCAGCGGATCCAAGGTACCGGTGTGCCCTGCCTTTTCGGCGCGCAGCAGCCACTTGGCTTTCTGCAAAGCTTGATTGCTGGACAGACCCAAAGGCTTGTCCAGCAGGAGCACCCCATGCACGGGGCGCCGTGGCACCCGTGCACGCGGCGTGTTCATGGGTTCAGTCCTCTTTCGCTCGCGAGGAAACCGCCTTGGCGATCAAGGCGTTCATGTCGGCTGCGCGCTCGGTGGTGCGATCGAACACAAAGTGCAGCGTGGGCACGGTGTGGATGTGCAGTCGCTTGAAGAGGCCGTTGCGCAGGAAGCCCGCGGCCTGGTTCAGCGCGTCCTGGGCTTCCTGGGGTTCACCGATCAGCACGCTGAAATACACCTTGGCATGGGCGTAGTCGGGTGTGACCTCCACGCCCTGCAGCGTGACCATGCCAACGCGGGGGTCCTTCAGCTCGCGCGCGATCAGTTCCGACAGATCGCGCTGGATCTGGTCGGCGACCTTGTGGCCGCGGTTGATGGGGGACTTCTTCGCCGGCATGGTGGTTCGAGCCTCTTGCGCTCAGAGCGTGCGCGCGATTTCCTTGACCTCGAAGAACTCCAGCTGATCACCTTCCTTGATGTCGTTGTAGTTCTTGAGCTTGATGCCGCACTCGAAGCCTTCCTTGACCTCGCGCACATCGTCCTTCATGCGCTTGAGGGAGTCCAGCTCGCCCGTGTAGATGACCACGTTGTCGCGCAGCAGGCGGAAATGCGCGCTGCGCGTGACGTGACCGGAGGTGACCATGCAACCCGCCACCGTGCCGATCTTGGAGGCAACGAACACGGTGCGGATTTCCGCCATGCCGATGACTTCTTCCTTCTTCTCCGGCGCCAGCATGCCCGACATGGCTGCCTTCAACTCGTCCACGGCGTCGTAGATGATGTTGTAGTAGCGGATGTCGATGCCGTTGCCCTCGGCCAGCTTGCGCGCGCCCGCGTCGGCACGTGTGTTGAAGCCGATGACCACGGCCTTGGAGGCGATGGCGAGGTTGATGTCGGACTCGCTGATGCCACCCACGGCGGCATAAACCAGCTGCACCTTGACTTCGTCGGTCGAGAGCTTGAGCAGGGACGCGGCCAACGCCTCCTGGGAGCCCTGCACGTCGGCCTTGACGATGATGGGCAGGCTCTTGACCTCGCCCGCGGCGATGTCGGAGAACATGTTCTCCAGCTTGGCAGCTTGCTGCTTGGCCAGTTTTGTGTTGCGGAATTTGCCGGCGCGGTAAGTCGCGATCTCACGGGCGCGACGCTCATCGGTCAGCACCATGAATTCGTCGCCCGCCTGCGGCACCTCGGTCAGACCCTGGATTTCGACCGGGATCGAGGGGCCAGCGTTGTCGATCTTGCGGCCGCTTTCGTCCAGCATGGCGCGCACGCGGCCATAAGTCTGGCCGGCCAGCACCACGTCGCCGGCCTTGAGCGTGCCGCTCTGCACCAGCACGGTGGCGACGGGGCCTCGGCCCTTGTCCAGCTGGGCTTCGATGACCAAGCCCTTCGCGGCGGCATCAACCGGCGCTTTCAGTTCCAGCACTTCGGCCTGCAGCAGCACCTGCTCCAGCAGTTCGTCAACGCCCAGACCGGTCTTGGAAGAGACGGCCACGAAGGGCGAATCACCGCCGAAGTCCTCGGGCACGACTTCCTCGGCCACCAGCTCGGCCTTGACCTTCTCGATGTTGGCTTCGGGCTTGTCGGCCTTGGTCATGGCCACGACGATGGGAACCCCGGCCGCCTTGGCGTGCTTGATGGCTTCCTTGGTCTGCGGCATCACGCCGTCGTCGGCGGCGCAAACCAGGATGACGATGTCCGTGGCCTGGGCGCCGCGCGCCCGCATGGCCGTGAACGCCTCGTGACCCGGGGTATCGAGGAAGGAGATCATGCCGCGCGGCGTCTCGACGTGGTAAGCGCCAATGTGCTGCGTGATGCCGCCCGCCTCGCCCGCCGCGACCTTGGTGCGGCGGATGTAGTCCAGCAGCGAGGTCTTGCCATGGTCCACGTGGCCCATGACCGTGACCACGGGGGCGCGCGGCAGCGCGTCCGCCTGGTGGGCCGACGCTTCTTCTTCAGTGAAGGCTTCCGGATCGTCCAGCGCGGCGATGATGGCCTTGTGGCCCATTTCCTCGACCACGATCATGGCCGTGTCCTGGTCCAGCGGCTGGTTGATGGTGACCATCTGGCCCAGCTTCATCAGCACCTTGATCACTTCGCTGGCCTTGACCGCCATCTTGTGGGCCAGTTCGGCCACGGTGATGGTTTCGGGCACGTGCACCTCGATCACGCGCGCCTCCTGGGGCGCGGATGCGGCCTGGGCTTCCTCACGGTCATGACCACGCTTGCCACCGCGCGGGCCGCTGCGCCAGCTGCCGCGACCGACGCCGCCACTGGAGTCGCCACGCGTCGGGATGGCCTTTTTCTTGGCCGGATCCCCTGCCCAGCTGGACGACAGCTTGGCGGACTTGATTTCCTTGCCCGGTGCTGCGGGCGCGCCCGTCTTGGCCGCGCCGCCGGTGCCGGTCTTGGCCGTGGTGGAGGTCCCACCGGGATTCGCGTTCGCGGGCTTGTGCAGTGTGCCCTTCTTCGCGGCCGGGGCTTCTTCCTTCTTGGGCGGCGGGGGCGGAGCCTTCTTGGCCGGACTCGCCATCATCGTGCGGATGGCGGCGGCCTCGGCTTCAGCCTTGCGGCGGCGAGTGTCGAGGTCGGCGCGTGCGGCATCCTCGGCGGCACGGGCCTGCACGGCGGCTTGTTCCTTGGCGGCCTGGGCAGCGACCTGCGCCGCAGTGGGGTCCACCACGGGCGTGGGAGCGGCTTGAGGCGCAGCGGCAGCCTGAGCTGCGGCTTGTGCCGCGGCAGCTTCGGCGGCCCGCTCCTGGGCTTCCTGTTCCTCGCGCTGGCGGCGGCGCTCAGCCAGTTCTTCTTCCTGGCGGCGAATCAGCTCGGCTTGACGGCGCGCCTCTTCCTGGCGACGCGTCAGTTCCGCCTCGTCGATCACGGGCGCGGATGGGGTCACGGGTGCGACTTCCTCAACAACCGTGGACTCGGCCTCGACCGGAGTCTCGCTCTCGCCTTCCTCGCGGCGCACGAAGGTGCGCTTCTTGCGCACCTCCACCTGAATGGTGCGCGCCTTGCCCGTCGCATCCGCCTGCTTGATCTCGGTGGTGGATTTCTTGGTCAGGGTGATCTTCTTGCGCTCGGGGGCTGCCGTGCCATGGCTGGCCTGCAAGTGGCTCAGCAGACGCTGCTTGTCCGCGTCAGTCAAGGTGTCGGCGGCGGCGTTCTTGTTGACGCCAGCGGCTTTGAGTTGCTCGATCAAGGTGTCGGTCGGTTTCTTGAGTTCAGTGGCGAACTCGGCGACGGTGGTGCTGGACATGGTGTGTGACCCTGGTTTACGGCCCGGTGCGTTGCGTGAGGCGGCGGCTGTTTTGTTTCTGGTGCGCCGCCAGCGCAATGAGCGCCGGCCTTCAAGTTAATACTGTGAGTTCATGATGTTCTCTTGGTAGAGAAAGGATGGACGGTGCAAAGGCCTTGTCTTATGAGGAAGTCCCCGACGCCGCGGTTGCCGGCTCGTCCGTGAACCAGTGCTCGCGCGCCTTGAGAATCAAGGCCTTCGCGTCTTCCTCGCTGTGGCCGGTGATGACGGTCAGCTCGTCGATGGCCAGGTCGGCCAGATCGTCGAGGGTGTGCACGCCGCCATCGGCCAGCTTGGCGATCACGTCGGCGCTCAAAGGCTTGCCTTGGAACTGCAGGTCACGCAAGTCTTGCGACACCTCGTCCACGCTTTCCTCTCGGGCGATCTCGAGCGTGAGCAGCGCATCCTTGGCGCGCGCGCGCAGCTCGTTGACGGTGTCCTCGTCGAAGGATTCGATCTCCAGCATTTCCTGCAGCGGCACATACGCCACTTCCTCCAGGCTGGTGAAGCCCTCGGTGATCAGGATGTCGGCGATCTCCTCGTCGACGTCCAGCTTTTCCATGAAGAGCTTGCGCAGCGTGGTCGTCTCGTCCGCCTGCTTCTGGGCCGACTCGGCGGCGTCCATGATGTTGATCTTCCAGCCTGTCAGCTCGGATGCCAGACGCACGTTCTGGCCGCCACGGCCGATGGCGATGGCCAGGTTTTCCTCGTCCACCACCACGTCCATGGCGTGTTTTTCTTCGTCCACGACGATGGAGGAAACATTGGCCGGGGCCAGCGCGCCGATCACGAACTGGGCCGGGTCCTCGCTCCAGAGCACGATGTCCACACGCTCGCCCGCCAACTCGTTGGTGACGGCGTTGACGCGCGCGCCGCGCACGCCCACGCAGGTGCCAATCGGGTCCACGCGCTTGTCGTGCGAGAGCACGGCGATCTTGGCGCGGCTGCCGGCGTCACGGGCGCAGCTCTTGATCTCGAGCAGGCCCTGCTCGATCTCGGGCACCTCCTGGCGGAAGAGTTCAATCATGAACTCGGGCGCAGAGCGCGACAGCAGGATGGCTGGACCGCGCTGCTCGGTATTGACTTCCATGATCATGGCGCGCACTCGGTCGCCGGCGCGGAAATTCTCCTTGGGGATCATTTCATTGCGCTTGAGTCGGCCCTCGACACGGCCGCTTTCCACGATCAAGTCACCCTTGTCCATGCGCTTGACGGAGCCCACGAAGATCTTCTCGCCACGCGACATGAAGTCGTTGAGCAGCATTTCGCGCTCGGCGTCGCGGATCTTCTGCAAGATGACCTGCTTGGCGGCCATGGCGCCAATGCGGCCGATGGGCACGGACTCGACCGCCTCCTCGATGTACTCGTCGACCTCGATGTCGGGAATCTGCTCCTTGGCCTCGAACAGCAGGATTTCCTGGTCGGGCAATTGCAGGCCGGCTTCGTCGGGCACCACGTGCCAGCGGCGGAAGGTTTCGTACAGGCCGGTGTCGCGATCCACGGCCACGCGGATGTCCACATCGCCTTCGTAGAGCTTCTTCGTGGCCTGCGCGAGCGCAGCCTCGACAGCGCCAAACACCACGTCGCGCTCAACGTTCTTCTCGCGCGAGATGGCTTCCACCAGCATCAACAATTCGCTGTTCTTGATCGAACTCATTTCTGAATCCCCTTCAACACTTCAAAACCTCAACCATTCTTTAGTGGGTGATCGGCTCACGCGTCCGCCGCACCACGCCCCTTGAAATTCACCACCGGCGCCAGCCTGGCGTCGCGCAGCTCGTCCAGCGTGAAACCAAGCGCCTGCAACGGCGCCGGTTCGCGCTTCTTACTGACACGCTGCCCCGGCTTGGGCGCGGGCTCGTCGCTCCAGACGATCTGCCAGCCGCCTTGCGGCGCTTTTTCGAGCGTGCCGCGGAACTTCTTGCGGTTCGCCGCGACCTTGCCGCCGGCGGCGTCCTGCCCTGCCAGCGCGGCCGCGCCGATGGGTGCTTTCAACGTCACGTCGATCACCTGGCCAGCGAAGCGCTCGAAATCTTGCTCATGCCGCAGCGGCCGGTCGATGCCCGGCGACGACACTTCCAAACGCTTGTATTCGATGCCCTCGACTTCCAGCACATACTGCAGCTGGCGGGTCACCTTCTCGCAGTCCTCGACATTGACGAACTGCTCGTGCAAGCCAGGCGTCCAAGGCAAATCGATCGTGATGCGCAAGAGCCCCCCGGCGGAGCGTTCTATCTCCACCAGTTCGTAACCGAGCCCGGTCACGGTCTGTTCGGCAATCTCTTGCAGCGTCAACTTGATCTTGTCCTTGTCCGAATGCAATGCACCATCCCGTCGGCCACCTCGGCGCATGCACCGAGGCGTACCGCATGCGGCATGCACACTTGTGACGGGACAAATAAAAACGGGCGGTTGGATATCCGCCCGTTGGTCTAGATGCACCGAATTGTAGCCGAATTTTGGCGCAAAACCAAGGCCTGGCCCGGATTTTGCCCGCCGCCGGCGCTGGATTCAGGCCGGGTGCGCATGACAGGCGCAGGCCTCCCCATGCGCCGCGGCGACCAGATCGTTCAGGATGCCGCAGCGCCCGTTTTCATGACGCCCGTCGCAGCGCGACTGGAGCTGCAGCAGCTGCTTTTCGAGCGCCTGCATGCTCTTGAGTCGGGCGCGCACACGGTTCAGTTGCTCGGCCACCAGGGCATCCACCGCGCTGGCATCGGGCGATGCACCAGGTTGGTCGTCGATGAAACCCAGCAAGCGAGCCACGTCGGCCAGCGGCATGTCCAGCGCGCGGCAGTGGCGGATGAAAGCCAGCCGTTCCAGGTGCACGGTTTCGTAGTCCCGGTAGCCGTTGCTGCGCCGGGCGGGCGCGGGCAGCAACCCCTGTTTTTCGTAATAGCGGATGGTTTCCACGTCCACGCCCGTGGCGGCGGCCAAAGCCTTGATTTGCATGAGGCTCTTCCTTGAATTGAGCTTGACACTGTAGCAACTCCAGGGTTTTCAATGCAGGTTCAGGAGAAAAAACCATGTCAGCTCACTGCCACCACGACCACGATCTGAGCCTTGGCCAGATCACCCACCTTGCCCGCTACCGAGCCATCCTCTGGGTGGCCTTGATGCTCAATGCGGGCATGTTCGCCCTGGAAATCGCCGCAGGCATCCATGCCGGGTCCCTGTCCCTGCTCGCGGACGCGGTTGACTTCGCGGGGGATGCCCTGAATTACGGAGTCTCGCTGGCCGTGCTGGCCGCCGCCTTGCACTGGCGGGCCCGTGCCGCCCTCGTCAAATCGCTGTCCATGATGGGCTTTGGCCTCTATGTTCTGGGTCACGCGGTCTGGTCCATCTGGCATGGCGGCGTACCCGAAGCCATGACGATGGGGGTCGTCGCCACGCTGGCCCTGGTGGTGAATGTCGCGGTGGCCGCCATGCTCTACGCTTTTCGCGAGGGCGATGCCAATATGCGCAGCGTCTGGCTGTGTTCGCGCAATGACGCCATTGGCAACGTCGCCGTCATGCTGGCGGCGCTGGGCGTCTTTGGCACCGGCTCGGCCTGGCCCGACCTCTTGGTTGCCTCCTTGATGGCCGCGTTGGCCTTGCAGGGCGGCTGGCTGGTGCTGCGCCAGGCACGCGCGGAGCTGCGTCATGGCGCAGCAGTTCAGGCGCAGCCGCATCGTGCACACGGGTGCGCGCACGGTTGCACG
Organism: Hylemonella gracilis ATCC 19624; assembly: GCF_000211835.1. Lineage (GTDB taxonomy): Bacteria > Pseudomonadota > Gammaproteobacteria > Burkholderiales > Burkholderiaceae_C > Hylemonella > Hylemonella gracilis. The sequence continues at coordinate 9,491 of NZ_AEGR01000036.1, read as the reverse complement.
CATGACCACGACGATGAGGGACATCATGGGCATGCCCACTGAATTCCAAAGAGCGACCCCACCACCTCTCCAGTGCTGATAACGATGACCAGGAAAACTTCATGCCGCATCTGCACACTCACCTGCGGATGCGGCATGTGGCACTGCTGATCGATCCGGCTTTGCAGACCTTGATCGACAAGGCGCTTGAGGCGACTCATCCCTCTCCCTCTGACACACCATGAGCATCGGCATGACACGATCCGCCTGGCTCCTGCTTTTTGGGGCCGCCTCCGCGGCCCTGATCGCGTCCGCGTCGGCCTTGTTTCTGGGTGAGGTCATGGGCATGACACCGTGTACCTTGTGCTGGTACCAGCGAATCGCGATGTTCCCTCTGGCCTTGATCCTCGGTTGGGCCTGCATGACCAGTGACCGGTCCGGCGCGGTCTACGGACTCCTGCTGGCCGTGCCGGGTCTTTTGGTGGCCGTCCATCACAGCCTGCTGATCTCCGGCCTGGTACCTCAGGTTTGGGCGCCCTGCGGCGCTGGCTCCTCTTGCCTGAAGCAGGATTTGGCTTGGTTGGGGGGTATTCAACTGCCCTGGTTGTCGCTGCTGGCGTTTGCCTTGATCGTCGCCCTGCTTTCCTTGCATCTGAAGAAAACATCTGCATGAAGATCATGAAACCGCACGCCCGGACCCTCGCCCTTCTCGCGCTGCTGATCACGGTGGTGGCCGTGTTCGTGCTGGGCGTCATCACCTACCAGCGCCATGAGCGGGACGCCTCGAGCCGCTTGCTCGCGGTCCACTCGCAACGCCTGGTGCGCATGCACGCTGCCGTGGCGGGTCCACAGGATGCGCCCGTCACGATCGTCGAGTTTTTCGACCCTGCTTGCGAGACCTGCCGCGCCTTCCACCCCATCGTCAAGGATCTGCTGCGTCAGTATCCGAAGGAAGTCCGCTTGGTGGTCCGTTACGCCCCCTTCCATCCAGGCTCGGACGATGTGGTGCGTCTGCTCGAGGCCGCCAAGCGCCAGGGCAAGTACTGGGAGGTCCTGGACATGGTGCTGGCCGCCCAGCCGTTGTGGGCCGACCACGGCCAACCCGACGTCGGCAAGGCCTACGCGGCTGCGGCGCAAACCGGACTGAACCTGGAGCAGGCCCTGGCGGACGCCGCGTCCGCGGGCATCGAGTCGGTGTTGCGGCAAGACATCGAGGACCTGACCGCTCTGGGAGTGAACAAGACCCCCACCTTCTTCGTCAATGGGCAGTCCCTGCCCAGCTTCGGCGAGGAACCGCTGCGCAGGCTCGTGGCCGAGGAAGTCGCCAGGGCCCAGCGCTGAGGCCGCTCAAGGTGTGGCGGCGGCCTGCACCAAGGTTTGCGTGTAGGGGTGCTGGGGAGCGTCCAGCAAGGCGAGTGCCGGACCGGCTTCAACAACGCGTCCGGCCTGCATGACCAGCACCTCATGCGCCATCGCGCGGATCACGTCCACGTCGTGCGTGATGAGCAGGTAGGCCAGGCCGTGGTCGCGTTGTAGGCGCTGCAGCAATTCCAGGACCTGTTTCTGGATGCTCACGTCCAGCGCGCTGGTGGGTTCGTCTAGCACCAGCAGGCGCGGCCGCACCGCCAGCGCTCGGGCGATGGCGATGCGCTGGCGCTGGCCACCGGAGAACTCGTGCGGGTAGCGCTGCAGGAAGCCTGGGAATTGCCGCTCGTCCAGGCCAACCTCGGCCAAAACCTGGGCCACCCGTGCCCGGCGCCCCGGCGCATCCAGTTCCGGCATGTGCACGCCCAGGCCTTCGCCCACGATCTCTTCGACGGTGCGCCGCGGCGAAAGCGAGGAAAATGGATCCTGAAAAACCACTTGAACTTGACTTCTCAAGCTCTTGTTTTCCTTTTGTTTTTTGCTCCAGTGCCGCCCAAGGACAAGCAGTTCGCCGCCGACATCCTGCTGGGGCAAGAGTCCCAGAACAGCCAATGCCAGGGTGGATTTGCCCGAGCCAGACTCCCCGATCACACCCAGGGTGCGGCCAGCCTGTAGCTCGAAATCAGCCTCGTGCACGGCCACGAACTCCCCACGCCTGAACCACCCGCGCAAGCCGGGCTGGGCGACCGGATAGCGCACCCGCAAACTGCGGGACATTAGCAAAGGGGCTGCCTGGGTGTCCGGCCCGGGCGGGGTGTCCGTGTCCGGCACAAGACGCTGCGGCCGGCTGGCGATCAGGTTGCGGGTGTAGGCGTGCTGCGGTCGGTTGAACACCGCATCCACCTCGCCCTGCTCCACGATGTGGCCGTTTTCCATCACGATGACACGCTGCGCGAAGCGGCGCACGAGGTTCAGGTCGTGCGTGATCATGAGCACGGCCATGCCATGCTTGCGTTGCAGGTCGTCCAGCAGGTCCAGGATTTGTCCGCGCAGGCTGACGTCCAGCGCGGTCGTGGGCTCGTCGGCCAGCAGCAGGCGCGGCTGGCAAGCCAGGGCCATGGCGATCATGGCGCGCTGACGCTGACCGCCGCTGAGCTGGTGCGGATAGGCCGCTGCGCGCCGCGCCGGCTCGGTGATGCCGGTATCGGCCAACAGGTCCACCGCGCGTGCCCAGGCCGCCTTGCGGCTCAGCCCCAGCTTGATCTGCAGCACCTCGGCGATCTGGTCGCCGATCGTATAGAGGGGGTTCAGGGCCGTCATGGGCTCCTGGAAGATCATCGCGATGTCGCGCCCGCGCACGCCGCGCAAGACCCGCTCCCCCAGTTGCAGCAGATCGAGCGGTCCACCCCCGCCTTCTAGCCCCTGGAATTGGGCGCGGCCTTCCACCCGCGCATCGCCCAGCAAGCGCAGCAGGCTCAGCGCCGTGACGGTCTTGCCCGAACCCGACTCGCCCACCAGGGCGACCTTCTCGCCGACGGCGATGTCGAAGTCGATCCCGTGCACCACTTCCTTGCCGTCGAAAGCGACCCGGAGGTTCTTGACTTGCAGCAACCCGCTCATGGCGTGGCCTTCGCGCTCTGCGTGGGCGCGGGTGAACTCACATCCCGCTTGCGGGGGTCGAGCGCATCGCGCAACGCGTCCCCCATGAACGTCAGTAGCAACAGGGTGATCACCAGCACGCCAAAGGTGGAGAGCGAGATCCACCAGGCGTCGATGCTGTTCTTGCCCTGGGCCAGCAGCTCGCCCAGCGACGGGGTACCCGGCGGCACGCCAAGGCCCAGGAAATCGAGCGAGGTCAGCGCGAGGATGGCCGCGCTCATGCGGAAAGGCAAAAAGGTCACCACGGGCGTCAGGCTGTTGGGCAGCACGTGCCGCCAGATGATTTGCGCATGCGACAGGCCCAATGCCCGCGCCGCGCGCACATAGTCGAGCTGGCGATTGCGCAGGAACTCGGCGCGCACGTAGTCGGACAGGCCCATCCAGCCGAACAGGCTGAGCAGGATCAGCAGCAGCGCCAGGCTGGGCGCGAACACGGCGCTGAAAATGATCAGCAGGTAGAGCTCGGGCATGGAGCCCCAGATCTCGATGAAGCGCTGGAAAGCCAGATCGGTCTTGCCCCCAAAGAAACCCTGGATGGCACCAGTGGCCACGCCCAGCACCACGCCCGTGACGGTGAGCGCCAGGGCGAACAGCACGCTCACGCGAAAGCCGTACAGCAATTGCGCCAGCAGATCGCGCCCACGGTCGTCCGTACCCAGCCAGTTGTCCCCGGTGGGCGCCGAGGGGTTGGGCGACTTGGCGAAGTAGTTGAGCGTGTTCGGGCCATAGGGGTTGAGGGTGTACAGCACCCAGTTGTCGCCGGCCTTGAGGCGTTCCTTGATGTAGGGATCGAGGTAGTCGGTGGGCGTCTCAAAGTCGCCGCCGAAAGTGGTCTCGGGGTAGTCCTTCAGCATGGGAAAGTAGGTCTGCCCTTCGTAGCGCACGATCAACGGCCGGTCGTTGCTGATCAGCTCGGCCCCCAGGCTGATCAGCACCAGCGCGGTGAAGATGATCAGGCTGTAAAAGCCCAAGCGGTTGCGCCTGAAACGCAGCCAGGCTCGGCGCGAGGGTGACAAGGACACTGGCGCAGTGGCCGAACCTTGCACGGCCTTGGCGCGTCTCTTCGCCATCGGGCTGCTCTGGCGCGGTGGGATGGGGTCGGTGGCGGGAGAAGTCATGGGGTCAATCAAACTTCACGCGGGGGTCCGCCCACACATAGCACAGGTCACTCACGAGTTTGGTGACCAATCCAATCAGGGTGAACAGGTACAAGGTGCCCAGCACCACCGGGTAATCGCGACGGATCACGCTCTCGTAACTGAGCAATCCCAGGCCGTCCAGGGAGAACAAGGTTTCGATCAACAGCGAGCCCGTGAAAAAAGCACCGATGAAGGCGGCAGGAAAACCCGTCACGATGGGGATCAGCGCATTGCGGAAAACATGTTTCCACAGCACCTGCCGCTCCGTCAGCCCCTTCGCGCGTGCCGTGAGCACATATTGCTTGCGTATTTCTTCCAGAAAGGCGTTCTTGGTCAACATGGCCGTGACCGCGAAACTGCCCAGCACCATGGCCGTGACGGGCAGCGTGATGTGCCAGAGGTAGTCCACGATGCGCGCGCCCCAAGACAACTCTTCCCAGTTGGGCGAGGTGAGCCCGCGCAGCGGGAACCACTGCAATTGCCCGCCAAAGATGACCAGCAGAGCCACGCCCAGCACAAAGCCCGGAATGGCATACCCCACCAGGACGATCAGCGTGGTGACCAAGTCAAAACGCGATCCGGCCCGCACCGCCTTGGCCACGCCCAGTGGCACGGCCACCAAGTAGCTGATGAGGAAGGTCCAGAGGCCTAGGCTGATGGAGACGGGAAGTTTCTCGACGATGAGATCCCAGACTTCCTTGTTTTGAAAAAAACTGCGTCCCAGGTCGAAATTCGCGAACTGCACCAGCATCTGCCAGAAACGCTCATGGGCGGGCTTGTCAAAGCCGTACAAGGCCTTGATCTCCTCGATACGTTGAGGCGCCACCCCCTGATTGCCGCGGTAGCTGATGCCACCCGATTCCACGCCACCACGCCCTGCTGCCGAGCGGGCCTCCACGAGGTATTGCTCCACCGGTCCGCCAGGCACGAACTGGATCACCACGAAGGTGAGGAGCAGAACGCCCAGGAGGGTGGGCAGCATCAGCAGCAAGCGTTTGACGATGTAGGAGAACATGGCGGCGAGGTCAGTGAATCGGGACGAACCACCAGGAGGACATCAGCCACTCCTCCGCCTTGGCATACGGCGGCATGGGCTGCTGGTAGGCCAGTCGCTGCTGGTTGTACACCATGCGGTGGGACAGCAAGGTCCACTGCGGGATCAGATAGTGGCTGTGCATGATCACCCGGTCCAGAGCACGGCAGGCGGGCAGCAACTCCGCCTGGTCGCGTGCGCGGGTCATCGCAATCACCAAGGCATCCACAGCAGGGCTCTTGACGCCGGTGTGGTTGCTAGATGCCTCCACGTCAGCCCCTTGGCTCCCGAAGATTTCCAGCATCTCCTGGCCAGGGTTGTGTGTGCCCTGGTACGCGAGCGTGATGATGTCGAAATCGAATTTGTCCAAGCGTTGCATGTACAGCGCGAAATCCACGGTGACAAAACGCAGGGAGATGCCCAACTTTTCGAGGTTACGCGCCCAGGGCGTCACGCCTCGAAGACCGCTTTCCCGGCTATCGAGGTACTCCAACACCATGGGGGCGCCCTGGCTGTCGCGCAAGGCCCCGTCGCGGTACGTCCAGCCTGCGTCAGCCAACAATTGCCGCGCGCGGCGTAAGTTGTTACGCAAGGATTGCCCCTCACCGTCGGTCGTGGGCGGCTTGTACATGGGGCCGAACACGGCGTCAGGCACCTTGCCGCGCCAGGGCTCCAGCAAGGCAAGTTCCTTCGGATCCGGCGTGCCGGTGGCCTGGCAGGCCGTGTTGCCAAATAGGTCTTGCACGCGTGGGTACCCGCCATAGAACATTTGGCGGTTCATCCATTCATAGTCGATCGCCAAGCCCAATGCCTCGCGCACGCGGACATCCTTCAGCTGAGGGCGACGTGTGTTCAGTACATAACTTTGGAAGCCCGCGGGCAGTTGATGGGCCAACTCCTTCTTGACCAACACGCCCTGTCGAAACAGCTTGCCATCGATGCGACGCGCCCAATCGCCCGCCGAGTAGATGGTCATGAAGTCGAACTCTCCGGCTTTGAGTGCTTCCAGCCGTGCCGTGTTGTCCTTGTATATCTTGACGGTGATGCGGTCAAAATTGTTGGACCCCCGGTTCACGTTCAGTCCGCTGCCCCAGTACTTCGGGTCGCGCACATAGGTGATGTCGCGTCCGAAACTGACCGGACCGATGCGGTAAGGTCCACTGCCGATGGGGGTGTCCACCACGATATCGTCAAAACGTTTGAGCTTGCCATCGGACTGACGCCCCCAATCACGGCTGAATATCGGAATGCTGCCGACGATGAGCGGCAATTCCCGGTTCGGTACCTTGAAGCGGAAACGCACCGTGCGGGTGTCCAGCACATCAAGACCCGCGACTTCGTGCAACAGCGTCGCGTAACTGGGCTGGGCATAAGGTCCAATCAGCGTCTCGTAGCTGTGCTTGACGTCCGCCGCCTCCACGGGCTGGCCGTTGTGAAACCGTGCCTCGGCCCGCAAGCGGAAGGTAGCGCTCAACCTGTCTTTCGGCACGTCCACGCTCTCGGCCAGCAATCCGTAGGCGGACGCGGTCTCGTCCATGGAACCCACGAGCAAGGTTTCAAAGATCAGCTGCGCCAGGTAAGCGGGCGGCGAACCTTTGATGGTGTAGGGGTTGTACTTGTCGAAAGTCGAGTAGCGCAGATTGCTGACCATCCGCAACTCGCCGCCCTTGGGAGCGTCAGGATTGACATAGTCGAAGTGCGCGAAGCCAGGCGGGTATTTCAAGTCGCCCCAGAGGGCATACCCGTGGGCCGCCCAGGCCGGAATGCCACAGGCCCAGAGAAGAAGAATCAGCCAAAACCGCATGCGACAATTCTGCACTACGTTCAGTGCACCCCGCAACGAATCATGTGATCGACCTGCGGTTGTGCTGCCCGATCCCACAACAGACACTGCCCTCAATTCCACAGGAGAGAAGAACCATGGGTTTTCTGACCGGTAAGAAGCTGCTCATCACCGGCGTTTTGAGCAATCGATCCATCGCCTACGGCATTGCCAAGGCCTGCCACGCGCAGGGCGCGGAATTGGCCTTCAGCTACGTCGGCGAACGCTTCAAGGACCGGATCACCGAGTTCGCCGCCGAATTCGGCTCCAAGCTGATCTTCGATTGCGATGTCGGCGATGACGCGCAGATCGAGAATCTGTTCAAGGATTTGTCCGCCACGTGGCCAAAGATCGACGGTTTCGTCCACGCCATCGGCTTCGCACCCCGTGAAGCGATCGCGGGCGATTTCCTCGAAGGCCTGTCGCGCGAAGGTTTCAAGATCGCGCACGACATCAGCGCCTACAGCTTCCCGGCCATGGCCAAGGCGGCCCTGCCCTACCTGAACGACAAGGCCGCCGCGTTGACCTTGACCTACCTTGGCGCCGAGCGCGTGGTGCCGAACTACAACACCATGGGTCTGGCCAAGGCGTCGCTGGAAGCCTCGGTGCGCTACTTGGCTGAATCCCTGGGCTCCCAGGGCCGCGGCCTGCGCGCCAACGGAATTTCCGCCGGCCCCATCAAGACCCTGGCGGCCAGCGGCATCAAGGATTTCGGCAAGATGCTCTCGGCCGTGGCCGCGGCGGCGCCGATCCGCCGCAACGTGACGATCGAGGACGTGGGCAACGTCGCCGCCTTCCTGCTGTCTGACCTGGCGGGCGGCGTGACGGGCGAGATCACCTACGTGGACGGCGGCTACAGCAAGGTCACGGCTGGCATGGCCTGAGCATCGCGAGTCAGTCCTTTCAGGACGGCTGTGGAGGTCAGCCGTCCTGGTTCGAGCAAGGCAAACCGCCCCGGCCTTGCGCCTGACGCCACAACGCCAACGCTTGGTGGCCAGCCAATGACCAAACCCAGGACGCCAAGGCGTCCAGCGTGATCCAGGCGCCGACGAGCACCCAACACCCCCACGCCGAAGTTCGCTCTCGCCCGAGAATGCCGAATGGCGACGCTGTAGCCTTCATGCCTTGGTCCTGCCCAGTGCTCAGCTCAATAGCGGTAAACCAAAGCGGTCATGGCCAAGTAATTGTTTTTGACCTGCACGATGGGGCTGTCAGCAGCATCACCCACCAGACGGCTCACGCCGGCAGTGGTTCTCACCATCCAGTGCGGCGTGAAGACATGGGTCCAGTCGATGGCTAACTTCAGGCTGTCCACGCCACCTTGGGGCGTGTAAGCGTCAAAGCGGCTGTTGACCGATTGCCTGTCGGTCACGCCAAAAAAAGTCTGGGCATAACGATCACTGCCCGCATGCACGCTGCCCGTGAGGTTGACCTGATCGGTCGGCATTGACCACAGTGATGCAGTTAGATCGACGCGCCCACCCAGTCCGCGCCGGGTCTCCGTGATCGGCTGGTCCAGCGTCGCGCTCAAGCTCAGATCACCCGGCAGGCGCACGCCGACCTGCAGCAGGATCAGCATCGAACCGGGGATGTCGCCCATTCCTTTGAGGTGGTCCGAGCCGGGCAACAGGTAGCGGTCCTGGTCGGTGCGGCCATCGTCGTAGCCGAGCGCCACCGAGGCGAAGACCCCGTGGGAGAACTGCGTCCGGTAGCCGAGACCCTCCAGTGGATTGAGGAAGACACCGTTGTCGAACTCGGCGGCGATGATCGGCACAACGACGGGCCGGTAATCCCGGCTGCCCTCGTAGCGCGGCGTCACGCCACCCGCGAGCGACATCAGGTAGACATTCTCGGCTTGGGCTGCCGGATGCGCCGCGAGGCCCAGGCCCAGCAGCGTCACAAGGAAAAGGGTTCGGAAAAAAGTGACGCGCATGTTCGATAGGGTTTCAGAAGGGGGCCTTGAGTCTAGGGAGGCGGCGCGACGGTGTCTGTTCCGAAGCTGCGCGAATCTGTGCGCAATTGTGTTCAAGCGTGCGCGGGCGCTGCAGCCTGCGTACCTGGGCCTAGAATCCGCGCGGCCCCAGGGCGAGAGAAGATTCCCGGGCCAACCCAAGACCGAGAGGACGGATAACACCGATGGCCGAGGCAGCGCCGCTCAAACACCCCGTGCTGCTGATCGAGGACGATGACCGTCTCGCGCAGCTCATCGCGGAATACCTGGACGGCTACGAATTCGCCGTGACCATCGTGCGCCGCGGCGACCTGGCCGAAGACGCCGTGCGCGCGCAGCAGCCGGCCCTGGTCATCCTGGACCTGATGCTGCCCAACATGGACGGCATGGAAGTCTGCCGCCGGCTGCGTCGCTTTTCCAACGTGCCCGTGCTCATTCTGACGGCCCGCATCGATGTGTACGATCAGATCGCCGGCCTGGAGGTCGGCGCCGACGATTACGTGCTCAAGCCCGTGGAGCCGCGCGTGCTGGTGGCTCGGGCCC
>NZ_AEGR01000037.1 GCF_000211835.1 Hylemonella gracilis ATCC 19624 | reverse complement strand
GATCGCCCAGGCCAACCAGATTCCGCAGGGCGTGCTGCAGCTGCTGCAATAAGAGTTGGGGTGGAAGTTTGGGCATCGGAAGTGATTCCTGCCCTGCTTTCCAGGGCTGGCACCGGAAACGGTGCCAGCCCTTTTTGTTTTTGAGTTCCGGCGGCATGTCCAGAGGGTTGATACACGGTGATACAGGATTTTTCGGCTGCTTTTCCAACTCAAGTTTTCGGTTTGGGCTCAAGTTCCCTGGCGTCGGGACGATAAAGGTGCACAGGGTTGCGAAAACCCGCTAGGCATCCACAGGCCAACCCCAGGGCTGGTTTCAGAAATGCCTTGAAGAGCCACCCATCAAAAAGTGGACCCAGACCAGCCAGCACGGAGCTGAGGCAGCCAGTGCTATTTTTTTACACAGGAGTTTCAAATGGCAGCCGTCATTAACACCAACATCAATTCCTTGTCCGCCCAGCGTTACCAGGGCATCAGCGACAAGGCGCTCAGCACCGCGATCCAGCGCTTGTCTTCCGGTCTGCGCATCAACAGCGCCAAGGACGACGCCGCCGGTCTGGCG
>NZ_AEGR01000038.1 GCF_000211835.1 Hylemonella gracilis ATCC 19624 | reverse complement strand
GGCGGCCGACACGAACGCGCAAAACGCGATCGTCAGCGGTTACCTGACTTTCGACTCGAACAAGTCCTTCGTGATCAGCCACACCACCACGGTGGCGGCTTCCAGCGCCTACATCGGCACGGACACGGCTTCCGTGTTGCATAAGGTGGCGGACCTGGACATCACCTCGGTGGCCAAGGCCAACGACGCGATCAAGACGGTGGATTCGGCCCTGGCCTTCAT
>NZ_AEGR01000039.1 GCF_000211835.1 Hylemonella gracilis ATCC 19624 | reverse complement strand
CCCCGTCCCACCGCCGGAGGCGGTGGTTCTTCGGACCGTCCAAACCTGCGCAGGCAGGTTTGGAGCCGCGGTCCTCAGCCCCCAAGGGGGACGGCGCGGCCGCTTGGGGCGGCCCGGCGCGGCGCGCCCTCGAACGGGCCTGCCGCTGCGGCGGTGACCCTTGCTTTTTTCCTTGGTATGGGATTTGCAGGGTGAGCGTGGTTGCTCGCCGCGTTCACCCTAGAGATTCCTTGTGATGCTGAGATTTCTTTTGCTGTCATTCGCCGCGTTGTTGAGCGCGGTTTCTGCCCAGGCGCTCACGCCCGAGCAGGCGCAGGCCATCGTGGTCGGAGATTCGAGCGACCGCATCACGGCCATGCAGCAGGCGGTGCAAACACCCGACGAGCGCGTGGCAGCTTTGCTGCAGGCTTTGGCCGACGACAGGGTCAAGGTGCACGACGGCAAGGTCATCCTCGTGCGCGAGGTGGAGGGTGAATGGAAGGGTGAAGACCCGGCCACGGGCCAATCCTTGGCCGTGCCCGAGGATGCGGAGGACGTGGTCAACAACAACCGCATGCGGGGCGAGATCGCCAGCGCGCTGGCGGCCTTGCAGCTGTTTGGCCCGGACGTGACGGCGCGCAGGGCGGCGGCCCAGGCCTTGGCGACCGAGCCGGACGCCTCACGCCTGCCGCTGATCGACAAGGCCCTGGCCGTTGAAAAAGACGCCACCGTGCGCGAGCAGCTTGATTTGGCGCGCGCCGCCATTCTGCTGTCCAGCACCGAGCCCGCGCAGCGTTACGCGGCGGTGCAGCTTCTGTCGGCTTACCGCACGCCCGCCACGCGGCAGTTGCTGGGCCAACAGCTTGCCAGCGAGGAAGACGCGCGGGTCAAGGCCGCGATCCAGGCCGCCCAGCGCGCCATCGAGGATCACCTGGCCTGGGGCGAGCGCGCGGGTGTGCTCTTCACCGGCATCAGCCTGGGCAGCATCCTGCTGCTGGCCGCGCTGGGCCTGGCCATCACCTACGGGCTGATGGGCGTCATCAACATGGCGCACGGCGAGCTCATCATGATCGGCGCCTACGCCACCTACGTGGTGCAGGGGCTGTTCCGCAGTTACCTGCCCGGTGCCTTCGACTGGTACCTGGTCGCGGCCGTGCCCGTGGCCTTCCTCGCTTCCGCCCTGGTGGGTGCGGCGCTGGAGCGCGGCGTGATCCGCTTTCTCTATGGCCGCCCGCTCGAAACCTTGCTGGCCACCTGGGGCATCAGCCTGGTGCTGATGCAGGCCGTGCGTTCCCTCTTTGGCGCGCAAAACGTGGCCGTGGAAAACCCGGCCTGGATGAGCGGCGGCTGGCAGGTGCTGTCCAACCTCACGCTGCCCTACAACCGTCTGGTCATCATCGCCTTCGCTTTCGCGGTGCTGCTGGGCATGGCCTTGCTGATCAGCCGCACTCGCTTGGGCCTGTTCGTGCGGGGCGTGACGCAGAACCGTCCGATTGCTTCGTGCATGGGGGTGAACACGGCGCGTGTGGACACCTATGCCTTCGCACTCGGCTCCGGCGTGGCGGGGCTGGCGGGTTGCGCGCTCTCGCAGGTGGGCAACGTGGGCCCGGACCTGGGCCAGGGCTACATCGTCGATTCCTTCATGGTCGTGGTGCTGGGCGGCGTCGGCCAGCTCGCGGGCACGGTCTACGCCGCGCTGGGCCTGGGCCTGGTGAACAAATTGCTTGAAGGCTGGCAGGGCGCGGTGCTGGCCAAGATCATGGTGCTGATCTTCATCATCGCCTTCATCCAAAAACGCCCCCAAGGCATCTTCGCCCTCAAGGGCCGTTCGGTGGACTGAGGCGCGGACCGACATGACGACGACTTCCCTGACGCTTCCCGCCGCCGCGCCCCTGCTGAACCGGCGCGGCTGGACGGCGTTTCTCGCGGCGCTGATCGCGGTGCTCGTGCTGGCACCCGTGCTCAACCTGCTGGTGCCCGACGGCCATGTGTTCCACATGAGCAACTACACAGTGGCCTTGCTCGGGCGCATCATGTGCTACGCCATCTGCGCGCTGGCCATGGACCTGATCTGGGGCTACACCGGCATTTTGTCGCTGGGCCACGGCCTGTTCTTCGCGCTCGGCGGCTACATGATGGGCATGTACCTGATGCGCCAGATCGGGCGCGACGGTCAGTACAAGAGCGACATGCCCGATTTCATGGTGTTCCTGAATTGGAAGGAATTTCCCTGGCACTGGGCCTTCAGCGACAGCTTCGTCGCCACGCTGATCCTGATCGTGCTGGTGCCCGGCTTGATCGCCTTCGTCTTCGGCTACTTCGCCTTCCGTTCGCGCATCAAGGGCGTGTACTTCTCCATCATCACGCAGGCGCTGACTTTCGCCGCCATGCTGCTCTTCTTCCGCAACGAAACGGGGTTCGGCGGCAACAATGGCTTCACGGACTTCAAGCGCATCCTCGGCATCCCAATCGGCCAAGGCATGCGCATGATGCTGTTCATGCTCACGGGGTTCACGCTGTTGGGTTTCTTCCTGCTCGGGCGCTGGCTGATGAACGCCAAGTTCGGCCGGGTGCTGCAGGCCATCCGCGACGCCGAAAGCCGGGTGATGTTCTCGGGCTACAACCCCCTGGGTTACAAGCTGACCATCTGGACGCTCTCGGCCGTGATGTGCGGCATCGCAGGGGCGCTCTACGTGCCGCAGGTTGGCATCATCAACCCGGGCGAGATGAGCCCGGCCAACAGCATCGAGATCGCCATCTGGGCGGCGGTGGGTGGACGTGCCACGCTGATCGGCCCCATCGTCGGCGCCTTCGTGGTCAACGGTGCCAAGAGCTGGCTGACCGCGGCCTTCCCCGCCTTCTGGCTTTACTTCCTAGGTGGCCTGTTCATCCTGGTCACGCTGTTCCTGCCCGACGGCATCGTGGGGCTGGTCAAGCGCCTGTGGAAAAAATTCCGGGGAGAGAAAGCATGAGCGACGCCGGGCCGCCCCAAGTCGTGAAGGACCCCTCGGGGGGCAGCGCAGTACACGAAGTGACAAGCGTGGGGGCACACACATGACCCCCGATCTGCTTGAACAAGGCGCGCAGCGCGCGCAGGCCCAGCGCGAGACCGCGCGCCAGAACACCGAAGCCGGCGGTCAGCAGGCCAGCTATGGCCGCCTGCTGAAGACTGGCGAAGTGGACGTGACGCACGGCCGCATCCTCTACCTGGAGGATGTGAGCGTGAGCTTCGATGGTTTCAAGGCCATCAACAAGCTCAGCCTGGACATCGCGCCCGGTGAACTGCGCTGCATCATTGGTCCCAATGGCGCGGGCAAGACGACGATGATGGACATCATCACCGGCAAGACGCGGCCCGACGAGGGCACGGTGTTCTTCGGCTCCACCATCGACCTGTTGCGTTACAGCGAACCCCAGATCGCGCAGCTGGGAATCGGCCGCAAGTTTCAGAAGCCCACGGTGTTCGAACAGCTCACGGTGTTCGAGAACCTGGAGCTGGCGCTGAAGATGGACAAGAGCGTGAAATCGTCCATCTTCTTCAAGCTGGATTCCGCGCAGGGGGATCGCCTGGCCGACATATTGCACACCATCCATCTCGCCGACAGCGTGGGTCGCCAGGCAGGCAATCTGAGCCATGGGCAGAAGCAGTGGCTGGAAATCGGCATGTTGCTGATGCAAGACCCAAAGCTGCTCCTGCTGGACGAACCCGTGGCCGGCATGACGGACGAGGAAACCGCCCGCACGGCCGAGCTCTTCCTGACACTCAAGGGCAAGCATTCGCTGATGGTGGTGGAGCACGACATGAGCTTCATCAAGACCATCAGCGACATCGTGACCGTGCTCTGCGATGGTTCCGTGCTGGCCCAAGGGACGCTGGAGCAGGTGCAGGCGGATGAACGGGTGATCGAGGTGTATCTTGGGCGGTGAGAATCTTGCTGTGTCCTTGTTGGTTGGCAACGCGGCAAGGCCTGTGTGGCTCCGCTCAAAGGACACGGGTCGCTACGCGACTTCCCTGCGCTGCTCGCAGTTGGCGGGGGACGCGCCAACTCGCTGCGCTCAAACACGGCGCGCCCCTTTTTCCGCCAACCGCTGCGCTGCTCGGCCGCGTCCATTCGCTGCGCCACACAGGCCTTGCCGCGTTGCGGTGACGAAGACGGCGTGCCCCGAGAGGCAAGGTTCTATGCGAGCCTCCGGCTCTTGTTCGGGTGCCGGAGTTGAGCATCAAGCGCCGCAGAACATTGCACTCAATGCCCTGAATTTTTCGATGCCCCAAAGCCTGCCGAAGGGCGCCCCCGGCCCGGCCCGTCTGCGCCGCCGAGAAGCGCAGGGCGGCCGGTTGGCACGCGCGCAGTCGCGCGTGCTTCGTGATCTGACTCATCGCGTCTGTCCGAGCGGAGAGAGCGCAGCGAACGCAGCGAGTTACGCGATGGACCGGCTGTCCGAGCATCGCAGGGTAGCCGCGCAGCGGCCGGCGCAATCGGGTCGGGCCGGGGGCGCCATTCGGCAGGCGGTCCAGCCAACGTGGCTCGCGTCGTGCGCCAATGCTCAGGCGCAAGGACTACAAGGAATCGGCCCATGCTGAACGTCAAAAACATCAACCAGTACTACGGCGGTTCCCACATCCTGCGCGACGTGAGCCTGAGCGCGAACCTGGGCAAGGTCACCGTCGTATTGGGCCGCAACGGCGTCGGCAAGACCACCCTGCTCAAATCGCTCATGGGCCTGGTGCCGATCAAGAACGGCAGCATCGAGTTCGAGGGCAAGGACATCCACAAGGCCACGCCCTACGAGCGCGCCCGCGCCGGCATCGGCTTCGTGCCCCAGGGCCGCGAGATCTTCGCCCGCCTGACGGTGGAGGAAAACCTGCGCATGGGCCTGGCCAGCCAAGCTGGCGGCACGCCCATTCCGACCGAGTTGTACGAACTGTTTCCCGTGCTCAAGCAGATGCTGGGCCGGCGCGGCGGTGACCTCTCGGGCGGCCAGCAACAGCAACTCGCCATCGCGCGCGCGCTCGCGGCCAAACCCAAATTGCTGGTGCTCGACGAACCCACCGAAGGTATCCAGCCCAGCATCATCAAGGACATCGGCCGTGTCATCCGCATGCTGGCCGACCGCGGCGACATGGCCATCCTGCTGGTCGAGCAGTACTACGACTTCGCCGAGGAACTTGCCGACGACTATGTCGTCATGGAGCGCGGCGCCGTCATCGCTGCCGGCCTGGGCCAGAACATGGAAGCCGAGGGCGTGCGCAAGCTCGTCGCGATTTGAGGCCTGACCCTCTCAGCCGAAGGTGCCCCGCCGACCCAGGTAAGGCCGCACGAACAGGTACAAGCCGCTGAACAGCAGCAGGAAGAGCGGCGGCAGCGGCGCGTAGACGATCCACATCGGCGCTTGGCCCCCGTTCATCGCCATCGCGGCGAAATTGGCGATGACCGTGAGGGTGAAGACGAGCGAGACCCAGCGGTGGAATTGGCGGACGCCTTGGTTCCAGTTCATGGCAGTTTCCTTTTCTTGTTGTGTCCGCGCATTCACCCGCGCGCCTGGACCAGCTTCCAGCCATTGCCGGAGGGGTCGCGAAAGCTCGCATCCACGCTGCCATAACGCTCCACCGGCTCCTGCGTGAATTCCACGCCGAGCGCCTGCAACCGCGCGTGCGCGGCGCGGCAATCGTCCACCGTCAGTACCAACGGCGGCATCGCGCCCTTGGCCACCATGGCCTGCAGGGTCTGGGTCGTCATCGCGTCGTGCACTGGCGGGCCTGGCAAAAAGAGGCCGAGCTGGAACGAGGGTTGATCGGGGAGCTGCACCGTCAGCCAGCGGTAGTCCCCGTTGCGTGCATCCGTGTGAACGCTAAAACCGAGTTGGTCGACGTAAAACGCGAGGGCTTCATCCTGGTCGCGCACGTAGAGTCCGACGACTTCAACACCAAGGCGCATGGCCGTGTCCTTTCCTGAAGTGAGTTCAGGCGCGGTTTATACCGACGGCTTCGCGGCGGCGCTTCTCCGAAACTGCGATGTCGAGCGCGGGACGCTGCGCTGCGTTCATGAAGCAGGCGGGCACCAAAGCCAGCGTCCGTGCTTCCTGCGGCGCGCGGGCGCGGGCCTGAGCGCGTGCGGCGGTCGGGCTCAGACCGGTGATGTCCCGGAAGGTGCGGCCGAAACTGCCCAAACTTTCCCAGCCGGTCTGGAAGGCGATGTCGGTCACGGGCAGTTCGGTGTCGCGCAGCAGCGCCAAGGCTCGCTCGATGCGGCGCGTCAGCAGGTAGCGATGGGGTGGCAGACCGAAGGCCTCGCGAAAGGCGTGCGCGAAATGCGTCGCCGAGACCTTGCTGACCCGCGCCAGCCGCTCGACCGGCCAGGCCTCCTGAGAGGCGGCGTCCATGCGGTCCTTGGCGCGCAGCAGCCGGCGCAGCAGTTCGGGCGGTGTCTGCACCGCGGCGGGCGACAGAAGAGGGGCGTTTTTCGTCATGCCGTCGCGATGATGCCGTGACACGACCTGTCGTGGGCCGTGCCGGGACCATTTTTTCCTGGCTGACGAGGTCCTGCGGGGTTCAGTGTCCCGGCTTTGCGTAGAATAATATACGACGTATATTTAAGAATGAACATGACCACTGCGCACGTTTTCATCGCCACCAGCTTGGACGGTTTCATTGCCCGCGCCGATGGCGACATCGAATGGCTGTTGCAACGCGACGACCCCACCGAGGACCACGGCTACGCCAGCTTCATCGCGGACAAGGACATGATCGTCATGGGCCGTGGGTGTTATGAAAAGGTGCTCACCTTCGACGCGTGGCCCTACGAGTTGCCTGTGTGCGTGCTGTCGCGCCAACTCGCGGACACGCCGGTACCGGAGCGGTTGAAGGGCAAAGTGCGCTTTTCCGGGCTCGCGCCCCAGGCCGTCATGGAGGAGTTGGCGCGGTCAGGCGTTCGCCGCGTCTATCTGGACGGGGGGCTGCTGTTGCAGTCCTTCCTGCGCGAGGGTCTGGTCGCGGACATGGTGATCACCACCGTGCCTGTCTTGCTGGGCTCCGGACGCCCGCTGTTTGGCGGGTTGACCAGCGACATCGACCTGACCTTGGTGTCATCCCGCAGCTTCCCCTCCGGGCTGGTGCAGTCGACCTATCGGGTCAGGCCATGACGCTCCCGCGCGGTCGTCCAGCGCAGGGCGCGGGGGTGTCACGTGACACCATTTTGGCCACGGCGTTGTCGCTGTTGGACGAATGCGGCGGGCAAGGTCTGACGATGCGCGCCCTGGCCAAGCGCCTGGGCGTGACGCCCATGAGCCTCTACCGTCATGTCGGAACGCATGAGGCGTTGTTGCGCGCCTTGTCGGATCAGGTCTACGCCGAGGTGCTGGAGCCTTTGAACTCAAAGTTGGACCCTAAGTTGGACCCGACGTCGGCCTCGACGCTAGACCCGACGTCGGACCCGCGGCCCGCGATCACCGCCTTGCTCAGCCGCTACTACACGGCCATCGGCAAGCATCCGCAATTGACATTGGCCATTTTCTCGACGCCGCAGGCATTCGCGGGCGTGACGCGTGAGATCACCGATCGCCTGACGGCGCTGCTGGCCACCCTGACGGAGCAGCCCGTGCTGTGGCGCGACATCCTCGTTGACCACGCCCATGGCAGCGGCCTGGCCTTGGTGGCGGCACGCGGTGATCCCTTGCAGGCGCAGGCGATGACGACGCACTACCAGCTGGCGCTCACTTGCCTGCTGCAGCGTCTGGCGATGGCAGCGCCGTGAGCGGTCGTGTTGACGCAGTGCCTCGCGGCGCCTGGATTTTCAGCACGCCCTTGTCCAGGGACACAGGTCTCTGCCCGGCGAGCGTTTCGCCATGCCGCTTGAAGCGCCCCACCGTCACTCCGCGCCTCCGCTCGCTACCGGCCGTGCATCTGGGCATCGCGCCGGACGACGTGCGTGTTTGCCCCAAGCTTGAAGCACGGTTTGTCACGCAAAAAACAGGATGCTGCCCGTACACTCATCCCCTCTTTTTTCAGGAGGAGACGGGATGCCTGCACTCGTAACGGAGTTGGCGATCGAGACGCACGGCCTGCGCAAGCAGTTCGGTGATTTCGTCGCCGTTCAGGGGATCGATCTGGCGATCCCGCGCGGTTCGGTCTACGGCCTGCTCGGCCCCAACGGCGCGGGCAAGACCACCACCATCCGCATGCTCACCACGCTGCTCAAGCCCAGCGGCGGTTCGGCCCGGGTGCTTGGGCATGACCTGGTGAGCGAAGCCGCCCAGGTGCGCGCCAAGGTGGCGGTGACGGGCCAGTTCGCGTCGGTCGACGAAGACCTGACCGGCGAAGAAAACCTCATCCTGATCGCGCGGCTGCTCGGCTTTTCCTGGAGCGCGGCCAAGGCGCGCACGAAGCAGTTGCTCGCGGCGTTCGACCTGGAGGAGGCCGCCAAGCGCCAGGCGCGCAATTACTCGGGGGGCATGCGGCGCCGGCTGGACATTGCGGCCAGCCTCATCGTGACGGCCGACCTGCTGTTCCTGGACGAGCCCACCACGGGCCTGGACCCGCACAGCCGCAACCAGGTCTGGGACATCGTGCGCGCCATTGCCGCCGAGGGCACGACCGTGCTGCTGACTACGCAGTACCTGGAAGAAGCCGACCGCCTGGCCGAGCGCATGGCCGTGATCGAGCACGGCAAGGTCATCGCCGAAGGTACGAGCCGCGAGCTGAAGGCTTCCGTTGGTGGGCGCGCCCTGCAACTGCGTCTGGCGGATGCGGGTCAGCGCGCGGCGGCCGAGGCGATCCTGCACCGTGTGCTGGGCAATGGATTGGTCGATCCGCAGGCCGGTGACGAAGACGACGAGGGCCTGTTGCGAGCCAAGGTCGCGCGGGACGAGCTCGCACCCCAGGCCCTGGCCCAGCTCGCGGCCGCGAACATCGCGATCGCCGAATTCGCCCTGGCCCAGCCCAGCCTGGACGATGTGTTCCTCGCCATCACCGGCAAACCCGCGGAAGACAAATCCAAGGATGGCACCAGCGCCGGGAATGGCACCGGCAAACAAGGAGAAAAGCCATGAGCAGCGACAAGATTTCCCTGCATGGTGTGTTGAGCAAGGACCCGCGCCCCGCGCCGGCCAGCGCGGGCGCGGCCGTGCTGACCCTGGCCTGGCGCGCCATGCTCAAGATCAAGCATGTGCCCTTCCAGTTGTTCGACGTGCTGGTCTTCCCCATCATGATGACCTTCATGTTCACCTACCTGTTCGGTGGTGCGCTGGCGGGTTCGACCGACGCTTACCTGCAGTGGCTGATCCCGGGCATCGTGGTGCAGACCCTGGTCTTCCTGACCATCTACACCGGCATGGGCCTGTGCACCGACATCACCAAGGGCCTGTTCGAGCGCTTCCGCAGCCTGCCCATCTGGCAACCCAGTCCCATCGTCGGCGCCTTGTTCGGTGACCTGAGCCGTTACCTGCTGGCCGCCCTGGTCGTGCTCACCGTTGGCTTGATCCTGGGTTTTCGCCCGACGGGTGGCGTCACCGGCGTGGTGTGCGCCCTGGCGCTGGTGCTGCTCTTCACCTCGGCCCTGTCCTGGTTCTGGATCATCATCGGCATGCTGGTGCGCACGCCCGAGATGGTGATGACCACCAGCATGCTGCTGCTGTTCCCGCTCACCTTCGTCAGCAACATCTTCGTCAACCCGACCACCATGCCCGGCTGGATGCAGACCGTGGTCAACCTCAACCCCGTCACCCACCTGACCAACGCGGCGCGCGGGTTGATGCATGGCAATGTGGTGGTGGGAGATGTGATCTGGGTGCTGGTCGCCTCTGCCGCCATCACCGCTGTGGCCGCGCCGATTGCGATGAGGATGTATTACCGGGAGAGATAGTCAAAGTACATCTGGAAAAGTGGAGGCAACCGTATGAAGAAAGCGATCTTTATCCGTGATGGGAAACTGACTTGGATAGCAGAAATCGTTTTGATCTCAGTAGTTGTTTTTGGATGGTATGGCGTTCCTTACCTGAACCAAATTTCATTTTGGTTGGCGTTGCCCTTGGGTGCCGTTTCTCTGATCGCTGCTTTCACATTAATGTTTGAAGGGAGAGCTAGCGCTATAGGTTTCAAGCCATTTACCAACGACCCTTTAGGCTGGCGCAAAGCAAAAAGAACCTATCGAGAAAAACAACCTGAGGAAAACGAAAGTCGGTAGAAAAGCTCTGTGGCGAGGCAACAGCATCACTTCCTTCGCACCCCCAACGCAACCGTCCCCGCCACAACCCCCCAGAACGCTGACCCCACGCCCGCGATCACCACGCCGCTGAGCGTGACAAGAAAGGTGATGAGCGCGGCTTCGCGCTGGTCTTCCTGCGCGAAGGCAGATGCCAGCGCGCCGGCGATGCTGCCCAGCAGGGCTAGGCCGGCGATCGCCGCGACCAGTTCCTTGGGGAAGGCGAGCAACAGGCCCGTGACCGTGGCGCCGAAGACGCCCACCAGTACGTAGAGCAGACCGCAGACCACGGCGGCGGTGTAGCGCTTGGCTTTGTCTTCGTGTGCTTCGCGGCCCATGCAGATCGCGGCGGTGATGGCGCTGAAGTTCAGCGCGAAGGCACCGAAAGGCGCGAGCACCAGGGTGGCTACGCCGGTCATCGTGAGCAGGCGCGAGATGGGCATGTCGTACCCCGCCGCGCGGATGGCGGCCACGCCGGGCAGGTTCTGCGAGGCCATGGTCACCACGAACAGCGGCAGCGCCAGGCTGACGATGGCCGACAGCGTGAACTGCGGCATCGTGAACACCGGCACGGCCAGCGAAAAGCTCACCGTTTTCCAGGCCAGTTGGCCGCGCAGCGCAGCGTAGGTCACGGCGACCACCAGGGTCAGCGGCACCGCGTAGCGCGGCACGAAGCGCTTGCCCAGCAGGTAGGTGGCCAGCATCAGCAGCACCAGCGGCAGCGCGGTCTGCGCCGCGCCAAAGGCGTTCAGGCCGAAGCGCGCCAGCACACCCGCCAGCAGGGCCGCGGCCAGGGCCATGGGGATGCGGTTCATCACCCGCTCGAACCAGCCCGTGGCGCCCGCCACGGTGATCAGTGCAGCGCTGACGATGAAGGCGCCGATGGCCTCGGCCATGCTGAAGCCACCCGCAAGCCCGGCCGCAGCCAGCACCGCCGCGCCCGGCGTGGACCAGGCCACCATCACCGGCTGGCGCAGCAGCAGCGAGGGCAGGGCGGAGCACAGGCCCATGCCGAGGCCCAGCGCCCACATCCAGGAGCTGATTTCCTCCGGCGTCGCGCCGAACGATTGAGCGGCCTGAAACACGAGTGCGACGGAGCTGGTGAACCCCACCAGTACGGCGACGAAGCCCGCGCTGGCGGCGGAGAGTTGGAGGTCTTTGAAGAAACGCATGGCTGACGAGTTCAGTGCTGTCTTTGATATGAGAGTGCCAGGAATGATGGCAGGCACGAGGCCGGGGGGCGAAGGCGGAGCGAAGTCAAGGAGGAGGAACGGCGCAGCCGTTCCGGGGGACATGAGCGCAGTCTTTGCCCCCCGGCCTCGTGCCCTCACCAAGGTCGTATGTGCATTTTCAAGGAGCGTCGCCCTTCAGAAGCCGCGCCTCGATGTTCTCGATCACCGCAGGCAAATCGGCGACGCTGTCGATCACGTAATGCGCGCCCGCATCCTGCAGTCGGCGCCGGGCCTTGGCGAGGCGGGTCTCGTACTCGGTGGGCTGTTCCGCCTTCATGGCTTGCACATCCGCCAGCGTGTAACCCATTTCATTGCCGGACAGCGCCAGGCCCACGCTCCACATGCCCGCGTTGCGACCTTCCTCCACGCCCGGCGTGGTGTCGTCCACCTTCACGCAGGCGCGCACATTCGGAACCTGCAGGGCCAGCAGATTCGCCAGCGCCATGTAGGCGCCGGGCCGCCCGCCCGCGGGCAACTCGTCGCCCGCGATCACATGGTCTGGCGCGATGCCCGCCTGCTGCGCCAGCGGACGCAGCACGTCCATCACCTGCTTGGGATAACCCGAGCAGGAACCGATCTTCACGCCGCGCGCGCGCAGCCAAGTCAATGTCTCGACCGCGCCGGGAATCGGCTGCGAGTAAGCGCCGACCTTCTCGATCTGCATGGGCATGAAGCGCTGGTAGATCGCGTCGATGTCGGCCTCGGTCGAAGGCCGCCCGAAGACCTGCTGCCACTGCGCCCGCACGCTCGGATCATTCAGCAGCTGCTGAATGTGCAAGCGCTTGGACAGGCCCATGGGCCCGCGGGCCTGGTCCAGCGTGATGCGGATGCCGAAGGTCTGGAAGGCGTCCACGAAGATCTGCGTGGGCGCGAGCGAGCCATGGTCGACCAGGGTGCCGGCCCAGTCAAAGATCACGGCGAGGACGGGGGAGGGCAGGTGCGGGGGTTTCACGAAGGTCATGGCTTCATTATCCCGCCCGCAGATGACGGCCGGCCCCCGTCAGCTTGCCGGGCTGCGAACACCCTTGGGCGAGGTCCAACAACGCACAAGGCCGGTCACGCTGTGCGCATGACCGGCCTGGAGGTGCGTGGCCGTCAGGCCGTGGCGGGCGTCAGAAGTCCGCGCTCATCGAGACCCGCACCGAGCGGCCTGGCTGGGTGTAGGCGTCCAACACGGCCGACGTCGCGGCGAGCCCCTGCACGTCAGACCAGTTCCAGTACTTCTCGTCGGTCAGGTTGTAGACGCCGGCCGTCAAGCGCAAGTCCTTGCGGATGCGCCATTGACCACTGAGGTCGTACACCGTGTAGGCGTCGGGCAAGAACTGTGTGTTGGAGTCCACATCGCTTTTCTCCTTCGCGGCGCTGTGCGTGGCGTCCAGGCGCACCATCCAGACGGGCGTCTCGTAGCGCACACCGGCGGTCAGGCGTTCCGGGTTGATCGAGTCCAGCGGGATGTCCTGGGCCGTGTCCCGTCCATGGGCCTGGCTGTAGCTGACAGGGCTGGACAGGGTGCCGCCCGCGAACTGGCCCGGCGCGCCCCAGCGGATGTCGGCCTTGGCTTCGAAGCCGCTGATTTCCACCCGTCCAATGTTGACGGACTGGTAGATCGTCGGATTGGCCTGCGTGCCCGCGCCGCCCACTTTGTAGGTGTCCTCGATGAAATCCTTGTACCGGCCGGTGAAGGCCGCGAAGTCGAAGCTCACGCCGTCGAGTCGGCCGCGCAGGCCCAGCTCGAAATTCTGGCTGGTCTCGGGTTTGAGATCCGGGTTGGGGATCGTTTTGTAGCCGGAGGCGGCGTTTTCGAAGAAGGCGTTGATCTGACCGGCGTTCGGAGCACGGAAGCCCGCAGCGTAGTTGCCGAACAGACTCAACTGGTCAGTGGCCCGCCAGAGCACGCCCAGCTTGGGGCTGGTGGCGTCGCCAGAAATCGACTTCGCGTCGGCGCTGAAGTTGTTCTGGCTGGCGTCAATGCTGTAGTGGTCGAAGCGCACGCCCGGCGTCACGCTGAAGTCGCCGATGATGAATTCGTCCTGCACATACAGCGCGGTGCTGGTCTCGCGGGTGTCAGGAAAGCGTTTGAGCGGAAAGGTCTCGCCCGCGGGGGGCGTCACGCCATCCTGCTCGTTGACCACGTCGGTGACGACGTAGTCCACGCCATAGGTGATCTTCTGCGCCGAGCCGCCGCCCATGCGCAGCAGCTTGTTGCCCTGCAGGTTGGACTGCCAGGTGGTTTCGTCGTAGGTCGTGTCGCGCACGCGGTCCGTGGTGGTGCGATCTTCATCGGCCCATTCGCGCGAGTGCGCATCTTGGTAGCTCAACACGGCGCGCACTTCATCGGCCAGGGCCGATTGCGTTTGCCAGCGGCTGTCCCAGGTCGCGCGACTGCGCTCCATGTCCGTGGTGGCGTCGGATCTCAGCACCGTGGCCGTGCGCGCCGTCAGCAACTCATAGTCGCTGCTTTTGTCCACATGCTCCAGCGTCAGCGCATGGCGCTGGCCTGCATTGGGGGTCCAGACCAACTTGCCCAGCAGGCTGTAGTTTTCGTCTTCCTGGGGGTTGGGCTTGGTGCGAGTACTGTTCTTGCTGTCGTTGTCGCCCTGGTTGTCCAGTTCTTGCGCGCGCGAAACGCTCGCGCCCAGCAGCCACTGCAGCTCGTCGTTGATGCGGCCGGCCAGCGTGGTGCCGACTCGCTTGGACTGGTTCGCGCTGTCATAGCCCAGGCTGATGCGACCCGCGAAGTCGTCGCCCTTGTCGAGCACGTTGTCCGGGTCGACGGTGATGAAGTGCACCAGTCCCCCCATGCCATCCGAACCGTACAAGGCCGAGGTGGCGCCACGCACCACTTCCACGCGCTGGATCAGACCCAGGTCGAGGTAGTCACGACCGAAGGAGGTGGCGCCGAAGGCGTAGCTGCGCGGCTGGCGGATGCCATCGACCAGCACGAGCACGCGGTTGCCGTCCAGGCCGCGGATGTTGAAGCCCGCGTTCTGGTCGCGGCCTGTGCTGCCGGTGGCCATGCCGAAGCGGGCGGGCGAGCGTTGCACGCTCACATTGGGCAACTCACGCGCGAGGTCGCGGATGTCGCGCACCTGCTTTTCTTCCATCGTCTCGGTGCCCATGACGTCGATGGACATGGGCAAATCGTCGGCGGATTGCTCAACGCGCGAACCACTGACGACGATGGTCTGGAGTTGTGCGACTTCCTGAGCTTGAGCCTGGGTCGTGAGCATGGGGCTGAGTGCGCAGGCCGCCAGCCAAGCCAGAGGTTTCAGGCGGAAGGTGCGGACGACGTCGCGACGGGACATGGATTTGGAGGGCATGGACTTTCTTGTAGACAGTGAAGGAAAGAGGGATGGACTGACTTGCTGGCCTGCGATGCACGGCAAATCTTTGCAAAGTATATTAATAATGAGAATGATTCGCAATAATATTTGTGCAAAAATAGCCCACTTCTCTGATTCCCACCCCCTCACCCATCCATCCTTGAGGTTTTCATGAAACAAAAAAATCCGGCCCTCCTGGGGTTTGCCGTCGGCGTGACCGTCTTGCTCACCGCTTGTGCTTCTTCCCAACCCGCGGCCGACAAAGCACTCGGCCCCGTCAACCCCGCCGGCGGCCACGGCCACGCTGCCTTCATGGGCAGTTACGACGTTAACCGTGACGGCGTGGTCACGCGCGCGGAGTACGACGCGCTGCGCAAGGAGCGCTACGTGGCAGCCGATACCAACAAGGACGGCGCGCTCAGCGAAGCCGAGTACGTGGCCGAGTTCGAGGCGCGCCTGAAGCAGCAGTACGCCGCGCAGGGCCGCGCGGTGGACGATGGCTACCAGCAGATGATGAAGCAGGCCCATGTGCGCTTCAACATCCTGGACAAAAACAAGGACGGCCGCCTGAGCATGGACGAGGAAAACGACGTTGCCGAGCGCACCTTCAAGACCGGTGACGTGAACCTGGATGGTGTCGTCAACGCCGCCGACAACATGAAGAAGGAAGCCAACTGATCATGAGTCGTTTGCTTCACGTTCTTTCCGGCCGCGCCTCGCGTGCCGTGGCCGGTACCGCCCTGATGCTCGCGGGCGTAGCCCAGGCCCACACCCCCTATCTGCTGCCCATGAGCTTCGACGTGGCGCCCGACGCCATCGTCAGCGTGGACGCGGGGTACGCTGAAAAATTCTTCCTGTCCGAAGTGAACTTTGGCGACACGCGCTTTGCCATCACCACACCCGACGGCAGCGTGCTGCCTTTCGGTGAAGTGCATCAGTTCAAGTCACGCACCGTGGCCGAGCAGAAATTGCCCGGCGCCAAGGGCACCTACCGTTTGAGCACGGGCGTGCGCCTGGGTTCGATCTTCCGCAGCTGGGAGCAGGACGGCAAGGTGGAGATCGCGCGCGACGGGAACAAGACGCCTCCGCCCGGCGTCAAGCTGTTGTCCCACTACCAGTCGCATTCGATTTCCGAGGCCTATGTGACCGCTGGCGCGCCGAACAAGCGCGCCTTGGAGCCGACCCAGCAGGGCCTGGAGATCGCGCCGGTCACCCATCCGAACGACCTGGTCGCGGGCGAGAAGTTCGAGTTCACCGTGCTGTTCGATGGCAAGCCGCTGGCGGGGCAGACGGTGGACATCTATCGCTCCCCCATGGACCTGGGCAGCGAGCACACCAGCGCCAGTGTCAAGACCGATGCGCAGGGCCGCGTGGCCTACCCCTTGAGCCAACCCGGTGTTTACCTGGCCTTGGTGCGTTACCGTGGCGCGGCACCCAAGGGCGCCGCCGCGCCGATGTACGGCTACAACTACACCTTGACCTTCCGGGTCCTGGCGCCGTAAACAGGGTCAGAGATCAGACCCATAGCCAGCAAGCAGTCAGCAAGCAGCTGGCACACAGCCCGCACGCGGCCCAGGCAGGCGCGTGCGGGCTTCTTTTTTTGATCTGCAACGCATCTCGGGAAATTAGTCTGAACAGGCCCTAGCCCAGCCGCAGCGCCATCACCCCCGCGACGATCACGGCCGTGCCCATGGCGCGGCGCGGCGTGAAGCGCTCGCGCAGCAGCCAGGCGCCGATGATGGCGGCGAACAGCACCGAGGTCTCGCGCAGCGCGGCCACGGTGGCCACGGGCGCGCGCGTCATGGCCCAGAGCGCGATGCCGTAGGAACCGAGCGAAGCGAGTGCGCCGCCGAGCGCGACCGGCCAGCGATGGCGGGCGTAGGCCACCGTGCTTGGCCACGCTGACTTGCCGCGCCGGGCCAGCACCAGCAAGGCGAAGGGCCAGCCGTCGAAGGCGAACAGCATCACCACGTAGCGCAGCGTGCCCAGGCCGTCCGTGTCCTGGCCTGCCGTGCGCGCGCCCAGCGCGTCCACCAGGGTGTAGATGGCGATGATCACCGCGTTGGCCAGCGCGAAGCCCACGGCCTTGGGCGAATCCAGCGCGTGGCGTGACAGCCCCAAGGCCAGCACACCGCAGCACACCCCCAGCACGCCGACCCAGCCCAGCGGTGAGAGGTGCTCACCCACGAACAGTGCCGAACTCAGCGCGACCAGCAGCGGCGCGGTACCGCGCATCAAGGGGTAGGCCAGGCCCAGGTCGCCATGGTGGTAGGCCCGCGCCAGCGCGATGTAGTAGCCGATGTGGATCAGCACCGACGCGCCGATGTAGGGCCAAGCCGAGAGGGGGGGCGGCCCCAGCCACAGCAGCAGGGGCAGGGTGACCAGGGAGCCGAGCAGGTGGATCAGTGCCGTGTCCAGCGTCTTGTCCTGGCTGGATTTGACCAGCGCGTTCCAACTCGCGTGCAGTAGCGCGCCGAACAGCACGGCGGCGGCGATGGGCCAGGTGAGGGTCATGGGCCGAGTGTCGCAGATCGAGGCCGGTGCGACGCGCCACCGCTTTCGGTGGCATTGAAGTGCCTGCGAAGACCCTGCCAAGAGCCTGCCACTGGGCTGAGACCCGCGTCGCGCGCGGCGGGCGCGACGCACCTGAATTTACGCCGAATTTACGGGTCAACCGGTGCAGGGGGCTGGCGACTTTACGGGGCTCGCTCCGAGAATTTTCACCAAGGTCACCGAGGTCTCGGTGGCCGTCGCTGAATGCAAGTGCAGGAGTTCTTTCATGATCGAATTCGTCACGGTCTTGGGGCTGGCCCTCGTGCTGGGCTGGCCGCTGGGACGTTATCTCGCCGCCGTGATGCGCGGCGAACCCATGCGCGGTGACCGGCTCTTCGGTTGGGTGGAACGCCCCCTCTACCGCCTGCTGGGCGTGGACCCCGCGCAGGGCATGGGCTGGAAGGCCTATGCCGGCGTCTTCCTGCTCAGCAACCTCGTGCTCGGCCTGCTGGCCATGGGCATCTTCATGACCCAGGCCTGGCTGCCGCTGAACCCGAACGATGCGCCCAATATGCGCTGGGATCTGGCGCTGCACACCGCGGTCTCTTTCCTGACCAACACCAACCAGCAGCATTATTCGGGTCAGGCGCAGTTGTCCTATTTGGCGCAGATGACGGGCATCGTTGGCCTGCAGGTGATCACGCCCATGATGGGCCTGGCCCTGGTGGTGGCCACGCTGCGCGGTCTCTTCGGTGGTCGCAAGGCGCAGGTGGTGAACCCAGCGAATACAGCGAACACGGGCCAGCCGGAATCGGGTGCCCTGGATTTGGGGAACTACTGGGCTGACGTGATCCGTCCCACGGTGCGTGTATTCCTGCCGCTGTGTCTGTTGCTCTCGCTGCTGCTGACCTGGCAAGGCGTGCCGTCCACGTTGGCCGGCGGACCGGTGGCGACGCCGCTGGATGCCAGCGTGACCCTGAAGGAACAGAAGATTCCGTTGGGCCCGGTCGCGCCCATGGTTGCGGCCAAGCAGCTGGGCACCAACGGCGGCGGCTGGTACGGCCCGAACAGCGCGGTGCCGCTGGAGAACCCGACGCCCTTGTCCAACCTGCTGCAGATGCTGGCCATCATCCTCTTGCCGGTGTCGGTGGCTTTCATGGTCGGGGCCTTCAGCGGACGCAAGAAGTTCACCGCCCTGGTGCTGGGCAGCATGTTGCTCATGTCGCTGGCCTCCACGGGCCTGGCGCTGTGGTCCGAAGGCCACTCGTCCTCCGCCGCGGACGCGGCGCTGATGGAAGGCAAGGAAGTTCGCCTCGGCGCTGATGCGTCGGCCCTCTGGGCCGCGCTGACCACCCAGACCAGCAATGGCTCGGTCAACGCCATGCACGATTCGCTGGCGCCGCTGACCGGTCTGGTCACGCTGGGCAATATGCTGGTCAACGCCATCTGGGGCGGTATCGGTTGTGGCCTGCAGCAGTTCCTGGTCTATCTGCTGCTGAGCGTCTTCCTCGCTGGCCTGATGACCGGGCGCACGCCGGAATTGTTCGGCCGCAAGATCGAAGCGCCGGAAGTGAAGCTGCTCGCCGTGCTGGTGCTGCTGCAGCCGCTGGTGGTGCTGGGCTTCACCGCCCTCACGCTGGCGCTGCCGTCGCTCACCGGCAACTCCAACCCGGCCTTCCACGGCATCAGCCAGGTGCTGTACGAGTACACCTCGGCCTTTGCCAACAACGGCTCCGGCTTCGAAGGGCTGGGTGATGCCACCTCTTGGTGGAACCTGAGCTGCGCCGTCGTGCTGGCCCTGGGCCGTTACCCGGCGTTGATCCTGCCGTTGGTGATCGCCGCGTCCCTGGGGCGCAAGCGCCTCGCGCCGGAAAGTGCAGGCACCTTGCAGGTCGAGACGCCCACCTTCGCCCTGACCCTGATCGCGGTGATCGTGATCCTCACCCTGCTCCAGTTCATGCCCGTGCTGGTGCTGGGGCCCGTCGCCGAGCATCTCTCGATGCTCGCGCGGTGAACGGCATGGAACGCAAGCCGGAGAACTTCATCATGAACGTCAAGACAACTTTGCCCCAGGTCGCCTCGGGCCGCCAAGCCGTGCTGCTGGATGCCGCCGGGTTCAAGGCCGCGCTGCGGGCTTCCTTCTTCAAGCTCGCCCCGCAACACGCCTTCAAGAACCCGGTGATGGCCGTGGTCTGGTTCGGCACGCTCTGGTGCGCCGTGCTGACCCTGCTGGGGGCGACGCCCGACGGCATGGGCTGGGCCGTGACGGCGCTGCTTCTGGTCACCGTGCTGTTCGCCAATTTCGCCGAGGCCGTGGCCGAGGCGCGTGGGCGCGGCCAAGCCGCCTCGCTGCGCCGCGTGCGCCAGGGGTTGGTGGCGCGACGTGTGGACCGTGCGGACGCGATCAGCGGCGCGCAGAACATTCCGGCGGCCGAGCTGGTGACCAACGATCTGGTCGTCGTCTCCGCGGGTGAGATGGTTCCCGTCGATGGCGAGATCGTGCACGGCCTGGCCACCCTCAATGAATCGGCGGTGACGGGCGAATCGGCGCCCGTGCTGCGCGAGGCGGGCACCGACCGCTCCGGCGTGATCGGCGGCACCAAGGTGCTGTCCGACGAAATCGTGGTGCGCATCACGGCCTTGCCGGGCCACAGCTTCCTCGACCGCATGATCGCCCTGGTCGAAGGCGCGAACCGGCAAAAGACGCCGAACGAAGTGGCGCTCGGCCTGCTGCTGCTCACCATGACCGCGACCTTCCTGATCGTGGTCGTGAGCCTGCCCTTCATCGCGTCCTTCGTCGGTATCACGCTCGATCCGCTGTTGCTGGTCGCGCTGCTGGTGTGCCTGATCCCGACCACCATCGGCGGCCTGCTGCCCGCCATCGGCATCGCGGGCATGAACCGCGCGCTGGCGGCGAACGTGCTGGCCAAGTCCGGCAAGGCGGTGGAAGCGGCGGGCGATGTGGATGTGCTGCTGCTGGACAAGACCGGCACCATCACCCACGGTGACCGCCAGGCCACGGTGCTGCATGCGCTGGCCGGCGTGGATCTGTCCACGCTGCGCGAAGCCGCCTTGCTGGCCTCGCTGGCCGACCCGACGCCGGAGGGCAAGTCCATCGTCAAGCTGGCGCGTCGCGTCAACCGCGAAGGTACGCTTGCGCCGCTGGAAGAGCCGGTGGGCGCGCGTTTCATCGCCTTCAGCGCCGCCACCCGCATGTCGGGCGTGGACTTGCCCGACGGCCGCTCGATCCGCAAGGGCGCCATGGATGCCATCGTGCGCCGCGTGCAAGAGGCGGGCGGTAACGTGCCGGTGGAGTTGCAGGTGCGCGTCGAGCAGGTCGCGCGCAAGGGGGCCACGCCCCTGGTCATCGCCGACGGCCGTCACGTGCTGGGCGTGGTGGAACTGGCCGACGTGGTCAAGCACGGCATCAAGGAAAAGTTCGCCCAACTGCGCGCCATGGGCATCCGCACGGTGATGATCACTGGCGACAACCCCCTGACCGCCGCCGCCATCGCCGCCGAGGCCGGGGTGGACGACTACATCGCCGAGGCCCGGCCCGAGGACAAGCTGGCGCGCATCCGCGCCGAACAAGCCGGCGGCCGCCTGGTCGCGATGGTGGGTGACGGCAGCAACGACGCGCCTGCCCTCGCGCAGGCCGACGTGGGCTTGGCGATGAACTCCGGCACGCAGGCGGCCAAGGAGGCGGGCAACATGGTCGATCTGGACTCGGACCCCGCCAAGCTGCTGCAGGTGGTGGAAGTGGGCAAGCAGCAGCTCATCACGCGCGGCGCGCTCACCACCTTCTCGCTGGCCAATGACGTGTCGAAGTACTTCGCGATTCTGCCGGCCCTGTTCGCGGGCGCGATTCCCTCCATGGCGGCGCTTAACGTGATGCAGCTGTCCAGCCCGGCCAACGCGGTGATCGCGGCGCTGATCTTCAACGCCCTCATCATTCCGCTGCTGATTCCGCTGGCGCTGCGCGGCGTGCGCTTCCGCCCCATGGGCGCCACCGCGCTGCTGCGCAGGAACATGCTGGTCTACGGACTGGGCGGCGTGATCCTGCCCTTCCCGGCGATCAAGCTGATCGACATGCTGCTGGCCGCGACGGTCGGTGTCTGACGGTCGAAGCTTTCAGCCTCCTCCAAACATCACGAGGTCTCATCATGAACACCACGTCTTCTTCCCTGCGGGCTTCACTGGGCCTGGCCCTGGTCTCGTTGCTGCTGTTCGGCCTGCTCTATGCGCTGGCCGCGACGGGCCTGGGCGGTCTGCTGTTTCCGCGGACGGCCACCGGCAGCCTGATCGAACGCGACGGAAACGTCATCGGCTCCGCCCTGGTCGCGCAGCCCTTCGCCGACGCACGCTACTTTCAGCCCCGTCCCTCGGCGGCCAACTACGACCTGATGGCGCTGGCCGGCAGCAACCAGGCGCGCAGCAATCCCGATTTGCGCCAGCGCATCGAGCAGACCCGCGCCGCCGTGGCCGCGCGCGAAGGCATCGCGCCCGAGGCCGTGCCGGGTGAATTGCTCACCCAGTCCGGCGGCGGCGTCGACCCGCACATCAGCCCGGAGGGCGCACGCATCCAGATCGCTCGGGTCGCGCGGGCGCGGGGCTTGAGTCCCGCGCAGCTTGAGGCCCTGGTGGCGAACCAGGTTGAAGGCCCGCAGCTCGGCCTCTTCGGTCAGCCGCGCGTCAACGTGCTGGAACTGAACCTGGCGCTGGGTGCCCTGAAGACTGCCACCGCAGCCACCGCAGCCACCGCAGCCACCGCACAATAAGCCCATGAGCGAGGAGCAAGACGCCCAACCCCACGCTGGCCGAGAAGTCCGGGCCGATGCGCTGGCGAGCGAGCTGCGCCGCCAGGCGGCCGGGCGGCTGACGGTGTTTCTGGGCGCCGCGCCCGGTGTCGGCAAGACCTATGCGATGTTGTCGCGCGCGCGCGAATTGCAGAAGCAGGGCGTCGACATCGTCGTTGGCATCGTCGAGACCCATGGTCGCGCCGAGACCGCCGCCTTGCTGGACGGCCTGGACATCATTCCGCGCCAGCGCATCGACTACCAGGGCCGCCAGCTGGAGGAACTGGACATCGACGCGGTGCTGGCGCGCCGTCCGCGCGTGGCGATCATCGACGAGCTGGCCCACCGCAACGCCCCGGGCAGTCGCCACGAGAGGCGCTGGCAGGACGTGGAGGAGTTGTTGGACGCGGGCATCGACGTGTGCACCGCCGTCAACATCCAGCACCTGGAAAGCCTGAACGATGTCGTGCACCGCATCACCGGCGTGCGCGTGAGCGAGACCGTGCCCGACGCGCTGTTCGACCGCCTGCGCGACATCCGCCTGGTCGACCTGCCGCCGCGTGAATTGATCGAGCGGCTCAAGCAGGGCAAGGTCTATCTGCCCGAGCAGGCCGAACGCGCCCTGCAAGCTTTTTTCCTGCCCTCGAACTTGGCCGCGCTGCGCGAGCTGGCGATGCAGACGGCCGCCGACCGCGTGGACGAAGACTTGCGCGAGACCCAGGCCGCGCGCGGCCTGCCCGGCTTGGCGCTGCGCAGGCGCGTGCTGGTCGCCATCGATGGCCTGGGTTCGTCCGAGTACCTGGTGCGCGCGGGCCGCCGCATCGCCGAGCGGCGCGACGCGCCGTGGAGCGTGGTGACGGTGCAGACGGGGGCGGGCGACAAGGTGGATCCGGCGCGGCAGGCCGAGCTGGACCGCGCTTTCGCGTTGGCGCGCAATCTCGGCGCGGACACCGAAGTGCTGCACGGTCCGCGCATCGCCGATGCCTTGCTCGACCACGCCGCCAGCGGCGGCAGTTCGACCCTGGTCGTCGGACGCACGCGCGAGCGGCCTTTCGCGCGCATGGTCAACCGCACACTCACGCAGCAGCTTTTGCAGCACGGGACGCATTTCGAGCTGGTCATCATCAGCGCGCCGCAGGCGAAGGTCCGCGCACGCCGTCGCTGGGAAAGTCCTGCCACCTGGCTGGGACGCGATGACCTGGCGCTGACCCTCTTCGCCACGCTGGCCGCCATCCTCGCGGCCTGGGCCGCGGAGCTCTGGCTGGGCTTGAGCGATCTGTCCATGGTGTTCATCGTGGCGGTGGTGCTGGTCGCGGCGCGCACCCGCATGGCGGCGGCGGTGCTGGCCGCGGGGCTGTGCTTTCTCGCCTACAACTTCTTCTTCATCGAGCCGCGCTTCACGCTGTTCATCGGCGCGCGTCAGGGCGTGGCCACGGTCTTTCTCTTCCTGATCGCCGCCTTGGTGGCCGGCCGCCTGGCCTCGCAGCTGCGCATGCAGGTGTTGGCCTTGCGCGCCGCGAACGCGCATGCGACGGCCTTGCAGGGCTTGGGCCGGCAATTGAGCGCGGCGGCCGATCTGGGTGCAGTGCTGCAAGCTGGCCGCGCCGCGCTGGAGCGCCATCTCAGCGCTGGCGCCTGGCTGCGCGTTGGCGAGGCGGGCGCCAGCACCGAGGCCAGTTCCCCCAACGCCGAGCTGGCGGACATTGACCGGGCCGCGATGGATTGGGCGCTGTCCCATGGGCAGTCCGCCGGGCGATACACCGACACCCTGGCCGGGGCGGCCTGGTGGTGGCTGCCGCTGCGCGAGGAGCCGGGGGCCAGCGGGCCGGCGGGCCAAGGCGTGATCGGCGTGGTGGGCTTGCGTTTCGGCGTAGACATGCGGCGGCTGTCGCATGCGCAGCGTCGTCTGGCCGAGGCCATGGCGCAGGACATCGCCCAGGCCGCGCTGCGCGCGCGTCTGGTGGCTGATCTCGAGAAAGCGCGCGTCAGCAACGAAACCGAACGCCTGCGCTCCGCGCTGCTGTCCTCCGTCTCGCACGACCTGCGCTCGCCCCTGGCGGCCATGATCGGTTCGGCGGGCAGCCTGGCCGGGTACAGCGACGCGATGAGCGCCGAGGACCGCAAGAACCTGCTCGACACCATCCTGGTCGAGGGCGAGCGGCTGGACCGCTACATCCAGAACCTGCTGGACATGACCCGGCTGGGCCACACGGGCCTGAGCCTCAAGCGCGACTGGATCGGCGTGGACGAGCTGATCGGTTCGGCCACCGGGCGCCTGCGCCGTTACCAGCCGGGCGTGCAAGCCAACGTGACCCTCTCGCCCGGCTTGCCGCCGATCTGGGTGCACCCGGCGCTGGTGGAGCAGGCCTTGTTCAACGTGCTCGAAAACGCGGCCAAGTTCTCGCCACCGGATGAACCCATCACCATCACGGCGCGCTTGGCGGACCCGGTGGACGACGATGCGGGTCGCACGCGCGGGGAGGTTCTGCAACTGGA
This sequence comes from Hylemonella gracilis ATCC 19624, assembly GCF_000211835.1. Lineage (GTDB taxonomy): Bacteria > Pseudomonadota > Gammaproteobacteria > Burkholderiales > Burkholderiaceae_C > Hylemonella > Hylemonella gracilis. The sequence continues at coordinate 31,492 of NZ_AEGR01000039.1, read as the reverse complement.
CGTGCGCGACCGCGGCCCCGGCATCCCGGAGGACGAGCGCGGGCGCATCTTCGACATGTTCTACAGTGTCGAGCGCGGCGATCGGGGACGCCATGGCACGGGCCTGGGGCTGACGATCGCGCAGGGCATGGTCGGCGCGCACGGCGGCAACGTCGTTGCCCTGCCGGGGCCGGATGGGCGCGGCACCGTGATCCGCATCACCTTGCCTTTGATCACGCCGCCGTTCACACCCTCGTCGAAACCGCCGGATGCTGATCGCTGAGCCGAAGCCCTGACGACCGACGACCTGACGACCTGACGACCTGACGACCTGACGACCTGACGACCGCGACCCTTGACGTCCCTGCCCATGCCTACCTCCGTGTCGCCTCCCATGCCGGCCTCCACGCCGGTGCGCGTGCTGGTGATCGACGACGAGCCGCAGATCCGCCGTTTCCTCGACATCAGCCTGCGCGCGCAGGGCTACGAGGTGACGCTGGCCGCGAGCGGCCGGGAGGGGCTGGCCGCGTTGGCGGACCGGGGCGCCGATCTGCTCATCCTCGACATCGGCCTGCCCGACATCGACGGCCACGAGGTGCTGCGTGAGCTGCGGGCCTGGTCGCAGGTGCCGGTGATCATGCTCAGCGTGCGCGCGGGCGAATCGGAGAAGGTCATGGCGCTGGACGAAGGCGCCAATGACTACGTGACCAAGCCCTTCGGCACGCAGGAGCTGATGGCGCGCATCCGTGTGTTGCTGCGCCAGCAAGCTGACGTGAAGCACGACAACGCGCTGTTCGACGATGGCCATCTGCGCATCGATCTGGCGCGGCGCGAAGTGCGGCTGGACGGCGAACTGCTCGCCCTGGGCCGCAAGGAGTACGCGCTGCTGGCGCTGCTCCTCAAGCACGCTGGGCGCGTGGTGACGCAGCCGCAGATCTTGCGCGAGGTCTGGGGCGTGACCCACCAGGACGACACGCACTACGTGCGCATCCTGGTGGGCAAGCTGCGGCAAAAGCTGGGGGACGACGCCGTGGCCCCGCGTTACATCGCCACCGAGCCGGGGGTGGGGCTGCGCTTTCTGGCCAGCCCGCCCTGAAACCAGACCGGTGTCAGAGCCGCCCCCGGGCGTGTCGCCGCACGGGACGGCCGCATGCCCGATGTTTCGCCGGATTGCACCAGAACAGTGAAATCCGGCGCCCCTGCCGGCGCCGACCGCGCGCTGGACCGGCCTGCCCCTTCGAGCGGCGGGCACGAGGCTTGCATTGATCGGTCAGGCCGCCGTCATCAGCGCGTCACGGTGACGTCACACGATGCCGGTTTCCACCATCAGGAGCATTCACCATGCGCATGCGTCTTTCTTTCCGGACCTGGGTGTTCGCGGCCGCGCTGGCCGGAACCGCCACGGCGGCCTTGGCCCAGAAAACCACCTTGCTGGTCTACACCGCGCTGGAAACCGACCAGCTCAAGGCCTACCAGGAGGGCTTCAACAAGGTCGAGCCCGAGATCGAGATCAAATGGGTGCGCGACAGCACGGGCGTGATCACCGCCAAGCTGCTGGCCGAAAAGGCCAATCCGCAGGCCGACGTGGTGATGGGCGTGGCCGCCTCCAGCCTCGCGCTGCTGGACAACAACAAGATGCTGGAGCCCTACGCGCCGGCCAACCTCAAGGCCATCAGCGCCGCTTACAAGGACAAGAAGAACCCGCCCGCCTGGTTCGGCATGGATGTCTGGGGTGCGACGGTTTGCTTCAACACCGTGGAAGCCGAGAAGAAAGGCATCAAGAAGCCCGAGAGCTGGAAGGACCTGACCAAGCCCGAGTTCAAGGGCCAGGTGGTCATGCCCAACCCGGCTTCCAGCGGCACCGGCTACTTCGACGTGGCCGCCTGGCTGACCCTGTGGGGCGACAAGGACGGCAAGGGCGACGGCTGGAAGTTCATGGATGCGCTGCACGAGAACATCGCCCAGTACACGCACAGCGGCAGCAAGCCTTGCAACATGGCGGCCAGCGGCGAGTACGTGGCGGGCATCAGCTTCGAGTACCGCGGCAACAGCAACAAGGCCAAGGGCGCGCCCATCGACCTGGTCTTCCCCAAGGAAGGCCTGGGCTGGGATCTGGAAGCCTTCGCCATCCAAAAAGGCACCAAAAACCTCGCTGCCGCGAAGAAGCTGGCGGACTGGGCTTCGAGCATGGACGCGGCGAAGCTCTACGGCAAGAACTTCGCCATCACGGCCGTGCCTGGCGTGGCCGAGCCCCTGGCCAATGTGCCCGCGGATTACGAACAGCGCCTGGTGAAGATGGACTTCGCCTGGTCGGCGTCCAATCGCGAGCGCATCCTGGCCGAGTGGACGAAGCGGTACGACAGCAAGACTGAAGTGAAGAAATAACCCACCCCTCTGAGGCGCTGCGCGCCTTCTCCCCTGAACGCCAACCTGCGGTGGCAGGGGAGACGCTCCCGATGGCCCGGCAAAGCCGGTTCCATGGGAGCTCGCGCACGAAGTCACAACATGCCTGAATCGCCTTATCTCTCCCTGCGCCAGGTCCGCAAGGACTTCGGTGCGTTCACGGCGCTGGACGGCATTGACCTGGACCTGCCAGCGGGTGAGCTGGTCTGTTTCCTCGGGCCTTCGGGCTGCGGCAAGACGACCTTGCTGCGCATCATCGCGGGCTTGGAAGTGCAGAGCAGTGGCCAGGTCTGGCAGAACGGTCGGGACATTTCCGCGCTGCCGCCCGCGCAGCGCGATTACGGCATCGTGTTCCAGAGTTACGCCCTGTTCCCCAACCTCACGGTCGCGGCCAATGTGGCCTATGGCCTGAGCGGCAGCATGGACAAGGCGCGCATCGCCGCGCGGGTGGACGAGTTGCTGACGCTGGTGGGCTTGCCTGGCAGCGAGCGCAAGTATCCGGCGCAGTTGTCGGGCGGGCAGCAGCAGCGCATCGCGCTGGCGCGCGCGCTGGCGACTTCGCCCAGCTTGCTGTTGTTGGACGAACCCCTGTCGGCCTTGGACGCCATCGTGCGCGTGCACCTGCGCAAGGAAATCCGCGCGCTGCAGCGCAAGCTGGGGCTGACGACCATCATGGTCACGCACGACCAGGACGAAGCTCTGTCCATGGCCGACCGCATCGTGGTGATGAACCAGGGCGTGATCGAGCAGGTCGGCACGCCGATGGAGATCTACCGCACGCCTGCCACGCCCTTCGTGGCCGAGTTCGTGGGCAAGGTCAACCGCCTGCCGGCCGTGGCCGAGGGCGGGCATTGGTTCCGTTGCGGGCCGCTGCGCCTGCAGTGCACGCAAGGCGCGGAGTTCCGTCCCGGCCGTCCCGTGACGCTGTACCTGCGCCCGGAGGACCGGCGCATGATCGACGTGGCCGCGGACGACCCGGGGCGTTGCACGGGCGTGGTGCGCGGCATCGAATTCCTGGGCGGCAACTGCCTGGCGGAGCTGGAGGTGGAAGGCTTGCGCGACGCCGAAGGCCAGCCCTTGCCGTTGTACCTGCAGTTCTCGCTCAACCAGATGGACGAGTTTGGCGTGCGCCTGGGTCAGCCGCTGCCCTTCGCGCTGCGCGCCGACCGGGTACGCGTCTTCCCGGCCGGGGCGGAGGCCGCTTGAGCACGGCGCAAGCGACCGACGCGAGGGCTGAGCGCGGCGCGCGGTCGGCTCCGCTCTCGCGCTCCCCCTCCCACTCCCGCTCACCCTTGAGGGAGCCGGTGCAGCAGCGCCTGCACTGGACTGATCGCCTGGCGCGCGCCCTCGTGCTGCTGGCCGTGCTGCTGCTGTCGTGCTTTTTGGCGCTGCCCCTGCTGGCCATCCTTTGGCAGGCCATGCTGGGCAAGGAGGGACAGTTTGTCGCCTTGGACAACTTCCTGGCCTACGCGCGCACGCCTGCTTTGTTGCAAAGCCTCTGGAACAGCGTCTGGGTGGCGGCTTTGGTCACGATCATCACCTTGCCGCTGGCGTTTGGCTTGGCCTACGCGCTCACGCGCACCTGCATGCGTCTGAAAGGGTTGCTGCGCTTGGTGGCGCTGATTCCGCTGCTCGCGCCCTCGCTGCTGCCGGCCATTTCTCTGATCTATTGGTTCGGCAATCAGGGCGTGGCCAAGGGGCTGCTGCAAAGCCTGGGCTATGCGCAGATCTACGGCGCGCCGGGTATCGTGCTGGCCGAATGTTTCGCGGTCTTCCCGCATGCGCTGATGATCCTGGTGACGGCGCTGGCCCTGGCCGATGCGCGGCTCTACGAAGCGGCGGATTCCATGGGCGCGAGCGCGGTGCGCAAGTTCTTCACCATCACCTTGCCGGGCGCCAAGTACGGCCTGGTGTCGGCCGCGCTCGTGGTCTTCACGCTGGTGATCACGGACTTCGGCATTCCCAAGGTGATCGGTGGCAACTTCAACATGCTGGCCACCGATGTGTTCAAGCTGGTCATCGGCCAGCAGGATTTCGCCAAGGGTTCGGTGGTGGCCATCCTCTTGCTGGCGCCAGCCGTGCTGACCTTCGCCGTTGACCACCTGCTGCAACGCCGCCAGACCGCGATGTTGAGCGCGCGCGCCGTGCCCTACGTGCCCAAGCCCGCGCGGGGGCGCGACACCGCGTTCTCGCTCTACAGTCTCGTGGTCGCGGCGCTGATGCTCGCCATGCTGGGCATGGCCGTGTTCGCGTCGCTCGCCACGTTCTGGCCCTACAAGCTCATGCCCAGCCTCAACCATTACGTGTACGGCCTGACCGAGGCCGAGGTGGGTGCGGGGTTCGTCAACAGCTTGCGCATGGCGGCTGGCGCGGCGCTGGGTGGCACGGTGCTGGTGTTCACCGGGGCTTACCTCTTGGAGAAGACGGCGCCGCGCCGAGCCCAGGGCTCCGGGGTCAGCCTGGATGGACTGCTGCGCGGTTTGCTCCGTCTCCTGGCCATGCTGCCCATGGCCGTGCCGGGCCTGGTGCTGGGTCTGGGCTACATCTTCTTCTTCAACGCGCCGGGCAATCCCCTGGGCGGTCTGTACCAGACCATGACCCTGCTCACGCTGTGCACCATCGTCCATTTCTACACCACGGGGCATCTGACGGCGGTGACCGCGCTCAAGGGCCTGGACAATGAGTTCGAGTCCGTCAGCGCCTCGCTCAAGGTGCCCTTCTACAAGACGGCCTGGCGTGTCACCTTGCCCATTTGTCTGCCGGCCGTGATCGACGTCGCGCGTTATTTCTTCATCAACGCCATGACGACGGTGTCGGCCGTGGTGTTCCTGTACGCGCCGCAGACCAAGGTCGCAGCCATCGCCATCCTCAACCTGGACGAAGCGGGTGAGACCGGGCCAGCCGCCGCGATGGCGGTGCTGATCACGCTCGTGTCCGGTCTCGCCAGCCTGGTCTTCATGGCCTTGGGATGGTGGGCGGGGCGCCGTACCCAGGCCTGGCGAGTCCGTTGAATTTTTCCAAGGTGGACAACATGGCGCGGAGCATGAGCGACAAACATTACGACCTGGTGGTCGTGGGGGCGGGGGTGGTCGGCTTGATGACCGCTTACGCGGCCCGGCAACGGGGCCTGAAGGTGGCCGTGGTCGAGCGCACGGCGCAGAGCATCGGGGCGTCCATCCGCAACTTCGGTTTCGTCACCGTCACGGGTCAGCGGCGTGGCGAGCATTGGCGCCGCGCGATGAAGACGCGTGACGCCTGGCTGGCCATCGCGCCGCAGGCGGGCATCCCGGTCATCCATCCCGGTCTGTACCTCACGGCGCAGCGGCCCGAGGCCCTGGCCGTGGTCGAGGCCTTCTTGCGCACCGAAATGGGCGAGGGTTGCGAACTGCTCACGCCCGCGCAGACGCAAGCCCGCTTTGGCGAGACGGCGCTGGGACCGCACCTTGCCGCGCTCTACAGCCCGCACGAGCGCCGCGTGGAGTCGCGCGAGGCCATCCCCAAGCTCGCCGCCTGGTTGCAGGCGGCGCAGGGCGTGGATTTCCATTGGCGCACGGTGGTGCATGGTGTGGACCTGCCCACCGTCGCCACCAGCCGCGGTGTGCTGCGTGCCGACCATTGCGTGGTCTGTCCGGGTCATGAGTTGAACGCGCTCTACCCCGAGGCCATCGAGCAGGCCCGTATCCGCATGAGCACCTTGCAGATGATGCGCGTGCGGCCCGCCGTGCCCGTCCACCTGCCCGCAGCCCTGATGTCTGACCTCAGCCTGGTGCGCTACGAGGGCTACAGTGAGTTGCCCGAGGCCGCGCCCCTGTTGCAGCGTCTGCAAGCGGAACAGGGTGAGCACTTGAAGCAGGGCGTGCACCTGATCGTGGTGCAGTCGGCCGATGGTTCGCTGGTGGTGGGCGACAGCCATGTCTACGGGGATGCCGAAGCGCCCTTTGGCAGCACGGCCGTGGACGAACTGATCTTGGACGAGCTGCGCCGCGTGCTGCCCGCGGCCGGGTCCGCGGGCGCCGTCGTGACCGAGCGCTGGACCGGCACCTACGCCAGCGCCGCCGACGTGGTGTTCAAGACGTCTCCGTCCCAAGGGGTGGCGCTGGGCATCGTGACCGGCGGCACGGGGGCGTCCACCTCCTATGCCTTCGCCGAGGAATTGCTCGCGCTGGCCCTCGGCGCATGAGGTCCGACCCCGGGTCGATACCCGCTCACACGCCAAAACCGGTGTTGTAATATCTGCTTACATATTCATGGAGGAGAGTGATCAATGAGCCAAGAAAAATACCGCCTTGTCACCCGCAGCGACTTCGATGGTCTGGTCTGCGCCGTCTTGCTGAATGAACTGGACCTGATCGACGACATCAAGTTTGTCCACCCCAAGGACATGCAGGATGGCAAGGTCGAGATCAGCCAGCGCGACATCACCACCAACCTGCCCTACGTGCCCGGCGCGCACCTGGCCTTTGATCACCACCTCTCCGAAACCATCCGCAACGCGGGCCAGTCCGCCGACGCACGCAAGAACCACATCATCGACGCCAAGTCGCCTTCGGCCGCGCGCGTGGTTTACGAGTACTACGGCGGCAAGGCCAAGTTCCCCGGCATCTCCGACGAGATGATGGAGGCCGTGGATAAGGCCGACAGCGCGCAGTACGTGCGCGATGAAGTGCTCGACCCCAAGGGCTGGGTGCTCTTGAACTACCTGATGGACGCGCGCACGGGCCTGGGTCGTTTCCGTGAATTCCGCATCAGCAACTACCAGCTGATGATGGACCTCATCAAGTACTGCAAGGACCACTCGATTGGCGAGATCCTGGCGCTGCCGGACGTCAAGGAGCGCGTGGACCTGTATTTCGAGCACACGGAAAAAGCCAAGGAACAAATCAAGCGCTGCACCACGGTGCACCGCAATCTGGCGGTGCTCGACCTGCGGGGCGAGAACACGATCTACGCGACCAACCGCTTCATGATCTACGCGCTGTTCCCGCAGACCAACATCTCGATCCACGTGCTCTGGGGTCCTCAGAAGCAGAACACGGTGTTCGCCACGGGCAAATCCATCCTCGACCGCTCCAGCAGGACCAATGTGGGTGACCTGATGCTGCAGTACGGCGGCGGCGGGCACCAGGCGGCGGGCACCTGTCAGGTGCCGAACGACCAGGCCGAGGACGTGCTCAAGAAGCTGATCGCCAAGATCAACGCGGACGGCTGAGTCCCAGCCAGCGCCAGACGTCCACACTCGACCGCCCACACCGACCGCGCCTCCGCAGGCTGGCGCGCCGACGCGGGCCGGTCGTCGCGCTGGTCGTCACATCGGCATCTCCTTGCCCGCACGGGGCCGCGCTGGCATATTTGCTGCTTGAAGGAGAGGCACCATGCCCGCCTACCAAGCCACTGTCGCGCACCAGACCTGGCAGTTCCGTGACCTGCGGGATCTGATGGCCAAGGCCACGCCCCTGCGGTCGGGCGACGCACTGGCGGGCGTGGCGGCCACCTCGTCGGTGGAGCGCATGGCGGCGCGTCTCGCCCTCGCCGATTTGCCGCTGCGCACCTTCCTCAATGAAGCCCTGATTCCCTACGAGACCGACGAGGTCACGCGGCTCATCATCGACACGCACGATGGCGCAGCCTTCGCGCCCATCGCGCACCTGACCGTCGGCGCCTTCCGTGACTGGCTGCTGGACGAGCGCACCACCAGCGACACGCTCAGCGCCGTGCGCGCAGGCATCACGCCCGAGATGGCGGCGGCGGTCAGCAAGCTGATGCGCAACCAGGACCTGATCGCCGTGGCGCGCAAATGCCGCGTGGTCACGGCCTTTCGCGACACCATCGGCCTGCCGGGAAGGCTGGCCGTGCGCCTGCAGCCCAATCACCCGACCGACGACGTGCGCGGCATCGCGGCCAGCATGATCGATGGTCTGCTGTACGGCTGTGGCGACGCGGTGATCGGCGTCAACCCCGCCACCGACAGCGTGGCCGCCCTGGGCACCCTGGTGCGACGCATGGGCGAGGTGGTGGAGCGCCTGGCCATCCCGACCCAGACCTGCGTGCTCACGCACGTGACCAACACCATCCAGATGATCGAGCAGGGCGCGCCGGTGGATCTGGTGTTCCAGTCCATCGCGGGCACCGAGGCCGCGAATGCGAGCTTCGGTGTCAGCCTGGCCGTGCTGCGCGAGGCGCGCGAGGCGGCGCTGTCGCTCAAGCGCGGCCGGCCCTTGCAAGATGGCGTGGGCGACAACGTCATGTATTTCGAGACCGGGCAGGGCAGCGCCCTCTCGGCCAACGCCCACCATGGCGTGGACCAGCAGACCTGCGAGGCGCGGGCCTACGCCGTGGCGCGCGAGTTCAAGCCCTTGCTGACCAACACCGTGGTTGGCTTCATCGGCCCCGAATACCTGTACGACGGCAAGCAGATCGTGCGCGCTGGCCTGGAAGACCATTTCTGCGGCAAGCTGCTGGGCGCGCCCTTGGGCGTGGACGTCTGCTACACCAACCATGCCGAGGCCGACCAGGACGACATGGACAACCTGCTGACCCTGCTGGGCGCTGCGGGCGTGAACTTCGTGATGGGCGTGCCGGGCGCGGACGACATCATGCTCAATTACCAGAGCACCTCCTTCCACGACGCGCTGTACGTGCGCCAGGTGCTGGGCCTGCGCCACGCGCCGGAATTTGAAGCCTGGCTGCAGCGCATGCAGATCATTGACGAAGCCGGCCGTCTGCTCAGCAGCAGCGCGCGGCAGCCAGCCTTGGAGTTGATGCGCAAGGCGGCGTGATCCCGCGGCGCATCGAGAGTTCTGATGGACAGCAGAGCAAGGGGGATCCCATGAACGGCAAGGTGGTCGAGTTTTCCTCCCCATCGTCCAGCCCCGACGCCCGGGGCGCCGAGGTGGGCTCCGCGGATCCCTGGACCGACTTGCGCGCCCACACCGCGGCGCGCATCGCCCTCGGCCGCGTCGGGGCGGGCCTGCCCACCAAGGAACTGCTCAGTTTCGGCCTGGCCCATGCCCAGGCTCGGGACGCGGTGCACATCCAGCTGGACGCAGCGGCCCTGGCCGCGCGCTTGCAGACCCTGGGCTGCGAGACGCTGACCGTGCGCAGCGCCGCCAGCGACCGCGCCACCTACCTCCTGCGGCCTGACCTCGGCCGTCGTTTGAATGCCGAGGATGCGTCCCAACTTGCCGCGCAAGCCCGGCCCGAGGGCTGTGATTTGTTGCTGGTGGTCGGTGACGGCCTATCCTCCCTGGCGGTGGAGCGTCAGGCGGTGCCCTTGATCGAGGCCATCCGCCAGCTCGCGCCCACGGACTGGACGCTCGGCCCCGTGGTCATCGCCACTCAGTCGCGCGTGGCTCTGGGTGACGAAGTGGGGGCGCTGCTCCAGGCCCGCATGGTCGCGGTGCTGATTGGCGAACGGCCCGGCCTGTCCTCGCCCGACAGTCTGGGCATCTACCTCACCTGGGCGCCCCGGCCGGGGCGCAACGACGCTCAGCGCAATTGCATCTCCAATGTGCGACCCGAAGGCTTGCCCGCCTCGGCCGCGGCGGCACGTCTGTGGTGGCTGTGCCGCGAGGCGCGCAAGCTGCAGCTCACGGGCGTGGACCTGAAGGACCGCAGCGATGGGTTGACGCTCGACGCCGGTGGGTCCGCGCCGGTCTTGTCCTAGTTCTCGTTCACGGCATCGGGCTGCGCAGGCCCTGCGGGCGTTGTCGCAAGCCCTTCACAAGCCGATGCCACGCGCCATCAGGATGGCCAGCAGCGGCAGCAAGGGCAAGAGCAGCAACTCCGCCAAGATCCAACGCCGGGTGCCGCGCCAGCTTGACGCGTCCGGCAAGCCGCCTTGCTTTTGCCAGCGCAGGAAGCGCAGCGTCGGCACGGCGGACAGCAGGCCGATCAGCCCGAAGACCGCGATCTTGGTCCAGAACACCGGGTTGTCGGCATAGAACGCCCAGCCCTTGGCCCCGTGCGCGGCGCGCGCGAAACCGATGGCCAGAATGCCCGCCGCCAGCGCGGCATACCCTTTGTCCAGTTGCCCCAGGGTGCGCAGGCGTGCCGCATCGGGCTGGCCGCCCAGGAGCAGGTATTGCGAGAAGAGCGCGGCGACCAGCGCGAAAACGGCGAGGTGGTGCAGCAGCGCCAGCAAGAGATCTGAGAGTTGAGGGGTCATGATATTTCCATTGTCAAGATAGAGTGAATGGACTGTAGCGGTGCAATTTGACATTGTCAAGTTATGATGCCGTCATGCCTCGCTCCAAAACTGCCTCTCCCGTCGCGCTTCCCGCCGCCGCTTCCCGCCGCCCGGCAGCCGAGCCCCTGCCTTATCACCACGGCGACCTGCGCCGGGCGCTGATCGACGCCACCAGCGAGTTGCTGCGCGAGCAGGGGCTGGAGGGCTTTTCCCTGCGCGCCGCCGCGCGCGCGGCTGGGGTCTCGCACGCGGCGCCGGCCCACCACTTTGGCGATGCGCGCGGCCTGTTGACGGCCTGCGCGGCCGATGGCTTCGAGCGCCTGGCCGACGCCATGCAGGCGCGCATGGACAGCGCGGGCCAGGACGCACGCGCGCGCGCCCAGGCCCTGGGCGCGGCCTACATCGATTTCGCCTTGGCGCACCGTGCCCTGTTCCAGCTGATGTTCCGCCGCGATCGGCTGGACCCGCAAGACGCCGCGTTGCAGGCCGCCGGGCGCCGCACCGGGGATGCCTTGCGCCAGGTGTATGCGGAGCTGATCGCCGAGCGGGGCCTGCCACCCGCCGAGCTGGGGGAGCGCATTCTGCTGGCCTGGTCATGCGCGCATGGCTACGCCACCTTGGTGCTCGAAGAACAAACGGCGGGGCTTTACGGCCTGGGTGCGGGGCGCGAGGAGGCCGCCAGCACCATGGGCGCCAAGCTGCTGCAATTGCTGATGGGGGGTCTGGCCGACCCGGCATGAAGACCCGGCATGAAAAAAAGGGAAGAAGGTTGCCCTTCTTCCCTGGGTCACCTGCAGCGTCGGGGGCTTGGGGCCCTAGAACCCTCGGGTTCTGGAGCCCCGCGCTCCGCCGCGTCGTCGAGGGTGGCTCAGAGAGACTTGTACTCCGCCGTGCCCTTGGAGCGGGCGAACTCTTCTTCCGGCGAGAGCACCAGCTTGTGGCGCCCGACGAGCGCGAAGTAGATGATGCCGACCGCGAACCAGATCGCCACGCCGATCACTCCGGCGCGGTAGACCGGGTCGGAGAGCTGGAAGTAGATGGTGACCAGCGCGATCAGCATGGTCAGCACCGCGCCCACGACGCCGAAGGGGCTCTTGTAGGGACGCGCGATCTGGGGAAACTTCTTGCGCAACAGAATGAAGGACAGGGCCTGCATGATGTAGGAAATCATCGCGCCGAACACCGCCATGTTGAGCAGGGTGCCGCCGATGATGGCCGCGCTGTTGGCCACGCCGTACCAGATCACGCACATCACGATCAGTGCCACCACCGCGCCCGCCACCATGGCCAGGTGCGGCGTCTTGCGCGTGCCGTGCGTGATGGACAGCGCGCGCGGGAAGTAGCCCGCGCGCGACAGCGAGTAGATCTGGCGACCCTGCGCGAAGATGATGGTGTGGAAGCTGGCGATCAGGCCGATCACGGCGATCAGCGCCAGGATCTTGGCGATGCCGTCGCCGTAGATGGCGCGGAAACCGTCCAGCAGCGGTTCGCCCGAGGTGGAGAGTGCGAAAGCACCCTTGGCGATCGAGGCGTTCAGCAACAGGATCATGAACGCCGAGATGATCAGCGTGATGATGCCCAGGATGATGCCGCGCGGCATGTCCCGCTTGGGGTCCACCGATTCCTCGGCCGCCAGCGGCAACTGCTCAATGGCCAGGAAGAGCCAGACAGCGAAAGGCATGGCCGCCAACGCGCCATGCAGGCCGAAGGGCAGGAAGCTGCCGCCGCCCTCGGCCAGCTCCACCGGCGCGCCATCGGCGCCAACGCCGATGTTGAGCGCCCAGCGGGTGAAGTCCATGTTGGGGATGGCGCTGAACCAGAAGCCCACCAGGCAGGCCAGGGCCAGCAGGGTGACCACCAGCGTGACCTTGAAGGACAGTTCCACGCCGACAACGTTCAGGCCCACGAAGACGATGTAGCCGCCGATCCAGTAGACCGGCTGGAAGCTCTCGGACGTGCCGAAGATGGAGCCCAGGTAGGAGCCGATGAAAAAGACGATGACTGCGGGCGTGATGACGTATTCCACGTTCTCGCACAGGCCAGTGATGAATCCGCCCCAAGGCCCCATGGTGGAGCGGGCGAAGGAATACGCCGCGCCAGTGTGGGGCAAGGCCGGGCTCATCTCGGCGATGGAAAAGGTCAGGCCCAGGTACATGATGGCGATGAAGACCGTGGCGATCAGCATGCCGCCCCAGCCGCCCACGCCCAGCCCGAAGTTCCAGCCCGAGAAGTGGCCGGAAATCACCGCGCCCACGCCCAAGGCCCACAGGGACGCCACACCCGCGTAACGGCGCAAGCCGCGTTTCTCGAAGTAGCTGCTGTCCACCGATTGGTAGGTGACACCGCCGCCAGACGCCGCGGCTGTTGTTGTTTCACTCATGGAAGTGCCTTTCAGCAAAGGAGAAGACAAGGAACAAGGGGAAGAGGAACAAGGGAAACAGGAAGCAGGCGAACCGGGTCTGAACAAAGCAGACACCGGGTCAACCCTGAGGGCGAGTGCAAAAACGGTGCCAGAGGGCAAGTTGCCCTGGCGCTGCATCGGGCCGCGAGCAAAAAATTTGAACTCAGCCGACAAGCCCGCTCATCCTGGGGATAAAGGGGGCTTCCTAGAATCGCAGCCCATTGCCATGAATACCACCACTTCCATCCCTCCGATCGCGCGCTACAACGGCCTGGCCGTCGTCCTGCACTGGGCCCTGGGCCTGATGCTGATCGGCCTGTTCTGCCTGGGCGTGTACATGGCCGACCTGCCTTTCTCGCCGCAACGGCTCAAGCTGTTCAACTGGCACAAATGGGTGGGCATCCTGGTGCTGGCCCTGTCCTTCCTGCGCCTGTTCTGGCGGCTGATCCGCCCCGCGCCAGCCCTGCCATCCCACATCGCGCAGGCCATGCCGGCCTGGCAGCGCGTGGCGCACCATGGCACGCATGCCGTGCTCTACCTGCTGTTCTTCGCCGTGCCCCTGCTGGGCTGGGCTTACAGCTCGGCCACGGGTTTTTCCATCGTGCTCTTTGGCGTGCTGCCCTTGCCCGACTTCGTGGGCAAGGACGCGGCCTTGGCCCACACCCTGAAGGAGGCGCATGAAATCGGCGCCTACCTGATGGCCTTGTTCGTGCTGCTGCACGTGGCCGCGGCCTTGAAACACCAGTGGCTGGACCGCGATGGCCTCATCGGCCGCATGTGGTTTGGCCGTTCCTGATCTTCCACTTCGGAGTTATTTCCGCCATGAACTTCATCCGCCGTCATGTTTCGGGCAGCCTGCTGCTGGCTTTGTCCGTCCTCGCCAGCGTCTCGCTGCCCGCCCAGGGCCAGCAGAAGCTGGTGCCCGCGCAGAGCGAGATCGTCTTCGTCAGCAAGCAGATGGGCGTGCCGGTCGAGGGCTACTTCAAGAAGTTCGACGCGCAGATCGCCTTCGACCCCGCCAAGCCGCAGACCAGCAAAATCGCCTTCACGGCCGAAATGGCCAGCGCCACTCTGGGCGTGCCCGAGGCGGACGCCGAGCTGCCCAAGGCCGTGTGGTTCAACGTGCCCGGCTTTCCGAAGGCGACTTTCCAGTCCAGCGGCATCAAAGCCCTGGGTGGCGGCAAGTACGAGGTGGCGGGCCAGCTCACCATCAAGGGCCGCGCCAACCCGGTCACGGTGCCGGTGACGCTCTCGCAAGTCGGCGGCACGACCACCGCCACCGGTTTGTTCACCATCAAGCGTCTGGCCTACGCGATTGGCGAGAACCAGTGGTCCGACACCTCCATGGTGGCGGACGAGGTTCAGGTCAAGTTCAAGCTGGCGCTGACCGGCGTGGGCAAGCTCTGACGTTCTGCTGAACGCCGATGCGTCCCGCGCTCATGCTCACGCTCACGCTCTTCCATTTTTCCCTTCCTCAACCCTTGCTGATTCACAGGAGTCCCCTCATGCGCAAGATCACCGTCGCCACCCTCGTCGGCCTGGCCCTGGCTGCCGCTGGCACCGCCCAAGCCCAATCCGCCACCTACAGCATCGACCCGACGCACACTTTCGTGACCTTCGAGATCGACCACATGGGCACCTCGACCAACCGTGGCCGCTTCGACAAGAAGGAGGGCTCGGTCACGCTGGACAAGGCCGCGAAGAAGGGCAGCGTCCAGATCACCATCGACATGACCTCCATCAACACGGGTACCTCGGCCTTCGACAAGCACCTGCAGAGCGCGGACTTCTTCAACGCCGAGAAATTCCCGACCGCCAAGTTCACCGCCGACAAGTTCAGCTTCAACGGTGACAAGGTCAGCGAGATTGCCGGCACCCTGACCCTGGTGGGCAAGACCCAACCCGTCACGCTCAAGGCCAGCAAGTTCAACTGCTATGTGAACCCCATGCTCAAGCGTGAAGTCTGCGGTGGCGACTTCGAAACCATCATCGACCGCAGCGCCTATGGCATCGACTTCGGTCTGAACTGGGGCTTCCCCAAGGAAGTGAAGCTGCTGGTGCAGGTGGAAGCCGTCAAGCAGTAAGCGGGTTTCGCTTTCTCAAAAAAGCCGGTCGGGTTTCCGACCGGCTTTTTTTGTGCCTCGTCACGCTGAATTCAGAAGCAGGCCAGCTTAAAGCTGTGGGTCAGGCGGCCTCCATGGTGAGTGATCGGACTTTGCCAGGTTCGCGTTCATGACGGACGGACTCTTTGATTGATTTGAATCAATGGAGTCATTGGATCTGCTCGATTCATGACCTCTGCAAAGAATACGATGAGTCGTGATCTACGAAAGGAAAAACATCATGCTAGGAATCACCAAGAAGGATTTTTCAATCCGCGCTGAAAGCTTCAATCTGACCCATGCTTGGAACATTCTTCGCATCATTTGCGGTGCGTTCATGTTCCCCCACGCGGCAAGCAAATTTGCCGCTGGTGCATTGAACCCGGGAACCGTTGGCTTTTTTGCCAAGGCGGGCTTCGCACCCCCGGAGTTTTGGGTGATCTTGGCCGCCATGGTTGAAGTGGGAACGGGGATCGCTCTGGTTCTAGGAATATGCACCCGCTTTGCGGCATTGGGAGCTGCGGGCGCGTTGGCGGTGGCCGTGTATGCCCTTCACATGGTCAAAGGTTTTGGTTGGACTTGGAACACCGGTGGATACGAGTACCCGGTTTTCTGGGGAATCGTCTGCCTTGCCGTCGCATTGAATGAATTCAAACAGGGCGCCGCTGCCAAGTAGCGTGCCGACCGTGCGGGGCACGGAGTCATCTTGACTCACGTTCCTCGCCCACATCATCCCCCTCGCCAGGCTTCAACCAGAGCCGAGCGGGGATGTGCTTTTCCAGCTTCTCCACCGCCAGTTCGATCAAGTCCGGGTGCAGCTCGTGGCCAACGAAGGGCAGCACATCGGCGGTGAAGTCGGCACCGAAGTCCTTGAGGCGCAGCGCGCCTTCGATGGCGTGGCGGTAAGGCATGACGGCGTCGGTCTTGCCATGCAATAGATGGATGGTGCAGCTCTCGTGTGGCGATGTTTCGGGCAGGGGCGCGAAGCGCCCCGCGATGGCGATGGTGCGTGCCGCCACCGGTTGCGGCTGCATCGCGGCGGCCAGGGCCATGATGGCGCCTTGCGAGAAACCGACCAGCGCCGTGCCCGCCGCATCCACGCCGCTGCGCTGCTGCCACTGGCGGACCAGGGCTTCGACTTTGGGCAGGGCGGCGGCCACACGCGCGGGGCGGTTGTCTTCCGTCACTTCGTGGATGGAAAACCACTGATGGCCCGCGAACTGCACCGGCGAGCCGGGCATGAAGGGATCGGGCGCGTTCAAGGCCACGACCATGGCCTTGGGGAACACGCGCGCGTAGGCGCGCCCCAAGCCCGCCATGCTCTGCGCATTGCTGCCCACGCCGTGCAGCAGCAGGATGAGTTGCGCGGCCTTCGCGTCGCCGCCTTGCGCGGGGTCTTGGAGGATGAGGGCGTCGTCGTTCATGGTGTGTTCCGTGTCTAAGCTTGGTGGGGGCCGCCCCAAGTCGTGGCACGGCCTTGCAATTTGCGGCTCAAAGCGCCCAGGTTCGCGGCGGCGTGGCGTCGAGTTGCCAGAGCTCGCGCCGCAAGATGCCGCGCAGGCGCTTGAGCAGGTCCAGCGCGGGCTCCACCAGGGGGCTCAGCACACGCACCGTCAGCACTTGCGGGTGGGGGCTGGTCGCGCCCGCGACGAGGGGAAGGGCCGCGCCGTCAGCAGCGGGACCAGGGCGCAAGGGTTCCAGCACGGTCCGTACCGCGTCCAGGGCTGCCTCGCGGCGTTCCCGCGCGATGGCCGTGCCCGCGGCGAAGAACAGCGTGCCCAGACAGCGGTGGCCAGCCAAACCCAGCGGCCCGTCCATCAGGCGCGTGTCGGTCGCATCGATGCGGCCTTGTTCCAGCCACACCGGCGTGCGCACTTCATCGCCTAGCCCGCTGACACCTTGGATTTCGAGGTGCTGCGAGAAGCGCCCCTGGCTGAAGGTTTGTCCGGCTGCGGGCAGGCCCAGTGCCGTCACGTCCCAGCCGATCAGCTCCGCGCCTGGGGCCAGGTCGAACACGGCCTGGTTGTGAGCCAGGCATTGCGGATACGCCAGGGCTTCGAGCGGCAGCCACTCCAGCCGCGCGCCATCCTCAACCCGTGCATGAACCTGTTGCGAGGCGCTGTCACCGGTGCTGCGGTAAAAGCGCGTCGCGCCCGGGGTGGTCACCAGTCCGTGCGCGCCAGCGGCGACCGAAAGCTGGATGTCCAGGGTGTCACCCCCCACCAGACCGCCGGGTGGGTGCACCATCACGTTGTGGCAAATCGAGCCGCCCTCGGGGTACAGGCTTTGCAGGATGCGTAGCGGCCCATCGTGGCGGAAATGCGCCACGCTGCGGCCGTTGTGGAGCGTGTAATCGAGTCGCAGCGCGGCGTGCCAGCTCATGCAGAAAACTTACCAGCGCAAGCCGCGCTTGAGAAACAGATGGCTGAGCACGAAGAGCGGCCCGACCCAGAGGTATTGAACGTCCTCGAAGAAGGACGGCTTCTTGCCTTCGATGCGGTGGCCGATGAACTGGAAGATCCAGGCCACGACGAAGATGCTGGCGCAGATCGCGACGCGGTAGTCACCCATCAGGTGCACCAGGGCCAGGCCGATGGCTGAAATGGCCGCCATGGCCAGGGTGAACAGGCGCGACAGACGGATGTAATAAATCAGGCTGGCCCCAATGAAGGCATAGGCCGCCAGCGGGTGGATGGCGAAGATCAGCCCCACGATGCTGAGCATGATCAGCGGAATGGCGGCGTAGTGGATCAGTTCGTTGGCCGGGTTTTGGTGGCTCTCGCCGTAGTGGTCGAGCAGCTGGTCGACGCGGCGCGTGGTGCGGTCTTGCTTGGCCTGGGTGAGCGTGGTCATGTCGGTCTCCTGGTGGGGTGGGTCCGGGGCGCAAACCTCTTGTGCAGGGCACAATGATAGCCATGGCTGAATCGTCTTCCACCCCTCGTGTTTCCCTGGGCGCTGAACCCCGCCTCACCTCCCTGTCCCACGGCGGCGGTTGCGGCTGCAAGATCGCGCCGGGCGTGCTGTCCGACATCCTCAAAAGCAGCAACGGCTTGCCCGTGCCGCCCGAACTGCTGGTGGGCATCGAGACCGCCGATGACGCGGCGGTCTACCGTCTCAACGACGAGCAGGCGTTGATCGCCACCACCGATTTCTTCATGCCCATCGTCGATGACCCCTTCGACTTCGGCCGTATCGCCGCGACCAATGCCATCAGCGACGTCTACGCCATGGGTGGACGGCCCATCATGGCGCTGGCCCTGGTGGGCATGCCCATCAACGTGCTGTCCACCGTGACCATCGGTCGCATCCTCGATGGGGGCCAGGCCGTCTGCAAGGCAGCGGGGATTCCGATCGCGGGCGGGCACACCATCGATTCGGTCGAACCCATTTATGGCCTGGTGGCCTTGGGGCTCGTGCACCCAGGTCGGGTGAAGCGCAACGCCGATGCCCGGGCCGGTGACCGTCTGATCTTGGGCAAACCGCTGGGCGTGGGTGTGCTGTCCGCCGCTCTCAAGAAAGAAAAACTGGATGCCGCAGGGTATGCGCGCATGATCGACACCACCACGCGCCTGAACACGCCGGGCCCTGAACTGGCGGCGATCGAGGGTGTGCACGCCCTGACCGACGTCACGGGCTTTGGTCTCGCGGGCCACGCGCTGGAACTCGCGCGCGGCGCGGGGCGCACCGTAGAGATCGACTGGCCCCGCGTGCCCTTGTTGCCGGGCGTGCGCGATCTGGCCGCGCAAGGCTTTGTCACCGGTGCGTCGGGTCGTAACTGGGCGGGTTACGGCGCGTCCGTGAGCCTGCCCGCGGGCTTCGCGCCCGTGGACCAGGCCTTGCTGAGCGATCCGCAGACCAGCGGTGGCCTGCTGGTGAGTTGCGCGCCCGAGGCCGTGCCGCAGGTGCTGGAGACCTTTCGGCGCCTCGGCTTTGAAGCCGCTGCCGAGATCGGCCGCGTGACGGACGAGGGCGCGGGCCGTTTGGTGGTGCGCTGAAGCGCCGTGTGGCGCCGTGTGGTGCCGTGTGGTGCCGCCAGAGGCCGGTCCAGGGTTTACCCACGGCGTCGCTGGTGAGTCAGGCACTGATAATGGATTCGCCCTTGCCGGGTGGCGGGGCATCACGACAGACCTGCAGTGCAACCATGACGCGCGCTTTCAGCATCATCGGCGACCACCTCGCGCGCAGCGTGCGGGGCGTGCCTTGCGCGCCGCCGAATTGACCTCCTTGTTGTCTTGGCTGCCTCCCCGTGTGGGCATGGGCAGTCGGTCTGGGTCATTCGAATTCTGGAGCTTGCAGCATGTCCAACACTTCCCTGAAACTTGACGAGGCGCCGTTGCGCGCCGAACTGGCCAGCTTGCCTGAGTGGGCGCACCGCACCGAGCGCGGCGGCTTGATCACGCGGGAATTCCGCTTCGCGGATTTCAACCAAGCCTTTGCCTTCATGACCCAAGTGGCCCTGGAGGCCGAGAAGCGCAACCACCATCCCGAGTGGTTCAATGTCTACAACAAGGTGTCGGTCGTGATGACCACCCACGATGCCCAGGGCCTGACCCTCAAGGACATCGCGATGGCGCGCTTCATGGACCGATGCGCGGCGGCGCTCTTGTCCGGCGCGCGCTGAGCCGGGGGCCTCGCCATGCAAACCATGACGGCATCCGCCAAGCACGGCCTGGCGGCGGGATCGGGCCATGCGCCGCAACGTCCCGGCTGGGTCATCGACCAGGGTTGGCAGCACTACACGGCGCAGGAACACGCGGTCTGGGCCACCTTGTTCGAGCGGCAGTCGCGTCTCTTGCCGGGGCGCGCCTGCGATGAGTTCCTCCGCGGCATGGGGGATTTGCCTTTCCGCGCGGATCGCATTCCTGACTTCGAGCAGATGTCCCAGGTGCTGCGCCGCAGGACCGGTTGGGAGGTGGTGGCGGTGCCGGGCCTGGTGCCGGACGAGGTGTTTTTCGAGCATCTGGCCCACCGGCGGTTCCCCGCGGGTCAGTTCATTCGCAAGCCGCACGAGCTGGATTACCTCGAGGAGCCGGACGTCTTTCACGACGTGTTCGGCCATGTGCCCATGCTGATGAACCCCGTCATCGCCGACTACATCCAGGCCTATGGCGAAGGGGGACTGCGCGCCCAGCGCCTGGGCGTGCTCGACAAGCTGGCACGGGTCTACTGGTACACGGTGGAGTTCGGCCTGGTGCAGCAGTCTGATGGGCTGCGCATCTACGGCGCGGGCATCGTGTCCTCGTACACCGAGACCTGTTTCAGTGTCGAGGACGCTTCACCCAACCGCCTATGGTTCGATCTGGCGCGTGTGATGCGCACCCGCTACCGCATCGACGATTTCCAGGAGAGCTATTTCGTCCTCCCGCACCTGAATGAACTGCTGGGGCTCGCGAACATCGACTTCGCGCCACTCTATGCGCGGGCTGCGACCGAAGCCGAGCTGCAGCCGGGTGACGTCCTGGAGACGGATCGGGTCCTCACGCGCGGCACCGGCCGCTACCACGCTGCCAAGCGTGCGCCTTGAGTTGCCATTCTTCAGGGCGAGGGCGGCGAGCCAAGGGGGCGTGCCTTTTCAGGCATGCCTCAGCGTCAGCGTGCGAGCAGTTGCGTCAGCCCGGACACCAGCAGAGCCGCGCCTGAAATCGTGAGCAGCAGCAGCACGATCTGGCGAAAGCGTGCCTCGCTCAGGCCCAGGTAGAGCCGGGTGCCGAGCCAGGAGCTGAGCAGTACCACGGGGATGAGCAGGGCCAGCGAGGGCAGGGTGGCGCGGGTGATCAGGCCGCGCGTCAAGTAGGCGATCAGGGTGACGAGCTGGATGCCGAGGTTGAAGTTCTGCACCAGGGCGCGCAATTCGTCCTTGGGCCACCCGCGCAGCGTGCCCCAGAGCGTGGGAAGGACGCCCGTGTAGCCGCCCAACCCGCCCAGGATGCCGCCGCCCAGACCGCTCAGACCATCGGCGAAGCGCCCGCCATGATGGATGCGTGGCAGTTGGGGTGCGAGCAGCAAGGCCGGACAGGCCACCACCAGCAAGCCGCCCAGCGCGGTCTTGAAGAGCCCCACGTCCAGTCGCGGCAGCAGCAGGACGCCCAAGGGGATGCCCAGCAGGCCGCCGGCGAGAAAGGGCAGAAAGCGCCGCCAATGCCACTGGCGCTGCAGCGTGAAGGCCGCTTGAACCTGCCCGGTCAGCGCACCGCAGAGCGCGAGCACGGCCGTCAGCTGCGGTGCCAAGAACCAGGCCCAGACCGCGGTGGCCGTCATGCCGAAGTTGGAGCCCGAGATGCCTTGCACCAAGCCGCCCAGGATGGCACCGATGATGAGGATGGAAATGTCGGTCAAGCGAGGAGGCCCTAGGGGGCTAAGCCAAAGAGCGGGGATTGTGCCTTGCCTTCAGCGGCGGTGGATTCGCGCTGTCTGGCCCCGGCACTGGTCATCCTGCGGGTGCAAGTGGAATAGAGAGTTGGCGTGCCGCAGTGATCTCAATATCCGGCGGCCAAGCCATCGCGGCGCGGGTCGCTGGCCGCCACGTAGCCCTCGACGGCTGGATCACCCAGGCGCCAGATGAATTGGCCGGCGCCAAAGTCCTGGTAGGAGTCGTGGATCACGTCGATTTCATGTCCCAAGTCTTGCAGACCTTGCAGGGTGTCAGCCCTCATCGCCGCCTCCACATTGATGTTGAGTCCCTTGTTGAAACGCCAGCGCGGGGCATCGCAGGCGGCTTGGAGTCCCTGCTGATAGTCCAGCATGCGGACCAAAGTCTGCATGTGCCCCTGAGGCTGCATATTGCCGCCCATGACGCCGTAGCTCATCACCGGTTGACCGTTCTTGGTCAGGAACGCCGGAATGATGGTGTGGAATGGACGCTTGCCAGGAGCCACGACATTGGGGCTATCGGCTAGTAGGCTGAAGCCGTGCCCCCGATTCTGCAGGCTGATGCCGTAGCTCGGTTCCACGCAGCCTGAACCAAAGCCCATGTAATTGCTTTGGATGAAACTGACCATCATCCCCTTCTCGTCGGCTGCCGTGAGGTAGATCGTGCCGCCTTTGACCGGGTTGCCCGCCGCGAAGTTCTGCGCGCGACGTGGGTCGATCATGCGGGCGCGCGATGCCAGGTAGGCGTTGTCTAGCATCTGCGCCGGCGTCACCGTCATGGTTGAGGGGTCGGACACGTAGCGATAGACATCGGCAAAGGCGAGCTTCATGGCCTCAATTTGCAGATGCTGAGACGCCCCCGAGTCCACTGGCAGACTCGCCACGTCAAACTGTTCCAGGATGCCCAGCGCGATCAGGGCGGCGATACCTTGGCCGTTGGGCGGGATTTCGTGCAGGGTGTAGCCCCGGTAATCACGGGCGATCGGCACCACCCATTCAGGCTGATAGGTGGCCAAGTCATGCGCCGTCATGGCGCCCCCCTGTGCCCGTGCATAGGCGACCAGGGCTTCGGCAATCTCCCCTTCGTAGAAGGCATCTCCGCGTGTCGCGGCGATGGCCTTGAGCGCGCGCGCCGCGGCCGGGAAGCGGAACAATTCGCCGATTTCCGGAGCGCGGCCCCAAGGCAGGAAGGTGTCGGCAAAGCCCGCGATACCTCGCAGCAGGGGTGTGGCAGCGGCCCACTTCTGTTGCACGACTGGGGGGACCAGATAACCCCGTTCGGCCACCTCGATGGCGGGCGCCATCAGATCGCCAAAGGGCAGCTTGCCGAAACGCTCGCTCAAAGCCACCCACCCGCGCACCGCGCCGGGGACGGTCACGGAGTCGATGCCGCGCATGGGCGGCGTGGCGGCGTCGGCCCCCCATTTGGCCTTGAAGTAGTCGACGGTCCAGGCCTGGGGTGCTTGGCCAGAGGCATTGAGGCCGTGCAGCTGTTGCCCATCCCACAAGATGCAGAACGCATCACTGCCCAGACCATTGCTCACGGGTTCCACCAGCGTCATCACCGCGGCGGTGGCGATCGCGGCATCCACCGCGTTGCCCCCCTGTTGCAGGATGCGCAGACCCGCTTGCGCTGCCAACGGATGCGAGGTGGAGACGACGTTGCGCGCAAAAACGGGAATGCGGGTGGAGAGGTAGGGGTTCTGGTAGTTGAACTGCATGACGGTCGATTGCAGGAAGGGGACTATTCGTTGACGATCTTGCGCTCGACGATGATTTGCTTCCACTTGGCGAGGTCGGCCGCCACCATCTTGCTGAATTGTTGTGGGGTGCTGTTGACCGGTTCGATGCCCAGCGTCGTGAGTTTGGCGCGCACCTCGGCATCATTCAGCGCCTGATTCGCGGCGGTGTTCACGCGGGCGACGACCTCGGCCGGCAAGTCCCTGGGGCCGTACAGGCCAAACCAGGTGTTCGACTCGAAGCCCGGCAGCGTGTCGGCCACCGGGGGCAGGTCGGGCGCGAGGGGGCTGCGCTTGAGCGTGGTGACGCCCAGCGCGCGCAGGCGTCCATCGCGCACATGGGGCATGCCCGTTGGCAACGAATCAAACATCACCTGCACCTGACCGCTGATCAAGTCCGGTATGGCCAGCGCCGTGCCCTTGTAGGGTACGTGCGTCACCTGCAAGCCCGCCTGCGCCTTGAACAGTTCGGCCGTCAACTGAACGATGGTCCCGTTACCGCTGGAAGCGTAGTTCAGCTGGTTGGGATTCTTCTTGGCGTACTCGATCCATTCCTTGACGGTCTTGGCCGGTGAGTCATTGGGCACCAGCATGATGCTGGGCGCGTTGCCCACATGGGCGATCGGCGTGAAGTCACGCACTGTGTCGTAGGGCAACTTACCGCCCAGGGCCGGTCCGATGGAGTGCGTGCTGGTCGTGGCCAGCAGCAGCGTCAAGCCGTCGGCCGGCGCGCGGGCGACCAAGTCCGAGCCCAGGCTGCCACCGGCGCCTGGCTTGTTGTCGATCACGATGGTGGTGCCCAGTTTCTCCCCCATTTTTTGCGACAGCGTGCGCGCGAACAGGTCGGTGGCACCGCCTGCGGGGAAGGGGACCACCAAGCGTATGGGTTTGGCGGGCTGGGCCAAGGTCAGGGGCGCAACGGCGCCCAATGCCAGCGCGGCGGCCAGGCCGCGCAGAAGAAGGTGGCGAGGGATCATGGTTCTCTTCCTTGCATGTGAGCAGACAAAAACGCTGGGGTGACTGCCTCAGACGGTCGCCACTCTAGGCTGCGTCGACCCATCAAAACAGATAATTGAATTTATTTCACTATGACGTTGCGTCATGAAGAACCTGCCTATCCCCAGTGACGAAGTGTCATTGCAACAGTTTCGAGCCCTCGCGGCCATTGCTCAAACCGGCAGTTTCACGCTCGCGGCCGATGCCTTGGGCTTGACCCAACCGGCGGTGAGTCATCTGGTCAAGCGCATGGAACTGGAGGTGGGGCAGCCTCTGGTGGTGCGGGGGCGCCGCATCCGGCTCACCGATGCGGGCCAGTTGATGGCGGACACCGCACAGCGCGCGTTGCGGATGATCGATGAAACGGTGCGTTCCTGCCGCTCCCAGGCTCAGCTTAAAGAGGGCCGCGTGATGGTCGCGGTGGGGCACCTGACCGCCGGGGCGCTGCTGCCCGCGCTGCTCGCGCGTTTTTCGGCGACCTATCCCCAGCTGGTGGCCACGGCGCATGACAGCAGTGCGGCGCAGATGGTGTCCATGGTCCTGTCGCGGGAGGTCGATCTGGCGCTGGGGTCAGACATCGGCAACATGCATTCTGATCTCGCCACGGAGCGTCTCTTCACCGAACGCATGGCCTTGTTCATGCGGCAGGACCATGCCCTGGCGGGTCGCCCCAGCGTTCAAGGTCGTGATCTGGATGGCTTGCCCATGGTGCATGTGAACCCGGAAGCCGTGGTCTGGCGAGCCATCAGCCGCGAGTTGAGCGCCGTGGCCAATGTGTACCCGCAGGTGGTGCAGCACGTCGCCATGCTGAGCACCGCGTTCGGAATGATCCAGGCCGGCATGGGCCTGGCGCTCTTGCCGCGTTATGTGGCGCGGTTGATGCCGCCCGACCTGCGTGCCGTCCCCATCGTGAGGCCGGTGCTGGAGTTCCCCGTCGTGGCAATTCGCTTGGCCAAGCAGCCGCTGAGTCCTGCGGCGATGGCATTTCTTGCGATGGCGCGCAAGCATCTGCGTCCCAGCGGTTGACAGCGCAGGTTCGGAGAGCTGGGTCGATTGAGCGCAGTTTGCCGCTGCTCAAAAAGAGGCTGGTGGGGAGTGACGAAGGGGCTGATCAGCTCAGCAGTGCCTGCGCGAACTCTCGCGCTTCGAAGGTTTCCAGCTCGTCCAGCTGTTCACCTACGCCGATGAAATAAACCGGGAGCGGCCGTTCGCGCGACAGCAGCGCGATGGCCGCCAGCACGCCGCCCTTGGCCGTGCCGTCGAGCTTGGTGACGATGAGGCCGGTCAGACCCAGCGCTTCGTCGAACGCCTTCACCTGCGTCAGCGCGTTCTGGCCTGTGTTGCCGTCAATGACCAGCAGCACCTCGTGCGGAGCCGTCTCGTCGGCCTTCTGCACCACGCGCTTGATTTTCTTGATCTCTTCCATCAGATGGAGCTGCGTGGGCAGTCGACCGGCGGTGTCTACCAGCACCACGTCCTTGCCACGTGCCTTGCCCGCGCTCACGGCATCGAAGCAAACCGAGGCCGGATCACCGCCGGCCTGGTGCACGATGTCCACGCTGCCCGTACCCTGCCGGTTGCGGTCGGCCCAGACCATGAGCTGCTCGCGTGCCGCGGCGCGGAAGGTGTCGGCCGCGGCCAGCAGCACGCTGGCACCGGCTTCGGCCAGATGGTGCGTGAGCTTGCCGATGCTGGTGGTCTTGCCCGCGCCGTTGACGCCCGCGACCATGATGACCGTGGGTTTGTGCGCGCCGACATTCAGGGTTTGCTCCAGGGGTGCAAGCAGTTCGGTCAGCGCATCGACCAACAAGGCCTTGACCGCGGCGGGGTCGGTGGCTTTGCTTTCCTTTACACGATGTTTTAAATCGTCCAGCAAATACTGTGTAGCCTTGACGCCTGCGTCGGCCATCAGCAGGGCTTCCTCCAGTTGTTCATACAGCGCATCGTCGATGCGCGTTCCGGTGAATACCGTGGCGATGCCGCTGCCCGTCTTGCGCAAGCCCGCGCGCAGCTTGCCAAGCCAGCCCTCGCGGGCTTGAGGGGGTGAGACTGGATTCGCGGGCTGCTGAGGAACTTCGGTCGTCGATTTGCTTCTGAAGATACTGAACATGAAGGGCATTCCTACAATGCCGCATTCTATGAAACGCCTAATCATCTGCTTTTTTGCCTTGCTGGCCGCCTGGACGGGCGCGCAGGCGCAACACCCGAGCGCGAACGCCATCAACGCCAAGCCCCAGCAGTTCACCCTGGCCAACGGCATGACCCTGATCGTGCAGGTGGATCGGCGTGCGCCGACCGCCGTCCACATGCTCTGGGTGCGCGCGGGCAGCATGGACGAGGTGGACGGCAAGAGCGGCGTGGCGCACGTGCTGGAGCACATGATGTTCAAGGGCACGCAATCGGCCACCGGGAGCACCGCCCCGGGCGAGTTCTCGCGCCGCGTGGCGGCCCTGGGTGGGCGTGAAAACGCCTTCACGGCCAGCGACTACACGGGCTACTTTCAGCAGATTCCGGCCAGTCGCCTGGAAGACGTGATCAAGCTGGAGGCCGACCGTTTCGCGCACAACCGTTGGCCGGACGGCGAGTTCGCCAAGGAAATCGAGGTGGTCAAGGAAGAGCGCCGCATGCGCACCGAGGACGAGCCGCGCGCGCTGCTGTATGAAACGTTGGAGGCCACGGCTTTCGTCGCCTCGCCCTACCGTCGCCCCATCGTGGGCTGGATGAACGACCTGGACAATCTGCGCCCGGACGACGTGCGCGCCTTCCACCGTGACTGGTATGTGCCCGCCAATGCCGTGGTGGTGGTGGCCGGCGACGTGAAGGTGCCCCAGGTGCGCCGCTGGGCCGAACAGTACTACGGCCAACTGCCCACCCGTGCCTTGCCCGAGCGCAAGCCGCGCGTCGAACCGCCGCAAGCCGGCGTGAAGCGCGTGGAAGTCAAGGCGCCCGCCGAGCAGGCTTACGTCGCGCTGGCCTGGAAAGTGCCGGGCTTGCATAACATCACCAACCCCTCGGCCGAGGATTGGGATGCCATGGCCCTGACCGTGCTCGCCGCCGTGCTCGATGGCTACGACGGTGCGCGTCTGCAACGCGCCCTCGTTCAAGGCCAGGGCGCGAACGCGAAGCGCGTGGCCGACAGCGCCGGTGCAGGCAATGGCCTGACGGGTCGGGGCCCGCAACTGTTCGTGCTGGACGGTTCGCCCGCGGCGGGGCGCACGCCGGCTGAGCTGGAGACGGCCTTGCGCGAGCAGGTCGCGCGCATCGCGCGCGAAGGCGTGAGCGAGGCCGAACTGAACCGCGTCAAGACGCAATGGATGGCTGGCGAGGTCTACCAGCGCGATTCCCTGTTCTACCGCGCGCGCAAGCTTGGGGCCAACGCCATGCTGAATTTGCCGCTGGACGCGGATGACCGTTTGCTCGCGCATCTGCGCACCATCACCTCCCAGCAAGTGCAAAGTGTCGCGACGCGGTACTTTGGGGAGGACACGTTGACCGTGGGGGTGCTGCACCCGATGCCGCCAGACCCGCAGCGGCGCTCGCGTCCCATGGGCGGCATGGGCGGCCGGGATTTCTGAGCGCGTGACCTGGCAGGCCTGCTCCGGCGCCATCCAAAGCGTGAACTGAACATGAACATGATGCACAACACATTCGCGGCGCGTCTTCTCGCGGCCCTGCTCGGCGGATTGGCCGTGGGCTCGGCCCAGGCCGCCATTCCGATCCAGCACTGGACCCAGCCGGAAGGCCCAGGTCAGGGTGCTCAAGTCTGGCTGATCGAAAGTCCGGCCGTCCCCATGGTCGATGTGCGCCTGGAGTTCGACGGTGGTGGCCGGCGCGACCCGGCCGACCGCGCGGGCCTGGCCGAGGCCGGCACCCTGATGATGGGCAAGGGCGTGCGTGCTGCGGGGGGCGAGTTGAGCGCCGCCGGGCCGCCCCAAGGCGCGAAGGCCCCCTTGGGGGGCAGCGCAGTACGCGCAGCGACAAGCGTGGGGGCCAACAACAATGCTGCGTTGGACGAGAACGCCTTGGGCGAGGCCTGGGCCGACCTGGGCGCGATGTTCGGTGGTGATGACACCACGGACCGCGTGAGTTTCTCCTTGCGCAGCCTGACCGACCCGGATCTGCTGCAGCGCGCCGCCGCCCTGGCCGCACGGGTGCTGGCCGAACCGTCTTGGCCCGAGGCGGTCTGGACGCGCGAACGCGAGCGCATGCAGGCCGCGCTGCGGGAATCCCTGACACGTCCGGCGACCGTGGCCTCGCGTGCCTATCAGCGCGCGGTGTTTGGCGCGCATCCCTACGGGCAGGCCATGACGGACGAGAGCCTGTCGCACATCAGTCTGGCCGATATGCAGGCGTGGCATGGGCGCACGTTCCTGGCCTGCCGCGCCAAGGTCAGCATCGTGGGAGCGGTCAATCGCGCTCAGGCGCAAGAGCTCACGGCCCAGTTGCTGGCCCGACTGCCCAGGAGCCGCGACCCCAAGGACTGCCCGTCCTTGCCTGCCGTGCCCGAGGTCTCGCCCCTGGACAAGTCCGCCGACCTGCGCATTCCTTTCGACGCCGCGCAGGCGCAGGTGTTCATCGGACAACCGGGCTTCAAGCGGGACGACCCGGACTATTTCGCGCTGACCGTGGGCAACTACATCCTGGGCGGGGGTGGTTTCGTCTCGCGCCTGACCGAGGAGGTGCGGGAAAAACGCGGTTTGAGCTACAGCGTCTACAGCTACTTCAACCCCGGCTTGCATGCGGGCAGCTTCTCCATCGGCTTGCAGACCCGCCCCGACCAGGCGGAGGCCGCGCTGAAGGTGGCGCGCGAGGTACTGGCCCGTTTCCTGATCCAGGGACCGACCGAGGCTGAACTCAAGGCGGCCAAGGCCAATCTGATCGGTGGGTTCGCCTTGCGCATCGACAGCAACCGCAAGCTGATCGACAACCTCGCCAACATCGCCGCGCACGACCTGCCTCTGGACTATCTGGACAGCTGGACCGAGCAAGTGAACAAGGTGACGGTCGCCGACATCCGGGCCGCATTCGCGCGCAAGCTGCGTGCGGACCGCATGGTGACGGTGGTGCTGGGCGGCAAGTGATGAGGCAAGGCAAGCAGGTCTCGGCGCGCGCGCCATCCGCGACACCTCGCAAGCACGCGGTCCGCATCATCGGCGGGCTGTGGAAGCGCAGCAAACTGCCCGTGGCCGACAAACCGGGCCTGCGTCCAACGCCAGACCGCGTGCGCGAAACCCTGTTCAACTGGCTGGGGCAGGACCTCACGGGCTGGCGCTGCGTCGATGCCTTCGCGGGCAGCGGTGCGCTGGGGTTTGAGGCGGCTTCGCGCGGCGCGAAGGAAGTCACCCTGGTCGAGCAAGACGCGGCCTTGGTCGCTCAACTCCAGAAAATCAAGGATCACCTCAAGGCTGACGCAGCGGGCGTGCAGATCACGTTGCGACGTGGCGACGGCATCGCGGCCTTGGCCGGCTGGCCGGCGGCGCAGCCGCAGGACGGGTTGGACCTCGTTTTTTTGGACCCGCCTTTTGACGCGCAGTTGTTCGAGCCGGCCTTGAAGGCGGCGGCGCGCGTGGTGAAGCCGGGAGCCTGCATCTACCTCGAAGCACCTTCAGAATGGACGGCCGAGCAGCTGGCGCCGCTGGGCCTTGCGCCTCATCGGCATCTCAAAGCCGGCGCCGTGCACGCGCACCTTTTGCGGCGCGAGTGAGGGCCACTCGGGGCGGGCCCCAGGGTTTGGGCGGACGGCACCGTCTTATCATGGATGCTTCTTCGCGCGCCGTGCTGCGCGTGTCCTTGCAAGCGCCTTGAATCAGGGAGCCCTCCATGGCCACTGGCACCGTTCAACTTCACCGTGTCTT
Source organism: Hylemonella gracilis ATCC 19624 (assembly GCF_000211835.1). GTDB lineage: Bacteria > Pseudomonadota > Gammaproteobacteria > Burkholderiales > Burkholderiaceae_C > Hylemonella > Hylemonella gracilis. Next base: position 1,463 of record NZ_AEGR01000039.1, on the reverse strand, counting down.
GCGCGCCCCGCCTGAGCGCCTCTACCGCGCCTTTCTGGAACCCGATGCCCTGGCCAAGTGGCTGCCGCCATACGGCTTCACTTGCACGATCGAACACATGGACGCGCGCGTGGGTGGCAGTTACCGCATGGCCTTCAGGAATTTTGGCAATGGTCAGAGCCATGCCTTTGGCGGCGACTACCTGGAATTGGTGCCGGGCCAGAAGATCCGCTACACCGACCGCTTCGACGCGCCCGGTCCGGCGGGGCAGATGACGACGACGGTCCTGCTGCGGGCGGTGTCGTGCGGCACCGACGTCTCGGTGACGCAAGACGGCATCCCCGAGGTGATCCCGACCGAGATGTGCTACTTGGGATGGCAGGAATCATTGGAGCAATTGGCGCGACTGGTCGAGCCTGACATCACCGAATGAGGCTGGACATGGTCTCGCCGCGCAGGCCGATCACCCAGCGCCCCACCCAGGACGAACTGGCGGCCTTTCTCGAGCGCGAGTTTCCGCAGACACCGTGCCGCATCGTGTCCCTGAGCGAGGGCGGCGCCACGCTGCGGCACGAAGTGGGGATGGCCGAACTGCGTCCGGGCGGCACGGTTTCGGGCCCGACCATGATGGCCCTGGCCGACGTCGCCTTGTACGTGGCGATCATGGCCGAGGTGGGCCTGTTGCCCATGATCGTCACGACCCAGCTGAGCTTCAACTTCCTGCGCAAGCCCGCGGGCGACCGGGCGCTGATCGGTGTGTGCCGCCTGCTCAAGGTCGGACGCACGCTTGCCGTTGGCGAGGCCACCGTGTACTCCGAGGGGCTGGAAGAGCCGGTGGCCCACGCCGTGGGCAGTTACGCGATTCCCTCGGTACGCTGAGGCAGCAACCCGCCGGGTTGCGGGACTGACTGCATCCGCCCACCGATCACGATGCGGGGGGCGGATGTGGTGCCGATGTTGACCCAGCTCAGCGAGGAGCGGGCAGGGCAGCGTTGGACCTGGGGACCTCCGCCGAGTCGCTGATGTGGAACTGGTCCACCGTGCGCGACAGCGCTTGCGCCTGCTGACGCAGTGATTGCGCGGACGCCAATGCTTCCTCCACGAGCGCAGCGTTCTGTTGCGTGCCCTGGTCCATTTGCGTGATCGCCTGGTTCACCTGCGCGATGCCGGCGCTTTGCTCGGCGCTCGCGCCACTGATCTCCGCCACCATCTGCGTGACACGCTCCACGCCGGCGACGATCTCGCGCATGGTTTCGCCGGCCTGTTCCACCAAGGTGGTGCCCGCGCCGACCTTGCTCACCGAGTCGTCGATCAGCCGTTTGATCTCCTTGGCGGCCTCCGCCGACCGTCCCGCGAGGCTGCGCACCTCGCTGGCCACCACGGCGAAGCCCCGGCCTTGCTCACCCGCGCGGGCGGCCTCGACGGCGGCATTCAGCGCGAGGATGTTGGTCTGGAAGGCGATGCCGTCGATCACGCTGATGATG
>NZ_AEGR01000040.1 GCF_000211835.1 Hylemonella gracilis ATCC 19624 | reverse complement strand
GCGACCGCCGGCGGCCTCGACCTTCTCGGCGGTTTCGCGCAGACGCGCGCTGTCCAGGTCCAGGCCATGGACGATCGCGCCTTCTTGCGCGAAGCGCACGGCCACGGCGCGCCCATTGCCCCAGCCGGGTCCGACCGAGCCCGCGCCCGTCACCAAGGCCACCTTGCCCGCGAGACGTCCGGCCACGGGCGTGGCAAAGGGATCGGCCATCGAGTGCGCAGACGTCATGCGGGGAACCTGTAGAAGTGCAGCGGGTTGTGGACCAGGACCTGCTCCAGATGAGCCCGGTCCGGCATGATCTGCGCCAGCGCGTCCACCAAGGCGCCGTCGTCGGGCACATGGGTGTGGTTGGGATGCGGCCAGTCCGTGCCCCACAAGCAGCGGTCGGGAAAGCGCTCCACGAGCTGACGGGCCAGGGCGACTCCGGCAACGTAGCGGCGGTCCGCGGGCGCCTGCGCATCGATGCGATCGATGCCGCTGACCTTGACGCGGAACAAGGGGTTCTCCATCAGGCGCAGCAAGGCCTGGAAATCAGGATGCCCCGCGCCCAAGGCCGCGTCGACGCGCCCCATGTGGTCGATCACCACCGGCACGGCGCTCTGGGCCAGCGCGGGCCCCAGCCCATGGATGAGCGCGCTCTCGAAATGCACCTGCAGATGCAGGCCCTGCTCGGCCAAGCGGCGGCTGAGCGCGATGACCGGCTCGACCGGAGTCGGCGCGCCGAGCCGTTGCATGAAGTTGAAGCGCACGCCACGAAAACCCGCGGCGGCCAGGCGGCGCAGCTCCTCATCGGGCACGCCGACATCGACCAGCGCCACGCCCAGGTAACGGCCCTGGCCGGCCGCGATGGCGTCCTCGACGACGCGGTTGTCCAGGCCATGCACCACCGACTGCACGATCACGCAGCGCTCGATGCCCAGATGCCGATGCAGGGCGAACAGCGTCTCGCGCGGCGCGTCCTCGGGCGTCATGTGGCGCTGTGGCGCGTAAGGGTAGGTGGCGGCCGGTCCGAACACGTGCACATGGGCATCACAGGCCCCGGCCGGCAGCCGCAAGGCTGGTCGGCTGGGCTGACGCAGGTAGGTGAGCACAGGCTCGGAGCTGATCTCGCTCATGTTCTTCTTCGTTGCCCAACGACGGGTTACTGGTCTGAGTTGTGGCCATTATTGAAACCGGCCCGAGATTCAGGAAGCCAATGGCTTCTATAGCAGCTATGCTCAACGCCTATGGACATGCGTCAGCTTCAGTACTTCGTGCGGGTCGTTGAATCGGGCAGCTTCAGCGCCGCCGCCGCTGCGCTGCACATGACGCAACCCTCGCTCAGTCGCCAGGTCGCGCTCCTCGAGGCCGATGTGCGGCAGCGGCTGCTCACACGCACCGGCCGCGGCGTGATGCCCACGGAAGCCGGCCAGGCCCTGCTCGCGCATGCACGCCAGATCCTGGAGATCACGAACCGCGCGCGCGAGGAACTGCGCGAACTCAATGCCAGCCCCTCGGGGCGCGTGGTGATCGGCCTGCCGCCCCGCGTGGCCTTGCAGCTGAGCGCCGAACTGGTCGCCCGTTTTCGCGAACGGCTGCCACGCGCCGTGCTCTCAATCTCAGAGGGCCTGAGCTTGCATTTGCGTGAATGGCTGGTGGCCGGGCGTTTGGACCTCGCGCTGCTCTTCGACCCCGCGCCCTCCCCCCAACTGAGCTATCACACCCTGCTGCAAGAGCCGCTGCTGCTGGTCGCGCCTCCCGGCACCGCGCTGCCGGCGCGCGTCGCCTTGTCGGCCTTGCCCAGTTATCCCGTCGTGCTGCCCAGCGCGCCGAACTCCATCCGCAGCCTGGTTGAAGCCTTGCTCCTGCCGCGCGGCATCACGCTGCAGGTGCTGGCCGAGGTCGGCGCGGTTCAGACCGTGCTGGCCTTGGTGGAACGCGGCGTGGGCAGCACCCTGCTGCCCGAAAGCGCCTTGCATCTGGGCTCGGGGGTGCGGCTGCCGCATGCGCCCATCGGCCCACCCGGGGTGCGCAACAAGCTGGTGCTCGCCACCCCGCGCGCAGGCCCCAACACCCGGCTGCTGAAGGAAACTCGCGCCCTGCTGCTGGAGCTGGATCACCGGGCCATGCTGCGGGGCGCGCCCCGCTGAGCGTGCGTGCATAGACGCTTGCAGAGGCGCTTGCACGCTTGAACACTAGCAAGCTCGCAAGTGTGTGTAGCAAGGCGCGACAACCCTGCCACGTCCCCTTGGCCATTTGCGCACGTTCGCTCATGCGTGGCGAGCGGCGAGCATGGTCTGTCTGTGGGCGCGCGTTCGCGCAACGCAGAGACGTTCAGAGCAGAAGGAACGCCGCGGCCGCCACGGCCGTGGGCGGCAAGGCACCGAGCAGCAGCCCCCCGATGCTGAGGGTCCCGTGCGTGAAGCCTTTTTTCAGCAGGGCCGCGCCCGCGGGGTTCGGCGCGTTCGCGATGACGGTCAGCCCTCCGCCCGCGACCGCACCGGCCACGAGCATGTACTTGGCCTCGTCCGAAATGCCAGTGATCAGGGATCCGAGGTAAGTCAAAGCCGCGTTGTCGGTGATGGCCGTCAGCGCCATGGCGCCCCAGTACAGCTCCAGAGGCGCGAGGCTGCTGACCAGGGGTTGCAGCCACCAAGCTTGCATGCCACCGAGCACGACCAGCCCCGCCAGGAAGAATCCCACCAGCAAGGCTTCGCGCAGCACCAGCGGGCTCTGATGGCGGGCATAGGCTTGCGTGAAGCCCAGGAACATCAGGAACAGGGCCAGGAACATGACGGGATGGTGCGCGAGTGCGACGATGCCCGCCAGCAAGCCCGCATGCACCAGCACGACCGTCCAGGGCACGCGTCGCTCTTGCAAACTCTGGGCCGCCGAGCCCAACGCGACCAGATGGTGCCGCAGCACCCACGTGGCGGCCGTGGCGTTGACACACACGGCCAGCGCGGCCTTCCAGCCGAATTGGGTGAACATGAAAGCGCTGTCCCAGCCCCAGGCTTGGGCCACCATGAGCACCGGCGGCGCCGCGTAGGACGTCAAGGTGCCGCCAATCGAAATGTTCACGAACAAGACGCCCAGCGCGAAGTACTTGGGCACCGCCGGAACGGCCAGCCGGAACACCTGGGGCGCGAGCATGAGCGCGGCGATCGTCATGGCCGCGGGTTCGGTGATCAACGAACCCAGCAAGGGCACGGCGGCGAAACCCAGCCACACCGCAGCCACCGGGGCCGGCATGGGCGCGCGCCTGGAGAGCCACTGGATGGCGGCGGACACGGTCTGGGTGATGGGCTTGGACGCCGCCACCACCATGACAGCGACCACGAACAAGGGCTCGGTGAAATTGCGGCTGTTGGCGTAGCTCAGCGCCGCCCCCGCATCCACCACCAGCGCCATCGTCACCACGAGGACGATGGCCCAGAAGCCGAACACCACCTCCACCTCGCCCAACAAGTGGAAGAGACCGGCGTGGCGGGGAAAACGGTGAGACAGGCGCTCGAACTGCTGGGCGAGAAAGGTGTGCAGCAGAGCCAGGGCGAAAAGAGAGGCGGCAATGACCTCGATGGGCGTGGGCGTCATGAAAGCAGGACATGAAGAAGCCGCGCGGCGGCCCGACCTGCGCTGTACCTGCCATGCCGACCGGCATCGCACCCGGCGCGCATTGTAGCGACCGTCCCTGTGCTTGGGTCAGAGCTGGCTCACTGTCGCCGGCCTCCCAAAACACAACGCCACCCGGTGCGGGTGGCGTGTCTGAGCGCGATGCGCGAGAGACCCTCTCGTTCGATGGTGCGGCTGGCGGGGATCGAACCCACGACCCTTGGCTTCGGAGGCCAATACTCTATCCACTGAGCTACAGCCGCGTCGTGCGCGTGAGGCGCGATTGTAGGCGGTTTCGCCACCGCCAGGCGGGCCCCGACGGAACGCCAAAGCTATAATCCCGCCCGATTGCAAGTCATCCATTCCCAGGAATTCCAAGGATTTAGACATGAGCGCACAACAACACGAAGAAGCCCATACGGGTCCGATCAAGACACCCTCGCAAGCGATGTGGGTGTCGATGGCCGCCTTCGTGCTTCCGGTTTTCATCATCATCGGGCTGGTGTTCTTCGTCGTCTCCGACAAGAAGCCCGCCGCCGGAACGACGAACATGGAAAAGTCCGTGGCTGAGCGCATCCAGAAGGTCGGCACGGTGGAAATCCGTGATGCCAACCGCCCGCTCAAGAGCGGCGAAGCCGTTTACCAGGCTCAGTGCATCGCTTGCCATGGCGCGGGCCTGGCGGGTGCGCCCAAGTTTGGTGATCGCGGCGCCTGGGCGGCTCGCATCAAGAACAGTTTTGACAGCCTGGTGAATTCCGCCCTGAAGGGCAAGGGGGCCATGTCGGCCCAAGGCGGTGGCGAACACAACGACACCGAGGTCGCACGCGCCGTGGCCTTCATGGCCAATGCCGCGGGTGCCAAGTTCGCTGAGCCCGCCGCTCCGGCCGCCGCGAAGTAATCGAGTGCTGTGGGCCTCACGGCCCAAGCCACAACAAAGCCGGTCCTGGACCGGCTTTGTCTTTTGTGCCGAGCGACATGCCCCACAGCCTCCACCCCCGCCAACCGCGTCGTCCCCTGATTCTTTTGTCAGCCAGCCCAACGCACCCGAAGCAGTGATGACCATGGATCGCCCTGACTACGCCGTGCTCTTCGTCTGCACCGGCAATATCTGCCGCAGCCCCACCGCGCACGGCGTTTTCCTCAAGCAGGTGCACGAGGCCGGCTTGCAGCGTCGCGTGCGGGTGGATTCGGCCGGCACCCACGGCTACCACGTGGGCGATCCGCCCGACGCGCGCAGCCAGCACCACGCGGCACGGCGTGGTTATGACTTGTCTGAGCTGCGAGCCCGTCGCGTTGAGGAGGATGACTTCGCACGCCATGACCTGATCCTGGCCATGGATCAAGGTCATTTGGCGCTGCTCACCCAGCGGTGCCCGCCCGAGCTGCGCCACAAACTGCACGCCTTCACGCGCTGGTGCCAGCGGCATTCAACGAACGAGGTGCCAGACCCCTACTACGGTGACGCGCGGGGTTTTGAGCACGTGCTGGACCTGGTCGAGGACGGCTGCGCGGGCCTGCTCGCGCACGTGCGCGAGCAGTTGCGCTGACGCAGACGCGAGCCGCGCGGGCGCGCGCCACGCCAGTCTGCGTCCGGCCACGCCACCCGCCGATCAGGGGTACAGGCCGCGCAGCTCGCGCGCTTCCAGCACCCGGGTGCAGGCGATCACGAAGGCCGCCGTGCGCAGCGCCAGCTTGCGTTCCTGTGACAGGTCCCAAATCGCTCGGAAGGCGTCGCTGAGTGCGCGGTCCAGGCGGGCGTTGATGTCGGCCTCGGTCCAGAAGAAGGACGAGGCGTTCTGCACCCACTCGAAGTAGCTCACCGTCACGCCCCCCGCATTGGCCAGCACGTCAGGCAACACGATGGCGCCACGCGCCAGCAGAATGTCTTCGGCCTGCGGGGTCGTCGGTCCGTTGGCCCCCTCGACCACGAGCTTGGCGCGGATGCGCCCCGCGTTGTCCGCCGTGATCTGGTTTTCCAGCGCGGCGGGCAGCATGACCTCGCAATCAACGTCCCAGAACTTGTCGTTGCTGATGCGCTCCACGCCCGGGAAGTCCAGCAGCGTGCCCTCGCGCCGCGCGAGGAAGGCGGTGAGCGCGTGCGGGTCTATGCCGTCGGCCTTGTAGATGCTGCCCGCCACGTCCTGAATGGCCACGATGCTCGCACCGTTTTCTTGGAACACGCGCGCCGCCGCGTTGCCCACGTTGCCGAAGCCTTGCACGGCGACGCGCGCGCCCTTCATCTCCATGCCCAGGCGCTGCATGGCTTCGCGCGCGACGACGAAGCAGCCGCGGCCCGTGGCGTCACGCCGGCCCAGGCTGCCGCCCAGGGTGATGGGCTTGCCCGTGACCACGCCGGTGCTGGTGGCGCCGACGTTCATGGAGTAGGTGTCCATCATCCAGGCCATGATGCGTTCGTTGGTGTTCACATCGGGCGCGGGGATGTCGCGCTCGGGGCCGATGATGAGGCCGATCTCGCTGGTGTAGCGGCGTGTCAAGCGTTCCAGCTCGCTCATCGAGAGCTGCTTGGGATCGACACGGATGCCACCCTTGGCGCCGCCGTAGGGCAGGTTGACGGCCGCGTTCTTCACAGTCATCCAGCCCGCCAGGGCCATGACCTCGGACAAGGTCACGCCGGGGTGGTAACGCACCCCGCCCTTGCCCGGCCCGCGCGAGACGTTGTGCTGCACGCGGTAGCCCTCGAAGTGCCGCACCGTGCCGTCGTCCATGTGGATGGGTACGTCGACGATCAGGGAACGCTTGGGACGGCGCAAGGTATCGGCCCAGACGCTGAGCTTGCCCAGGTGGGGCAGCACGCGGTCGACCTGTTCAAGGAAGGTGGCCCAGGGCCCCAGGTCGGCGGGGTTCAGGTAGGAGGGCAGATTGGGATGATTGGACAGAGACAGACTCATGAGAGCTCCTGTGGATAGGGGCAAGCCACCCTCTTGGTGGCTTGCGGTGCCGATTGTGCCGCCTGGGCCGCGTGGCGCTTGTCGAGGTTTGCACCAGCGCGGACTTTTCACCGTTTGGAGGCTAGTCTGCACTGACCGGCCTGCGGCGCATAAGGCAGGGTGCCCGCGATCGGTGGTCTGGTTCTAGGTCTGGGCCTAGGTCCGGGCGAAGTCCGCGGGACTGCGAACAAAACCGTAACGCGCTGGCAATTCCGCCGCCAGGACGGCTTCAGGCTGCCATCGCCCCGCTTCCACCCAATCCGCGGCCACGGTCATGTCCTGCGTGTGCACCAGGCCCAGGCCCAGCGTCGTGTGCAGGTACAGCCGGCCCGTTTCGTCCAGCAGGCAAGACCGCCATTCGGCCGGGGTGCCGGTGTGCGCGTGCACGCTGACCTGCGGCAACGGGCCCGCGGACGGTGCGTCCTGAGCCTGAGCCTGAGCCTGAGCCGGCGCCTGAGCCTGAGCCGGCGCCGGCGCCTGCAGGCGCCAGATCCAGGGCGTGGCTTCCAGCTCCACGAATACCCGTTGCGGGCCATTTTGAAAGTACCAACAACCCCGTGCGTCACTCGCGTAGTTGCGCTGGATGAAGTCGATCAGCTTTTCGTGTTTCAGCAGCGAGCCCCGGGCCCCGGGCAGACCACTGTCGAAGGCGCCTGCCGCCTGAGCGCGGTCGTCCCGCATCCACCAGTTGCCACGCGCGTCCAGTCCGAGCCAGCCGTAGCAGTCCGGGACGTTGGGCCACTTGGCCATGGCTTGGCGGACGAGGTCATCCATGCGCCGCCACCTTGCTTTCCAAACCCGCGGCGTTCAGCAACCACTCGCCAACGGCGCGCGGCATGCCCATCACATGACCAGCTGGCCAGCGCCCGCAGGGGAAGCCCACATGGCCACCCTGCGCTGGCTGCCACAGCGTCACGTGGCTACCCGCGTCCTGTTTCGTTGGCAGGCTGCGCGCGGGCACGAAGGGGTCATTGCGGGCGTTGAGCGCCAGGGCGGGTATGCGGATGGCGGGCAGATGCGGTTTGGCCGAGGCCCGGGACCAGTAGTCGTCGGTATTGCGAAAGCCATGCAGCGGCGCGGTGAACACGTCATCGAACTCGTACAAGGTGCGCGCTAGACGCAAGCGCTCACGGTCAAACAGACCGGGGTGCTGGTCCCATTTGGCCAAGGCTTTGGGTTTCATGGTCGAGAGGAACATGCGCGTGTAGACCTGACGATTGAAACCGCGGCCGATCGCATGCCCGCCAGCGGCCAGGTCCAAAGGCGAGCAGACCGCCGCCACCGCATCCGCCACCTGTGCGGCGGCGTCGCCCAGTTCCCCCGCCCAACGCAGCAAGGCGTTGCCCCCCAGCGAAATACCCACGGCGATGAGGCGTTGCCCGGGCGCGTTGAAGCGCGCGCGCAGCCGCCGCAGGATCCAGTCGATTTCTTGCCAGTCGCCGGAGTGGTAGGCCCGGGGGGCACGATTGAGCTCACCACTGCAACCGCGAAAGTGCGGCACCGCATAGGCCAGGCCTCGCTCGCGCGCCCAGCCCGCGTAGGCTTGTGCGTACTGGCTTTGGGTGGAGCCCTCCAGGCCATGAAAAAGCACCAGCAGGCCGGCGGGCGCATCGCCCGCGCCCCGCAGCCCATCGACATCGATGAAGTCGCCATCGGGCGTGTCCCAGCGCTCACGGTCAAAGCGGGGCAAGGGACCTTCCACGCGCTGGCCGTAGAGGGCCGGCCAGATGGTTTGCAAATGGCCGCCAGGCAGCCAAAGGGGGGCTCGGTAATTCTGCATGGACTGCGGATTGTCGCTCGGCATTCATCAGACCGTCATGCGCAGGCAGCGCTGCGCACGCTCGGCGCACACGACACCCGAAGCGCTGTGAATGCGTCATCAAGCACCTGCTTGCACAGGCCCGCTTAAGGCAGCGCGCAAAGCAAACAGCCCCGCGCATCGCTGCCGGGGCTGTTCACAAGACCGGACGAACCGGAGTTCGCGGACCGGAATTACTTCTTGCGCAGGTACTTGCGCAGGGCAGCGATTTCGGCGGCGGCGATGGCCAACTCGGACTGGGCCTTGGCCAGGTCCAGCTCGCTCTTGGCGTTCTTGATCGCTTCCTCGGCGGCCTGGCGCGCGGCGCTGGCCTTTTCCTCGTCCAGGTCCTTGCCGCGCACGGCGGTGTCGGACAGCACGGTCACGCAGTCGGGCTGCACTTCGAGGATGCCGCCCGCGACGAAGACGAATTCTTCCTTGCCGTCGGCCAGCTCGATGCGCACCGAACCGGGCTTGACGCGCGTGATCAGCGGGGTGTGACGCGGGTAGATGCCGAGTTCACCGGCTTCGCCGGGCAGCGCGACGAATCGCGCCTCGCCCGAGAAGATGGACTCTTCGGCACTGACCACATCGACGTGGATGGTTGCTGTCATGGTGGCTCCTAATCAGGCAGCAAGCAGACGGTGGGCTGGCTAGGCGCCGCGCACAGCCGGGAGAACCCGGCGAGCTCGGCAGCGACGCCAGCACGCCGCATGCGTCGCTTACTCAGACCTTCTTGGCCTTCTCGAAGGCTTCATCGATCGTGCCGACCATGTAGAAGGCCTGCTCGGGCAGGTGGTCGCACTCGCCGTTGACGATCATCTTGAAGCCGCGGATGGTCTCGGCCAGGGGCACGTACTTGCCCGGGGCGCCGGTGAACACTTCGGCCACGTGGAAAGGCTGCGACAGGAAACGCTGGATCTTGCGCGCGCGGGCCACGGTCAGCTTGTCTTCGGGAGCCAGTTCGTCCATGCCCAGGATGGCGATGATGTCGCGCAGTTCCTTGTAACGCTGCAGCGTGCCCTGCACGGCGCGGGCCGTCGTGTAGTGATCTTCACCCACGACTTGCGGGTCCAGCTGGCGGCTGGTGGAGTCCAACGGGTCCACGGCGGGGTAGATACCCAGCGAGGCGATGTCACGGCTCAGCACCACGGTGGAATCCAAGTGGGCGAAAGTCGTGGCGGGAGACGGGTCGGTCAAGTCATCGGCCGGCACGTACACGGCCTGGATGGACGTGATGGAACCCACCTTGGTCGAGGTGATCCGCTCTTGCAGGCGGCCCATTTCCTCGGCCAGCGTCGGCTGGTAGCCCACGGCGGAGGGCATGCGGCCCAGCAGGGCGGACACTTCGGTACCTGCCAGCGTGTAGCGGTAGATGTTGTCCACGAAGAACAGCACGTCCTTGCCTTCGTCACGGAAGGCTTCGGCCATGGTCAGGCCGGTCAAGGCCACGCGCAGACGGTTGCCCGGGGGCTCGTTCATCTGACCATAGACCATCGCCACCTTGGAGTCGCCCAGGCTCTCCTGGTTCACGACGCCAGCGTCCGACATTTCGTGATAGAAGTCATTGCCTTCGCGGGTACGCTCACCCACGCCGGCGAACACGGACAGGCCCGAGTGCGCCTTGGCGATGTTGTTGATGAGCTCCATCATGTTCACGGTCTTGCCCACGCCGGCACCACCGAACAGGCCCACCTTGCCGCCCTTGGCGAAGGGGCAGACCAAGTCGATCACCTTGATGCCGGTTTCCAGCAGCTCTTGCGAGGGGCTGAGTTCGTCGTAAGCCGGGGCCTTGCGGTGGATGGACGCGGTCTGCGTCTGCGCCACGGGGCCGCGCTCGTCGATGGGGTTGCCCAGCACGTCCATGATGCGGCCCAGCGTCGCCTTGCCCACGGGCACGGTGATGGCCTTGCCGGTGTTGGTGACCATCAGGCCGCGGCGCAGACCGTCGGACGAACCCAGGGCGATGGTGCGGACCACGCCGTCACCGAGCTGCTGCTGCACCTCGAGCGTCAGGGCCGAGCCCTCCATCTTCAGGGCGTCGTAGACCTTGGGCATGTGGTCACGCGGAAATTCCACGTCGACCACGGCGCCGATACATTGAACGATCTTGCCCTGCACTTGCGTGTTTGCTTGAGCCATGTCTTTGCTCCGGTAAATTGAATCTTGCTTGAACGGCCGTCAGACGGCCGCGGCGCCAGCCACGATTTCCGACAGTTCCTTCGTGATGCCGGCCTGGCGGGTCTTGTTGTAGACCAGCTTGAGCTCGCTGATCACGTTGCCGGCGTTGTCGGTCGCGGCCTTCATGGCCACCATGCGGGCGGACTGCTCGGACGCCATGTTCTCGGCCACGGCCTGGTAAACCAGCGCCTCGACGTAACGCACCAGCAGCTCGTCGATGACGGTCTGCGCGTCCGGTTCGTAGAGGTAGTCCCAGTCGTGCTGCGGGCCGCTGGCTTGCGTCTCGTCGCGCATCTGCTGCACGGACAGGGGCAGCAGCTGCTGCACCACCGGTTCCTGCCGCATGGTGTTGATGAACTTGGTGTAGCACAGGTACACCGCGCTCAGTTCACCACGCGTGTAAGCGTCGAGCAGCACCTTGACCGGGCCGATCAGCTTGTCCAGGTGCGGCGTGTCGCCGAGCTGGACGGACTGCGACACTACCTTGGCGCCGACGCGGTTCAGGAAGCCCAGGCCCTTGTTGCCGATGGCCACGGCGCGCGTTTCCACGCCCGCAGCCTGCAGCTCGCGCAGCTTGTTGGTCACGGCGCGCAGCACGTTGGTGTTGAGACCGCCGCAGAGGCCCTTGTCGGTCGTCACCACGATCATGCCGGCGGCCTTGGCCTCCTCATGCGTCTGCATGAAGGGATGCACGTACTCCGGGTTGGCCCGCCCGAGGTTGGTGGCGATGTTGCGCACCTTCTCGGCGTAGGGACGAGCCGAAGCCATGCGCTGCTGTGCCTTGCGCATCTTGGACGCGGCCACCATTTCCATGGCCTTGGTGATCTTCTTGGTGTTCTCCACCGATTTGATCTTGCCGCGTATTTCCTTGCCTGCTGCCATCGTGGACTCCTAATCCTGTCGGGCCGGGATCACGCGAAGGTCTTCTTGAACGCGGCGATCGCGGCGCTCAGTTCGGCTTCGGCGTCCTTGTCCAGGGCCTTGTTGGCTTCCAGCTTGGCGAGCAAGGCGGCGTTCTTGTCCTTGAGCCAGGCGTGCAGGCCGGCTTCGAAGGACAGCACCTTCTTCACTTCGACGTCGTCGAGGAAGCCCTTGTTCACGGCGAACAGGGAAGCGGCCATCAGGCTGATGGACAGGGGGCTGTACTGCGCCTGCTTGAGCAGCTCGGTCACGCGCGCGCCACGGTCCAGCTGCTTCTTGGTGGAAGCGTCCAGGTCGGAAGCGAATTGCGCGAAGGCCGCCAGTTCACGGTACTGCGCCAGGTCGGTACGGATACCACCGGACAGGCCCTTGATCAGCTTGGTCTGGGCGGCGCCACCGACGCGCGACACCGAGATACCGGCGTTGATGGCGGGGCGGATGCCGGCGTTGAACAGGCTGGTTTCCAGGAAGATCTGACCGTCCGTGATCGAGATCACGTTGGTCGGCACGAAGGCGGACACGTCACCGGCTTGGGTTTCGATGATCGGCAGCGCCGTCAGCGAACCGGTCTTGCCCTTGACGGCGCCCTTGGTGAAGGCTTCGACGTAGTCGGCGTTCACGCGAGCGGCACGCTCCAGCAGACGGCTGTGGAGATAGAACACGTCGCCAGGGAAGGCTTCGCGACCCGGCGGGCGGCGCAGCAGCAGCGAGACTTGGCGGTAGGCCACGGCTTGCTTGGACAGGTCGTCGTACACGATCAGGGCGTCTTGACCGCGGTCGCGGAAGTACTCGCCCATGGTGCAGCCGGAGTAGGCCGACACGTACTGCATGGCGGCGGACTCGGAGGCGGTGGCGGCCACGACGATGGTGTAAGCCATCGCGCCGGCCTGTTCCAGGGCACGCACCACGTTCTTCACCGACGAGGCCTTCTGTCCGATGGCCACGTAGATGCAGGTCATGTTCTGACCCTTTTGATTGATGATGGCGTCGATGGCCACGGCGGTCTTGCCGGTCTGGCGGTCACCGATGATCAGCTCGCGCTGGCCACGACCAACGGGCACCATCGCGTCGATGGACTTCAAACCCGTTTGCATCGGCTGGTCCACGGACTGGCGGGCGATCACGCCCGGCGCGACCTTCTCGATCACGTCCGTCATCTTGGCGTTGATCGGGCCCTTGCCGTCGATGGGCTGGCCCAGCGCGTTCACCACGCGGCCAACCAGCTCGGGGCCAACCGGCACTTCCAGAATGCGGCCCGTGCACTTGACGGTGTCGCCTTCGGAGATGTGTTCGTACTCACCCAGAATCACGGCGCCGACGGAGTCGCGCTCGAGGTTCAGGGCCAGGCCGTAGGTGGGCTGACCATCCTTGCCGGCCGGGAATTCCAGCATTTCGCCCTGCATCACTTCGGACAGGCCGTGGATGCGGACGATGCCGTCGGTCACGGAGACGACCGTGCCCTGGTTGCGGATGTCGGCGCTGGCGGACAGGCCTTGGATCCGGCTCTTGATCAGTTCAGAGATCTCTGCGGGATTGAGCTGCATGACTCTTTCCTTCTTACTCGTTGAGGAGGTGGCGCGCGCGGCTGGCTCGAAGCCTCAGGCCGTCAGCGCCACTTTCATTTGTTCCAGACGGGCTTTGACGGACGTGTCAAGCACCTCGTCACCCACCACCACGCGGATACCGCCGATCAGTTCGGGGTCCAGCGCCACCTTGACATTGAGCTTGCGGGCAAAGCGCTTTTCGAGCACCGCCTTCACGCCCTCAAGCGCCGCGCCCTCGATGGGGAAAGCGCTGTGGACCGTGGCGTCCGACATGCCGCCCTGCGCGTTCTTCAGCGCGCGGAACTGGGCGGCGATCTCGGTCAATGCGCTCAGGCGGCCATTGCCGATGACGGTGCGCAGGAAGTTCTTCGCGGCGTCGGACAGCGGCGTCTTCGCCACGCCCGCGATCAGATCAAACACCTGCGTCTCGGTTGCGCGCGGATTCCCCGCGAACTGTTGCAGCTGGGGATTGGCCGCGATCGCGGCCAGCTCTTCAACCCAGCGCGAGGCGCCGTCGAGGTCGCTCTTGACCGCGGCGAACAGCGCTTCGGCGTAGGGTCGGGCAATGGTGGCAAGTTCAGCCATGGTCACACCCTCACAGCTCGGTCTTCAGGCGGTTCAACAGATCGGCATGGACGCCAGCATTGACCTCCTTGCGCAGGATCTGCTCGGCACCCTTGACGGCCAGCGCGGCCACCTGCTCGCGCAGGGCTTCGCGCGCGGCGATGGCCTGCTGCTCGGCTTCGGCCTTGGCGGCGGCGATGATCTTGTTGCCTTCCTCGGTCGCACGGGCCTTCGCTTCCTCGATGATGTCGCGCGCGCGGCGCTCGGCATCGGCGAGGCGGGCAGCCGTTTCATTGCGAGAGGAAGCCAGCTCGGCCTCGACGCGCTTGTCGGCGGCGGCGAGATCGGCCTTGGCCTTGTCGGCGGCGGCGAGACCATCGGCAATCTTCTGGGCCCGCTCGTCAAGCGCCTTGGCGATGGGCGGCCACACGAACTTCATCGTGAACCACACCAGGATCGCGAAGACGATCGCCTGCAGGATCAGGGTTGCATTGATATTCACGGCTTACTCCTTTCGGGCGTGAAAGGAACCGAGATCAGGCGGCGAGGACGAAGGGGTTGGCGAAAGCGAACAGCAGAGCAATGGCCACGCCGATCAGGAAGGCGGCGTCGATCAGACCGGCCAGAATGAACATCTTGGTTTGCAGTTCGTTCATCAGCTCGGGTTGACGGGCCGAGGACTCGAGGAACTTGCCACCCATCAGGGCGATGCCGATGGAAGCGCCGATGGCGCCCAGACCGACGATCAGACCGCAAGCCAGAGCAACGAGGCCGAGAATGTTTTCCATTTGGGAGACTCCTAGGTTAAAGAAAAGAAAAAAAGAGAAGCAGAAAAAAGAATCGGGGTCAGGCGGCCGTTTCGGGCCGCCCTGCCCGCGTCACGTCAGTGCGCCTCGTGCGCCTGACCGGTGTAGATCAGCGTCAGCATCATGAAGATGAAGGCCTGCAGCGTGATCACGAGGATGTGGAACAGCGTCCAGACGGTCCCGGCGATGACATGGCCGATCGCCAGACCAATGCCCGTGGCCGACAGAGCCCAGCCGCCGCCCATCAGGGCGATCAGCATGAACACGAGTTCGCCCGCGAACATGTTGCCGAACAGACGCATGCCGTGGGACACCGTCTTGGCCACGTACTCGATCATCTGCATCAGGAAGTTGATCGGGTAGAGGGCCCAGTGGTTGCCGAAGGGCGCGGCGATCAGCTCATGCGCCCAGCCGCCCAGGCCCTTGATCTTGATGTTGTAGAACAAGCAGACCAGCAGCACCGCGCACGACAGGCCCAGCGTGGTGGACAGATCGGCGGTCGGCACGACACGCATGTAGGCGTGGTGATCGCCCGTGGTGGTCTGCCACAGCAGGGGCAGCAAATCGACCGGCAGCATGTCCATGAAGTTCATCAGGAAGATCCAGACGAACACGGTCAGGGCCAGCGGAGAAATGAGTTTGCGGCTCTTGGCGTTGTGGATCACGCCCTTGGCCTGGTTTTCGACCATTTCGACCAGGATCTCGACCGCCGCCTGAAAGCGGCCAGGCACGCCCGACGTGGCCTTGCGCGCGGCGCGCCAGAGCACGAAGCAGCCAATCACACCCAGCACGAGCGACCAGAACACGGAGTCCAGATTGAAGACGCCGAAGTCCACGATGCTGCTCTGCTTCACGCTGTTGAAGGAAAAATCCTTCTGCAGGTGCTGCAGGTGGTGGACGATGTATTCACTGGCCGTCGGGCCGTGAGCTTCACTCGCAATCTCAGCAGACATAGATCAGATCACCAACTTTTAATTCAAACCTTGGGTGCCGCGGACGTTTTCGAGGCCATGCGCCGCATTTCAAACCACGCGGCCACCCCGTGCGCCTTCATCGCCACCACCAGCCCGCCCACCAGGGCCAGCCAGCTCAAACCGGGGAGCAGCCAGGGCGCTGCGGCCATCATGGCCACGGCCAGCGCGAGCTTGGTCAGCTCCCAAATGAAAAACCTCATCAAAGCGACGCCCGCCGCCCCGGCATGCCGGGCCACCGGTCGCGACATCACGCGCGCCAGCAGAGCTGCAGGCAGAACCACCGCCCCGGCGCCATACATCACGGACCCCGCGACGGACAGCGCCTCGCCCATGGAACCGATCCAGCCGCTCACCAGCCCGATCCATCCCGTCAACACCGCAGCAAGCAATCCCGCCACGGCTTGCCAAGCCACGATGCGCCAAGGGGAGGCCAACGGGTGCCGTTGGCGCCATTGGCGCGCCTCCTCGGCACTCAAGGGCTGGTACTCGACCTCTTTGGCGTCGTCCCAGGAACCCTGACTTTCCCGACGTTCACCCTCGTTTTTGGCGTGGTTTGTCAACTTTTGCAAAGCCCCGCATTATAGGTTCAAAATTTCGGCCGCCCCGGGTAATCCCAAGCGACCCACCGGGGCTTCGAGGCCTGGGAGTCCAGAAGCCGCCCTGCCGCCGCCCTGCCGACGCCCTGCCGACGCCCTGCCGCCGCCATTGGTTTGCGCTAACGCGCCCCCATTTGCTCCTCAGAATGACATCTTCTGCGACACTGCCCCCCATGAGCCAGCCCGACACCCCGGCCTCCCGCGCCGACAGCCTGATTGAATATCCCAGCCTCTTCCCGATCAAGGTGATGGGCGCGCGAGCGGACGGCTTCGTCCATGCCATCACGCACCTGGCCCGGGAATTCGACCCGAGCTTCGATGCCTCGACCGTGGAACTGCGCGAGAGCAAGGGCGGCAACTACCTGGGCGTGACCATCACGGTCACGGCCACCAGCCGGGAACAGCTCGACAACCTCTATCGCGCGCTGACCTCGCACCCCATGGTCAAGGTCGTGCTCTGAAAGCCTGACCGTGATCGAGGTGCGCGAGCTGGGCCGGGTGGACTACCTGCCCACCTACCAGGCCATGCAGGACTACACCGCCCAGCGCGGCGCCGGCACGCCGGACGCGCTGTGGCTGTGCGAGCACCCGCCCGTGTTCACGCAAGGGCTGGCGGGCCAGGCCGGTCACCTGCTGATGCCGGGCGACATCCCCGTCGTGCAGACAGATCGGGGCGGTCAGGTGACCTACCACGGGCCAGGCCAGGTCATGGCCTACCCGCTGCTGGACCTGCGTCGCACCGGCTATTTCGTCAAGGAATACGTCTATCGGCTGGAAGAGGCCGTCATCCGCACCCTTGCGCATTACGGTGTGACGGGCCACCGCGTGGCGGGCGCTCCCGGGATTTACGTGCGGTTGGATGACCCTCGCGGCCATGCCGCTCTTGCGCAGCGCCCGCAAAAAGGCAGCCCCAGCAGCAAAGCACCCGACTTCACGGGCCTGGGCAAGATCGCCGCCTTGGGCGTGAAAGTGAGCCGCCACTGCACCTACCACGGCCTGGCGCTCAACGTGGCCATGGACCTGGAACCCTACAACCGTATCAACCCTTGCGGGTACGCGGGGCTGCCCACGGTCGATCTTTCTACAATGGGCACCGCCGTCGATTGGGCCGACGTGGCCCAGGTGCTGGGCGACAAGCTCCGCGCCCACCTCTCCCCCTGAACACCATGAACGAATCCGCCACCGTCCGCGAAGCGCAAAGTGTCGCCAACTACGACGCTTCCGCCAAGCAAAAGGCCGCCGCCAAGCTGTCGCGCATCCCCGTGAAGGTGGAGGCGGGTGAGGTGCTCAAGAAACCGGAGTGGATCCGCGTCAAGGCCGGCTCCCCGACCACGCGCTTCTACGAGATCAAGGACATCCTGCGCGAGCACAAGCTGCACACCGTCTGCGAGGAAGCCTCCTGCCCCAACATCGGCGAATGCTTCGGCAAGGGCACGGCCACCTTCATGATCATGGGCGACAAGTGCACGCGCCGCTGCCCCTTCTGCGACGTGGGCCACGGCCGGCCCGATCCGCTGGACGTGGACGAACCGCTCAACCTGGCCAAGACCATCGCCGCGCTCAAGCTCAAGTACGTGGTGATCACCAGTGTGGACCGCGATGACCTGCGCGATGGCGGCGCCGGGCACTTCGGGGAGTGCATCCGCAAGACGCGCGAGCTTTCTCCGCTGACACAGATCGAGGTGCTGGTGCCGGACTTCCGTGGCCGCGACGATCGCGCGCTGGAGATTTTGAAAGCCGCGCCGCCCGACGTGATGAATCACAACCTGGAAACCGTGCCGCGCCTCTACAAGCAGGCGCGCCCGGGCAGCGATTACCAATTCAGCCTGAACCTGCTCAAGAAATTCAAGGCCCTGCACCCGAAGGTGCCCACCAAGAGCGGCATCATGGTCGGCCTGGGCGAGACGGACGAGGAAATCCTGGAGGTCATGCGCGACATGCGCGCGCACGACATCGACATGCTGACCATCGGCCAGTACCTGGCGCCCAGCAACAGCCATCTGCCCGTCAAGCGCTATGTGCACCCGGACACCTTCAAGATGTTCGAGGACGAGGCCTACAAGATGGGCTTCTCCCACGCCGCCGTGGGGGCGATGGTGCGCAGCTCCTACCACGCAGATCAACAGGCCCACGCCGCAGGCGTGGTCGCCTGAAACCGGGCCGGGCACCAAGCCGGCCGTTCCATTTCCCGCCGCTGGATTCCAAACCACAACAGGCCAGCTTTCACTCAGACCTGTGCCCCACCTTGGAAAGGAATCCGAATGCAATGTCCCGTCTGCGCGAATGCGCGCTTGGTGATGTCCGAACGCCAGGGCATCGAAATCGACTACTGCCCGCAATGCCGAGGCGTGTGGCTGGACCGCGGCGAGCTCGATAAGATCATCGACCGGTCGCAAGGCGCGACACCCTCTTCGGCTGCCCAGCCTCGCGCGCAGGCACCGGCGCAGCAGCCCTACGCGCATCAACCGCCGCAGCCCCAGCCCTATGCGCCTCAACAAGGCGGGTATTACCGCAAGAAAAAGCGCGAGGGTTTCTTGTCCGACATCTTCGACTTCGACTGAAGCGCCGAGCATGTCCTCGCCCGCCGACTTGCCCCTGTCCTTGCGTGACTACGGCCCCTCGCACGGCAGCCATGCCCACGCGCACCACCAACTGCTGGTGGGCTTGGACGGTCTGCTTGAACTCGAGGTCGAGGGCCGGGGCCAGCGGCTGGCCGCGGGCGATGCCCTGCTGATCGCCCCCGGCGATCGGCACGATTTCGAATCCCCCCAGGGCAGTCGCTGTCTGGTGCTGGACAGCGACCATGCGGCCTGGGGACTCTGTGAGCCCCAGCCATACCGCCCCCGTCAAGTCGCCGCGCTGGCGAACTACCTCGCTCAGGCTTGGCCACAGCCCCTGGCCCTGAGCCACGCCCCGGCACTGCTGCTGGAAGCGTGGCGCGCGCCGAAAGCGGCTCAGCGCCCGCGACGCGCCATCGACTGGCTGTCACTCAGCGCCTGGGTGCAGGCACGGCTGAGCCAGCCGCTGAGCATCGCTGACCTCGCGCAGCACGTGCACCTGAGCCCGTCGCAATTCGCCGCGCGCTGTTTAGAAGCCCACGGCATGGGACCGCTGGCGTGGCTGCGGGGACAGCGCCTGACCCAGGCCCGCTCCTTGCGCGACGCGGGCTGGTCCGTGCGGGAGACCGCCCTGCGCACGGGCTACCGTTCGCCCTCGGCCCTCACCGCCGCCTTGCGCCGCGCGGGTCTATAACCATCGCAGCCTGGACTCGGTCACGCCTCGCCAAGGCGCCGCTGTCGCCCCCCGGGGGCCCTCACAGGCCCTCACAGACCCTGGGATACCTCGACAGTGACTTCGCGACGATTCACCCTCGTTCGGCGACGAGCTGTTTTTTTACACTGGCGCCCATGCACGCCAACCTTCACGCCTTGGGCGCGATCGCCCTCTGGGCTTCCCTGGCCGCGCTGGGCGTCACGCTCCAGCACGTGCCCCCGTTTCTTTTGACCGGCCTGGCCTTGCTGATCGGCAGCATGCCGGCGTGGCCGGCGCTGCCCGGGCTGCTGCGGCGAGGTCAACTGCCGCTGTCCACGCTGGCACTGGGCATCTACGGCCTGTTTGGTTTCCATTTCCTGCTGTTCCTTTCGCTGCGGCTCGCGCCGCCGGTGCAGGCCAATCTCATCAACTACCTGTGGCCCTTGCTGATCGTGGTGATGGCGCCGCTGTTCCTGCGTGACCTCGCGCTCAAGCCGCTGCACTGGGTGGCCGCCGTGCTGGGTTTCGCGGGCGCGGCCATCGCCATCTTGGGAGGTTCGGACCGGTCCACCGACAGCGGAGCCTGGCACTGGGGCTATCTGCTGGCACTGGCCTCGGCCTTCGTATGGGCGAGCTATTCCCTGCTCACGCGCCGGGTGACGGCCTTTCCGACCACGGCCGTCGGCCTGTTCGGCATGGTCTCGGGTCTGCTGTCCCTGCTTTGCCACGCGGTGCTGGAGTCCAGCGCGCCCTCGTTCTCGGCCTTGTCGCAGCGCGACTGGCTGCTGCTGGCGTTGCTGGGCCTGGGCCCGCTGGGCGCGGCCTTCTTTCTCTGGGACCACGCACTCAAGCGCGGCGATGCGCGCCAGATCGGGGTGCTGAGTTACCTCACGCCCCTGGGTTCGACGACGTTGCTGGTGTGGGTCAGCGGCCAGCCCTGGCGCTGGAGCATCGCGGCGGCGGCAGTGCTGATCATCGGCGCGGCGCTGCTCAGCACGCGCGCGCGCTGAGCCACGCCCCGAGCTCCCAACAACGCCCGCGGGTTTCAGCTGCCCATCAAGGCGGACGGCGTCTCGGACTCCAGCACCTGACGCGCCCACGGCGCGATCTTGGCCGCGTCGGCCCGCAGCACCTCCTGCTTGACCGCGAGGATCTGCGCCGGGTGCATGGAAAAACTGCGCAGGCCCAGCCCCAACAGCAGCCGCGTCATGCCCACGTCACCGGCCATCTCGCCACAGACGCTGACCTCCTTGCCCTGGGCGCGGCCTTCGGCGATGGTGTCCGCGACCAGGCGCAACACGGCGGGGTGCAGCGGGTCATAGAGGTGGGCCACGGATTCATCGGCGCGATCGATGGCCAGCGTGTACTGGATCAGGTCATTGGTGCCGATGGACAGGTAATCGAAGTAGCGCAAGAACGTCTTGAGCATCAGCGCGGCGGCGGGGATTTCGATCATCGCGCCCACCTGCACCGCGCCTTGGGGCCGCCCTTCGCGGTGCAGCTCGACACGCGCCTGCTCCAGCAAAGACAGGGTCTGGCGGATCTCGCTGAGGTGCGCCAGCATGGGCACCAGCATCTTGACCGGACCGTGCGCGGCAGCACGCAGGATGGCGCGCAGCTGGGTGAGGAACATGGCGGGATCGGCCAGGCTCCAGCGGATGGCGCGCAGGCCCAAAGCCGGGTTCAGGTGCTTGCCCTCTTGGGCACTGCTGTCCATGGGCTTGTCGGCGCCAATGTCCACCGTGCGGATGGTCACGGGCAACCCGTTCATGCCTTCCACCGCGCGGCGGTAGGCTTGGTACTGCTCTTCCTCGTCGGGCAGGTGGCCTTGGCGGCCCATGAAAAGGAACTCGCTGCGAAACAGGCCCACGCCCGCCGCGCCCGCGCGCACGGCGGCGGCGGCGTCCTCGGGCATCTCAATGTTGGCCAGCAGGTCCACCGGTTCGCCATCCAGCGTGATGGCCGGCGTGTCGCGCAGGCGCACCAGGCGACTGCGCGCCAGTTCGTGCTCCCGCTGCTTGTACTGGTACTCGGCCAGGATGATGGGCGACGGGTCGACGATGACCACGCCCGCGTTGCCATCGATGATGATCCAGTCGTCCTGCCGCACCAGCTGGCTGGCCGAGCGCGCGCCCACCACGGCGGGAATGTCCATGCTGCGCGCGACGATGGCGGTGTGCGAGGTTTTGCCGCCCACGTCGGTGATGAACCCCGTGAACACGCCCTGCTTGAACTGCAGCATGTCCGAGGGTGAGAGCTCATGCGCTACCAGCACCAGGGCCGTCTTGTCGGCGGCGTCGGCGTCCGTGGGGCCCGCGGCGTGCAGGGCAGCGGGCATGTAGAGCGAGGCGCTGCCGCCCTGCATTTCCTCCTGCATGGCGCGCAGGACTTTCTCGGTGATCTGCTCCAGGTCGGCCTTGCGTTCGCGCAGGTACTCGTCCTCCATCTCGTCGAACTGGCGGGCCATGACTTCGAGTTGAGACGTCAGCGCCCATTCGGCGTTGTAGAGGCGTTCACGCACCCAGTGCTTGACGCCGCCGATGATCTCCTCGTCCTGCAACAGCATCAGGTGCACGTCCAGCAGCGCCTTCAGCTCGGGCGGTGCCTCCTTCGGGCCGAGTGCCTCGACGCTCTGCTGCAGGCGCTGGATTTCCTTGATGACGGCGTTGCGCCCGCGGCGCACGCGGTTGATCTCGCCATCGACCTGGTCCGGCTCGATGAAGTAGTGCGCCACATCCACGCGGCTGGAAGCGACCAGCACGGCGCGCCCGATGGCGATGCCGCGCGTGACCGCCAGCCCGTGGATGGAAAAAGTCATGGTTTCACCGCCGGGCCGTCCCAAGGTGAAACAAGCCCCCTCGGGGGGCAGGGAGCCACACGCAGTGGGCAACCGTGGGGGTCATATTCATTCGCCCTCGCCGAACTTGTCGTCGATCAAGGCCAACAAGGCGTCCACGGCTTCCTGCGCGCGATCCCCTTCCGCCTCGATCTCGATGGTCGAGCCCAGGCCAGCCGCCAGCATCATGACGCCCATGATGCTCTTGGCATTCACGCGTCGATCGCCGCGTGCCAGCCAGACATCGCAGGGAAAACCACCCGCCAGCTTGGTCAGCTTGGCCGAGGCACGGGCATGCAAGCCCAGCTTGTTACTGATGGTTGCGGGTGCCTTAACCATGCTTTTCCTCCATAGGCTTATTCCTTACTCCTTTTCCCGGTGTCGGTGCGGCAAGACCGGCATCGCTCACTCCAGCTCTCGCACGCCCTGGCTACCGCCTTGCAAGGCCCGGGCGACCAGGGCATCCAAGGGCTCATGCTGGTAACTCACGGCCCGCCACAGCATGGGCAGGTTGACGCCCGCCAGCAATCGGGCTTGTCCCTGCCCCTGCGCGCGCAAGGCGCGGAGCAATTGGGTGGCCACGTTGCAAGGCGTGGCGCCCATCACGTCGCTCAGCAGCAGCAAGGGCGTGTCGCTCAGGCGCGCCACCGCTTCACGGGCCAGATCCAAGGTGCGCTCCGCGGGAGCATCGGCCTGCACATCCAGCGCCAGCAGGCCCTGCGCGCGCTCGGGAAACACGTGGGCCGCGCAGGTTTTCAAGGCAGTGGCCAGGGGTGCATGGGCAATGATGACGATGCCATTCATAGATTCACGGTCGATTATGGCGTCTGACTCGCGATCGCACCGGTGATGCGCCGTCTGCATGCGTCAAATCTTGTGACAGCTCAAGAAAATTTGGCGGGCTTGGCGGCCCCGCGCTTCAGGAACCAGACGTAGGACAAGAGATTGCAAGCCAGGACCACGCCCAGCGCGCCCTGATAAGCCTGGGCAACGCCCCAATCCAGGCCGCGCAAGGCGTCGATCATCAAACCAATGCCCCATTGGACGACAAACACGCCGCCGAAGATCACCAGGTTGTAGGCTGAGAGCGCGCGTCCCGCCAGCTCGGAGGCGAACGCGAGCCCCACCGCGGGCTGGGCCAGGGACAACACGCTGGAGCACAGACAGAACAACGCCAGCAACCCAGCGGCATGGGCACCGAGGGTCGGCCCCGCGACCACCAGCACGGCGAGCACGAGCAGGCTCGCGGGCACACCCCAAGCCATCAGGCGTTCGACGTTCACGCCGCGCCGCGTCAAGCGCGGCAGCATCAGGCCCCAGAGCCAGAAAGCGGTGAGCATGCACAGGTTGATCGCAAAAAGACCCGTGGCCGCCTGCCCCGCGCTGTAGCCCCCCACTTGCATCATCCAAGGCACGGCCCAAAGCGTCTGCACCGCCAGCAGAGACCCGTAGTTGAAGAAAGCCAGCGGCGTGAGCCTCAGGAAATAGGGGTGACGCAGTACCTCGGCGTAACGTCCGGATTGGCTCGTGCCGGGCGCGGCCGACGCCGCGGTGGCGGGCCAAACGGGTGTCTTCCAGGCGATCATGGCCATCGCCAGGAGCAGCAGGACCGCCAGCCCCCAGAACAAGGGTCTCCAGCCGTACGCCGGCAACAGCCATTGGACGGGCAAGGTGGAGGCCACCATGCCCATGGAGCCGGTCATGAGCATCCAGGAATTGGCGCGCATCTGGGTCGCTGGCGTGAACCAGCGGCGAAACCCGGTCATGGGCGCCATCAGACCCGCGGCCAAACCGACGCCGCACAGCACCCGAGCCAGCAGCAGCGCCGCGAAGCCCGTGCTGAGCGCGAACATGGCGCAACCGCCGACCGCGATGGCCGTGAAGGCAAGGATGACGGTGCGCGGACCGTGGCGGTCCAGCCAGCGCCCCAGGGGCAGTTGCATGGCCGCGAAGCCCAGGAAGTAGCCGCCGGCCAGCAGGCCCAGGTCCCGCGCACCGAGCTGGAACTCCTGCGTCAGGGTGGAGGACAGGGTGGCGGTGACGGCGCGAATCAGGGCCGAGAAGAAATAGGCGAAAGCAAAGGCCAGGAAGATCCAGATGGCCTGGCGGCGACTCGTGACCAGCATGGGTGACGGATTCTCAGTCCGGGATTCACTCAAAAGCCAGGCTGCCGAAGAACGGTTCCGTCATGGCCTGGCTGAGCCGCTCGGCGTAGACGGCGGCGTGGTAGAGCCGCCCGCCGCGCGCGAACCAGACCGCCTGCACATTCAAGGCTCGACCCGAAGGTTCTTGAGCCTCGGAGGACGAGGCCCCGGAAACGCCCGCGCCCGAGCGACCCCGGGCCAGCAATTGCGTGCCCTCGGGCTGGGCATCCGCGCCCTTGAGCGCGAAGGGCTTGCGGCTGCCGCCCTGCGCATGCACGCTGGCCAGAACATGCGTCTGCCATTGGGCCAGCACGGCCATCAAGGCCTGGTGCGAGCTGGGCACCGCGACGGCGATCGCGAACAGCCCGCCATCCGCCTCGCAACCCATCATGGTCACCATCACCTCGTATCCCGCCATGCGCTGGGGACGGGTGGCCTGGTCCGGTTTGCAAGGCAGCAGGGCCTGCAGGGCCGCTTCCTCGGCCTGGGTTTCCGACGTCTTCACGGTCTCCGGCTTCAGGCGGACCTGGCGCCAGTTCAGGCTGGGGCTGCACCCCATGAGGACAAGACCGGCACACAGCGGGAGCAAAAGGCGTTGAAGCATGGGGGAATTATCCCTGCCCGCCATGCCCCTGACCACCCAGATCACCCCCAGGGCGATACACTTGCTCCTTGCCATGGATACCGACACTGTGACCTCCCCGTCCTCCCCCGCCTCCACTGCACGCGCCTGGCGCAATCGCGCACTGGTTGTCACCCTCGCGGCACTCCTGGCCGCCGCCGGCTGGTGGCTGCTGCGCAGTTCAGGTTTCGGTGCCGCGCCGCAGACCTCGTTCGTGCTGCTCGATGGCTCGACCGAGAACACTTCCGCTTGGCGTGGCAAGGTCGTGCTGGTGAATTTCTGGGCCACCAGCTGCACCACCTGCGTGGCCGAGATGCCCAAGATCATCTCCACCTACGACAAGTACCACGCGCGGGGCTACGAAACGGTTGCCGTGGCCATGAGCTACGACCCGCCGAGCTACGTCGTGAATTTCGCGCAGACGCGCAAGATGCCCTTTAAGGTGGCCTTCGACAACACGGGTGAGGCCGCGCTGGCTTGGGGCGATGTGCGCCTGACACCCACGACCTACCTCTTGAACAAGCAGGGTGAGATCGTTAAACGCTATGTCGGTGAACCGGACTTCGCCGAACTGCACCGGCTGATCGAGGAACTGCTGGCGCAGGCCTGAATCGCCTGCGCCCTGCGCTCAGGCTCAGCGGTTGCGGAACTCGCGATGGCAGGCGCGGCAGGAATCGGCGGTGTCGCCGAACGCAGCCTTGATGCGCTCGATATCGCCGGTCTTGGCGGCCTCGGCCAGCTTGGCGGTGTCGCCCTGCAGGCGCTGCGCGGCCGCCTTGAAGTTGTCCATCTCCTTCCAGACCTCGGGCTTGGCTTTGCCGCCCTCGTAACCCGGCGCGAAAGCCGGCCAGGGTAGCTTGCTCAGAGCCAGCAAGGCCTCCGCGCTTTGCTGGGCCACCTTGGCGTCGAAAGGTACTCGGCCGCGCACCATGGCGCCCAGCCGATCCGATTCGTCGCCCATGGCCTTGAGCTTCTCTTGACGGTATTGAATGGCGTCCTCGGCTTTGGCAAACTGCGCCATGGCAGGCTCGGCAAACAGGGTGCACATCAGGGCGCAGGCCGCCCAAAGGGCTGCGCTGCGCGGGTGGATCTTCGCGGTCATGGTCACGACTCCTCAGGGTCAATGAATAAGGATTGAAAACAAGATGAGCGCGGGGGCATTCTTGCATCAAAAGACGTCGGAGTTGAAGCACAGGGTACGGGTCTGGGATTTGCCGACGCGCCTGTTCCATTGGCTGCTGGCGGCGGCCATCATCGGCATGTTCGCCACCGCCTACCTCGGCGCCCTGGATTGGCACATGCGTCTGGGCTGCGCCGTGCTCGTGCTGCTGCTCTTTCGCCTGGTCTGGGGCCTGGTGGGCGGGCACTGGTCGCGCTTCGCCAACTTCGCCCCATCGCCCCGTCGCATCTGGCGCGCGCTGCGTGGGCAGGCCCGCGACACGGAAGCCGGTTTGGGCCACACCCTGCTGGGGGCCTTGTCGGTTTGGGCCATGCTGCTGGTGCTGTTGGCCCAGGTGATCAGCGGACTGATGAGCGACGATGACATTGCCTATGCGGGCCCTTGGGCGCGGCACTTCCCCGAGACCTTTACCGCTTGGATGTCGGACTACCATGCGGACATCGGTCAGTGGCTGCTGCTCGGGCTGGTGCTGGTGCACGTTGGCGCGATTCTTTTCTACCTGCTCGTGCGCGGGGACAATCTCATCAGCCCCATGGTGCATGGCGACAAGTTGCCAACCTTGACCTCGTCACCCTGCCCGCCATCGCGTGACGATCTCCTGAGCCGCGTGTTGGCCTTGGTCTTGCTGCTGGCCTGCGCGGTGCTGACTTGGTGGCTGACCGGATTCGCCGCTTGACCCATGACCTGCTGAACGACGTCCCGTCACGTCCTCATCCTCTCCATGATCGCGCGCCCTTCGCCCCTGCCCTCCATCTCCGTGTCCACGCCGCGTGACGCCCGCGATGTGGAGATCCTGCGAGGACTCTTTCTCGAATACGCCCGCAGCCTTGGCGTCGACCTGGGGTTTCAGAACTTTGAGCAAGAACTGCGCGATCTGCCGGGTGACTACGCCGCTCCGCGCGGCCTCCTGCTGTTGGCCTGGGTCGACGGGCAGGCAGCGGGATGTAGCGCATTGCGCCCCCTGGACACCGCCGATTACGCCAATGCCTGCGAGATGAAACGCCTGTACGTGCGTCCGCCTTTTCGCAAGCTGGGCCTGGGCCGCCGCCTGAGCGAGGCGACGCTCGACGCCGCACGGGTGCAGGGCTACGACCACGTGCTGCTCGACACGCTGGACGACATGGAAGCCGCCCGCGCGCTCTACGAAGACCTGGGCTTCGTGGACATCCCGCCCTACTATCACAACCCCATTGCAGGTGCGCACTACCTGCTGGCGACGCTCTCCAGCCCGCGAAAGTAGGCGCCAGACGAACCCCACCGAGGCCTCGCCGTGTGGCGGCGGGACTTCAGCCCAGGCGGACCTTGCCATAGCTTTCGCGGTCCATGTCCACCACCTCGACGCTCAAGTAGGCCGTGAGCGCGGCAGGCAGCGAGGGCATGTGCTCGCGCATGCCGGCAAGGACGCGCTGACTCAGGTCTTTCTTCGCCTGCGGACTGCGCCCAGCCAGGATGCGCAGGGTGACGTGGATGAAACCACGCCCCTCGTCCGCGAGCCCCACGCGAAAAGCCTCGGCGCGCAGGACACGCGCCTTCAGATCGGCTTCGTCCCCGATCTCGGGGCTGGCGGCCAGCCGGCGCGTCACGGCCGCCAGCATGTCCTGGAACGGAAGATGCCCCAGGTTGGGGGTGTATTCGACAACGATGTGGGGCATGAACGGGAACGGCTTGGTTTGAAAGTCCTGGACTCAGGTGGCCTCGATGCCCACGCCCAGCAGGCGATCCAGCAGCGCTTGATCGGCCGCCAGCGCCGCGCTCGGACCAGCGTGGACCACGGTGCCGCGTTCCAGCACGATGGCCTGGTGCGTCATGTCCAGCGCCAGCACCGGGTGCTGCTCGACCACGATGGAGGCCAGGCCCTCGTCCTCGCAGAGTCGGCGGATGGAAGCCGCCAGCTCCTCGACGATGATGGGCGCCAGGCCTTCCATGGGTTCGTCGAGCAGCAGCAGCACCGGGTTGGTCATCAGCGCGCGGCCGATGGCCAGCATTTGCTGCTCACCGCCCGAGAGCTGGTTGCCGTAATTGGCCCGCCGCTCGCGCAGGCGCGGAAAGAAGCCGTAGACGCGGTCCAGCGTCCAGGCGCCCGGGCGCGCGACCACGCTCAGGTTCTCCTCCACCATCAGCGAGGGAAAGACCTCGCGCTCCTGCGGCACCCAGCCCAGGCCCGCGCGCACGCGCAGATGGGCGGGCAGGTGCGTGATGTCCTGTCCGCGCCAGCGGATGGCGCCGCCCGTCACGCGGGTGTTGCCCATCAGGGTTTCGAGCAGGGTGGTCTTGCCCACGCCATTGCGCCCCAGGATGGCCAGACTCTGGCCCTGCGCCAAGGTCAGGCTCAGCTTGTCCAGCACCACGGCGTTGCCGTAGCCGGCCGTGACTCGATCAAAGGCGAGAAGCTCAGCCATGGGCAGTCTCCGGGTGGATGCCCACGTGGGTGCTGCCGAGGTAAACCTCGCGCACGCGGGGATCGTGGGCGATGTCGCGTGGTGCGCCCTCGGTCAGGATGCGCCCAGCCACCAGCACCGAGATGCGCTGGGCGAAGCGGAACACCAGCTTCATGTCGTGCTCGATGAAGAGCACGCTGATGTCCGAAGGCAGTTCGCCGATCACGTCGAACAGCTCGCCGCTCTCATCCTCGGGCACGCCGGCCGCGGGTTCGTCCAGCAGCAGGATGCGCGGCCGCGCGGCCAGCGCCAGCGCGATCTCCAGCAGGCGCTGCTTGCCATAGGCCAGCTCGGCCACGGGCACCTGGGCCAGCGCGTCCAGGCGCAGACGCTTGAGCAGCGCATGGGCTTCGTCGAAGCAGGCCGTGCTGCGCTGGTAGGGGCGCCACCAGGTCGCGCCCTGGCCTTCGCGTTCGTGGATGGCCAGCACCACCGACAGCAAGGGCGTCAGGCTCGGGAACAGCTGGTTGATCTGGAAGGTGCGGGCCAGGCCATTGCGCGCGCGGCGATCGGCCGCGTGCACCGTGATGTCCTGTCCGTTCATGCGGATGCTGCCCGCCGTCGGCTTGTAGACCCCGGTGAGCAGGTTGATCAGGGTGGTCTTGCCGGCGCCGTTGGGGCCGATCAGCGCCTGGCGCGCGCCCACCTGCAGTTGCAAGTTGACCTCGGCCACGGCCTGGAAGGCGCCGAAGCGGATGCCCAGCCCCTGGGTTTCGAGTGCGAGAGTGCTCATCGTGTTGGCTCCTTGATGCGCACCAGTCGAGACAGGAGGCCCATGATGCCGCCGCGGCCAACCATCACGACGGTGATCAGGAACAAGCCCAGCCAGAACATCCAATACTCAGGATTGAGGTCGGCGAACCCGTCGTGCACCAGCATGTAGACGATGGCGCCGATCAAGCCGCCGTACAGGCGACCTGTACCCCCCAGCACCAGGATGATCAGGATCTCAGCGGAACGGTTGAAGCTGATCGATTCGATGCCCACGAACTGCGTGGTCTGCGCCAGCAAGGCGCCGGCCACGCCGGCGATGGCGGCCGAGAAGGCATAGGCCATGCGCAGCCGCGATTCGACCGGCGAGCCGATGGCCAGCATGCGCCGGCGGTTGTCGTGGATGCCGCGCAATGCCAGGCCAAACGGCGAGCGCAGCACCCGGCGCACCAGCAGGAACATCAGCAGCACCATGGCATAGGCATAGACGAAGGCCGTCTTGCCGAACAAGTCGAACTCGAACAGACCGGCCACGGGCCACACCGTCATGCCCTGCAGCCCATCCGTGCCGCCGGTGATGCCGGACAGGCGGTTGACCAGTTCGTACAGCAGCACGCACACGCCGATGGTGATCATCAGTCGCGTCAGGTCCGCGCCGCGCACGACCATGTAGCTCAGCACGTAACCCAGCGTGCCCGCCACGGCCAGCGCGGTCAGCAGGCCGGTGAAGGGCTCACCCCAGCCATGACGGGCCAGCAGGCCGGCGGCATAGGCCCCGGCGCCGAAGAAGGCGGCATGACCCACCGTCAGGATGCCGGCGTAACCCAAGGCCATGTCCAGCGAGACCGCGAACAGGCCGAAGATCAGGATCTGGCTCAGCAGCGTCAGGTGGTCGGGCGCGAGGAAGAAGCTGCTGCCCAGCAGCAGCCAGAAGGCCAACTCTGCGGCACGAAGTTGCGCCGAGGAAAGTGCGAGTCGTTTCATGCGAGGCCCTTGCGCGGAATGATGCCGTTAGGGCGCAGCAGCAACATGCCGATCATGAATACATAGATCAGGAAGGCGCCGGCCTCGGGCAAGTAGTACTTGCCCGCCACGTCCACGATGCCGACCAGCAGGGCCGCCACGAAGGGGCCAACGATGGTGCCGGCGCCGCCCACGCAGACCACGATCAGGAAGTACACCATGTACTTGAGCGGAAAGTACGGCTCCAGGCCCAGCATGCCCAGGCTCAGGGCGCCGCCCAGTCCGGCCAGACCGCAGCCCAGGGCGAAGGTCAGGAGGAAGAGCCGCTGCACGTGGATGCCCGTGCCCGCAGCCACGCGTTGGTTGTCCACCGCGGCGCGCACCATGGCGCCGTACCGCGTGCGCAGCATGCCGAGCAGCAGCACGAGGATCAGCAGTCCCGCACCGATCAGGAAGAGGCGGTAACGCCCCACGCCGACACCCCCGATCGTGACCTGGCCTTGCAGCGCCTCGGGCAGATGGAAGGGCAACATGGAGGGACCGAAGAAGTAAGTCAGCGAGGCAATGGACACGAAGACCAAACCGATGGACAGCAGCACCTGGTCCAGGGGATGGGCGCGGTACAGCCGGCGGTAGAGCAGAAATTCGAGCACCGCACCCACCAGGGCAGCGACCACGAAGGCGCAGGCCAGGGCCGTGGCATATCCCAGGCCCAGCTGGTTCATCACCACGGCGGCGGCGTAGCCGCCGACCACGGCGAAACTGCCATGCGCCAGGTTGACGAAGTTCATCAGGCCCATGGTGATGGACAAGCCCACCGCCATGAGGAAGAGGAGCATGCCGTAGGCCACTCCGTCAAAGATCACGATAGCCATCGAATTTCCATTGCTGCGCGCGGGCCGGCCCGCCGGATGGCGTTCGGCCCGCGCAGGATACTGCGGCCAGATGCCGCCGGACTCAGGGCGCTTCCTTGGCCGGGTCCTTCACGCGGTCAAACTTGTCGAACTCCACGTTCACCAGCTTGCCGCCCACCTTCTCGGTCTTGCGGATGTACACCGTCTGCACGATGTCGCGGGTGACCGGGTCGATCTCGACGGGGCCACGCGGGCTCTCGAACTTCAAACCCTTCAGCGCTTCCATGACCTTGTCGCCATTCAGGTCGCCGCCCGTCTTCTTGAGCGCCTGGTCAATCGCGGTCATGGCGTCATAGGCGGTCACGGCGAAGTAGCTCGGGCGCAGGCTGGTGCCGAACTGGGCCTCGAAGTCCTTGACGAACTTCTGGTTCTTGGCCGAGGGATGGGCATACGAATAGTGGTGGCTGGTGATCAGGCCCAGGGCCACGTCGCCGGTCGCGTCCAGGTAGCTGTCGTCGGTGGCCTCGCCCGTGGCGAAGAGCTTGATGCCAGCGGCGTCCATGCCCCGCTCTTTCCAGACCTTGAGGAAGGCCGGCGGCATCACGCCCGAGGGGAAGAAGAAGAAGACGGATTGCGGCTTGGCATCCTTGATGCGCTGCACATAGGCCGAGAAGTCCGGGTTGCTCATGGGCGTGCGCAGCTCGCCCACGACCTTGCCACCGCCCTGCTCGAAGGCTTTCTTGAACGCGGTCAGCGCATCAACGCCCGGGGCATAGTCCGCCACCACCACATAAGATTCCTTGATGCCTTGCTTGAGCATCCAGCGCGCCATCGGATCGGAGACCTGCTGCACCGTGAAGGACAGACGCGCCACGTAGGGCGAGCTGCTCGTGATCGCCGAGGACGAGGCGTTCATGACAACCACCGGCACCTTGGCCTGGGTGGCGACGGCGGCAACGGCGTAGGCGTTGGGACTGAAGTCCAGACCCGTGAGGATCTGCACCTTGTCGCGCACGATCAGTTCCTGGGCGATGCGCTTGGAAGCGTCGGGGTTGGCGCCCCCGGTGTCCTTCTTGACGATCTCCACCGTGCGGCCGGCGATCTTGCCGCCGTTCTCTTTCAGGTAGAGCGCGACACCGGCGTCGAACTGGCGACCGTAGTCGGCGTACGGACCAGAGTAGGTGCCGATCAGGCCGATCTTGAGGGCGTCCTGCGCCTGAGCGACGGCGCCCAGAGTGGCCAGCGCGAGGCCTGCCAGCAAGGTGCGTTTGGAGAGGTTCATCGTGGTGCTCCGTGGAAAAGATCAGCCCGCAGGCCGAGGGGGGGTGAAAAAGGACTTCAGATCGACCGACGGATCGGCCAACAGCTCGGGCGCGATGCGCGCGCCCTGTGCGATCAGCTTGCGCGCCAGCATGTGCTCGGCCGGGCGGTTCACCGTGTGCGCGGCGCGCACGGCGCCCTCGCGCAGGTAGAACAGCGTGAACTTGTCGCTGGCCAGCTCGCCCCGCAGCACGGTCTGGTCCCCCGGCGCGGGCAGGCCAGCCATCTGGAACTTCAGCTCGTGCTGCTCGCTCCAGAACCAGGGCACGGCATCCAGAGGCTGGGGCCGACCGACCAGCAACGTGGCGGCAGCACGGGCGCCGTCGTTCGCGGCCTGGATCGATTCCAGGCGCGCGCGTTGGGGACCACCGGGCACGGCCGCAAGCGCCATGTTGGCGACATCGCCGATGGCCAGCACATTCGGCGCGCTGCTGCGGCCCAGGGCATCGACCAGGATGCCGTTGTCGCAAGCGATGCCGGCCTGCTCGGCGAGTTCGCTGTTGGGTTGCACCCCGATGCCGAGCACCACCAGGTCGCAATCGATGCGCCGTCCATCGACGAGTTCCACCGCCACCACCCGGCCCTGGTGCCCGTGCAGGGCACGCACGCCACAGCCCAGCGCCAGCGCGACACCGCGCCGTCGATGCGCGTCGGCCACGTAGTCCGACATGGCGGCGGGAAAGGTGCGGGCCAGCAGGCGCGGCTGGCTTTCGACCACGGTGACGCTGGCACCCACGCTGCTCAGGGCCGCGGCCACCTCGAGACCGATGAAGCCGCCGCCGATCACGCAGGCGCGTTGGCTGGCACCGAGCGCGGCCACCACGGCTTGTGCGTCGTCCAGGGTGCGCAAGATGTGCACGCCCTGCAGGTCGGCGCCGGGCACCGGCAGTGGCCGGCAGCGCGCGCCCGTGGCCAGGGCCAGCCAGCCGAAGTCCAGTTGTCCACCATCCGCCAGGCGCAGGCGCCGCGTGCTCAGGTCCAGGCCCGTGACGCGGACGCCCAGGCGCAGGTCGATCCCCTGCTCGCGGTAGAAGTCGGGGCCGCGCAGCGCGAGCTGGTCCACCTCAGTCTTACCAGTCAGCACACCCTTGGACAGCGGCGGGCGCTGGTAAGGCGTGTGCGGCTCGTCGCCCAGCAGCACGATGGGCGCGTCAAAGCCTTGCTCACGCGCGGCGGCGGCAAGCTGGGTGCCGGCGTGCGAGGCACCGACGATGAGCAGGGGCTCGGACCGGGCCATCAGACCTGGGTCTCCGGCACGCGCACGGTCAGGCCGTCGAGCCCGGCCGTCACGGTGATCTGGCAGCTCAGGCGGCTGTTGGGCGCGCGCGCGCTGGCGGTGCCATCGAGCAACTCGTCTTCCATCTCGTCGGGCGGCGTCAGCCTGGGCAGGTCGGACTCAAGGACGTAGACATGGCAGGTGGCGCAGGAGCAGCTGCCGCCGCACTCGGCGTCGATGCCGCGGATGTTGTGGCGGATGGCGGTCTCCATCACGCTGGCGCCGGGCTTGGCCTCGACGCTGCGCGTGCTGCCGTCCTTCAGGATGTAGTGGATGGTGGGCATGGCATTCGGTGTCCGGGCAGGCTCAGAACATGTCGAAGTATTCGCGCTGTTCCCATTCGCTCACCTCGAGGTTGAAGCGTGCGATCTCGGCCTGTTTGATGTGGCAGTAGTAGTCGACGAAACCCTGGCCGAACTGCGCGCACAGCCAACGGTCCGCCTTGAGAGCGTTGAGCGCATCCCCCAGTGTGCGGGGCAGTTGTTCGGCCGGCGTTTCGTAGGGTGCATCGGCCGAAGGGCCGGGGTCCAGACGCTCCGCCATGCCGTGCAGGCCGGAGTACAGCTGCGAGGCCAGGTAGAGATAAGGATTGGCCGTGGGCTCGCCGATGCGGTTTTCGATGCGGGAGGCGCTGTCACCGACCGCGCCCAGCACGCGCAGCATCGCGCCGCGGTTGTCGTGGGCCCAGATCGCCCGGTCTGGTGCCAGCGAGAAAGGCCGGTAACGGCGGTAGCCATTGAGCGTGGGACTGGCCAGGGCGGCGCTGCCGCAGGCATGGACCTTGAGGCCGGCCAGGTAGTGCAGGCCCAGGGGGCTCAGGCTGGCGCCGTCCTGCTCGGGCACGAAGGCGTTGCGGCCATCGGCCTGGTGGCAGAGGGACTGGTGCAGATGCCAGCCGCTGGACATCACGTTCGGAATGCGCGGGCGGCACATGAAGGTGGCATGGTAGCCATGTCGGCGGCAGATCTGCTTGATCGCGCTGCGCAGCAGCACCATGGTGTCGGCCGGCATCATGTCCCGCGTCGGGCCGAAGACCAGCTCGAACTGGCTGGGGCCGAATTCGATCTCCAGCGATTGCAGGGGCAAACCCAGGGCCATCAGCTGGTCGCGCAGCAGTTCCATCAGCGGGTCGACGCTGTCATAACGCAGCTCGGTCAGGTACTGGTGGCCATGCGTCAGCAGGGACACCTTCGGGGGCTCGCCCGGTTGGCCGGAGTCGGCCAAGCGCATGGCGGGCTCGTCGAGCTTGAAGACATGGAACTCCACTTCCAGGCCCGCGACGAAGCTCAAGCCTTGCGCGTGGACCTGTTCCACCGCGCGCTGGAGGATGCGGCGAGTGTCGAAGGGGCAACGCTGCCCATCCTTCATGTAGGCGTCGCACTGCACCCAGGCGGTGCGCGGCGCCCAGGGCAACATGCGGAACGTGCCCGGGTCAGGCACGATGACGAAGTCGGCGCCGCCCTGCAGGCCGGGAAGGTCGAAGCCCCCGCCGCTGGTGAAGACCGGGAACACCGTGCGATGCGAGGTGTCCTTGGCCAGCAAGGTGGTGGTCAGATTCACGCCGCGCTTGAAAGCACCCCGCGCGGCCTCGGTCACCAGGGTCTTGCCACGCAGGATGCCGTGCTGGTCGGCCCAGGCGAAACGGACCACGTCCACCTCGCCGCTGTCGAGCCGGGCCAGCAGTTCCCGGGCCTGGACCTGCTGGTCGGCAGACCAGAGACCGAAACGCTCAATGAAATCGCTCATGGGCGTTGAACCTCAGTCCTTCAGGCGCGCGCTGGCCCAGTCGCAGTTCAGGCGCCGCGCCCGGTCGGCCTGTTCGCAATAGCCGTCGACAGCGTCGACGCTGGCCACGCCATCGATGGACGGCGGCCCGGTCAAGGCGCTGGCCTGGGCCGCGTCAGGACGCACCGGCACCGGTGCACCCGCCTGCGCGGCCTCGATGGCCTGCACCAGCAGGCGGCGGTAAGCCACGATGCCCTTGTCGGTCGTGCCCAGGTGCTCGCGCGTGCGGTCCTGGATCGAGCCCATGGATTCGCAGGCCCATTGGTCATGCACATTGATGTCCATGCCCATGCCGGTGTACGTCTTGGTGGCCTGCTCTTCCGCGCTGTAGCCGTATTCGTTGCGCTTGTTCTTGCGCGAGATGTAGTCGGGCAGCTCGATGGTTTCCAGGCGTTGTGCGCGCATCTGCTGCTTGTCCACCGGCTTGGTGAAGCTGGTGAAGATGGCATACCAGTAGCAGCGGTGGTCGTCCACGGGCACGTGCCACTGCGAGATCGTCATCTCGGTGCTCATCGGAATCACGAAGGCCTGCGGGAACACCACGTTGGTGACGCGCACATGGGTCTGCGCCTCGGTCAGCTTGCGCAAGGTGGTCAGGCGCATGCCGAACGGCGCGGCTTGCACGTGGATGTCCGGACGATCGTATTCGCGCAGCACCTTGGTGATGGCCAGGTCCGAGTCGGCCGACGCGCCGCGGAACTGCTTGCCGTAGCTTTCGGCGGTGTCTTCGTCCTCGTAAAAGCGGTGCAGGAAGGACGCATGGGCTGGGTCCATGCCGACTTCCAGCGCCTGCAGCCAATTGCATTCCCACAGACCCTTGAACGCGAAGGTGTGGCTGTCGGGCGCGACGAAGCAATCGAACTCCGGGAAGGCCGGCGGTTCGCCTTCGCCCAGGTAGGCGAAGATCACGCCGCTTTTTTCGACGACCGGGTAGGCGCCCTGCCTGATGCGCGTGCACAGCTTGCTGCCCACGGGCTCGGCTGGCGTCTCGCGACATTGACCGGTCGCGTCAAACAACCAGCCGTGGAAAGCGCAGCGCAGCCCGCCATCCTCGAGCCGACCGTACGCCAGGTCCGCGCCACGATGGGGGCAATCTCTGTCCAGCAAGCCTAGGCGGCCGCTCTCGTCGCGGAACAGCACGAAGTGCTGACCCATGAGCTGCACGGGTTTGAGTGGCCGGGGCCCCTTCAGTTCTTCCGACAGAGCCACGGGTTGCCAATAGCGGCGCAGCAGGGTTCCGGCTGGCGTTCCGGCACCAACCTGGGTCATGAAATCATTTTGTTCGGCACTGATCATAAAGAAAGGCTCCAATCGGACTGACGATTGCACTTGATTGCATGCAATCGAATTCATTATTTCTGCCAAAGCCGGCATTCATCAAGGATGGTTGCCTTGTTTTCCTCAAAATTAGTGGTTAACACTGATATTTATTGCCATTTAATTGGGCATTTAGGTAGATTCATCTCTCAGAATTTCACCACTCCGTTTTTATGCATGCATTATTTAGGCCAGATTTACAACTCGGTATGCCAAATTGGCTGCTGTTAAGATTCCCGCACTGCGTGCATACAAGCCACCACATGGACTCTCAACAATCGCGCGTATTGGTTCAGCTACGGGACATGATCCTCAAGGGGGAATTTGTCCCGGGCGAACGCCTGGCCGAGATCCCGCTGGCCGAGCGGCTAGGCGCCTCACGCACGCCGGTCCGCCTCGCGCTGGGCAGCCTGGAGCACGAAGGGCTGATCGAACCGTCGCCCGGCGGGGGCTATCAGATGCGTCGTTTCACCCTGCGCGAGATCTCCGATGCGATCCGCGTGCGGGGCCTGGTTGAAGGCTTCGCCGCACGCCTGCTGGCAGAGGAAGGCGCGACCCGGCCGCTGCTCAGGGCCCTGCACGACTGCTTGAGCGCGGGCGACAAAGCGGTCTACAAGGCGCGCATGGACCTGGATGACTATGCCGCCTATGTCGAAATGAACGACACCTTCCACCGACTCATCATGGACGGCTGCGGCAACGCGGCACTGAAGCGGAGCATGGAATCCCTGATGGGGCAGCCGTTCGCCGCTCCCAGCGCCATGCTGCCCATGCAGTCATCGATGGAAGAAGGCCACCAGTGGATGCAGCAGGCCCATCGCCAGCACCACGCCCTGGTCCAGGCCATCGAACGCGGCCAGGGCGCACGCGCCCAGGCCCTGGGCGAGGAACATGTGGAGATTGCCCGCATGAACCTGGACTACGCGTCGGAACGACCGGAACTGGCCGCCAACCTGATGCCCGGGCTGAAATTGGTCGGCGTGCATCCCGGCAAGTAACACCAAGGCTCCCACCATG
Organism: Hylemonella gracilis ATCC 19624; assembly: GCF_000211835.1. Taxonomy (GTDB): domain Bacteria; phylum Pseudomonadota; class Gammaproteobacteria; order Burkholderiales; family Burkholderiaceae_C; genus Hylemonella; species Hylemonella gracilis. Next base: position 6,262 of record NZ_AEGR01000040.1, on the reverse strand, counting down.
AACCTTGAGCAGCCATGAAAAAAGCCATCGCGGGGCGATGGCTTTTTCTGTGGGCTGACGCGCCTTGCACTCGTTCGCGCTTCAGCCCTTGACCTGGGCCAGCAGGGTCGCCGCGTCGCTGACTTCGAACTTGCCGGGCGCTTCGATGTTGAGGGTCTGCACCTTGCCATCCTTGATCAGCATGGAATAGCGATTGCTGCGCAGGCCCAAGCCGCGCGCCGTGAGGTCCAAGGTCAAGCCCGTGGCCTTGGCGAATTCGGCACTGCCATCGGCCAGCATGCGCACCTTGCCATTGGTCTTCTGGTCACGCGCCCAGGCACCCATGACGAAGGGGTCATTCACCGCCAAGCACCAGATTTCGTCCACGCCAGCGGCCTTGAATGCCGCGTGGTGTTCGACATACCCAGGCACATGCTTGGCCGAGCAGGTGGGTGTGAAAGCGCCAGGCACGGCGAACAGAGCAATGGTCTTCCCCGCCAAGGACTTTGCGACAGGCACCGGATTGGGTCCGATGCTGCAACCGTTGCCTTCGACTTCGGAGTACTCCGACAGGGTCACGTCTGGCAGGGAATCTCCAACTTTGATCATGGGGGTGCTCCTTGATGAGGATGAATGGCAGGGAAGGTGAATCAGCAGATTGAAATTTGCTGAGCATGCGCGAGGCGCTTGTCACGCAGAAGCGAAAACGGCCCACCATTGTGAGCCGTTTCGCAAGACCGGGTCACGGTCGAGGCTTAAACCACCACAGCCTTTTCGACCAGACGGGTCGCAACCCAGTTCTTGGTCTTGGACAGCGGACGGCTCTCGGTGATCTCGATCACGTCACCCAGCTTGTATTCGCCATTTTCGTCATGGGCGTGGTACTTGCTGGAACGGATCACGATCTTGTCGTAGATCGGGTGCTTCACCCGACGCTCGATCAGCACGGTCACGGTCTTGGCGCGCTTGTCGCTGACGACCTTGCCAACGAGGGTGCGCTTGAGGGATTTTTTGGCTTCCGTCATGGTCACTCCTTAGTTGGCCGCTTGCTTTTCGGCAAGAATCGTCTTGGCGCGCGCAACGGCACGGCGCGTCAGACGCATTTGCGCCGTGTTATTGAGCTGTTGCGTGGCTTTTTGCATGCGCATGTTGAAGTGAGCCTTTTGCAGGTCCTTCACTTCGGCTTGCAGGGCGGCCACGTCCTTTTGGCGCAGATCAGCAGTTTTCGTCATATCGATGCTCCTGATTACTGGCCGATCATGCGGGCCACAAAGGTGGTGCGCAACGGCAGCTTGGCGGCGGCCAGCTGGAAGGCTTCACGCGCGAGTTCCTCGGGCACGCCGACGATCTCGAACACGATCTTGCCCGGCTGGATTTCGGCCACGTAGTACTCCGGGTTGCCCTTGCCGTTACCCATGCGCACTTCAGCAGGCTTCTGGGAGATGGGTTTGTCGGGGAACACGCGGATCCAGATCCGGCCACCACGCTTGACGTGGCGGGAGATGGCACGACGCGCCGCCTCGATCTGACGCGCGGTCAGACGACCGCGCTCAACGCACTTGAGGCCGAAGTCGCCAAAGGCCACGGAGCTGCCACGGGTGGCAAGACCCGTGTTGCGGCCCTTTTGCTCCTTGCGGTATTTTCTGCGAGCAGGTTGCAGCATCTTTATTCTCCTTGAGCACCGTCAGCAGATGCGGCTGGCGCGGCTTTGCGGACGCGCTTAACGGCGGTTTTCGGGGCGGCGGCGTCAGCGGCCTCCGCGGGTTTGTCACTTCCATCGGCGGGCGCGGCATTGCTGCCAGCGGGACGACGTGCGCCGCCACGGGCCGGACGATCAGCACCCGGACGGCCAGCGCCATCACGGCGCGGGCCACGCGGGCGACGCTCTTCCTCGGCGCGCGGCTCGGTGGTGGCGGGCTGCTCGTTGCGGCCCAGGTTGTCGCCCTTGTACACCCACACCTTGACGCCGATCACGCCGTAGGTGGTCTTGGCTTCGGACGTGCCGTAGTCGATGTCCGCGCGCAGGGTGTGCAGCGGCACACGGCCTTCACGGTACCACTCGGTACGGGCAATTTCGATGCCGTTCAGACGACCCGACGACATGATCTTGATACCCTGAGCGCCCAGGCGCATCGCGTTCTGCATGGCGCGCTTCATCGCACGGCGGAACATGATGCGCTTCTCGAGCTGCTGGGTGATGCTGTCGGCGATCAGCTTGGCATCGATTTCGGGCTTGCGCACTTCCTCGATGTTGACGGCCACCGGCACGCCCAGCTGCTTGCCCAGGTCGCGCTTCAGGTTCTCGATGTCCTCGCCCTTCTTGCCGATCACGACACCCGGACGTGCCGAGAAGATCGTGATGCGGGCGTTCTTGGCGGGGCGCTCGATGAGCACGCGCGAAACGGAGGCGTTCTTCAGCTTGGTCTTGAGGTACTCGCGCACCTTGATGTCTTCGGCAAGCATGCCGGCGAAATCACGGTTGCTGGCGTACCAGCGCGAGGCCCAGTTGCGGCTCACCGCAAGGCGGAAACCGGTCGGGTTGATTTTCTGTCCCATATCCTCAGACCTCGATTAGTTGCCGACCGTCACGTACACATGGCACGTCGGTTTGCTGATGCGGTTGCCGCGGCCCTTGGCTCGGGCGGTGAAACGCTTGAGCGTGGTGCCTTGCTCGACGTAGATGGTCTTGACCTTCAGTTCGTCGATGTCGGCGCCGTCGTTGTGCTCGGCGTTGGCGATGGCGGACTCCAGCACCTTGCGGATGATCAGCGCCGCCTTCTTCTGCGTGAATTGCAGAATGTTGAGGGCCTGGTCGACCTTCTTGCCGCGAATCAGATCAGCGACCAGACGGCCCTTGTCCACGGAGAGGCGGACGCCACGGAGGCTTGCACGGGTTTCCATGTTGGCTGCTCCTTATTTCTTCTGGACTTTTTTGTCCGCGGGGTGGCCCTTGAAGGTGCGAGTCAACGCGAACTCACCCAGCTTGTGGCCCACCATTTGGTCGGTGATGTAGACCGGCACGTGCTGCTTGCCGTTGTGCACGGCAATGGTCAGCCCAATGAAATCGGGCAGAACCATGGAGCGGCGCGACCAGGTCTTGATCGGCTTCTTGTCCTTGACGGCGACGGCTTTTTCAACCTTCGCCAGCAGGTGATGGTCAACAAACGGACCCTTTTTGAGAGAGCGAGTCATTTGCTACCTCTTACTTCTTGCGACGCGACACGATGAAGGTCTGCGTGCGCTTGTTGTTGCGGGTACGGTAGCCCTTCGTGAGGTTACCCCACGGGTCCACCGGATGACGGCCTTCGCCAGTCTTGCCCTCGCCACCACCGTGCGGGTGGTCGACCGGGTTCATCACGACGCCGCGCACGGTCGGGCGAATGCCCATCCAGCGCTTGACACCCGCCTTGCCGAACTGGCGCAGGCTGTGCTCTTCGTTCGCGACTTGACCAATCGTGGCGCGGCATTCGATGTGAATCTTGCGGACTTCGCCCGAGCGCATGCGCACCTGAGCGTAAGTTCCTTCACGCGCCAGCAGCGTGGCCGAGGCTCCCGCGGAACGCACGACCTGAGCGCCCTTGCCCGCCTGCAGTTCGATGCAGTGGATGATGGAGCCCACGGGAATGTTGCGGATCGGCAGGGTGTTGCCCACACGGATCGGCGCTTCGGCACCGTTCAGGATGGTCGAACCCACTTCCAGGCCGCGCGGCGCGATGATGTAGCGACGCTCGCCGTCGGCATAGCACAGCAGCGCCAGGTGAGCCGAGCGGTTAGGGTCGTACTCAATGCGCTCGACCTTGGCGGGGATGCCGTCCTTGTCACGCTTGAAATCGACCACGCGGTAGTGGTGCTTGTGACCCCCGCCCTTGTGACGGGTGGTGATGTGGCCGTTGTTGTTGCGGCCCGACTTCTGGAACTGGGGCTCCAGCAGCGGCGCGTAGCCTTCACCCTTGTACAGGTGATCACGCGAGACCTTCACCACGGCACGCTGGCCGGGGGAGGTCGGTTTCATCTTGATGACAGCCATGATTACGCGGCCTCCCCGGACAGGTTCAGCTCTTGACCGGGCTTCAGCATGACGTAAGCCTTGCGCACGTTGTCGCGGCGGCCCACGGACTTGCCGTAGCGCTTGGTCTTGCCTTTGGTGTTGACCACGGAAACGCCCTTGACCTCGACCTTGAACAGCAGCTCGACGGCGGCCTTGATCTCGGGCTTGGTGGCGTTTTGCAGGACCTTGAACGTCACCGCATTGCTCTTCTCGGCAACCATCGTGGCCTTCTCGGACACGATCGGCGCGATCAGCACTTGCATCAGGCGACCTTCATCGAATTGGATGGCGGCGCTCATGCGTACATCTCCTTGAGTTGGTCCACGGCGGCCTTGGTCACCAGCACCTTGCGGTAGTGGACCAGCGACAGCGGATCGGCGTAGCGCGGCTCGACCACCAGCACGTTGGCCAGGTTGCGCGAGGCCAGGTACAGGTTCTCGTCGACCTCATCGGCAATGACGAGCACGGAGTCCAGCTTCATGGCCTTGAACTTGGCGGCCAGCGCCTTGGTCTTGGGCGAATCCACCTTCAGCGACTCGACCACGGCCAGACGGCCTTCGCGAGCCAGCTGCGAGAAGATGGACGCCATGCCAGCGCGGTACATCTTCTTGTTGACCTTCTGGCTGAAGTTTTCTTCAGGCGAATTCGGGAAGATGCGACCGCCCCCACGCCACAGGGGCGAGGAAGTCATACCGGCGCGGGCGTTACCCGTGCCCTTTTGCTTGAACGGCTTCTTGGTCGAGTGCTTGACCGTGGCGCGGTCCTTCTGGGCGCGCGTGCCTTGACGGGCATTGGCCTGGAAGGCGACGACGATCTGGTGAACCAGGGCTTCGTTGTATTCACGACCGAACACAGTGTCCGGCGCTTCCAGCTTGGAAGAGGCCTGGCCTTGTTCGTTCAGGAGTTCGAGCTGCATCAGTTCGCTCCCTTCTTGGCTTGGACTTTCACAGCGGGGCGGACGGTCACGAAACCGCCGGCGGAGCCGGGAACAGCGCCCTTGATCAGCAGCAGCTGACGGGCTTCGTCGATGCGGATCACGTCGAGGTTCTGGGTGGTGACTGTTTCGTCGCCCATGTGCCCCGTCATGCGCTTGCCCGGGAACACGCGACCCGGATCCTGGGCCATCGAGATGGAGCCCGGAACATTGTGCGAACGGCTGTTACCGTGCGAGGCACGCTGCGAGCTGAAGTTGTGACGCTTGATCGTGCCGGCGAAGCCCTTGCCGATGGAAGTGCCTTGCACGTCCACCTTCTGGCCCACGGCGAAGATCTCGGTCACGGGCAGCTTGGCACCGGCCTGGTACTTGGCGGCGGTGTCAGCAGCGACGCGGAATTCCTGGATGATTTCACCAGCTTCGACACCCGCCTTGGCGAGGTGGCCGGCTTGCGGCTTGGTCACGCGCGAAGCACGGCGCGAACCGAAGGTCACCTGCAGGGCGACGTAGCCATCATTGTCCTGGGTCTTGACCTGGGTCACGCGGTTGTCGGACACATCGACCACCGTGACGGGCACTGCATCGCCGTCATCGGTGAACAGACGCATCATGCCCACCTTGCGCCCCAGCAACCCCAATCGATTGCTCGAACTCATTTTTGACTCCTTTACTCTCACCGTCGCCGCTTCAATTGGCTTCGACGTTTGCTTGGGGTTCGCAAACATGGTCTGCGAGCAAGCGTGAAAGAGGGTTGATAAAACTCGACCCGAAAGAGGTCGAGCCCGGCATTCTAGCCGGATTCGCGGAAAACCGCAAATCCGGGCCAGATCGCCATTCTTCAGCCGGGCAAGCCCGGCACCAGCCGCTTACTGCAGCTTGATTTCGACGTCCACGCCAGCGGCGAGGTCCAGCTTCATCAGCGCGTCCACCGTCTTGTCGGTCGGGTCCACGATGTCCATCAGGCGCTGGTGCGTGCGAATCTCGAACTGGTCGCGGCTGGTCTTGTTAACGTGCGGCGAACGCAGAATGTCGAAACGCTTCATGCGCGTGGGCAGCGGGACCGGGCCCTTGACGATGGCGCCGGTGCGCTTGGCGGTGTCCACGATCTCGGCGGCCGACTGGTCAATCAGCTTGTAGTCGAACGCCTTGAGGCGGATGCGGATTTTTTGCTTGGTAGCCATGTTTGCTCCTGGTCAGGATCGAGTCCGGGCGAGCCCCCTGTGCGGAGTCCGCCCGGCCAGGCCCAAATTACGCGATGATCTTCGCCACGACGCCGGCGCCGACGGTCTTGCCGCCTTCGC
>NZ_AEGR01000041.1 GCF_000211835.1 Hylemonella gracilis ATCC 19624 | reverse complement strand
CCGCCGCCGCGAGTGCGGCGGTCCAGGACAGCAGGCGTTGCAGGCGCGTCATGTCAGACCCCTTGCGCGGTCGGGGCGTGGCGCTGGATGGCGGCCTCGCGCACCGGCAGGTTGATCAGCGCCGCGAAGACCCCCAGCGCAATCGAGATGTACCAGACCACGTCATAGCTGCCGGTCTTGTCATAGAGGTAGCCCCCCAGCCAGACGCCAAGGAAGCTGCCGATCTGGTGGCTGAAGAAGACGAAGCCGCTGAGCATGGACAGGTGCGCCACCCCGAAGATCTGCGCGATGGCCGCGTTGGTCGGCGGCACGGTGGACAGCCACAGCACGCCCATGACCGCCGCGAACAGGTAGACGCTGGTGGGTGTCAGCGGCGCCAGCAGGAAGGCGATGATGGCGATCGAACGGCCAAAATAGATGAAGGCCAGGATGTTTTTCTTGGCCAGCTTCTGGCCCAGTTGCCCCGCTGTGTAGGTGCCGAAGATGTTGAACAAACCGACCAGGGCCAGCGCGTAGCTGGCGACCTGCGGTTGCAGGCCATGGTCCTTGAGGTAACTGGGCAGGTGCACGCCGATGAAGACCACCTGGAAACCGCAGACGAAGTACCCGGCCATCAGCATCACAAAGCTCGGGTAGCCGAAGGCTTCACGCAGGGCCTGCACGATAGTCTGTTCGCGCTTCGGCGGCGCGCCCTTGGCGAAGCCCGGCTCACGCAGCAGCAGCCCCAGCGGCACGATGAGCAAGACCACCATGGCCAGCAGCACCAGGGCCTGCTGCCAACCGAAGCTGGCGATGAAGATGCCTTCCACCGGCACCATGAAGAACTGCCCGAAGGAGCCCGCCGCCGCCGTGATGCCCATGGCCCAGGAGCGTTTTTCGGGCGGGATGTTGCGGCCGATCACGCCATAGATCACGGCGTAGGTGGTGCCGGCCTGGGCCATGCCGATCAGCACGCCAGACGACAGCGCGAACAGCAGCGGCGTGCTCGCGTGGGCCATGCCCGCCAGGCCCAGCGCGTAGAGCAGGCCGCCCACGAGGATGACCTTGAGCGCGCCAAAGCGGTCGGCCAGCATGCCCGAGAAGATGCCCGCCACGCCCCACGCCAGGTTCTGGATGGCAATGGCGAAGGCAAAAGTCTCCCGCGTCCATCCCTGGGCTTGGGTGACGGGCTGCAGCCAAAGACCGAAGCCGTGGCGGATGCCCATGGACAGCGTGACGATGGCACCACCGCAGATCAGGACCTGCGCGAGGGTGAGGGGCTTGGGAGGGACGATGGAGGCGGAGTTCATGGCGGTGATCTAACCTGTTGTGTGCTTGATGTATCCGGTGCGCTCACGCTGGCAGCGCTGTCTCGCCTGGCACTGTAGCGTTTTTGCCGCAAGTGCGTCGCCACGCACGCGACCCGCGGGACGCGAGGCCGCATCAAACACGCCGTAAAGCGCGTCATCAGCGAGGGGCGCGGCTGGATGTGCATCCAGTTGATGTGCGTCCTGCCACTACAATCGCGCCGAAAAAGCGAGCAAGCCCATGGCGACCAAACCTACCCCTGAATATTCCGAAGGTTCCATCCGCGTCCTCAAAGGGCTGGAGCCGGTGCAGCAGCGGCCGGGCATGTACACCCGAACCGACAACCCGCTGCACATCATCCAGGAAGTGCTGGACAACGCGGCCGACGAAGCCTTGGCCGGTCACGGCAAACGCATCGCCGTCATCCTGCACGCGGACGGCTCGGTCAGCGTGGAGGATGACGGGCGCGGCATCCCGCATGGTTTGCATCCGGAAGAGAAGGTGCCGGTCATCGAGATCGTCTACACGCGCTTGCACGCGGGCGGCAAATTCGACAAGGGCTCGGGCGGGGCCTACAGCTTCTCCGGCGGTCTGCACGGCGTGGGCGTGTCCGTGACCAACGCCCTGGCCAAGCGGCTGGAGGTGATGAGTTACCGCGAAGGGCAGGTCGCCACCATGGCCTTCGCTGGCGGCGCGGTCGAGGAAAAATTGCGCGCCCGTGCCCAGAAAAGCGAGGACCGCAAGTCCGGCACCACGGTGCGCGTCTGGCCCGACGCCAAGTACTTCGAGTCCGCCGCCTTGCCCATGGGCGAACTCACACACCTGCTGCGCAGCAAGGCCGTGCTGATGCCCGGCGTCACCGTCACGCTGACGGTGGAGAAGGGCAAGGATGGCAAGGCCTCCGACACCCAGACTTGGCTCTACAAAGGCGGCCTGCGCGACTACCTGATGCAAACGCTCACGGCCGACCCGGTGATCCCGCTGTTCGAGGGCGAGGGGTACGCCGTGGACAACGACAGTTTCGCCGAGGGCGAGGGCGCGGCCTGGGCCGTGGCCTTCACGGAGGACGGCGCGCCCGTGCGCGAGAGCTACGTCAACCTGATCCCGACCAGCGCGGGCGGCACGCACGACAGCGGACTGCGCGATGGCCTCTTCAACGCGGTCAAGAGCTTCATCGACCTGCACTCCCTGCTGCCCAAGGGCGTGAAGCTGCTGCCCGAGGATGTGTTCGCGCGCGCCAGCTACGTGCTGTCCGCCAAGGTGTTGGACCCGCAGTTCCAGGGCCAGATCAAGGAACGCCTGAATTCACGCGACGCCGTGCGGCTCGTGTCCAGCTTCGTGCGTCCCGCGCTGGAGCTCTGGCTCAACCAGCACGTCGAGTACGGCAAGAAGCTGGCCGAGTTGGCCATCCGCGCCGCCCAAACCCGCCAGCGCGCGGGCCAGAAGGTGGAGAAGAAAAAGGGCAGCGGCGTGGCCGTGCTGCCGGGCAAGCTGACCGACTGCGAAAGCAAGGACCTCGCGCACAACGAACTCTTCCTCGTCGAGGGCGACAGCGCGGGTGGCAGCGCGAAGATGGGCCGCGACAAGGAAAGCCAGGCCATCCTGCCCCTGCGCGGCAAGGTGCTCAACACCTGGGAGGTCGAGCGCGACCGCCTCTTCGCCAACACCGAAATCCACGACATCTCGGTCGCCATCGGCGTGGACCCGCACGGCCCGAACGATGAGCCCGACCTGAGCGGCCTGCGCTACGGCAAGATCTGCATCCTCTCCGACGCGGACGTGGACGGCTCGCACATCCAGGTGCTGCTGCTCACGCTCTTCTTCCGCCACTTCCCCAAGCTGATCGAGACCGGCCATGTCTACGTGGCGCGCCCGCCGCTGTTCCGCGTGGATGTGCCCGCGCGCGGCAAAAAGCCTGCCAGCAAAGCCTATGCCCTGGACGAAGGGGAACTGACCGCCATCCTCGACAAGACCGCCAAGGAAGGCGTGGCCAAGGAACGCTGCCAGATCAGCCGCTTCAAGGGCCTGGGTGAAATGAACGCCGAGCAGCTTTGGGAAACCACGCTCAACCCAGACACGCGCCGCCTGCTGCAAGTGCAACTCGGCGGCTACGACACACGCCAGACCGAGGGCGAAATCACCAAGCTCATGGGCAAGGGCGAAGCCGCCGCGCGCCGTGAGCTGATGGAGTTGCATGGGGATTCCGTCGAAATCGACGTGTGAGTTGAACCAACATGAGCACTGAAACCACCGATCTGAACCAGGGCGAAACGGGCGACAGCCTCTGGCTCGCCAACTACGCCCAGCGCGCCTACCTCGAGTACGCGCTGTCCGTCGTCAAGGGCCGGGCCTTGCCCGACGTGAGCGACGGGCAAAAACCCGTGCAGCGCCGCATCCTCTACGCCATGGAGCGCATGGGCCTGGGCTACAGCGGCAACACAGCCGCCAAACCGGTCAAGAGTGCGCGCGTGGTCGGTGACGTGCTGGGCCGTTTCCACCCGCACGGCGACCAGGCTGCCTACGACGCGCTGGTGCGCATGGCGCAAGACTTCGCGCAGCGCTACCCGCTGATCGACGGTCAGGGCAACTTCGGCAGCCGCGACGGTGACGGCGCGGCCGCCATGCGCTACACCGAGGCGCGCCTGGCCAAGATTTCCTCCCTGCTGCTCGACGAAATCGACGAGGGCACGGTGGACTTCATGCCCAACTACGACGGCTCCACCGAGGAGCCCAAGCAGTTGCCGGCGCGCCTGCCGTTCACCTTGCTCAACGGCGCGAGCGGCATCGCCGTGGGCTTGGCGACCGAGATCCCCAGCCACAACATCAGCGAAGTGGCCGCGGCCTGCGTGGCCCTGATCAAGACCCCCAAGCTCAAGGACGAGGAACTGTTCGAGCTGCTGCCGGGGCCGGATTACCCGGGCGGCGGGCAGATCATCAGCGCCGAGGCCGACATTGCCGAGGCCTACCGCACCGGACGCGGTTCGCTGAAAGTCCGCGCGCGCTGGAAGATCGAGGAACTGGCGCGCGGCCAGTGGCAATTGGTCGTGACCGAACTGCCGCCGGGCGTGAGCACGCAGAAGGTGCTGGAGGAAATCGAGGAACTCTCCAACCCCAAGGTCAAGGCGGGCAAGAAGACCGTCACCCAGGAGCAGACGCAACTCAAGTCCACGCTGCTGTCCGTGCTGGACGGTGTGCGCGACGAGTCCAGCAAGGACGCGCCGGTGCGCCTGGTCTGCGAGCCCAAGACCAGCAAGATCGACCAGAACGAACTGATCACCACGCTGCTGGCTCACACCAGCCTGGAAACTTCCGCGCCCATCAACCTGACCATGGTGGGCTTGGACGGCAAGCCGGTGCAGAAGTCCATGCGCCAGATGCTGGAGGAGTGGATCGCCTTTCGCCGGCAGACCATCGCGCGGCGCTCGCAGCACCGCCTGGGCAAGGTGCAGGACCGCATCCACATCCTCGAGGGGCGGCAGACCGTGCTGCTCAACGTGGACGAGGTCATCAAGATCATCCGCAACTCGGACGAGCCCAAGCCCGCGCTGATCAAGCGCTTCCGCCTGAGCGACCGTCAGGCCGAGGACATCCTCGAAATCCGCCTGCGCCAGTTGGCGCGGCTGGAAGCGATCAAGATCGAGCAGGAATTGGCTGAACTGCGCGGTAAGGAAAAAGAACTCCAGGACATCCTGGGCAGTCCGGCCGCGCTGCGCAAGCTGATGGTCAAGGAGATCGAGGCCGACGCCAAGGCTTTTGGCGATGCGCGCCGCACCCTGATCCAAGCCGAAAAGAAGGCCGTGGCCGAAGTGAAGGTCATCGACGAACCGGTCACCGTCGTGGTGTCGCAAAAGGGCTGGGTGCGTGCCCGCCAGGGCCACGGCCATGACGCGGCCAGCTTCGCCTTCAAGGCGGGCGACGGCCTGTACGGCACCTTCGAATGCCGCACGGTGGACGTGATGCTGGCTTTCGGCAGCAATGGCCGCGTCTATTCCGTGCCCGTCTCGGCTTTGCCAGGTGCGCGCGGCGATGGCCAGCCCTTGACGACGATGGTCGAGTTGGAAGCCGGAACGCAATTGGTCCATTACTACGCGGGTCCGGCCTCGGCCTGGCTGCTGCTGTCCACCTCGGGGGGCTACGGTTTCCTGGCCCAGGTGGAGCACATGGTGTCGCGGCAAAAGGGCGGCAAGGCCTTCATCAACTGCGGCAGCGACGGCACGCCCGACACCGTCTGCCGTCCCTCGATGGCGCACGCGCCCAACCCCGCCACGGGAGTGGTCGCGAGCGCGGCCGAGGGCGGTTTGCACAGCCCGGCCAGCCACGTGGTCTGCGTGTCCACGGGCGGGCGCATCCTGAGCTTCCAGATCGGTGAACTCAAGCCCATGCCCAGCGGCGGTCGCGGCCTGATGCTGATCGATCTGGAACCCAAGGACCAACTGGCCGGCGCGGCGGCCTACACGCGCAGTGTGCGCATCGAAGGCCTGGGCCGGGGCGGCAAGGAGCGCGACGAGACGCTGGAAATCCGCAGCCTCAACAACGCCAAGGCCGCGCGGGGCCGCAAGGGCAAGGCGGCAGACCTGGGCTTCAAGCCCACGGCCGTCACGCGGGTCGAATGAAGCCCCGCGCCAGCGGCTCAAGTTGTGCCAGGCAGGTAGCGACCGATGCTGCCTGAGGTCCTGATCGCGGGCGGCGGCATCGGCGGATTGGCCGCCGCGCTGGCCTGCCGCCGCGCTGGCTGCCGTGTGCGTCTGTACGAGCGCACGCGAGAGTTCAGCGAGGTCGGCGCCGGCATCCAACTCGGCCCGAACGTGGTGCGTGTCTTGCACGCATGGGGGCTGAAAACGGATCTGGCCGAAGTGGTGGCGCGCCCGGATCGCGTGGAGGCGCGGCGCGCGGCGGACGGCACCTTGCTGGCCAGCCTGCCGTTGGCGGACTTTGCACAACGCTACGGCGCGCCTTACTTCACCATCCACCGCGCTGATCTGCACCAATTGTTGCTTCAGGCGCTTCGGCGCGAACAGGCCGACAGCCTGTGGCTTCACACCGGCCGCGCGCTGGAGGCCTACGAAGCTTCGGCGCAGGCGGTGCGCGTGCGCTTCGAGGACGGGCTGGAGGTGGAGGGCGATTTGCTCATCGGTGCCGATGGCCTCTGGAGCCGGGTGCGCGCCCAGTTGCTGGGCGATGGACCGCCACGCCCCACGGGTCATCTGGCCTACCGCGCCTTGGTGCGGCAGGCCGAGTTGCCGGCCAAGCTGCGCAGCCCCTGCGTGACGGTGTGGCTGGGGGCAGGCTTGCATGTGGTGGCTTACCCGGTGCGTGGGGGCGAGTGGCTCAATGTCGTGGCCCTCGTCGAAGGACCCGCGCCCGCGGACCCCGCGCAGTGGGACCATGCGGCGAACGCCGAGGACCTGCGGGCTTGCTTGGCCGAGGCCTGCGCGCCCTTGCGCGATCTGGTGGCGGCGGTGCCGTCCTGGCGCTTGTGGGCCTTGAACGACCGCCCGCCCGTGCGGGAAGCGGCCCAGATGGCGCAAGGCCGCGTGGCTCTGCTGGGCGACGCGGCCCACCCCATGCGCCCTTACCTGGCCCAGGGCGCGGGCATGGCCATCGAAGATGCTGACCAACTAGGACGCTTGGTGGGCCAAGCGCGCGAGCTTGGCAACCTGATCGACACACCCGTGCTGCTGCAGCGCTACGCGCTCAACCGCTGGCAACGCAATGCGCAAGTGCAGACACGCGCTGCCCGCAATGGGCGCATCTACCACCTCAGCGGCCCTGCGGCCTGGGCGCGTGACGCGGGGCTGCGCTTGCTGGGTGCGCGGCTGATGGACCAATCCTGGTTGTATGGCGGGGCCTGATCGCCCAGGCCGGCTACCCAAACCGCCCGCGCCTGTCTTTACTTGACCGGTTCGGTCACGAAGCCGATTTTTTTCAGCCCCGCTTGCTGGGCGATGGCCATGGCTTTGGCCACGTGCTCGTAGCGCACCGCCTTGTCGCCGCTGATGTGCAGGTCGGGCACGGGATCGCGCTTGGCCTCGGCCTGAAGCACGCTGGGCAGTTCAGCGGCGGTGATGGGGCTGCCGTTGAGGTTGTACTCACCGGCGGCGTCCACGGCCAGGCGCAGGGTCTCGGGCTTGATCTCCTCGCGCTGGCTGCTGGCCTGCGGCAGGCTGACCTGGATGGAGTGGTTCATCACCGGCACGGTGATGATGAAGACGATGAGCAGCACCAGCATGACGTCCACCAGGGGCGTCATGTTGATCTCGCCCATCACCTCGTCGCTGTCGTTGGAGCTTGAAAAGGACATGGTGCTGACCGTTCAGATGCGGGGTGCGAGGGCCACGCTCAGGCCTTCTTCATGGAGACGACCTTTTGCTTGGCGTGGCTGTGCACGCGCGCTCCGGTCACGAAGTAGGCATGCAGATCGTGCGCGAAGCTGTTGAGCTGACCCAGCACGGCCTTGTTGCCGCGCACCAGGGCGTTGTTGCCCAGCACCGCGGGAATGGCCACGGCCAGACCGAAGGCCGTCATGATGAGGGCCTCACCGATGGGGCCGGCCACCTGGTCGATGCTGGCTTGGCCCGAGGCGCCGATGGACAGCAGCGCGTGGTAAATGCCCCAGACTGTGCCGAAGAGGCCGATGAAGGGCGAGGTGGAGCCCACGGTGGCCAGCACGGCCAGTCCGCCTTGCAGCTTGGCCGTCGCGTTGTCGATGCTGTTGCGCAGGCTGCGCGTGACCCAGTCGCTCACGTCCAGGCTGTCGTGCAACTGCGCCTTGGCGTTGCGATGGTGCAGCGCGGCCTCGCGGCCCTCCTCGGCCAGGGCGCGGAAGAAGTTGTCTTGCGGGTGCCTGTCCTTGGGCAGGTTGAGGCGGTTCAAGCCCTCGGCCAGGTCAGTGCTGCGCCAGAAATCCTCCGTCAGCGCGGCTTGCTTGCGGCAGCGCATCAGGTCCAGGGCCTTGAGCACGATCACCACCCACGATGCGATGGACATGCCCAGCAGCAGCAGGGCCACGCTGCGCGTGATCCAGTCGCCCTGGGACCAGACGTGGGACAGACCGAATTGCGAATCCATAAACGAAAACTCCAGATGAAATGGGGAACCGGTCGAGCGTTATTGCTCGAGCACGAAATTGATCGGCACGTTGAACCACATGGCCTCAGCTTGGCCGTCACGCTGACCCGGCAGGAAGCGCCAGCCACGAACGGCCGCCACGGCGGTGCGGTCCAGCCGGGGGTAACCACTGGACTTGCCGAGTTCCGCTCGCAGCACCTCGCCCTTGGTGCCGACCAGCACGCGCACGAGGACCTGGCCCTGCTCGTTCATGCGCCGGCTGATGTCCGGGTAGGCGGGGTGCTTGTTGTACAGATAGCTCGCGTCCACCGTGGGTTGTTGCGTGCGCTGGGGCGGGGGCGGAGCCGCTGACTGCTGCGCCACCACGGGTGTCTCGATTGGCGCCGCGTCGGTTTGCGGGGTTGTGGGCTGAGGTGTTTCTTGCACCAGTGGAGACGGCGTTTCTTGCAGCGCCGGCGTCGGCGGTACCTGCTGGGGCGGAACAGGGGTGTTGGGGCGGGGTTGCGGCTTGGGCGCGGACTGCGGCTGGGCCGCCACGTTGGGGGTGGGGGGGGCAACGATCTCGCTGATCAGTTCGCCGTTCACCAAGGTTTCCGTCGACCCGGGCTTGGAGCCGCCCTGGTGGACCAGCCAGATCGCGCCCGCGTGCGCCAGCGCGACCGCCACGGCCACATGGAAGCGCCGATCCCGCAGGACTTGCAGCAGTGTATGGCGCAGGGCCGGCCAACGCGCCATCCAGCGTGCTGGCAGCGCACGTGCCCAGGCCATGGCCTGGCCCGGCGCGCGTTGGGTCGAGCGGCCAGCGTGCTCACGCTCGCGTGTGCCCACGTGCGTGGCGCGGCGCGCGGCGGAGCCATCAGCGGGCAGGGGAGGGACTCGGAGACCAGGGTTCACGGGTGGCTGCAGAGAGGAGGTGCGGGCGGGGTGCGAGCGTGGGGTCATCGAGCATGGCACGAATGCAAGCAGCCGCGATGGAAACCAAACGCTGCTTTGACCTGCTGGTCCCCACGATCATGGACTGCATTATATGAATAAGAACCATTCCTAACAAGTTCTGTTGGGCACGATGGCGTGTGCGCAACCCAGTCCTTGATCAGTAAGCTAGCCGCTCCGGCTTGATCTCTTGCAGGATGGTGGTGGCGATTTCCTCGATGCTCTTGGTGGTCGTCGAGAGCCAGCGGATGCCCGTGCGCCGCATCATGGCCTCTGCGGCGGAGACTTCGTAGCGGCAGTTCTCCAGGCTGGCGTACTTGGAGTTGGGGCGGCGCTCGTTGCGGATCTGGGCCAGGCGGGTGGGGTCGATGGTCAGGCCGAAAAGCTTCTTTTTGAGCGGGGTCAGTGCCGGGGGGAGTTGCTGGCGGTCGAAGTCCTCGGGGATCAGCGGGTAGTTGCCGACCTTGAGTCCGTACTGCATCGCGAGGTAGAGCGAGGTCGGCGTCTTGCCGCTGCGCGACACACCCACCAGGATCACGTCCGCGCTGGAGAGGTTGTTGTTGGACTGCCCGTCGTCGTGCTCCAGGCTGTAATTGATGGCCTCGATGCGGTCGTTGTAGGCCTGGCTTTTGCTGATGTCGGAGAAACGACCAATGCGGTGGTTGGACGTGAGGCCCAGCTCTTGCTCCAGCGGGTGGACGAAGGCACCGAACATGTCCAGCATCATGCTTTGAGGCGAGTCGGAGCAGGCGCCCCCGATGATGGCGCGCACTTCCTCGTTGACCAGGGTCGTGAAAACGATGGGCCGCTTACCCTCGATCTCGGCGGTGTGCCGGATTTGCCGCACGGCCTGATGCGCCTTCTCGGCGTTGTCCACGAAAGGCAGTCGAACGTGGCGGAACTGGGCTTCGAACTGGGCCAGCACGGCGTTGCCGAAGGTTTCAGCGGTGATGCCGGTGCCATCGGAGATGAAGAAAACGGTGCGATTGGGCATGGTCAGGGGGACGGGCGTGAGGAGAGCAGGGCGGGGCGTCTGGCCGACTCCCTTAGAATGGCGGGCGGTCTTGAACGGCTGCCCTGAATTCTTCCACATGTCCTTCGCCGCAAGTTCCCGCCCGACTCGAAGAAATACAAAGGCCATCGGAACGTCGCCAGTTCGCGGACATGCCCCGGTTTTTAAACTCTGGAGTATTCCACCATGTCTGAACGTTTCAGCCCGACCGCCCTGGTCGTACCGTTCGAAAACCTGAGGATGAGCGACGTCGAGGTCGTGGGCGGCAAGAACGCCTCGCTCGGCGAAATGATTTCCCAGCTGCCGCAGGGCGTGCGCGTGCCCACCGGTTTCGCGACCACCGCCCACGCCTTCCGTCAGTTCCTGGCGCATGCAGGCCTGGCCGACAAAATCAGCGCCAAGCTCAAGGCCCTGGACGTGGAAGATGTGCGCGCACTCGCCGCCACCGGCGCCGAGATCCGCGCCATGGTCGAGGCCCAGCCCTTTCCGGCCGACCTCGAACAAGCCATCCGTGACGAATTCGCCAAGCTGTCCGCGGGCAACCCCAAGGCTTCCTTCGCGGTGCGTTCGTCCGCGACGGCCGAGGACTTGCCCGACGCCTCCTTCGCCGGCCAGCAGGAAACCTTCCTGAACGTGACGGGCATCGACGAGGTGCTGCACAAGATGAAGGAGGTGTTCGCCTCCCTCTACAACGACCGCGCCATCAGCTACCGCGTGCACAAGGGCTTCGCCCATGATTTGGTGGCTCTGTCGGCCGGCGTGCAGCGCATGGTGCGTTCCGATCAAGGCGCGGCCGGCGTGATGTTCACCATCGACACCGAGAGCGGCTTCAAGGACGTGGTGTTCATCACCTCCAGCTACGGCCTGGGCGAGACGGTGGTGCAGGGCGCCGTGAACCCCGATGAGTATTACGTCTTCAAGCCCACGCTGAAGGCGGGCAAGAAGTCGGTGGTGCGCCGCAACCTCGGCTCCAAGCTGATCCAGATGGTGTTCTCGACCCCCGAGGAAAAGAAAGCCACGGGCAAGCTGGTCCAGACCATCGATGTGCCGACCGAGCAGCGCAACCGCTACTCGCTCACCGATGCCGAGGTGGAGCAACTGGCCAAGTACGCCTTGATCATCGAAGAGCACTATGGCCGCCCGATGGACATCGAGTGGGGCAAGGACGGCACGGACGGCCAGCTCTACATCCTGCAGGCGCGTCCCGAGACGGTGAAGAGCCAGTCCGAGGGCAAGGTGGAGCAGCGCTACAAGCTCAAGGGCGACCAGGCCAAGAAGAGCACGGTGCTGGCCGAAGGCCGTGCCATTGGCCAGAAGATCGGCACGGGTCCCGTGCGCATCGTCCAATCCTCGGCTGAGATGGACAAGGTGCAGCCGGGTGACGTGCTGGTCACGGACATGACGGACCCGAACTGGGAGCCGGTGATGAAGCGCGCCAGCGCCATCGTCACCAACCGTGGCGGGCGCACCTGCCACGCGGCCATCATCGCGCGCGAGTTGGGCATTCCCGCGGTCGTGGGCACGGGCGACGCGACTGAAAAGGTCAGCGATGGCACGCTGGTGACCGTGGCCTGCTCCGAGGGCGATACGGGCTACATCTACGACGGCTTGCTGGACACCGAGATCACAGAAGTCAAGCGTGGCGAGATGCCCGGCATCCCCGTCAAGATGACGATGATCGTCGGCACGCCCTCGCTGGCCTTTGAGTTCTCGCAGATTCCGAATGCGGGCGTGGGTCTGGCGCGCCTGGAGTTCATCATCAACACCAACATCGGCGTGCACCCGCAGGCCATCCTCGACTATCCCAACGTGGACGCCGACCTGAAGAAGGCCGTGGAGTCCGTGGCCCGCGGCCACGCCTCTCCGCGTGCCTTCTACGTGGACAAGCTGGCCGAGGGCGTGGCGACGATCGCCGCAGCCTTCTACCCCAAGCAGGTCATCGTGCGCCTGTCCGACTTCAAGAGCAACGAGTACCGCAAGCTGATCGGCGGCAGCCGCTATGAGCCCGAGGAAGAGAACCCCATGCTGGGCTTCCGCGGCGCCTCGCGCTACATCAGCGAGGACTTCTCCGAAGCCTTTGCGATGGAGTGCGCGGCCATGAAGCGCGTGCGCGACGAGATGGGATTGACCAACGTCGAGTTGATGGTGCCTTTCGTGCGCACCGTTGGCCAGGCCAAGAAGGTGATCGACCTGATGGCCAAGAACGGCCTCAAGCGGGGCGAGAACGGCCTCAAGGTCGTGATGATGTGCGAGGTGCCTTCCAACGCCATCCTGGCCGATGAGTTCCTGGAACACTTCGATGGTTTCTCGATCGGCTCCAACGACATGACCCAGCTCACCCTGGGCCTGGACCGCGATTCCGGCATGGAACTGCTGGCCGTCGATTTCGACGAACGTGACGCCGCCGTGAAATTCATGGTGGAGCGCGCCATCGTCGCCTGCCGCAAGCAGAACAAGTACGTCGGCATCTGCGGCCAGGGTCCCAGCGACCATCCCGACTTCGCCAAGTGGCTGATGGAAAAAGGCATCACGTCCATCTCGCTCAACCCCGACTCGGTGGTGGACACCTGGCAGAAATTGGCCAGCTGAGACAGCGATTCCATCGCGATGAAAGCCACGCGTCTGCGTGGCTTTTTTTTGGGCTGTGTCGATCCAAGACGCGCTCCGGCTCTGTCAGGAAAAACCCTTGTCTAGGAAAACCCCGGCTGGTGCGCAGGTCCGATTCCAGCGACGATAGTCAGCGTCTTGTAAGAATTATCCCCACAGATCAACGGAAATAAAGGGGTGTTCGGCGAGTTTGTTCATTCATTCGTCTCATTGAGACCAGCCTGACACCATGTTGACTGCCTCCCTCTACATCAAGCTGATTGCTGAAATTGCGCTCATGGCCCTGCTCGGGCAATGGGTGTTGGGCCTCCTGGCGGGTGCGCGTAAGCATCAGAATTTTTTCTACCAAGCGCTCTCTGCCATCGGACGACCTTTTGTGTGGCTGGCGCGTCAGCTCTCACCCCGGGTTGTGCTGGACCAGCATGTTCCCTTGGTGGCGTTTCTCTTGCTGGCCTTCGTCTGGTTGGCCGTCACGCTCTACCGCATCCAGACTTGCATTCAGATCGGCGTGGAGTTGTGCCGATGAGTCCGCGTCTGCCGTACCCGTTCTTGAAATGGCAGGCCATCGCCCTGCTGATGCTCAACCGCCGGGACGCCGCCTTGCGGTGTTTCGCGGCCATGCTGGTGTCGCGGCCCGGTGACCGTTACGCCCTCGCGAGCCAAGCCCATGTGCTGGCTCAGCAAGGACGCATGAAGGACGCCTTGGCCGCCCAAGAGCGCTTGGTCCGCGAGGGACAAGCGCCTCTGGCCGCCGACTGGTTCAACCTCGGCTATCTGCTGGAGGAACTCGGTCATCCGGAGCGCGCCGAACAGGCCTTGCGCCGCGCACTTGAAATCGACCCAAAGATGGATCGCGCCTGGTACGGCTTGGCCTTGGTGCTGATCCAGGCCCGCCGCTATGACGAAGCGGTGGTGGCCTTGAGGAAGAACACGGAACTGCAACCCATGAGCCCGTTCGGCTGGTACCAGCTGGCCCGGGTTCATGTGGATCGGCATGAGCCTGAGGAGGCGGTGAAGATCATTCGCCATCTCCACGGATTCGAACCCAAGGTCGCTGCCCAACTCGAACGCGAAACCGGACTGCGCGCGTCGCCGTCCACTTGATTCGACGTTCGCGTTTGGCAGTGTCCTAACCGGGAGCGCTGTCCGCGTCACGCGGGGAGTGCTGCAGGAGAGAGTCGCAACCAAGTTCGCAGGCCACGAGGAGACAGGGGTGGCGGTTGCAGCGCAGTGAGCAACTTGCCCGCGAGGGCGTCTTGGAGGTACATCAGCATGCAGTTGACCGAATCGCATCGCCAGTACTGGCGTAAGAACCTCAACATCACGGCAGTTTTGCTGGCGATATGGTTCGTCGTGACTTTCGTGGTCGGGTACTTTGCGCGTGACCTGAATTTCACATTCTTTGGCTGGCCCTTCAGTTGGTGGATGGGGGCGCAGGGCGCCCTGGTGATCTATTGCCTGATCATCGCCTTCTATGCCAGCTACATGGGCAAGCTGGACGAGGAACATGGCGTCGCCGAGGAGAAATAACATGGCTGGAATCTTTGGTGCATCCACGGAAAGCAAGGCCACGTCGGCTGAGATCAACGCCTTTCAGAAGCAGCTGAACAAGGTCTACGGCTGGTATTTGGGCGGCTTCATCGTCTTCATCCTGGTGCTGGCGGTCCTGGAGCAGATGGGGCTGCCGCGCGATTGGATCGGCTTCATCTTCCTCTTGGCCACGGTGGCCTTGTACGCTGGCATCGGCATCATGAGCCGAACCACGGACGCTGCCGAGTACTACGTGGCCGGACGTCGCGTGCCAGCCATTTACAACGGGATGGCGACCGGCGCGGATTGGATGAGCGCCGCGTCCTTCATCGGCATGGCGGGGACCTTGTACCTGACTGGCTACGGAGGTCTGGCCTTCATCATGGGTTGGACCGGCGGCTACTGTCTGGTGGCGCTGTTCCTGGCGCCCTACCTGCGCAAATTCGGGCAGTTCACGATTCCTGACTTCCTGGGCGCGCGTTACGAGGGCAACCTGCCGCGGTTCATCGGCATCGTGGCCGCCATTCTCTGTTCCTTCACCTATGTGGTGGCGCAGATTTATGGCGTCGGTCTCATCACCGCGCGTCTCTCGGGTCTGGCGTTCGAGATCGGGATTTTCGTGGGCTTGGGCGGCATCTTGGTTTGCTCGTTCCTCGGTGGCATGCGCGCCGTGACCTGGACGCAGGTGGCGCAGTACATCATCCTGATCATTGCGTATCTGGTGCCGGTCGTTTGGCTTTCGGTGAAGCAGACGGGCGTGCCGATTCCGCAGGTCGTCTATGGCTATCAGCTGCAGAAAGTCACCGAGGCTGAAACCAAGCTGATCAATGATCCGAAGGAGCAAGAGGTCATCGCCATCTTCAAGGCCAACGCCGATGCGCTGGAGGCCAAGCTCAAGGACGTTCCTGCCGCCCTGGCGGCGGATCGTGCCGCCGCTGAAAAGAAGGTGGCCGACTTGAAAGCCTCGAATGCACCGGCTGCTGAGATCGCCGCGGCGGAAAAAGCGCTGGCCGCCGTGCCGCCGACCGAGGCAGAAGCCATCAAGACTTGGACAGCGGCGCGCAACGCCAATCTGGCGCGCGCCAAGCCCCTGGCGGGCATGCCCCGGCATGCGCAGATTTACAGCGGCAATCCGGATGGCACACCGGCCGAGAAGGAGGCGTTCGACAACTCCCGGCGCAACTTCCTGGCGCTCATTTTCTGCCTGATGGTCGGCACGGCCGCATTGCCGCACATCCTGATGCGCTACTACACCGTGCCCTCGGTGCGGGACGCGCGCAAGTCGGTGGGTTGGTCCTTGTTCTTCATCTTCTTGCTGTACTTCACCGCGCCGGCCTTGGCCGTGCTGGTCAAGTTCGAGGTTTTCAACGTGCTCGTTGGGACTCCGTTCAACCAATTGCCCGAATGGATCGCGGCCTGGACGGCGGTGGACCCGTCACTGCTCTCGGTGGCGGACGTCAACAAGGACGGCATCTTCCAGTTGGGCGAAATGCGCATCGGCGGCGACATCATCGTGCTGGCGACGCCCGCCATCGGTGGCTTGCCCTATGTGATCTCGGGCATGGTGGCCGCGGGTGGTCTGGCGGCGGCCCTGTCCACGGCGGACGGCCTGTTGCTGACCATCGCCAACGCCTTGTCGCATGACCTGTACTACAAGATGATCGACCCCAACGCCTCGACGACGCGCCGGGTCACGATCTCCAAGGTCCTGCTGCTGGTGGTGGCCTTGTGCGCGGCCTACGTGGCGGCTCAGAAGCCTGCGGACATCCTGTTCCTGGTGTCGGCGGCCTTCTCCTTCGCGGCGGCGGCCTTCTTCCCGGCCCTGGTGCTCGGCATCTTCTGGAAGCGCGCCAACAAATGGGGCGCCTCCTTGGGCATGATTGCGGGCTTGGGCATCACCTTCTACTACATGGTGACCACCCAGCCCTGGCTGCGCGGCGTCTTTGGCGTGACCAGCCCCGTGGAACTGTGGTGGGGCATCCAGCCGATCTCGGCCGGTCTCTTTGGCGTGCCCGTGGGCATCGCGGTGATCATCATCGTGAGCCTGCTCACAGGGGCGCCCAAGCAAGAGACGCAGGAGTTGGTGGAGCACGTGCGCTACCCTGAGCTGAAGCGCGTTTGAATTGGCGACGCGGGATGACGCGCCGGGTCTGGGGCGCGCACCCGAAGCCCGGTCCCGCAGGGGCCGGGCTTTTTTTGCTGACCTGCGCCCGAGCAGATCCCACCGCCTTGGCGCAGCTTGCGCGTCGCGCCTCGTTTGGCGGCGGCGCCTGGAACAGCGGCTGGGCGGGCGGGGTAGAGGGAGTGAATGCCGGGGCCGGGACTGAGGTGGCGGGCCCCACGCTTGCTCTCGTTCACTTTGGCCTGCGCTATAATCGCGGGCTTTCCCCTTGCCGCACCCTGTCTTGACGCCAGGGGCGGCTGCAACCCAGCGCCACGCGCGCCGTGTGCTTGTGTTTCATGTCCTGGGCCTTGGCTGACAGGGCATCTTGTACAGGTGCTTGCGCGTTCCGTGGCCCATCCACAAGGAGTCTACATGCGTCACTATGAAATCATCCTCATGATCCATCCGGATCAGAGCGAGCAGGTCCCCGCCATGCTTGAGCGTTACAAGGGCATGGTCACCACCGGCGGCGGCAAGGTCCACCGCGTGGAGGACTGGGGTCGTCGCCAGATGACCTACCTGATCAACAAGCTGGCCAAGGCCCATTACCTGTGCCTGAACATCGAGGCCGATCGCGCCGTGATGGAAGAGCTGGAGCACGCCTTCAAGTTCAGCGATGCCGTGCTGCGCCACCTGACCGTGGTCAAGAAGAAGGCCGAGACCGGGCCGTCCGCCATGATGAAGGCGGTCGAGCGCGAGGAAGCCCGCAAGGTTCAGCAAACTGCTGAAGCGCAGGCCTGATTCCCGTACCTGGGCGCGATTTTTCTGGAGTGAACCCCGACAACGCCAACCACTTGTCACTGGTCGCCGTGATCGCAGAGCTTGCCGCTCTGCGCTACACCCCGGCCGGAATGCCTGCCCTGGATCTGCGACTCGAACATCAGAGCCGCGTGCAAGAAGCGGGGCAAGACAGGCAGGTGGTTGCCAACGTCAAGGCTGTGGCCTTCGGCGTGTTGGCTGAGCGGCTGGCCCAGCAGGCCATCGGCAGCCAGTGGAAGTTTCAAGGCTTCCTGGCATCCCCGAGGCAGGGCAAGAGTCTGGTGTTTCACGTTCAGGAGTTTGGCGCCTGAGCATGCCGAGAGCATCCATTCCATCTAGACCCATCAACCGATTCAACAGGAAGTGCCACCATGGCCACGTTCAAGAAATTCAACAAGGACAAGCGTCCCAAGCGCAACACCCAGTCGCTGCTGTTCAAGCGCAAGCGTTTCTGCCGCTTCACCGTCGCTGGTGTCGAGGAAATCGACTACAAGGACATTGACACGCTGCGTGACTTCATCGCCGAGAACGGCAAGATCATCCCGGCGCGCCTGACCGGCACCCGCGCGATCTATCAGCGCCAATTGAACACGGCGATCAAGCGCGCGCGCTTCCTGGCGCTGCTGCCCTACACCGACCAGCACAAGATCTGAGGAGTAAGAACATGCAAATCATTCTGCTCGACAAGGTCGTCAACCTCGGCAATCTCGGTGAGATCGTCAAGGTCAAGGACGGCTACGCTCGCAATTTCCTGATCCCCGCTGGCCGCGCCCGTCGCGCCACCGAGGCTGCCAAGCGCGATTTCGAAGCCCGCCGCGCTGAGCTTGAAAAAGCCGCCGCCGCCAAGCTCGCTGAATCTCAGTCCCTGGGTGAGAAGCTGGCCGGCACCACCATCAAGCTGTCGCAGAAGGCAGGTGTGGATGGTCGCCTGTTCGGCTCCGTCACCAACTACGACATCGCCGAGGAACTGGGCAAGCAGGGTTACGCGGTCAGCAAGGCCCAAGTGCGCATGCCCACCGGCCCGATCAAGACCGTGGGCGACAGCACCGTGAGCGTGGCGCTGCACACCGACGTGGTGGTGGAAATCAACGTCTCGGTTTACGGCGAGACGGCCTGATCGCCAAATCAGTCAAAGCCGTTCGGCCCCTCTGGGTCGGGCGGCTTTTTCTTTTGCGCCGCGAACTTATCCACGAGATTCCACAGGCTGTGCACAGGATTTCCGACCGCATTTCCTCAGGGTTGCGGGCTGGACAGGCTGGCAACTTTTGACCCATAGTCGCGGGAGTACACCATGTCCGCCGTTTTGACCTCCATCACCGACGATATGCCGTCTCCGGATCGGCAGGTCGCCGTTTTGCGTGTGCCTCCGCATAGCATCGAGGCGGAGTCCAGCGTGCTGGGTGGCCTGCTGCTGGACAACGCGGCCTGGGACCGCGTGGGCGATCTCTTGAATGAGGGCGATTTTTACCGCTATGAGCATCGGCTGATCTACGCCGCCATGGCCGGTTTGATCAATGCCAGCCGGCCGGCCGACGTGATCACGGTGTTCGATCACCTGCAAAGCCAGGGCAAGGCGGAAGAGACGGGTGGGCTGGCCTATCTGAATGCTCTGGCCCAGTACGTGCCGAGTGCCGGCAATATCCGCCGCTATGCCGAGATCGTGCGTGAGCGAGCGATCCTGCGCAAGCTGGTGGCGGCGAGTGACGAGATCGCCACCACGGCCTTCAACCCGCAAGGACGGCCTGTGGCGGAGATTCTGGACGAGTCCGAGCAGAAGATCCTGAACATCGGCGAGGAAGGTTCGCGCATGAAGCGCGGCTTCATCGGCATGGACAGTCTGGTCGTGGACTTGCTGGACCGCGTGCAGGAGATGGCGGATAACCCCAGCGACATCACCGGGGTGCCTTCGGGCTTCTATGACCTGGATCGCATGACCAGCGGCTTGCAGGCCGGTGACCTGATCGTGCTGGCCGCGCGTCCCAGCATGGGCAAGACCAGTCTTGCCATCAACATGGCCGAGCACATCGCCCTTCACGAAGGCCTGCCAGTGGCCGTGTTCTCGATGGAAATGGGCGCGGCTCAACTCGCGGTGCGCGTGGTCGGCTCGATTGGCCGCATCGACCAGGGACATTTGCGCACGGGCAAACTCACCGACGAGGAATGGCCACGCCTGACCGAGGCCATCGAGAAGCTGCGCAACATCTCGCTCCACATCGACGAAACGGCCGGCCTGACCATCAGCGAGTTGCGCGCCAGCGCGCGTCGCCTGGCGCGCCAATGCGGCAAGTTGGGCCTGATCGTGGTCGACTACCTGCAGATCATGAGTGGTTCGGGTGGGAGCGAGGACAACCGCGCCACCGAACTCGGCGAGATGTCGCGTGGCCTCAAGATGCTGGCCAAGGAGCTGCAGTGCCCCGTGATCGCCCTGTCTCAGCTCTCTCGCGCCGTCGAGAGCCGCACCGACAAGCGTCCGATGATGAGCGACCTGCGTGAGTCCGGCGCCATCGAGCAGGACGCGGACGTCATCATGTTCATCTACCGTGATGACTATTACAACAAGGACAGCAAGGAGCCGGGCGTGGCGGAGGTGATCATCGCCAAGCAACGTAACGGCCCCACGGGCACGGTGAAGCTGGCTTTCTTGAAGAACCTGACGCGTTTCGAAAGTCTGGCCAGCAGCTACGGCAGCGGCGATTTTTAAGCCACGGCCGGCATCGCGCGCGCGATGCCGCCGGTGCACCTCAAGTCTTCAAAGCACTTCGCTCGCGAAATCAGCCAGGCGAGAGCGTTCGCCGCGCGCCAGGGTGATGTGTCCGCTGTGAGGCCAGTCCTTGAACTTGTCGACGACGAAGGTCAGGCCCGACGAGCCTTCGGTCAGGTAGGGCGTGTCGATCTGCGCCAGATTGCCCATGCAGATGATCTTGGTGCCCGGCCCCGCGCGGGTGATGAGTGTCTTCATCTGTTTCGGAGTCAGGTTCTGCGCCTCGTCGATGACGAGGTACTTGTTCAGGAAGGTGCGCCCACGCATGAAGTTCATGCTCTTGATCTTGATGCGGCTGCGGATGAGGTCCGCCGTGGCCGCACGGCCCCATTCACCCGCGCCAGTGTCGGTCTTGGACAGAACTTCGAGGTTGTCGTCCAGCGCTCCCATCCAGGGCCCCATTTTTTCTTCCTCGGTGCCGGGCAGGAAACCGATGTCTTCGCCCACGCTGACGGTGGCGCGGGTGACGATGATCTCGCTGTAGCGTCGGTCGTCGAGCACCTGCGTCAGGCCGGCGGCCAGGGCCATCAAGGTTTTGCCCGTGCCGGCCGTGCCGGTGAGCGTGACGAAATCGACCTCTGGGTCCATCAGCAGGTTCATCGCGAAGTTTTGCTCACGATTGCGTGTGGTGATGCCCCAGACCGCGTTTTTCAGATGGGTGTAGTCCTTAAGCGTCTTGAGCACGGCGCTCTTGCCGCGAATTTCGGTCACGCGGGCGTACAAGCTGGGTTCGCCTGGCGCCTCAAAATAAACGAACTGGTTGATCAGCAGGCTGGGCACCAAGGGTCCGGTGATGCGGTAATAGGTGTGCTGGCCCTGTTGCCAACTTTCCACGCTCTGGCCCTCGGTGGTCCAGAAATCCTGAGGCAGGGCCAACATGCCGGAATAAAGCAGGTCGCCGTCTTCGAGCGTCTTGTCGTTCTGGTAGTCGTCGGTCGCCAAACTCAGTGCGCGGGCCTTGACCCGCATGTTGATGTCCTTGGACACCAGCACGACTTCACGAGGCGCATGAAGTTGGCGTAACGCTTCCACCACGCCAAGAATTTGGTTGTCCGCCTTGCCCTGCGGCAGGCTGGTCGGCAGCTCGTAGTTGAGAGGCTGGGTCTGGAAGAACAGCTTGCCGCCGGCTTCCTGGTGGCCGGTGCTATCCAGTTTGAGGCCGGATGCAATGTCCGCCCCCTGAGCGCCTGCCAGGGCGTCAAGCGTGCGGCTGGTCTGGCGCGCGTTGCGCGCCACTTCCGTCATGCCTTTCTTGTGGCCGTCCAATTCTTCCAGCACGATCATCGGCAGGAAGATGTCGTGTTCCTCGAAACGGAACAGGCACATGGGGTCGTGCAGCAGGACGTTCGTGTCGAGCACAAACAGCTTGCCCGGACCGGTCGTGGCCTTGCCATTCTTGCGTGCGCGTGGCTTGCCATCGTTGCGAACCACAGAGAGCACCGGTTGAACGGAGGCGGGCTGTGTCGCGGCGGAGGGCGATCGAAGCGAGGTGGAGGAGATCGGGGGCGGCGCCGTGACGTTGCCGCCACCGTCCTCGATCAGATCGCGGGCCAGTTTGCCGTCATGCGCAGCTTGATCCAGCGTCGCAGTTGTTTTTCGGTTGCCGCGGGGTTTGCCGCGCGCGGGGGCGTCAAAAGCTTCGGGGGAGAGCAGGGTGGCGCGTTTGGTCGGTGCAGGAGGCAGGGGCATGGATCAGCAACAAAAAAGCCGCCCGACTTGAAAGCCCGGGCGGCTTGGTGGAGAGGACGAGTCAGATGCGATCTGCGTCAGCATGAGCCCATGCTATGCAGGATTGGCGCGGATGTAAACCCTGGAGCGTTGCTTCGAAACATCAATCTCGCGCGCCCAACGCAAATCAGGCGGTTGCCTCGGGACTGGCTTTTTCGGTCGCGGGCTTCTTTTTCAGTGCCTTGGCAACCTTCAGCACCTCGTCCACATGACCGGGTACCTTGAGGCCGCGCCACTCTTGCTTGAGCAGGCCGTCTGGACCAATCAGGAAGGTGCTGCGCTCAATGCCCTTGACCTTCTTGCCGTACATGATCTTATTCTTGACCACGCCGAACATGTGGCACATTTTCTCTTCGGTGTCGGCGATCAGTTCAAAGGGCAATTCCAGCTTGGTCTTGAAGTCGTCATGTGACTTCATGTTGTCGCGCGAAACGCCGAACACGATGGCGCCAGCCTTCACGAAATCCTTGTATTTGTCGCGGAACTGCATGGCTTCGGTGGTGCAGCCCGGGGTGTTGTCCTTGGGGTAGAAATACAGCACCAGCGTCTGACCGATGTGCGAGGTGTTGGTGACCTTGGTGCCACCAGTGGCGTTGGCTTCGAATTCCGGAAGGGGTTTGTTGACAACAATCGCCATGGGTCTCTTACTCTTGTCGTGTGTGACAGCAAATGTCGTTGGCGGAGGCCGGAATGGGCCATCAAGCAAAGGCTCGCCGCGTGCGACGAGTGCGGCATGGATGGCATCGGATAGCCCGGCTCGAAAGAGTTATTTTACTCCTAAACCTCGATTGGGGGACTGCCCTCTGGGTATTGCCGTCTCAATGTTCACCGCACTCGTGCGAATGTACGCAGGTCGGCACGAAACGGGGGATGCGTGGGTGCCGGGATTTGACCGGTTCCTTTGGCCCCAGCTCACGCCGCGGAGTGCGCGGCGACCACAGGAGATTCCAGCACCAGGGCGGCGAGCACGTGGCGTCCCTCGCCGGCCAGAATGTTGTAGGTTCTGCAAGCTGCCGCCGTATCCATGGTTTCCACGCCAATGCCGAGATCGGCCAGGCTGCGCAGCCACGGTGGACGAGGGAATCGCAGGCGCAGACCACTGCCGAACAAGACCAGCTCGGGGCGAGTGGCTTCGGCCTGAGCCAGCCAGGTGAAATGTCCGTCCTGCAGATCCTCGAAGTGACTGATGGCGGAGGGCTCGTCCCACGGCCTGCAAAGACCTCCCGAGCCGAGCACCAAGCTGTTGCTGTATCGCGTCGTCTGACCGCCGGACTCCACGGTAATCCAGCCTGGGCCGTGGCCGCGGATCGTTTGCGTGGTGGAGGAGTCGGCGTGGAGTTTCATGAGCGCTACGGCTTTCTATGCCGAAAGCCAGGGGGAACTGTGGTCAAATTATAGGTTTCGTCTCGCCATTTCCCTCTTACAAGGTCATTCCCGCAGCCATGAGTCAACGTCTCCACCGGAAGTCGGCCAAGTTGGCCAATGTGCTTTACGACGTGCGCGGTCCCATCGTGGACGCGGCCAAGCAGATGGAGGACGAGGGCCAGAAGATCATCAAGCTGAACATCGGCAACCTCGCGCCCTTCGGCTTCGACGCGCCGGAGGAAATCCAGCAGGACATGATCCGCAACCTGCCCAATTCGGCGGGTTATTCGGACAGCAAGGGCATCTTCGCCGCGCGCAAGGCGGTGATGCACTACACGCAGCAGCAGGGCATCGTCGGCGTGACGCTGGATGACATCTACCTGGGCAACGGTGCGAGCGACCTGATCACGATGGCGACCAATGCCTTGCTGGACGATGGCGATGAGCTGCTGGTCCCCGCGCCCGACTACCCGCTTTGGACCGCCGTGGCCAGCCTGTCCGGAGGCAAGCCCGTGCACTACCTCTGCGATGAAACCAACGGCTGGATGCCCAATCTGGACGACATCCGCCGCAAGATCACCCCGCGTACCAAGGGGCTGGTCGTGATCAATCCCAACAACCCCACCGGGGCGCTCTACAGCCTGGAGTTGCTCAAGGGCCTGGTGCAGATCGCGCGCGAGCACTGTCTGGTGCTGATGGCCGACGAGGTTTACGACAAGGTGCTCTACGACGGCGTATCGCACACGGCGCTGGCCAGCCTGTCCACGGACGTACTGACCCTGACCTTCAACTCCCTGTCCAAGGCCTACCGCGCTTGCGGCTACCGCGCGGGCTGGATGGTGGTTTCGGGCGACAAGGCGGCGGCCAAGGATTACATCGAAGGCCTCAACATGCTGGCCAACATCAAGCTCGGTTCCAACGTGCCGGGCCAGTACGCCATCCAGACTGCGCTGGGCGGCTACCAAAGCATCCAGGATCTGGTGAAGGAAGGCGGGCGCCTGCGCCGCCAGCGCGATTTGGCCTATGAGCTGATCACCGCGATTCCCGGCGTCACTTGCGTCAAGCCCAAGGCCGCGCTCTACATGTTCCCTCGGCTTGATCCGGCGCTGTACCCGATCGAGGATGACCGCCAGTTCTTCATGGAAGTGTTGCGCGCCACGCGCGTGATGCTGGTGCAGGGCTCGGGCTTCAACTACCCAGACAACCAGCACTTCCGCATCGTCTTCTTGCCGCACGAGGACGACCTGCGCGAGGCCATCGGTCGCCTGGCCAGGTTCCTCGAGGACTGGCGCCGCCGCCATGGTACGGCGTGATCCGCCCGCGCTACCGCATCTCATTTTTCGATTTCACGGTCACACATGAAAGCTATCCAAGTAGGTCTGCTGGGCATTGGCACGGTGGGCACGGGCGTGTTCCAGGTATTGCAGCGCAACCAGGAGGAGATCCGCCGCCGCGCGGGCGTGGGCATTGAGGTGCGCGCCGTCGCGGCGCGCAATCTGGCGCGCGCCCAAGCCATCGTGGCCGCGTCGCCAGTCGGCGCGGGCGTCAAGGTCACGGCCGACGCGCGCGAGCTCATTCGCGATCCTCAGATCGACATCGTGGTCGAGCTCATCGGGGGGTACGACACGGCACGAACCCTGGTGTTGGAAGCCATCGCCGCGGGCAAGCACGTGGTCACGGCGAACAAGGCCCTGCTGGCCGTGCACGGCGCGGAAATCTTCGCCGCGGCCCGCGCTCAGGGTGTGATCGTGGCCTTCGAGGCCGCGGTCGCTGGCGGCATTCCCATCATCAAGGCCTTGCGCGAGGGCCTGACGGCCAACCGCATCCAGTGGATCGCCGGCATCATCAACGGCACGACCAACTTCATCCTCTCCGAGATGCGCGACAAGGGCCTGGACTTCGACGCCGTGCTTCAGGAGGCACAGCGACTGGGTTATGCCGAGGCCGACCCGACCTTCGACATCGAGGGCATCGACGCCGCGCACAAGGCCACCATCATGGCCGCCATCGCCTACGGCATCCCTGTTCAGTTCGACAAGGCCTACACCGAGGGCATCACCCAGCTCGCGGCGCAGGACATCCGCTATGCCGAGCAACTGGGCTACCGCATCAAGCTGCTGGGCATCAGCAAGCGCACGGACCATCCGGATGCATCCGGCAAACCGACGGGCGGCATTGAGTTGCGCGTGCACCCGACCCTGATTCCCGCCAAGCGCTTGATCGCCAACGTGGAGGGCGCGATGAACGCCGTCGTGGTCAACGGCGACGCGGTGGGCACCACGCTCTACTACGGCAAGGGCGCGGGCGCCGAGCCCACGGCCAGCGCGGTGGTGGCCGATCTGGTCGACATCGTGCGCCTGCGCGCCGCCGACCCGCAACACCATGTGCCCTACCTGGCCTTCCAGCCGGACTCCCTGAGCAATCTGCCCGTGCTGCCCATGAGCGAGGTGGTGACGAGTTATTACCTGCGCTTGCGCGTCGCCGACCAAGCCGGCGTGTTGGCCCAGGTCACCCGCATCCTGGCCGACGCGGACATCAGCATCGATGCCTTGCTGCAGCGCGAGGCCGATGAGGTGGGCGGCGAGGGCGTTCAGGGTGTGCCGCAGACCGATCTGATCATGCTCACGCACGAGGCGCGCGAAGGCACAATGAACGGAGTGCTGGCCAAGCTTCAGGCCTTGCCGACCGTGCTGGCGCCCATCGTTCGCATCCGCAAGGAGGAGCTGGCCTGATGAAGTACCTGAGCACGCGCGGCGAAGCCGCGAACAAGCGCTTTTGCGACATCCTGCTCGAAGGCTTGGCGCCTGACGGTGGCCTGTACTTGCCCGAGACTTACCCGCGCGTGGACGCGGCCACGCTGGCGCGGTGGCGCGACCTCTACCACCGCAGCCCGCAGGGCTATGCCGACCTGGCGTTCGAGATCCTCTCGCTCTACATCGACGACATTCCGGCCGAGGACTTGCGCGCCATTTGCCGCAAGACCTACACCGCCGAGGTCTTCGGCACCGGCGAGATCGTGCCGCTGCGCCATGTCGAAGACGGCCTGTGGCTCGAGGCCCTGTCCAACGGGCCCACGCTGGCCTTCAAGGACATGGCGATGCAACTCCTGGGCAACTTGTTCGAGTACGAACTGGCGCGCAGGAACGGTGGCCGGGGCGAGCAACTGAACATCCTGGGCGCGACCAGTGGCGACACGGGCAGCGCGGCCGAGTACGCCATGCGCGGCAAGAAGGGTGTGAACGTGTTCATGACCAGCCCGCACGGGCGCATGAGCCCCTTCCAGCAGGCCCAGATGTTCAGCCTGCAGGACGCGAACATCCACAACCTGGCCATCCAGGGTGTGTTCGACGACTGCCAGGACATCGTGAAGGCGGTCAGCAACGACCTGGACTTCAAGCGCAAGTACAAGATCGGCACGGTCAATTCCATCAACTGGGCGCGGTTGCTGGCCCAGGTCGTGTACTACTTCGCGGGTTATTTTCAATCGGCGAAGAATGAGTCGGAAAAGGTGAGTTTCACCGTGCCCAGCGGCAACTTCGGCAATGTCTGCGCGGGCCATGTGGCGCGCATGATGGGCTTGCCGATTGCCAAGTTGGTGGTGGCCACGAACGAGAACGACGTGCTCGACGAGTTCTTCCGCACCGGTGTCTACCGCGTGCGCGGCAGCGCTGACACGCACGAGACGTCCAGCCCCTCGATGGACATTTCCAAGGCTTCCAATTTCGAGCGCTTCATCTTCGACCTCCTGGGCCGTGATGGGGCGAAGACCCGGGCCTTGTTCGGCGAGCAGTTGAACAAGGCGGGCGCCTTCGATCTGAGCCAGGACGCGGCGTTCCCCGCTGCGAAAGCCAAGTACGGTTTCGTCAGTGGCAAGAGCACGCACGCTGACCGCTTGCGCACCATCCGCGATAACTGGGAACAGCATGGGCTCATGATTGATCCGCACACGGCCGATGGCGTGAAGGTGGCCCGGCAATTCCGTGAGGCCGGTCAACCCATGATCGTGCTGGAAACGGCCTTGCCCATCAAGTTCGCCGACACCCTCGTCGAAGCCTTGGGGCGCGAGCCAGAGCGTCCGGCGAAGTTCGCAGGCATCGAGCAACTGCCCAAGCGCGTGACCGTGCTGGACAAGGATGTGCAGGCCGTCAAGGACTACATCGTCCGGCATGTGGCCTGAGGATCAACGCTGCACTTGGCGGGGTGTAATCGCCAACGCCACGCATTCAAGGTGTTGAGCATGTGGCATGCGGGAGGCTTCGTCGCATGAAGGTGGTCGCTTTCGCGGGCTACTCCGGCGCGGGCAAGACCACGCTGGTGGAGCAGCTCATTCCCGCGTTCAAGGCCTTGGGTCTGCGCGTCTCGGTCCTCAAGCACGCTCACCATCGTTTCGACGTCGACCATCCGGGCAAGGACAGCTGGCGGCATCGCCAAGCCGGTGCGTTCGAGGTCTTGGTGGCGTCGGACCGGCGCCTGGCCCTGATGCGCGAGTACGAACGTGAGCACGAACCCGAGGTGCACCATCTGCTGGCTGAACTCAGTCCAGTGGTGGACTGGGTGCTGGTCGAGGGCTTTCGCCACAGCGACCTGCCGAAGGTCGAAGTCTGGCGTGCCGACACCTCGCATCCCGTCTGTTATCCGGACGATCCCTATGTCGTGGCCATCGCCACAGACGACGCCAGCCGACTGCCCCAGCCCACCGGTCTGGCCCTGCTGGACCTGAACGCGCCCGAGGCCGTGCGGGACTGGTTGCTGGCGCAGGGCAGCCGTTTCGAGTACCAGTCCGAGACCTATCTGGGCTGAAAGACAATAGCGGCATGAACACCGCCCGCCCACCCCTCAAGACCTTGGATGCGGCGCTGGCCGAATTGCTGGCGCAGGCCTCGCCCGTGCCCGACGTGGACGACCTGGACACCTTCGAGGCCGACGGCCGCGTGCTGGCGCGTGACCTCGTGTCCGAGCTGCACGTGCCGCCGCGCGACAACAGCGCCATGGACGGTTATGCCCTGCGCCGTGCCGATCTCACGGTTGCTGGAGCCACTTTGCGTGTCGGCCAGCGCATCCCCGCCGGGGCCGTGGCTGATCGGCCGCTGGCCTCTGGTGAAGTGGCGCGCATCTTCACCGGGGCGCAACTGCCGCCCGGCGCGGATGCCGTCGTGATGCAGGAAGATTGCCAGTCCCTGGACGATGGCAGCGTTCGGATCAATGCCATGCCCGTGCCGGGTCAGAATGTCCGCCGCGCGGGCGAGGACGTGCGCCTGGGCGCCACCGTGCTGCCGCGGGGCACGCGCCTCGATCCCGCCGCGCTGGGCTTGGTGGCCAGCATCGGCTTGGCCCGCCTGCCGGTGGCGCGGCGCCCGCGCGTGGCCTTGTTTTCCACGGGCGACGAACTCGTCATGCCGGGCACGGTGGCGCCCGCGCAGTTGCCGCCTGGGGCGATCTACAACTCCAACCGCTTTTTCCTGCGCGCGTTGCTGCAGCGCCTGGGCTGCGTGGTCACGGACTGCGGCATCGTGCCCGACCAGCGCGAAGCCACCCTCAACGCCTTGCGCCAGGCGGCCGAAGGCCATGACATCATCCTCAGCAGTGGCGGCGTGTCCGTGGGCGAAGAAGATCATGTGAAACCGGCCGTGCAGGCCCTGGGCACGCTGGACTTGTGGCAGATCGCGATCAAGCCGGGCAAGCCCTTTGCCTACGGCAAGGTGCGCGCGGGGCAGGGGCAGGCCCACTTCATCGGCCTGCCGGGCAATCCGGTGTCGAGCTATGTGACTTTTTTGCTCCTGGTGCGGCCTTTTCTGCTGCGCTTGCAGGGCGTGCCTGAGCCGGCGCTGGCGCCGACCGCCGTCACCTTGCCCGCGCATTTCGAATGGGCACGTGCCGACAAGCGACGGGAGTTCCTGCGCGCCCGCCGTAACGCGGCCGGCGGCGTGGACCTGCACCCGCAACAGGGCTCGGGTGTGCTGACCTCGGTGGCCTGGGGGGATGGCCTGGTGGACAACCCGCCTGAGCGGCGCATCGCCCACGGCGATCCGGTGCGTTTCATTGCCTTCTCGGAGTTCATGGTCTGAGGGCGTCACTGCCGCTGTGCAAGGAAGTCATGAAAGTCAAGATCAAGTATTTCGCCTCCGTCCGCGAGGCCCTGGGCGTGGACGAGGAAAACGTGGACACCCGCGCGACCACGGTGGGCGCCCTGCGCGACGAGTTGATCGCGCGTGGGGGCGGCCATGCCCAGGCCCTGGCACGAAACCGGGACGGAAAGACCCGTGCCGTGCGCGCCGCGCTGGACCAGCGCATGAGCGCGGAGGACGCGGCCTTGCACGAGGGCTGCGAGGTCGCCTTTTTCCCGCCCGTGACGGGCGGTTGAGCCTGGCCTTGGGGAGCGACCTCGCCTCAGGGCGAGGTCGCTCCTTGCTGCGAGGCGTCATGAACGCTTGAGGGTTGTCCATCCTCTGGCCTTCGCGTTTGTTCAGAGTTCAAGCACGGTCCACGGTCCATCCACACCCGCAGCCGTTCGCGCAGCGCGGGCGTGACCGGGGTCATCGGCGCCCGCAGCTCCT
Organism: Hylemonella gracilis ATCC 19624; assembly: GCF_000211835.1. Taxonomy (GTDB): domain Bacteria; phylum Pseudomonadota; class Gammaproteobacteria; order Burkholderiales; family Burkholderiaceae_C; genus Hylemonella; species Hylemonella gracilis. The sequence goes on along the minus strand of NZ_AEGR01000041.1, from coordinate 24,220 downwards.
CCCGCAAGTGGCCTTGCCCCGCGAGCACCGCCTTCAGCGGACCCGGGTTGGGTTCCGCGAACAGTGCCTGGATCAGTGGCACCAGGCGCAGCCAGTCCGCGCATGCCTCGTCCAAGCGCCCCTCGGCGATCCGGTTCATCAGCGCAACAAAACTCGCCGTCCGCAGGTGGGCGCTGGCCGTGATGCCACCGACGCCGCCCTGGGCCAGGGTGGCATAGAGCTGCATGTCTTCGCCCGCCAGCACGTCGAGACGCCCATCGGCGATCAGGGCCAGGGTCTTGCCGGCGTCGCCGCCGCAGTCCTTGATCGCCTGGATGTTGGGGTGCGCGGCCAAGGTCAGCAGGGCGTCGGTGGTGATCTGCGTGCCCGTGCGGTAGGGGATGTCGTAGACGATCAGCGGGGCCGCACTGCTGTCGGCCAGGGCATGGAACCAGTCCAACAGCCCGGCCTGCGCGGGCCGCACGTAAAGCGGCGCGGGAGTGAGCACGCCCGCCAAGGGGCGAGAAGCCAGTACGCGCAGCCACTCCCGCAGCTTGGGCAGGTGGTAGCCGCTGACGCCCATGACCACGGGAAGGTCCTGGGCCGACGCCAGCACGGTGTCGAGCACGGCCAGCTGCTCGTCGGCGTCGAGGGCCGCGGCTTCCCCCGTGGAGCCGCAGGCCACGAAGCCGCGCACCCCCTGTTCGCGCAAGTGGTCGACCAGCTGGCTGAGGGCAGGCAGGTCGATCGCGCCGTCGCTGAATGGCGTTACCAGGGGTATCCAGAGGCCGCGATAACGACGAGCGCTGGCGGAGGTGGTCGTTGCAACGTTTTGGTCAGCCACGGCGTTGGCTTCGGCCTGGGCACCTGCATGGTTGGAATTGGCAGCGGGCATGTCTTGTCCTTTCTAGCGACCGGTCGAATGACCGTCGTCGAAATCGCGCGAAATGCCGGGGAAGTGCAGGAGGGCGGTTCCGTCGCGCATCCGACGACGGAACCACAGCTCCGGTCAGATGGGCTGGGGTTTGGCTTTTTTGTCCACGCAAGCCGCGCGCAAGAGCCGGCCCGGGAGGGCGGCTTGCGCGATTGAGATGCAGGGCATGGACATGCGCGCCAGTATAGCGATGCCACAATCCGATCCATGACTGCAGCGCGTGTTTCCATCCAGACCAACGATTTCAACGTGGCCGCCGAAATCGCGGCCTTGCGCGCGCGGGATGCGCGTGTGGGCGCGGTGTGCAGCTTCATTGGGACCGTGCGCGACAGGAACAGTGCCCCCACGCTCGGCACTGGCGTGTCCTCGCTGCCCCCCGCGAGGGCTCTCGCGCCTTGGGGTGGCCCGGCGGCGCTCGGCGCGGGTATGGAGGGGGTCAGCGCGATGGAGCTGGAGCATTACCCTGGCATGACCGAGCAGGCCATCGAGGGCATGATCGACGAGGCCTTGCAGCGCTTTGACATCTACGCCGCCCGGGTGATCCACCGCGTGGGCCTGCTGCAGCCCCTGGACCAAATCGTGCTGGTGGCCGTCACCTCGGCGCACCGCGGGCAGAGTTTTCAGGCCTGTGAGTTCCTGATGGACTACCTCAAGACCCAGGCCCCGTTCTGGAAGAAAGAGACCACGCCGCAGGGCGCCCGCTGGGTGGATGCGCGCGTCAGCGACGACGAAGCGCTGGCGCGTTGGGGCATTTCGGCGCGCAATGCGTGATCGCATCGCGCGCAGCACGCAGCACGCAGCACGCAGCACGCAGTCATTGGAGCGAGCGCTTGTATCAGGCGGGCGGCTTGTGGGCCTATGCCGTCGCGGTGCTTCAGCGCTGTGGCAGCAGCCTCAGCAGCCGTCCTTGAGGATGGTCGGTCAACAGATAGATGAAACCGTCCGGTCCTTGCCGCACATCGCGCACACGCTGGCCGATGGCCTTGGGCTCGACCATCCTGCTTTCTCGGACCACCCGGCCCTGGGGATACGCCGCTGACGGGTGCTCCAGCTCCAACCGGGCCACGTAACCGAACTTGAGTGAACCGACCAGCAGCTGGCCTAACCAGTCCTGGCCGTAGCGCGTGCTGCTGACAAAGGCCATGCCCGAGGGGGCGATCGATGGCGTCCAGACATGCAGCGGTTGTTCGGTGCCGGGCTGCGTACTTTGGCCCGTGCCGACCGCGCTCATGTCGTAGTTGCGGCCGTGGCTGACCTGGGGCCAGCCGTAGTTGGCACCACGCTTTGGCAGGTTGATTTCGTCGCCCCCCATGGGGCCATGCTCCAGTTCCCACAGCATGCCGTCCGGCCCCACTAAGAGGCCCTGCGGGTTGCGGTGACCGTAGCTCCAGATCTCCGGCTGGGCTCCTGGCCGGTTCAGGAAGGGGTTGTCCGCGGGCACGCCACCGTCCTTGCGGATGCGCAGCACTTTGCCCAGGTGGTTGTCCAGTGCCTGCGCTTGATCGCGGTAACTGAAGCGTTCGCCCAAGGCCAGGAAGAGGGTTCCGTCCGGCACGCCTGCGCGCCGCCCCTCGGCGATTCTGCAGCCGTAGTGGTTGCCGCTGTCCACCTTGGGCACTTGCCGCAGCAACACGCGCAGGTCGAGCAGCCGCGACCCGTCGCGAGATAGCCGTGCACTGGCGAGTGCGGTGCCCGACAAAGCGGGCTCGCGCGAGTCTGGCTCGGCGTAACAGAAATAGAGGACGCGATTGCGGGGGAAATCGCTGTCCAGCATCAAGTCCAGCAGACCGCCTTGCCCCACGGCCTGCACGGCCGGCAGCCCCTGCACCGGAGGGCGCACGCGCCCGCCGGCTTCGATGAGGCGAAGGCTGCCGCCCCGTTCCGTGACGAGGTAGCGGGCACCTGAGGTGTCGCCTTCCGGGAGAAAGGCCAGCGCCCAGGGATGGGCCAGGCCCGTGGCGACGTCCTGCACCGTGATCGGCGTGAGGGGTGTCGGGGCCGTCGCCGCTGCGGGCAGGCAGAAGCCCCAGGCGGTCAGCAGGGACGCCAATGCAGGCCAGGGCAGGGCGCAAAAGAAGGCCATCATGTGAGTAAGTATGCGGCGCGCTGGCACGGCGCAAGGCGATCACCCTTGAAAATGCCGGGGTTCACCCCCATGCTGGGAAACAGACTTTCTGAGTGTTCCAACCATGCAATTCACCACCAAATTCCAGGAAGCCCTGGGCGAGGCGCAAAGCCTGGCGCTGGGCAAGGATCATGCTTACATTGAGCCGCTGCACGTGCTGGCCGCCATGCTGCGCCAGCAGGACGGGCCCAAAGCCTTGCTGCAACGCGCGGGCGTCAACACATCAGGCTTGTTGGCCGCTGCCGACGCCGGCATCGATAAGCTGCCCGAGGTGCAGGGCCAGCAACAGGTGCAGGTCGGGCGCGATCTGCACGCCCTCTTGCAGGCGGCCGAGAAAGAGGCGATCAAGCGCGGTGACCAGTACCTGGCCAGCGAACTCTTCCTGCTGGCCTTGGCCGACGTGAAGCCGGGCGACAAAGGGGACGTGGGGGGCATGGCCAAAGCCAACGGCCTGACGCGCAAGGCGCTGGAGGCGGCGATCGAGGCGGTGCGGGGTGGTGACAAGGTGGACAACCCCGACGCCGAAGGCCAGCGCGAGGCGCTCAAGAAATACACGCTGGACCTGACGGCGCGTGCCCGCCAGGGCAAGCTGGACCCGGTGATCGGCCGCGACGACGAGATCCGCCGTGCCATCCAAGTGCTGCAGCGCCGCAGCAAGAACAACCCCGTGTTGATCGGCGAGCCCGGCGTGGGCAAGACGGCCATCGTTGAAGGGCTGGCGCAGCGCATCGTCAATGGTGAAGTGCCTGAGAGTTTGCGCGACAAGCGCGTGCTGGTGCTCGACATGGCGGGCTTGCTGGCTGGCGCCAAATTCCGCGGCGAATTCGAGGAGCGGCTCAAGGCCGTGCTGAAGGAAGTGGCGCAGGACGAAGGCCGCATCATCCTTTTCATCGACGAAATCCACACCATGGTCGGCGCGGGCAAGGCTGAGGGCGCGATCGACGCCGGCAACATGCTCAAGCCCGCGCTCGCCCGCGGTGAGTTGCACTGCATCGGCGCCACCACCTTGGACGAGTACCGCAAGTACATCGAGAAGGATGCTGCGCTGGAACGCCGTTTCCAGAAGGTGCTGGTCGAAGAGCCCACGGTGGAACAGACCATCGCCATCCTGCGTGGCCTGCAGGAAAAGTACGAAGTCCACCACGGCGTGGACATCACTGACCCCGCCATCGTGGCGGCGGCGGAGTTGAGCCACCGCTATATCACCGACCGTTTCCTGCCCGACAAGGCCATTGACTTGATCGATGAAGCGGCGGCCAAGATCAAGATCGAGATCGACTCCAAGCCCGAAGTGATGGACAAGCTGGACCGTCGCATGATCCAGCTCAAGATCGAACGCGAGGCCATGAAGAAGGAAACCGACGAGGCTTCCCAGAAGCGCCTCGCTCTAATCGAGGAGGAAATCGGCAAGCTCCAGAAGGAGGCCGCCGACCTGGAGGAGATCTGGAAGCTGGAAAAAGCCCAGGCCCAGGGTGGTCAGCACCTGCGCGAGGAAATCGAGAAGCTCAAGGGCCAGATCGAGGAGCTGACGCGCAAGGGCGATTTCAACAGGGTGGCCGAACTACAGTACGGCAAGCTGCCCGAGTTGGAGAAGCGCCTCAACGAGGTGCAGGCCAGTGAGGCCGCGGGAGCCGGCGGTGGCTCAAAAACGCCGCGCCTCTTGCGCACCCTGGTCGGCGCGGAAGAGATCGCCGAGGTGGTCAGCCGCGCCACCGGAATCCCCGTGGCCAAGATGATGCAGGGCGAGAAGGACAAGCTGCTGCGCATGGAAGACAAGTTGCACGAGCGTGTGGTGGGGCAGGAGGAAGCCATTGCGGCCGTGGCCAACGCGATCCGTCGCTCTCGTTCTGGCTTGTCCGACCCGAACCGTCCTACCGGCTCATTCTTGTTTCTCGGCCCCACGGGCGTGGGCAAGACCGAGCTTTGCAAGGCGCTGGCGGGTTTCCTCTTCGACAGCGTGGACCATCTCGTGCGCATCGATATGAGCGAGTTCATGGAAAAGCACTCCGTGGCCCGCCTGATCGGCGCGCCGCCCGGGTATGTCGGTTACGAGGAGGGCGGTTATCTGACCGAGGCCGTGCGTCGCAAGCCCTACAGCGTGGTGTTGCTCGACGAGGTGGAGAAGGCTCACCCGGACGTTTTCAACGTGCTGCTGCAGGTGCTGGACGATGGCCGCCTGACCGATGGCCAGGGGCGGACCGTGGACTTCAAGAACACGGTGATCGTGATGACCAGCAACATCGGCTCGCAATTGATCCAGAACATGGCGGGCCGTTCCTACGATGACGTGAAAGATGCTGTCTGGGGCGAGTTGAAGAACTACTTCCGTCCAGAGTTCCTGAACCGCGTGGACGAGACCGTGGTGTTCCATGGTCTCGATGCGGCCAACATCGCCAGCATCGCGAAGATCCAGCTACAGGCCCTGCAAGACCGCCTGGTCAAGATGGAGTTGTCATTGCATGTGTCCGACAAGGCTTTGGCCGAGCTCGCCAAGGTGGGTTTCGACCCGGTCTTTGGCGCGCGCCCCCTGAAGCGAGCGATTCAGCAGCGCATCGAAAACCCTCTGTCCAAGATGCTGCTGGAAGGCAAGTTCGGACCCAAGGATGCCATCACCGTGGATGTGGACCCGATCCAGGCGCCGGGTCAGTTTGCGTTCGAGAAGGCGGAGCGATCAGGTCTGACAGGTTGACCAAGCTGCCCACTGGCGGGTCGATCTGCCCATGGTCTAGGATTTCACGGTCTTTTCGACCGCTGCCTTGGCTTCGGCCAGGTTCGCGAAAAAACGGACAGACTGGGGCGTGGCTTTGGGCAGGTGGGCCGGTGCAGGCCACACCCGTCCGTCAAGCCAGCTCGCTGACCAGCCGCCTATGTCCTTGCCCTTCAGGGTGCAAACGGGGGTGTCGTTGACATGGGCGGTCCAGGTCAAGGGAGATTCTTTCCAGATGATTTCAGCCATGGCGCCCTCGCGGTATCAGCGTTGTGGGGGAACAGTGTAACGGGTGTGTAACACGCGGCCATTCTAGGAGCAGGTTCTGGAACGCTCAAGGGCAGTCCTGGCATTGAATCCGTGTAAAACATTGGTTGGATATAACCGGCTCAATAAGGAGCAACAAGGAGACTTCCCGCCATGTCCACGCTGATCTATACCCACGCTGCCTGTCTGGAGCACCGCCCCGGCCCCCATCACCCAGAATCGCCGGAACGCCTTGAGGCCGTGCTGGCGGCTCTGAAGACGCCTGAGTTCTCGGGGGCTGTCTGGCGTGATGCCCCCTTGGGCAACTATGACCAAGTCCTGCTCGTGCACACCCCTGAGTACGTGCGGGAGGTGCAGGATTTGTCACCCAAGCAGGGCTACCAGTTGCTCGACGGTGGCGACACCATCATGTCTCCTGGCACGCTGGAAGCCGTCATGCGCTGCGTTGGCGCGGCGTGCGCGGGCGTGGATGACGTGGTCAGCGGTGTTGCCAGTAACGTCTTTTGCGCGACCCGCCCATGTGGCCACCATGCCGAGGCGGGACATGCCATGGGTTTTTGCGTCTTCAACCAAGCGGCGATCGCGGCTTTGCATGCCAGGGCAGCCCACGGCATCCGCCGTGTGGCGGTGGTGGATTTCGACGTGCACCACGGTAATGGCACTCAGAACACCTTCTACGACGACCCTGAGTTGTTCTACGGCTCCTGCCACCAATCGAATTTCTATCCCGGCACCGGCTTGAGACATGAGACTGGTGTGGCGGACAACATCGTCAACGTTCCCTTTGCACGAGGCACTGGTTCCGCGGCTTTTCGTGCCGCCATGTCAGACCATTTGCTGCCTGCCTTGCGCGAATTCGCCCCCGAATTGCTGATCATTTCCGCGGGTTTTGATGCGCACGAGTTGGACCCTCTGGGCGGACTGCAGTTCACGGACGAGGACTACCTCTGGATCACGCACGAGCTGATGCGTGTGGCAGATGAAACGGCGGCTGGGCGTGTGGTTTCCGTATTGGAAGGTGGCTACAGCCTGGAGGGGTTGGCCGGTGGCACCGCAGCACATGTCCGCGCCTTGTTGGCGCACTGACTGCACGCATAAGAATTCGCGCTCAGGCGAGTGCTTGCGCAGAAAAAAAGCCGCTGCGCAGTGCAGCGGCTTTTCATGGGCCTGATATCACGCTCGAAACAGGCCCGAGCTGTCGTGACGACTCAGCTCAGGTGCTTGCCGATCAGCGAAGCCAGTTCGAACATGGTGATCTGCGCCTTGCCGAACACCGTCTTGAGCTTGTCGTCGGCGTTGATGTTGCGCTTGTTCACCTTGTCTTGCAGGCCATTTTTCTTGATGTAGGCCCACAGCTTGCTGACGACTTCGGTGCGCGGAAGCGGCGTGCTGCCCACGACGGCTGCCAGCGCGGGGCTGGGCGTCAGGGCCTTCATGAAGGCAGCATTCGGCGTGCGCTTTTTGGCAGGCGCTTTTTTCGCTGCCGCCTTCTTGGCGGGCGCGGCCTTCTTCGCGGGGGCCTTCTTGGCCGGTGCAGCCTTCTTCGCCGGAACTTTCTTTGCAGCGGCTTTTTTCGCCGGAGCTTTCTTTGCAGTTGCCATGATTGAGATTCCTCTTCTAGAAGTTAGGTGAGTGCCAGAGCTCAAAATTGTCTTTGGCGTTGGCACCGTGGATGCTATCGGAGAAAAAACCTGTCTCCAAGCGAAAGCTGCGTTTTTTCCCTCGGAAATGTTGTTTTTCCATGGTGGATTTCCCTCTGAAAAATGACTCGCGGCGCGTAAGGCATACATCCTCCATGTGGTCGATGAGACGGCGCGTTCTTGAGTCGTCCTGACTGAGCGCAAGTCATGGGCATCGCGTGTGGTCAGCGTCACGCTTGAGGCGCCATGGTGTGTGCTGTCTCTTCCTGCTTAGATCTCAGCACCAGGCACTATCGGTGCTGCGCGTTCCTGGTCGAAGTCGTCGAACGTCCAATGGTTCAACCCAGGCCCAGACTTGAAAGTGCGGAGCCTGACAGCGCGAACGCCGCTGCTGAGCCTGTCGCAGGGTTGCGGCGAGCGATTTCACGCATACCGATTTGCTTTCTCAATACGAAATCACCTTAGGGCTGGACCGAGGATTCCATTTGAATATGAGATATTCCTTTTCATATGGAGGAATATTTTTTGTAAATCATTGATTTAAAACATCTATTTACTTTTCTGCTCTTGTGGTGGTGGCTATCGATTTTGAGAGCTTCGTTTTACGATGGGGTCAATGCCTACGCTGCAGTGCACAAAAATCAGAAGAGTGCTGTCGGCTGAGCGACCGGTTCTTAAGTAAACAGAAAGGTAGTGTTCGACATGAAAAAGCAATTCAAGGTGCTCATATTGGGAGCTTCCTATGGCTCCTTGCTCGGCAGCAAGCTCTTGATGGCAGGGCACAGCGTCACCCTGGTTTGCCGCCAAGAGACCGCGGATTTGATCAACCGTGAAGGCACTCGCGTTCGCATGCCGGTCAAAGGGCGCGAGGGTTTGGTGGAAATTGACTCTCGTGATTTGCCCCCCACGGCAGGCCGGCTTGACGCCATGCCGCCCCAATCCGTTCAGGTCACGCAATATGATCTGGTGTGCCTTGCCATGCAAGAGCCGCAATACAGCGCGTCAGGGGTGCGAGAGCTGATGCAAGCGGTGGCCCGCGCCAAGCTGCCTTGCCTGTCGATCATGAACATGCCGCCGCTGCCCTACCTGGCGCGCATTCCTGGATTGGATGCCAAGGCTCTGCGTGCCTGCTACCACGACCCTGCTGTGTGGGAACAGTTTGAGCCGGGTCTCATGACCCTGTGCAGTCCCGATCCCCAGGCTTTTCGTCCGCCGGAAGAGCGTCCCAACGTGCTCCAGGTGGGCTTGCCGACCAACTTCAAAGTGGCGCGGTTTGAGGACCTTTCGCACACCGCGATGTTGACGCAGATGGAACAAGACATCGCGGATGCCCGTCTTGACGTGAGTGGTGAGCGCTTGGATCTTCCCGTCAAACTCAAGGTGCATGATTCCATCTTCGTACCGCTTGCGAAGTGGGCCATGCTGCTCACTGGCAACTACCGGTGCATCGGTGCGCAGGGCATGCGTTCGATCAAGGAAGCCGTGCACGGAGACATCATGCAGTCTCGCGCCGTGTACGAATGGGTATGCCAGCTGTGCCGCCAACTTGGCGCTCTGCCCGAAGATCTGGTTCCCTTTGATAAATATGCGGCTGCGGGCACTGGCTTGCTGAAGCCTTCATCTGCCGCGCGTGCCTTGGCGGCGGGAGCCACAGACATTGAACGCATCGACCTGTTGGTGAAGCTGGTGGCTGAGCAGCAGAATCTGCAATCGGAATCTGTGTGTGAAACGGTGCGCTTGGTCAATGGATGGCTGGAGCGCAATCGAAAGGCGAGGGCTGCACAGGCGACGGAGGCTGAAGCCGCGTAACTTCTGGGACTGGCGCACTCCGATCAACGATTGCTTGAGTGGTGCCGAAGAGGCCTGGATCTCAGGCTATAATTCGTGCTCTTCGGTGTGTGGCGCAGCCTGGTAGCGCACTTGCATGGGGTGCAAGGGGTCGAAGGTTCGAATCCTTTCACACCGACCACAGTTCAACTGAACGCCACTGATGCCCAGGCATCAGTGGCGTTTTTATTGGTTCCTCTCGCGTGCTGGTGTGTTGCGTGTACAACTCAGCGGACTCGTTCTCATGGTCGGCGGGAAGCATGTTTCAGCATGTAATGCCTCGGACTGGTGAAGGGCCTGGCGCTACGATGGGACGTTTGCCAATGCGCGGGTCTGTCCGCTTAGAGATTTTCCCAATCCAATTCGTTCATGGATCTGAAGCAACTTGTTCACGACCCCGGGGCATTTCCTAGCATCCCGCGCGTGATCGCGCTGGTGATGAACGAGCTAGGGCGCCCAGACCCTGACTTGCGCAGGATCAGTGCTCGCTTGAAGGAAGACCCGGTGATGACCGCCCGATTGCTGGCCATCGCCAACTCGTCTCGCTTCAATTTGAGCCGTGGCGTGAGTAGCCTGGGTGAGGCGTTGCCCTTGTTTGGTCTGAGCGAATTGCGTGAGATGGTCCATGCCGCAGCCGTCGCCAGCGCCTTGAGGCAGGTCGGGGGCGTCAATATGACTCAGTTCTGGCGCTACAGCCTCAACACGGCCAAGCTCGCGCGCAAGCTGGCCATGGTGACTCCTTATGCGGCCACTGCGTTCACCGCGGGGCTGGTTCATGCTGCGGGGGAATTGATCATGCATCGCGCCTTGCCGCGACAAATGGCCGAGCTCGACGCCACGGTGCCGGTGTTCGATTTGCGCCGCGCTGCGGAGGAGAAGAAGCTCCTCGGCTACTCCTACGCGGAAGTCGGTGGCGCGTTTGCCCGTTCCTGGAAGTTGCCCAGTCCGCTGGTCGATGTGCTGGAGCATCACGTGGAACCTTCGATCGGATTGGCTGGCCCGGGGCACAAAGGGGAGTCGGCGGCCTCGCAGTCCGCTGTGCTGACGGCCATGGTGCACCTGGCTGCATGGCGTGCCCGCGCGCAAGAAGCCAACTTGAACTTCAGCGAACTTTTGGCCAGCTTCCCCCAAGGCGTCGCGTCCGCCTTGCATCTGGATAGCCAGCAGGTTTTGGATGCCAAGGCCATCGACTGGACATCTCAGCAGGAAGTGCTGAGCTATTTGTGATTCAAGGCTGACTTGCGCGGAGTCTGTCAGGCTTCGCGTGCCGCATCGCCGGTATGATCGCGCCTTCGTGATGACTGCCCGTAGCTCAGTTGGATAGAGCAACAGCCTTCTAAGCTGTGGGTCGGGGGTTCGATTCCCTCCGGGCAGGCCACCTTGGTGCGGGGCTAGCCCAGGTCGGTAGTCAGCGGTGGCAGTCCGTGCCGGGACCGGGCGCGGTTGCAGGCTTCACTGCCTTCCTCGAACTCGCGGCACGGCGACGGGCGCCATTCGTAAATGCCGCAGGCGACCTGAGTGCCCAGCTTGCCCGTCAAGGCCGCGCAGCGGATCGGCACGTGGTCGGTGCCTCGCATGCGCGCCGTGTTGCCATTGACTTCGACCGCCAGTCCGTCCGGCACTGAACCACCGGCACTCTCCAGTTCGTAGGCGGAGAAATCCACTCGAAAGTAGCAGCAGCAGGCGCCGCAGCTTGTACAGGCAGTCATGGATTACGACGGCTCTTGCGACTTGATTTCAAGTCAAGCGGCCCAGGAGCAGGTACTCCATGAGCGCTTTCTGCACATGCATCCGGTTCTCGGCTTCGTCCCAAACCACCGACTGCGGCCCATCGATGACATCGGCCGAGACTTCCTCGCCCCGATGGGCAGGCAGGCAGTGCATGAAAAGGGCGTCGGACTTGGCAGCCTTCATCATCCGGCTATCCACGCACCAGTCTGCGAAGGCCTTACGGCGCGCTTCATTCTCGGCCTCGTAACCCATGCTGGTCCAGACATCGGTGGTGACCAAGTCGGCGCCCACGCAAGCCTGAAGCGGGTCCTTGAAGACCTTGTAGCAGTCGCTTCGGACATGGGCGATGGCTGGGTCAATTTCGTAGCCGCTCGGTGTGCTCACGTGCACGGTGAAGCCCAGCAGGTCGGCGGCCTGCAGCCAGGTGTTGGCCATGTTGTTGCCGTCACCCACCCAAGCCACGACCTTGCCTTTCAGGCAGCCTGGGTCCAGTCTGCCGTCCGCACCCACGCCACGGTACTCAAGGTAGGTGAACAAGTCTGCGAGGATCTGGCATGGGTGGTATTCGTTGGTCAGGCCATTGATCACGGGCACGCGCGAGTGCGCCGCGAAGCGCTCGATCTTGTCCTGGCCAAAGGTGCGGATCATCACGAGGTCCACCATGCGGCTGATCACGCGCGCACTGTCTTCGATGGGTTCGGCCCGGCCCAACTGGCTATCGCCCGTGGTCAGGTGGACCACGCTGCCGCCGAGCTGGTACATGCCCGCCTCGAAGCTCACGCGCGTGCGCGTGGAGGCCTTTTCGAAGATCATCGCCAGCGTGCGGTCAGGGTCGGCGAAGGGGTGGTATTTCTCGAAAGCCTTGAACTTGGCCTTGATGAAGCGCGAGCGCTCGAAGAGGTAGGCGTACTCCTCCGCGTTGAAGTCGCTGAACTGCAGGTAGTGCTTGAGTTTCTGAGACATGGCGGCGTTCATTCTTGTTCTGCGAGGAAGGCGCGCACCAAGGGCAGCAGGCGCGCCAGCAACTCGTCAACCTCTGCCTGGCTGATGATGAGCGGTGGCAGCAGGCGGACCACGCTGTCGGCCGTCACGCTGATCAGCAAGCCCGCTTCGGCCGCACGGGCGATCAACGTACCGCAGGGCTTTGCGAGCTCCATTCCGATCATCAAGCCTTGGCCACGCACCTCCTTCACGCCTGGGTGCGTGCCCAGCTCGGCGCGCAGGCGTCCCATCAGGTAGTCGCCCATCCTGGCGGCGTTCTCCAACAAGCCGTCTTCTTCCATGATGCGCAGGGTCTCAAGGCCCGCGCGCATGGCCAGTGGGTTGCCGCCGAAGGTGCTGCCGTGGTTGCCGGGTTGCAGCACTTCCGAGGCTTTCGGGCCCGTGACGATGGCCCCAATGGGAACGCCAGAAGCCAAACCCTTGGCCAGCGCCATCACATCCGGCACGATGCCCGCCCACTGGTGGGCGAACCATTTGCCAGTACGGCCCATGCCGCTTTGCACCTCGTCGATGCACAGCAGCCAGTCCCGTTCCGTGCACAGCGCGCGCACGGCGCGCAGGTATTCGTTGCGCATGGCGTTGATGCCGCCTTCGCCCTGGATGGTTTCGAAGAACACGGCGACCACGTCGGGATTGCCTTCGGTCGCCCGCTTCAGCGCCTCGATGTCATTGAGGGGCACGCGGATGAAGCCCGGTACCATGGGCTCGAAGCCCTTTTGCAGTTTGGTGTTGCCGGTGGCGCTCAGGGTGGCGATCGAACGGCCGTGAAAGGCGCGTTCGTAGACCACGATTTGCGGGTTGCTGATGCCTTTGTCATGCCCGAACTTGCGGGCCAGCTTGAGCACTGCCTCGTTCGCCTCGAGGCCGCTGTTGCAGAAAAAGGCCTTGCTCATGCCCGAAAGTTCGGCCAATCGAGCCGCCAGTTGTTCCTGGCCCGGCACGTGGTAATAGTTAGAGGTGTGGATCAGCTTGGATATCTGGTCCTGAAGGGCTGGCACGAGGCGCGGGTGGTTGTGGCCCAGGGTGTTCACAGCGATGCCCGCCAGGGCGTCCAGGTACTCCTTGCCGTTGACATCCCAGACGCGGCAGCCGTGGCCGTGCGACAACGCGATCGGCACGCGGCCGTAGGTGTTCATCACGTGGGGCGAGCTGGGCGCGGCGGGCAGGGCGGCAGGGTGGTTCATGGGGCGCGATTCGAAGAGGAAAACAAAGCGGCCCAAGCGCTTGCGGCGGCTTGGGCCGACTGGAAAACCGTGCGCGCATTTTAGGGCCTGGGTGGTGTCATGATGGGGTGTCGCATTGCCTCAAGTCTTATATAAGATAGAATACTTGCGTCATGGTTTCCACCGCCGTCAAAGAAGTCCACATCCTCGGGCTGACCCGCTCAGGCAAGACTTTTCGTCCCAGTGACTGGGCCGAGCGCCTGGCGGGGGTGATGAGCCAGTTCTGCCCGGGTGTCGCGACGCGGGGCGGTCATTGGGCCTACTCGCCGTGGTGTGTGCCCAGTACGACGGCGGATGGCGTGAAATGCGTCATCGTCAACCGTGAGTTGCGCGAGGTCGAGCCCAAGGCCTGGGACTTCTGCGTCAATTTCGCGAAGGACAACGATCTGCAGATGATCGAGCTGGACGCGCAGGGCAAGCCGATCGTGGGCTGAAGGTTTTCCGTCGATTCGAAACGCCCAAACAAAAACGCCGCTGGTTTTCCAGCGGCGTTTTGCTCTGTGGACAGCGCACCCGTTTCAAACGGCGGAGCAGCGAAGTTGCCGCTCCGGGCTTGCCTGATGGTTCACCATCAGGCGGCGACGGTTCAAGCGGCGGCTGCGCCGAGTGCCTTGACCTTGGCGGACAGGCGGCTCTTGTCGCGAGCGGCCTTGTTCTTGTGAAAGATCTGCTTGTCAGCCACGGAGTCCACCACGGCTTGCATCTTGGCAAACAGTTCGGTGGCCTTGGCCTTGTCACCCGTCAGAACGGCTTTTTCAACGTTCTTGACGGCAGTACGGTATTTGGAGCGCAGGGACGTGTTGGCGGCATTGAGCTTGACGTCCTGACGTGCGCGTTTGCGGCCCGACGCGAGGCGCGGGTTCTTTTTCTTCGGCTTTCCAGAGGCCATGAGAAGTTTCCTTTGTGTCTGTGGATGTTGTCAGCAGAGCCCGCAATTATAGCCGGGCGCGGTTGGTTCCCGCAGGCGCACCACACGCCGGCTCCTGCGGCCGGACGGGGTGCGCCTTGGCCCGCGGCAACTTGGGGTCGGCGAGGGCTGCCGTCCCCCAGGCCTTCAATTCCGCAGATCCAGGGTGTAAGGAAACTCCCGGCTGCCTGGGATAGCCTGGGTGGCAGGTGGAACCGGCAGTGGTTCGTGCGTGTGGCGGGTGAGGGAAAAACGCGCCAGGCGACGGCTCTCAGCCTCGTAGGCATTGATCGGGAAGGTGATGTAGTTGCGCCCTCCTGGATGCGCCACGTGGTACTGGCAGCCGCCCAGGCTACGCTGCATCCAGGTGTCCACCAGATCGAACACCAGCGGCGCGTGCACGCCGATCGTGGGGTGCAGGCTGGATGGCGGGTTCCAGGCCTTGTAGCGCACCCCCGCAACGTACTCGCCCACGGTTCCCGTGGGCTGCAAGGGCAGGGGCCGGCCGTTGACCGTGACCGTGTGGCGGCTGGGGTTGAGACCAGTCACTCGGACTTCGATGCGCTCCAACGAGGAATCCACATAGCGCACGGTACCGCCGGCGGCGCCTTCCTCGCCCATCACATGCCAGGGCTCGAGGGCGTTGCGCAGCGTCAGGTTCATGCCCAGCATCTGCAGTTCACCGGCGAGCGGAAAGCGGAACTCGAAATGCGGGGCGAACCACGCGTCCTCGAAGGCGAAACCGGCTTGTCGCATCTCTTGCAAGACGTCGGCAAAGTCCATCTTGACGAAGGTAGGCAACAGGAATCGATCATGCAACTCCGTGCCCCAACGCGTGGCGGGTGCCTGGTAGGGCTGCTGCCAGAAGCGTGCGACCAGGGCGCGCAACAGCAACTGCTGCGCGATGCTCATGCGCGCGTGGGGTGGCATCTCAAACGCGCGCAGTTCCAGCAGGCCCAGGCGGCCGGTGGGGCCATCCGGCGAGTACATCTTGTCGATGCAGAACTCGCTACGGTGGGTGTTGCCCGTCACGTCGATCAGGATGTTGCGCAGTGTGCGGTCCAGCAGCCAGGGCGGCATGTCCTGCCCGTACTTCTGGCGGTTCACCTGGATCTCGCGCAGCGCGATCTCCAGCTCGTACAGCTGGTCGTTGCGAGCCTCGTCCACCCGCGGCGCCTGGCTGGTCGGGCCGATGAAGAGGCCGCTGAACAAGTAGCTCAGCGATGGGTGGTTGTGCCAGTAGAGCAGCAGGCTGGCCAGCAGTTCCGGTCGGCGCAAGAAGGGACTGTCGGCGGGCGTGGCTCCGCCAAGCACGAAGTGGTTGCCTCCGCCAGTGCCGGTGTGGCGACCATCGGTCATGAACTTTTCGGCGCACAGGTGCGTTTCGAAGGCCGCTTGGTAAAGGAACTCGGTGCGTTGAACCAGCTCCTTCCAGTTGTGCGAAGGGTGGATGTTGACCTCGATCACACCGGGGTCAGGCGTGACCTGCAGCATCTTGAGTCGGGCGTCGCGCGGTGGCGGGTAGCCTTCGAGCACGATCTTGAAGCCCAGTTCGGCGGCCGTCGCCTCGATTGCGGACAGCAGGTCCAGATAGTCTTCCAGTCGCGCCAGGGGCGGCATGAAGACATAGAGGAGGCCGCTCTTGCCGCCATGTTCTCGTTCTGCCTTTGGACCGTTGGCGCGCATGGGGTCGCGCGCCTCCACGCACAGCGCGGTCCGCGTGATCCAGTGCGCGGATTCGAAACGCTGGGGGTGGCGTTGAGACGCCGCCGCATGCTGCACCGTACCGGGGTTCATGCCAGTGGGGCTGGCGGTCTGGGATTCGCCTCCCCAGTCACCGTTGCCATTGCCACTCAGTTTGCGGGCTGTGTACTGCGCCCGGATGGCCGCAGCGCGCTGCAGCGGTGGGCGCGGGTCATAGGGGTCTTGTTGGATGACCCACGGATAGTCGCCCTCACCGACCCAGGGCAGGGAGTCCAAAGGCAGGCGATACCCCATGGCCGAGTCGCCCGGCATGAGGTACATGCGCTCGTCCCTGAAGAACCAGGGGCCAGTGCTCCAGCGGGAGCCTCCCAGCGTAGGCCCCGCACCCGCCTGCAAGGGCAGCGCGTAGCCCACGACAGCATCCAATTTCTGGCTGAAGACCCGCCGCAGGCGCTGGCGTTCCAGTTCGTCGTCCAGTCGGGCATCGAAGGGGTCCACATTGACCGGCAGGCGTCGCTCGCGCCACAGGTAGTACCACGTGTCCTCGTAGCCAGGCTGGATGTACCGTGTGTTCAGCCCCAACTTGCTGGCCAGCGTGTGGGTGAATAGGCGGGCGTCTTCACTGCCGTATTGGCCTGGTGATCGCTCGTCGGCGAACAAGTCCGGGTCGTGCCAGATGGGTTCGCCATCAGCCCGCCAGCAAATGGACAAAGCCCAACGTGGCAACTGCTCGCCCGGGTACCACTTGCCTTGCCCGAAATGAAGAAAACCACCTCGCCCATATTCGGTGCGCAATTTGTGCACCAACTCGGTGGCGTAGCCACGTTTGGTGGGGCCTAGTGCATCGGTGTTCCATTCAGGTGCATCGCGATCGCTGGTGGCGACAAAAGTGGGTTCGCCGCCCATGGTCAGGCGCACATCGCCCGCCTGCAACTGGCTTTCCACCTGCTCTCCCAGGGCCATGATGGCGGCCCATTGCGCATCGCTGTAGGGCTTGGTCACGCGCGGCGATTCGTGGATGCGCGTCACCTCCATGTGGTGTGAAAACTCGACTTCTGCCTCGTCCCCGTCACTCTCGGGGCCCGCCACCGAAAACATGCCCTCAATGGGCGCGGCACCGGACGGTTGCGGAGTGCAGGCCAGCGGAACGTGGCCCTCGCCCGCCATCAGGCCGCTGGTGGGGTCCAGGCCGATCCAACCCGCGCCGGGCAGGTAGACCTCGCACCAGGCATGCAGGTCCGTGAAGTCGACGGTGGTGCCACTGGGGCCATCGATGGCTTTCACGTCTGGCGTCAGTTGGATCAGGTAACCCGAGACAAAACGTGCCGCCAAGCCGCAATGCCTCAGCAGGTTGACCAGCAGCCAGCCAGAATCGCGGCAGGAACCGCTGGCCTTGCGCAACGTTTCTTCTGGGGTTTGCACGCCAGGTTCCAGCCTGATGAGGTACTGGATGTCGGTTTGCAGCCGCTGGTTGAGCGCGACCAGGAAATCCACCGTGCGGCGTTTCTGGCGATCAATGCCCTCCAGGTACTGCTTGAGCAGCGGCGTGAGTGGCGCTGCCACCAAGTAAGGCGCCAGTTCCTCACTCAAGGCGGGGTTGTAGCTGAAGGGGAAATGCTCCGCCTCTGGCTCAAGGAAGAAGTCGAAGGGGTTGTACACCGCCATCTCGACCACCAGATCGATCGCGACCTTGAATTCGCGGGTCTTGTCAGGAAACACCAGCCGCGCCTGGTAGTTGGCGAAGGGGTCTTGCTGCCAATTGATGAAATGCTGGGCCGGTTCAACCCGCAGCGAGTACGAGATGATCTTGCTGCGGCAATGGGGCGCAGGTCTCAGCCGCACGGTCTGCGGACCCAGTTGTACCGGACGGTCGTACTTGTAGTGGGTGACGTGCTGGAGTGCGGCGTGGATGGACATGGCGCGATGGGGACGGGCTGGGTGGAGGCGTGGTGGTGAGCCGTGCGTTGCGGCAGATGACGGAGAGTGATGTGTTCAACCCCGGTGCGGTTTGAACAGCTTATAGCAAGAGCTGAGCCAAGGGAGCATGGATGTGAGGGCGGCGCATCCGTGGCCCCTATTTGGGGGTAGGCCCGGAATTTGCTGGTACGCTTGTGTTCAGGTCACGCACAAGTCTTTGCAGCCAAGTGAAGTGCAGACCGCTGGCGAGGCACCGCCTCGTCAACGTCTGGAACCCCTTACCGTAAGCTGAGACGAGGGCATGACCGGAAGATCGGAAAGACCCAGAGCAAGGCTAGGCCGCATGTTGAAGTTTGACGAGATGTACCTGGAGTCCGGCGCGTTGGCTGCCGGCCTGATGAAGCAGGGTGGCGCCTCGGGCGCGCAGTTCATGACGCAAGGCACTGCCAGCGACATTCGATCTCATTACCGGGCTTACGCGCAATGGCTGGCGGCGCAGAGTGCCGACGCCATGAAAGCCCGGCGCGAAGAGGCCGAGATGATTTTCCGCCGCGTGGGCATCACCTTCGCGGTCTATGGCGACAAGGACGAAGACGGATCCGGGACCGAGCGCCTGATTCCCTTTGATTTGATTCCCCGCATCATTCCCGCCGCGGAGTGGGGCGGCATGGAGCGTGGCTTGGCGCAGCGCGTGACGGCGCTCAACCGCTTCATCCACGATGTCTACCACGACCAGGAAATCCTGCGCGCCGGCGTGATCCCGGCCGAGCAAATCCTGCACAACGCGCAGTACCGTCCCCAGATGATGGGTGTGCACGTGCCCAACGACATCTACTCTCACATCAGCGGCGTCGATATCGTGCGTGCGCCAGATGCCGATGGCGTGGGACAGTACTACGTGCTGGAAGACAACCTGCGCGTTCCCAGCGGTGTCAGCTACATGATCGAAGACCGCAAGATGATGATGCGGCTCTTCCCCGAGTTGTTCAACGCACACCGCGTCGCGCCGGTCGAACACTATCCCGACCTGTTGCTCGAGACCTTGCGCGCGTCGGCTCCCGACACCACGGGCGAGCCCACCGTGGTCGTGCTCACGCCCGGCATGTACAACAGCGCCTATTTCGAGCACGCTTTCCTGGCCCAGCAAATGGGTGTGGAACTGGTTCAGGGGCAGGATCTGTTCGTGCGCGACGGTTTTGTCTACATGCGCACCACGCGCGGTCCCAAGCGCGTCGACGTGATTTACCGACGGCTTGACGATGACTTCCTGGACCCGCACGTGTTCCGCGCCGATTCGACCCTGGGCTGCGCCGGCTTGATGGAGGCCTACTGCGCCGGTCACGTGACCCTTTGCAACGCTGTTGGCACGGGAGTGGCGGACGACAAGTCCATCTACCCCTACGTGCCCGCGATGATCGAGTTCTACCTTGGCGAGAAACCCATCCTCAACAACGTGCCCACCTACATGTGTCGCAAGCCCGAGGATCTGAAATACGTGCTGGCCAACCTGAAAGACCTGGTGGTCAAGGAGGTGCATGGCGCGGGCGGCTACGGCATGCTGGTCGGGCCGGCCTCGACCCGCCAGCAGATCGAGGATTTCGCCCGCGTGCTCAAGGAAAAACCGGGCAACTACATCGCGCAGCCCACGTTGTCCCTGTCGACCTGCCCGACCTTTGTTGAAAGCGGCATCGCGCCACGTCACATCGACTTGCGGCCCTTCGTGCTGACGGGCAAGACCGTGCAGATGGTCGCGGGGGGGCTGACCCGCGTGGCGCTCAAGGAAGGTTCCCTGGTGGTCAATTCGTCGCAGGGCGGGGGCACCAAGGATTCCTGGGTACTGGAAGTTTGACGTCGGCTTGAGGAGAAGTTTGAATGCTGTCGCGTACCGCCGACCATCTGTTTTGGATGAACCGCTACACGGAACGGGCCGAAAACACCGCCCGCATGTTGAGCGTCAACCATGAAACTGCCATGCTGCCCCAGTCCGCCGCCGTGGCCTTGCTGGGCTGGCAGAGCCTGCTGTCCATCAGCGAACTGTTGCCCGCCTACACCGCGCGCCATGGCGAGGTGACGCCACGCGACGTGATGGCCTTCATGGTCAGCGACGAAAACAACCCGTCGTCCATCCTGTCTTGCCTGCGCGCGGCCCGCGAAAACGCGCGCGCCGTGCGCGGCAGCCTGACCACCGAGGTCTGGGAAACGCAGAACCAAACCTGGCTGGAGTTCAAGCGCATGCTGCGCCTCGGGGATCTGGAACGCGACCCCGCACGCCTGCTGGAATGGGTCAAGCACCGCTCGCACCTGTCCCGAGGGGTCACCCAGGGCACCATGCTGGTGGACGAAGCGCTGCACTTCATGCGTCTGGGCACGTTTCTCGAACGCGCCGACAACACGGCGCGGTTGGTGGACGTGAAGTTCCATGCGGTGCAGAGCGAGTTTTTTGGCAACGCCGACGAAAAGGACCGCGCCTACGATTTCTACCATTGGAGCGCCATCCTTCGCAGCGTGTCGGCCTTCGAGATCTACCGCAAGGTCTACCGTGACGTGATCCGCCCCGAGCGGGTGGCCGAGCTCTTGATCCTGCGCGCCGACATGCCGCGTTCATTGCACGCCAGCATGGCCGAGGTGGTGAAGAACCTCGGCCTCGTGGCGGGCGAAAGCGCGACGGAGGGCATCGCCGAAACCCGTCACCTGGCGGGCAAGCTGCTGGCGGAGTTGCAGTACGAGCGCATCGACGACATCCTGGCCACCGGCTTGCATGCTTTCTTGACCAAGTTCCTGGAGCGGGTCAACGACATCGGCGCGCGCATCAGCCGCGATTTCCTGGTGCCCGAGCTCGCCTAAGGCTTGGCACTTTCGGGGCGGTAGTCCGCGCCAGTCGTCTTTTGCTCCGGTCTGTCTCCCAGGTGACGCGTTCACCTTGGGGATAGCCTGGATGACCGCGCGGGCTTTGGCGCTTTCCCGGATGCGCGGCGCTCACCGGCGCGGCTAGTCTGGTTGCTTGGTAGTTTGCCGCACCAGGAGTTCCTTGTCATGTCCGCGCAGAATCCTTCCTCGCCGTCCCCGGTTTCGGACAGGCGTCCCCACCACGCTCACTGGCCCAAGCGCCTGCCGCACGCGATCACGCCCCCGCAAACGTCGCTCTGGATGAATCTGGCCATCAGCGCGCAACGCTATCCCGACAAGCCGGCATTGGCGTTTCTTGGGGAAGTGATGTCGTATGCGGAACTGGCTCGCCAAGCGGAACACATGGCTGCCTTCTTGCACAGCCTGGGGGTGGAGCAGGGAGACCGTGTGATCCTGGACATGCAGAACTCGCCGCAACTGGTCGTCGCGCATTTCGCCATCCTGCGCGCGAATGCGGTCGTGGTGCCGGTCAATCCCATGAACCGGTTCGAGGAGTTGAAGCACTACATCACCGATCCGGACGTCAAGGTCGCCATCACCACGGGCGATCTCGCGCCGGAATTGGCCCGTGCCAGCAATGCACTGCCAGCGCCCAAGCGTTTGCTGCACTTGATCGTGACGCAATTCACCGACGCCTTCGATCCTGACGCGGCAGGCGATGATGCGCCGCCCGAGGCCTGGTCGTCGTGGCTGCAGACTCGCCATCCCTTGCCCGCGCTCGAGGGCGGGCAAGTTCATGACTGGAGCGAGGTCCTGCTCAACGCGCATGTTTTGCCCGGGGTCATTGCGGGGGCGGATGATCTGGCGGCCTTGCCCTACACGAGTGGGACCACCGGCTTGCCCAAGGGATGCATGCACACCCATGCCAGCCTGATGCACAACGCAGTCGCTGGCAGCCTCTGGAGCGGGGCCTCGATGGAGACGGTGGTGCTGGCCGTCGTGCCCATGTTCCACATCACCGGCATGGTCAGCATGATGCACGCCGCCATCTACAGCGGCGCCACCCTGGTCATCATGCCGCGCTGGGACAGGGAGCTCGCCGGGCGGCTGATCTCCAAATGGCGGGTCACAAGCTGGACCAATATTCCCACCATGGTGATCGATCTGATGGCCAGTCCCAACTTCGCACGCTTTGATCTTTCCAGCTTGGCCTACATCGGCGGCGGCGGCGCGGCCATGCCGCAGGCCGTGGCGCAGCGTCTGTTCGAGCAGTTCAACCTGCGCTACGCCGAGGGGTACGGACTCACCGAGACCGCGGCCCCCTCGCACAGCAATCCGCCTGATCGACCGAAGCAGCAATGCCTGGGCATTCCCTTCATGGGTTGCGACGCGCGTGTGGTGGATCCCGGGACTCTGCGGGAGCTGCCGCCAGGCGAGCAGGGTGAAATCGTCGTGCACGGTCCCATGGTGTTCCAAGGTTATTGGAAACGGCCGGACGCCACCCGGGAGGCCTTCTTTGAGCTCGATGGCAAGCGGTTCTTCCGCACCGGTGACCTGGGGCGCGTGGATGAAGAAGGTTATTTCTTCATCACCGATCGCCTCAAACGCATGATCAACGCCAGCGGCTTCAAGGTCTGGCCGGCGGAGGTGGAGGCCCTGATGTTCAGGCACCCCGCCATCCAGGAAGCCTGCGTGATCGCCGCCAAGGACAACTATCGAGGAGAGACTGTCAAGGCGGTGGTGGTTCTGCGCCCTGGGCAGGTTGGTGTGGTGAGCGAAGAAGACATCATGGCCTGGTGCCGCGAGAACATGGCGGTCTACAAGGCGCCGCGCATCGTGCAGTTCGTCGAGGCATTGCCCAAGAGTGGCAGTGGCAAGGTCATGTGGCGAGCTTTGCAGGAAGCGGAGACGGTCGCCATCGCGTGAGTGACGGCCGGCGGCGGCTGGTTCGGGAAGGTTGCGGTGACCGCTGGGGTATCCACCCAGGCTTGAGGTCAGCGACCTGGCCGGATGCGCGCAGGCCGCTAAGATGGTGAACCCTTGACTTCATCTTGCTGGGGCAACGCGGCAGCGCGGTGCCACGGCCACCTCACCATGACCTACTGCACGGCGGTCCGCATTGATGCGGGCCTGGTTTTTCTGTCGGACTCACGCACCAACGCGGGGGTGGACCAGATCAGCACTTTCCGCAAGATGCATGTTTACGAAGTGCCGGGCGAGCGGGTGATGGTCTTGCTGTCCTCGGGCAATCTCTCGCTCAGTCAGGCCGTGGCCAGCAGTTTGCGCGTGCAGATGAAGCAAGCGACGCAGCCGCGGCGGGTCGAAAATCCAGCGGACTCGGCCGAGCAACAGGCGATGATGGACGAGGGGCGCAATCTGGCGACGGCGACCAATATGTTCTCGGCCGCGCGCATCGTCGGCGAAACGGTGCGTCGTGTGCACGCCCGCGAAGCCGCCGCGCTCAAGGAGTACGGCATCGACTTCAACATCAACCTGATCTTCGGTGGTCAAATTCGTGGCGAGCCGCCACGACTGTTCAACATTTACGCCGCAGGCAACTTCATCGAGGCCACGCCCGAGACGCCTTACTTCCAGATCGGGGAGTCCAAGTACGGCAAACCCATCATGGACCGCGTGGTTGACGGCGACCTGTCCTTGGACGAAGCGGCAAAGTGTTGCCTGATTTCGATGGACTCGACCATGAAGTCCAATCTGTCTGTGGGGCTGCCCCTGGACCTGCTGTGCTACCAGACCGACAGCCTGAGGGTCACGCGCCAAGCCCTGATCGATGCCAAGGACCCGTACTTTGCCTCGCTGCGCGAGCGTTGGGGCGCGCAATTGCGCAAAGTCTTCAGCGAATTGCCCGATCCGGCTTATTGGGACTGAGCCAAGGGGCGCCCGCCGACCAGCCTCACTCAGGTCATCAAGCTGCTCGCGTAGCTGTCCTCGTCCATCAAGGAATCAAGTTCGACCCGACTAGACAGTCGAATCTTGTAGAACCAACCTGCATCCAGGGGCGAACCATTGGCGAGAGCCGGGTCCTCCCGCAGGGCCTCGTTCACCTCGGTCACCGTGCCGCTGACCGGGCTGTACACGTCGGCGGCGGCCTTGACGGACTCCACCACGCCAGCCACGTCCCCGGCCGCCAGCGCGCGGCCCACCGCGGGCAGCTCGACGAACACGATGTCACCCAGGGTGTCTTGCGCGTGGACGGTGATGCCCACCACGCCGATGTCGCCCTCGACGCGCACCCACACATGTTCTTCGCTGAATCGGATCATGACGTCCTCTTGGTGATTGAACGAGCCGCATCTTAATGCGCGTTGTCGTTGGGCCCATGAAAAAACCGGCCGAGGCCGGTTTTTTTGTCGCATGGCGCGCGCTGCGCGCCGTGGTGATCAGTAGCGGGT
>NZ_AEGR01000042.1 GCF_000211835.1 Hylemonella gracilis ATCC 19624 | reverse complement strand
GCGGGCACCGCCGCCGAAACCGCCGCCGCCACCGCCTTCGCGACGGCCACCGCCGAAGCCGCCGCCGCCGCCGGTGCGGGGTTCCATCGGACGAGCGATGTTGACCACCATGTCACGGCCGCCGACGTTCTGGCCATGCAGGCCACGGATAGCGGCTTCAGCCTGGTCGGCGCTGCCCATTTCCACGAAGCCGAAGCCCTTGGAGCGACCGCTGTCACGGTCCATCATGACCTTGGCCGATTGCACGTCGCCGAAGGCGCCGAACTGCTGTTGGAGATCGTCGTCGCGCACGGAATAGGAGAGGTTGCCGACGTAAAGTTTGCTGCTCATGGTGAGCCTTTCAGAAAAAGCGTCTTGAATTCACTAGGAATATTGACGCGGGGAAAAGATGGTCTTGGTTTGAAAACCATCCAGGATGGGGTGAGTGGTTCAGCGGAAGGTGCGCCGGGGTCGAGCCGGCGCGCCGCCGGAGCGGGCTTCCAAATGACGGAAGGTGATGCGTCCCTTGCCCAGATCGTAGGGCGAGAGTTCCAGCGACACCTTGTCGCCAGCGAGGATGCGGATGTGGTTCTTGCGCATCTTGCCGCCGGTGTAGGCAATCAGGCTGTGGCCGTTCTCCAGGGTGACGCGGAAGCGCGAATCGGGCAGCACTTCCTCGACCTTGCCTTGCATTTCGATCAGTTCTTCTTTGGCCATGGAGATCCTTTGCTTGAGTGGGTGTGGGGACGCCGAATTCAGGCGTTGCAATGCCGTTGCTTCAGCCAACGTTGGCCTTCTGCTGCGGCGTAGCGCAACGCGCTCTCGCGCGTACCGAATTCCGGGAAGAAGCCCAGCACGCGGTCATGTGTGGCTTGGCCGCGGCCGCTGCGGATCGAGACATGGGCCGTGTAGCGGCCGGACTCGGTTTGACGGGTCAGGGGGGAGACAAGGTATTTGCCTACCGGGAAAGCGTTTTCCAAATGGATGTTCATCGTTTGCGCGCGGTTCTATTGCCGCGCTTCGTAATAAAGAAAAGGCCGTGGCGCGAGGCGCCGCGTTGCGGCGGATGCCGCTGTGTTCCAGTCCGGGGTTGAAGGTGCGGGCCGGGGGATGAAGCTTGCCGCTGAGGACGAAGTGTGACGACCGAGCGAACCACGCTGGGCCGGGGGACAGAGCCAGTCGAGCGAGGTAGCGAGGCTGAAGGCCGTGCAGGCGGAGTTGGAAAACCGCTGGCCATGTCAGACTGCAGTTGCCGCACAGGTAAGCGTGGCGCGACAACGGGCGGATTATACGCTGAACTGCGCAGCTCCACGCATTCGGGTTAACCAGCCCGTGCGCGAACGGGCTGGTCGGCCTGAACTCAGGCCTGCGATGGCGCCTCGGACGGTGTATCCACCTTCAAGGTGCCGCGCCGGATTTGGTCGCGTTCCAGGCTGAGGAACAATGCACGGAAATTGCCTTCGCCGAATCCTTCGTCGGCCTTGCGCTGGATGAACTCAAAAAACACAGGTCCGAGCAAAGGCTGGCTGAAGATCTGCAACAACAGGCGCGGCTTCCCATCCCGCGTGTTGCCGTCGAGCAAGATGCCGCGCGCTTGCAGTTCGCCCACGGGTTCGCCGTGACCCGGCAGGCGCTCCGCGAGCATCTCGTAATAGATGTCGTTGGGCGCCGTGGCCAGGGGCACGCCGGCCAGTTGCAAGGCATCGACGGTGGCGATCAAGTCGTCCGTGAGCAGGGCGATGTGCTGGATGCCTTCACCATTGAACTGCATCAGGAATTCCTCGATCTGGCCATTGCCGCCTTTGCCAGCTTCCTCGTTGAGCGGGATACGAATGAGGCCATCGGGCGCGGTCATGGCCTTGCTCGTCAGGCCCGTGTACTCGCCCTTGATGTCGAAATAGCGGATTTCGCGGAAGTTGAAGAACTTCTCATAGAACTCGCTCCAGAAGCTCATGCGCCCGCGGTAGACGTTGTGCGTCAGGTGATCAACGATCTTCAGGCCATGGCCTACCGGGTGCCGGTCCACGCCCGGCAGGAACTCGAAGTCGATGTCGTAGATGCTCTTGCCATCTTCATAGCGGTCGATCAGGTAAAGCGGCGCACCGCCAATGCCCTTGATGGCCGGCAGACGCAGTTCCATCGGGCCAGTGGGAATTTCCACGGGCTGGGCACCCAGTTCCAGCGCGCGCTGATAGGCTTTGTGCGAGTCCTTGACGCGAAAGGCCATGGCACAGGCGCTCGGGCCGTGTTCCGCGGCGAAATACCCGGCCAAACTCTTGGGCTCGCGGTTGACGATGAAGTTGATGTCGCCTTGACGGTAGAGCAGCACGTTCTTGCTGCGGTGTTTGGCGACGAGGGTGAAGCCCATCTTCTCGAACAGGGGTTCGAGCGTGCCGGGGGTGGGGGAAGCGAATTCGACGAACTCGAAGCCGCACAGACCCATGGGGTTGTCAAACAGATCGGCCATGAGAAATCTCCAGTGAAATGACGGGCGCGCACCCGGGCTGGGCGCGCGGCTGGCGCCGTCAACCGTGGAGAGCCGACGGCGTGGACAGCGCCGCGACCGGAGGTGCGCAGGGACGCCCACGCGTGCTGCGCGCGAGGTGCTGGCCCACGATCAAAAATGCGGTCAGGAACTGGATCGACATGGAGAAACTGCTCAGGAACTGAGCGTACAGCAAGTCGAAGGCCTTGCCCACACTCCAATGGGCCGGGGAAGGCGTGCTCGATTGGCTTGTCTTTTGCGGGTAGGCCTAAAGGACTGGTCCTGCAGAAAAATCTCGGATGCCCCATGATCCCGCTTTCTTTTTTGAACGGAACAACATCCATGTCTTCTGTGTCCATGTACCAGGCCAGCGTGCCTGTATTCATTCGCATGCTGGGCAACCTGCATGCCATCCTGTCCAAGGCCCAGGCGCACGCCCAGGCCAAGGGCATCGATGAACTGGTGCTGACCAGCGCGCGTCTTTATCCCGACATGCTGCCGCTGAGCAACCAGATCATGATTGCCACTGACACCGCCAAGGGGTGCGCGGCTCGCCTGGCGGGCGTCACGCCGCCGGTCTACGAGGACAACGAGAAGACCTTCGCCGAACTGAACGAGCGCATCGCCAAGACCTTGGTCTATCTGCAATCGTTCAAGCCCGAGCAGATCGACGGCAGCGAAGCGCGTGAAGTCGTGCTCAAGCGCCGCACGGGCGAGGAGCGCCTGCAGGGCCTGCCTTATCTGCAGAACACCGCCTTGCCCAACTTTTTCTTCCATGTCACCACGGCTTACGCCATCTTGCGGCACAACGGGGTGGAGATCGGCAAGAAGGACTACCTGGGCAATACCTGAAGCCCGAGGCGGGGAGGGGACTTAAGCACTTGCCGGGGCGGGCCTATCTGCCGTGCCCCGGTCAACTCCTCAGCTTCAACCCACCCGCAGCACGCCCTTGCCGATGGCCTGGCCGCTTTCGACCCAGGCATGCGCCTCGCGCAGCGTCGCGACCGACAGTTCACCGAAGTCACGCGTGACCGTGCTGCGCAGACGGCCCTCGTCCACGGCCTCGGCGAGCTGGGTCAGCAGGCGCCCTTGCGCAGCCATGTCCTCCGTCTCGAACATCGGGCGCGTGAACATGAACTCCCAGTGCAACGAGGCGCTTTTCATCTTCAAGGGGCGTGCGTCCAGGCTCGCCGGGTCGTCGATGAGCGCGATGCGGCCCTGCGGACGCAAGGCGCGCACCAGCGCCGGGTAGTGCGCCTCGGTGTGCGTGAGGCCGGCCACCAGGTGCACGCCGCCTGACAGTCCGGCTGAGGTCAGTGCCTCGTCGAGTGGCTGGCGGTGATCGATGACGTGGTGGGCGCCCAGTGTCCGCACCCAGTCCTGCGTGTCGGTGCGCGAGGCCGTGGCCACCACTTCCAACTGCGTGAACTGGCGCGCGAGCTGAACGAGGATGGAGCCCACGCCGCCCGCGGCGCCGACCACCAACAAGCGTTGACCGGCGCCTCCGCCCTGCGGCACGCCCAGACGGTCGAAGAGCAATTCCCACGCGGTGATGCCCGTCAAGGGCAGAGCAGCCGCGGCGGCGAAATCCAGGCTGCGCGGCATGCGGCTCACGATGCGCGCGTCCACGGTCTGCAAGGGAGCGTTGCTGCCACCTCGCTGCAGCGCGCCGGCGTACCAGACGCGGTCGCCGGGCGCAAAGCCTTGAACTTGCGAGCCCATCGCCAGCACCTCGCCCGCAGCGTCCCAACCCAGCACGCGCGGCTGGCCAGGCGGGGGTGCCATGCCGGCACGTACTTTCACGTCCACCGGGTTGACGGACACCGCGCGGACGCGGACCAACAGGTCGTGCGGACCCGGTTCCGGGTCCGGCAGGGTGAGCTCGATCAAGGCGCGCGCGTCGTCGAGCGGCAGGGGGTGCAAATGGCCGATGGCTTTCATGGGAACTCCTGTAAACGTTGCGATGGCCGCCAGTGTCTTGCGGACCCGCACGCTGAACCACCCATGCGATACTGCGGCAATGACAAAAGGAATTTGTCAATGAAGACGTCGACCGCCACGACGGCGGCGTTGTCCGAGCGGCTGGACCTGGGTGCCCTGCGCCTGGCCCTGCGCGTGGCCGAACTCGGTGGTGTGGCCGCCGCCGCTCGTGAACAGGGCTTGCTCAATGCCACCGCCACGGCGGCGATCCGACGGCTGGAGCAGCAACTCGGCGCACGACTCTTCATGCGTTCCAGCCGGGCCTTGCGCCCAACCCCGGAAGGCGAGGCCTTTTTGCAGCGCTGTCTGGCGGCATTGAGCGCCGTCGACGAGGCGGCGGCCGAACTGCGCGCGCCGCTCACCCAAGTGCGCGGCCTGCTGCGCCTGGGCGTCCCGACCGACCTGGGCACTCAGGTCTTGCGTCCGCTGCTGGACGAGTTCATGGGGCTGCACCCGCAGCTGCAGCTCGATTTGGCCATCGGCGACCGCGTGGCCGATCTGGCGCGCGAGCCCGTGGACGCCGCCATCCGCTACGGTGACGCCGCCCCTGGCCAGATCGCGCGGCCCCTGGTGCCGGACAACCACGCCATCCTGGTCGCCGCGCCGACCTACCTGCGCCGCGCGGGCACGCCCAAGCGGCTGGACGATCTGGCCGCGCACGAGATGATCGGCCTGCGCATCGCCAGCCGTCCCGCGCACCGCTGGGCACTGCTTGATTCTGGCAAGCCCGTCACCCTGAAGGCACGCGTGCGTCGCAGTGCCGACAGTGGTTTGGTGGCGCGGCAGTGGGCCGTGGCGGGGTGCGGCATCGCGCTCAAGTCACGCCTGGATGTGGCTGCCGACCTTGCGGCGGGGCATTTGATTCACGTGCTGCCCCAGGTGCACTCCCAGCCCTATCCGCTGGTGCTGGCGCTCGCGCGGGGCACGCACCTGAGCGCGCGTATGCGCGCGCTGGGGGATTTTCTGCAGCGGCGCTTGCAGGTGGCCTGACCCCATTGCGCATGGGGAAGGCCGGGCGCTCGGAGTGTCCGAGACGCGTTCACATCCCGCTGTAATTCGGCCCGCCGCCGCCCTCGGGCGTGACCCAGACGATGTTCTGCGTCGGGTCCTTGATGTCGCAAGTCTTGCAGTGCACGCAGTTCTGCGCGTTGATGACCAATTGGCTGGCGCCATCCTTCTCGACGAACTCGTAGACGCCCGCCGGACAGTAGCGGCTCTCTGGGCCGGCGTACTTGGCGAGGTTCACGCTCACGGGCACGCTGGCGTCCTTGAGCGTCAGGTGGGCGGGCTGGTCTTCGGCGTGGTTGGTGTTGCTGATGAAGACGCTGCTCAGGCGGTCAAAGGTCAGCTTGCCGTCCGGCTTGGGGTAGACGATCTTTTCGCACTGGTCCGCGGGCTTGAGGCGGGTGTGATCGGCCTCCTTGCGGTGGATCGTCCAAGGCGGGCTCTTGATGCCCAGCTTGGGCAGCAGCCAGTGCTCGATGCCCGTCATCAGCGCGCCAACGACGCTGCCCTTTTTGAACCACTGCTTGAAGTTGCGTGCGCGGTGCAGTTCCTGGTGCAGCCAACTCTTCTCGAACGCGGCCGGATAGGCTGTCAGCTCATCGTGCTGGCGGCCCACCGTGACAGCTTCAAAGAGCGCTTCGGCGGCCAGCATGCCACTCTTGATCGCGGCATGGCTGCCCTTGATGCGGCTGGCGTTCAGGTACCCCGCGTCGCAGCCCACGAGCACACCGCCCGGGAAGATGGTCTTGGGCAGGGAGAGCAGGCCACCGGCCGTGATGGCCCGTGCGCCATAACCGATGCGTTTGCCGCCTTGGATGTGTTCGCAGATCGCGGGGTGGGTTTTCCAGCGCTGCATTTCCTCGAAGGGACTGAGCCAGGGGTTCTGGTAGTCCAAGCCGGTGACGAAACCCAGCGTGACCTTGTTGCCTTCCAGGTGGTAGAGGAAGCCGCCGCCGTAGGTGCTGTTGTCCATGGGCCAGCCGGCGGTGTGCACCACGCGGCCCGGCTTGGCCTTGTCGGCGGGGATTTCCCAGAGTTCCTTGATGCCGATGGCATAGCTTTGCGGGTCCTTGCCCTCGTCCAGCTTGTATTTCGCGATGACCTGCTTGCCCAAATGGCCGCGTGCACCTTCCGCGAAGACGGTGTACTTGGCATGCAATTCCATGCCGAGCTGAAAGCTGTCGGTGGGTTCACCGTTCTTGCCGACACCCAAATTGCCGGTCGCCACCCCTTTGACCGAGCCGTCGTCGTTGTACAGCACTTCGGCGGCGGCGAAGCCGGGGAAAATTTCCACGCCCAAAGCCTCGGCCTGTTCGCCCAGCCATTTCGTGACGAAGCCCAGCGCGACGACGTAGTTGCGCTGGTTGTGGAAGTTGTCCGGCACCAGGAAGTCGGGCGTGCGCTTGGCGCCCTTTTCGGAGAGGAAGAGCACGTCGTCGCCCGTGACAGGCTGGTTCAGCGGCGCGCCGCGTTCCTTCCAGTCGGGAAAGAGTTCCTGAAGGGCGCGCGGGTCCATGACAGCGCCGGAAAGGATATGGGCGCCAGGCTCTCCGCCTTTTTCCAGCACGACAACGGAAACGTCCTGGCCTTTTTCGGCCGCAAGCTGTTTCAGACGAATGGCGGTGGCCAGGCCGGCCGGCCCGCCGCCCACGACGACCGCGTCGTATTCCATTGCTTCGCGCGGGCCGTACTGGGAGAGGATGTCTTGGTTCGTCATGGGCTGTGTCTTGTCCTGTGGGTCGTCTCAGGGGTGCTTGTGCTCAAGCGCGCGGTCCGATTCTAAGGTGCTTCGAGCTCAGGCTTCAAAAAATAGCACGATCGTTCGATTTGCTGTTTTGCCGCGCGACCCTACCGCGTTCCGCGATGTCTGCCGTCAGTTTGTGTGGTGGATTGCCGATATAGGGACAGGTCCAGGGTGGGGTATGCGCACGTCCACGCCGTGCATGGCGCGTTGCCCGTCCGCGTGAGTGGTCGCTGCAAGTCGCGCACGACCCTCGTCGCACGGACCTTGATTTTTCTCTTTGTTGGCTCGGAGGCCATCCCATGAACCTGAGTTTCAAGCAGAAGATTGGCGTCATCGTGGGGGCGGCCCTGCTTGCGGTGGCCGTGCTGATCGTCACGTCCACCTTGGCTGCGAGCCGGCGCGTGATGGAAGCCCGCACGGAGCAGTTGGCGACCGCCGTGCAATCCATTCACAGCATCGTCAATGCCTACAAGAGCAAGGCCGACAAGGGCGAGATGACCGTGGCAGACGCGCAGAAGGCCGCCGCGGAGGCGGTGCGCGTCTCCCGTTACGGGGCGGGCAACGTCGAGTACTTCTACATCTACACCATGGATGGCACCGGGGTTGTGCACCCCATCCGCAAGGATTTCGAAGGCCAGAACATGATGGGCAAGCTCAAGGACGGCCAGGGCAAGGACGTGATCGCCACCCTGACTGGCGCCTTGCGGGCCAGCAAGGACAACACCGCCATGGAGATGGGCGAATTCGCCCGGCCTGGCGCCACCGTGCCCTCTCCCAAGCTGCAGTACGTGGTGCGCGTGCCGGGCTGGGAATGGATGCTGGGTTCGGGTCTGTACACCGACGACATCGATGCCATGAAGGCTCGCCTGTACCTGACTGGTGGCCTGCAGTTGCTGGTGGTGCTGTTGATCGTGGGCGGCATCGGCTGGTCGGTGGGCCGATCGGTGATCCGCCAGGTGGGCGGCGAGCCCAGCGAGGCCTACGAGGTGATGGCGCGCATCGCCCAGGGGGACCTGGGCGTGCAGATCCCGCCCGCCGCGCCGGGCAGCGTGATGGGCGGTCTGGCTCAGATGGTGGGGTCCTTGCGCCATCTCGTGAGCGAGGTGCGCTCGGCGACTGACAGCATCACCACCGCGTCCAGCGAGATCGCTCAGGGCAACGCCGACCTGTCCCATCGCACCGAACAGACAGCCGGCAGTCTGCAGGCCACGGCCTCCGCGATGGAGGAGCTGACCAGCACGGTGCAGCAGACCTCGAACAGCGCCAGCATGGCGAACCAACTGGCCACGACGGCGGCCGAGGTGGCTGGCCGCGGCGGCGTGGTGGTGGCCGAGGTGGTCAGCACCATGGGCGAGATCAATGACAGCAGCAAGCGCATCGCCGACATCATCAACGTGATCGACGGCATTGCCTTCCAGACCAATATCTTGGCGCTCAACGCGGCAGTGGAAGCGGCGCGCGCGGGCGAGCAGGGCCGCGGTTTCGCGGTGGTGGCCAGCGAGGTGCGGGCCCTGGCGGGCCGCAGCGCGGAGGCGGCCAAGGAGATCAAGGCCCTGATCGGCGCTTCGGTTCAGAAGGTCGAGAGTGGTAGCCGCCTGGTGGCCAACGCCGGCCAGACCATGGACGAGATCGTCACCTCGGTCAAGCGCGTCGCGGACATCATCGCCGAGATCCACGCCGCCACCCACGAGCAGAGCCAAGGCATCGCGGGCGTGAACCAGTCCGTCGCCCAGCTCGACCAGATGACCCAGCAGAACTCCGCCTTGGTCGAGGAAAGCGCCGCCGCCGCGGGCAGCATGCGCGAGCAGGCCCAGAGCCTCGCCCGCATGATGGCCGTGTTTCGCCTGGGCAGCGGTGATGGCGAGGGCAAGGAGGGGCGCTTGCCGCCTTCGGCCCGAGGTGCTGCCGCAGCTGCGGCCCCGCGTGCCCGGCCGGTGTCGTCCTTGGGGGCGTCCGCGTCCTCCGCATCGTTGACGCCTACGGCCGGTTCCCTGCCGGCGTCTTCCTCGGCCACCGCCCAAACCAACAAGCCCACGGCGGCACCTGGCGCCGCATCCCGGCGCATACCTTCTGCCGCGCGACGTGCCTCGCCGGCTGACACCGGGGCCCGCGCCGACAAAGCCGCTGCAGCGGCCACCAGACCCAAGGCTGCGCCGCCGCCCACGGGTGGCAAGGACGCGGAGGGCGATTGGGAGACGTTCTGAGTCTGCGTCCAGTTCAGCCCAGGGTGAGCTTGAGAACCAGGTCCGCGGTGGTGCCGGCCTGGTACTTGCGCATCAGGCGCGCGCGGTAGATCTCCACCGTGCGGTGGCTGATGGCGAGGGCCTTGCCGATTTCCTTGGACGTCAGGCCCTCCAGCAGCCGTGCCGCGACCTCGCGTTCGCGTGCCGTCAGCCCGGCCCTGACCGGGCGGTGCGCGCTCAGATCCTCGAAAGTCCAGATGCCCGGGCCCAGCGGCTGGGTCGGGTCGAGCGCGCGGCCGGTGACGTGGCACCAGAACAACTCACCTTGGTGCCGCCCGTCCACGCGCCGCATGATCCGGTCGTCCGCGTAGGTGCTGTGGGCGTCCATGCGGGCGTTGATGCGCGCGCCGATGCGCTCGAACTCGTCGGTGCTGGGGTAGAGCAGGGCGAAGGATTGGCCGATCAGCCGTTCCCGCTCCGTGCCGAAGATCTCGCAGACGCGTCGATTGCAGTCCTGGATGACACGCTGGCGCGACAGCACCATGCCGATGGGGGCGTAGTCGAAGGCCAGGCGGTAGTCGATGGCGGCGTCCATGACGTTCGTGCTTGGGTCCAACGAAGGGCTTCCTGAATCGCGAACCGGGACTGAAGCGCGCCGTCGCTTGGGTTGTGTCTGCTTGTCCATGCGGGCTGGATTTTAGGCAGTACTACGTATCGGCTTAAGTAGGCGGCGCGATTACAGTCTCGGGCTGCAGTCCGGCATTCGGCAGATGCCCGGCAGATTCAGAAACAGCAAGGAGAACATCGTGAACAAGATTTACCCGAGCGCGAAGGCGGCCATCGAGGGCGTGCTGCGCGACGGCCAGCTCATCGCCGTTGGCGGCTTCGGCCTGTGTGGCATTCCCGAGGCGCTGATTGACGCGGTGCGCGATGCGGGCATCAAGAACCTGACCGCCATTTCCAACAACGCGGGGGTGGACGATTTCGGCCTGGGCAAGCTGCTGCAGACACGGCAGATCAAGAAGATGATTTCCAGCTACGTGGGCGAGAACAAGGAATTCGAGCGCCAGTACCTGGCTGGCGAGCTGGAGTTGGAGTTCACGCCCCAGGGCACGCTGGCCGAAAAACTGCGCGCGGGCGGCGCCGGCATCCCCGCCTTCTTCACCAAGACCGGTGTTGGCACGGTGGTGGCCGAGGGCAAGGAACTGCGTGAATTCGATGGAGAAACCTATGTGATGGAGCGCGCCCTGCTGCCGGACGTCGCCTTGGTGAAGGCGGACGTGGCGGACAAGTCGGGCAATTTGCGCTTCAACCTGACCGCGCGCAACTTCAACCCGGCCGCGGCCATGGCGGGCAAGGTCTGCATCGTCGAAGTGGAAAAGATCGTCGAGACTGGCGACCTGCATCCGGACGACGTGCACTTGCCGGGCATCTATGTGCACCGCATCGTGCTCAACGCCGCACCCGAGAAGCGCATCGAGAAACGCACGGTTCGGGCCGCCGCCTGACCCGCGGGCCAGGCGAGCGCCACGAGACAAACCCCAGACGACGACAGGCAAGGAGATCAAGATGCCCTGGACCCAAGACCAGATGGCCGCGCGCGCGGCCCAGGAGCTGCAGGACGGCTTTTACGTGAACCTCGGCATCGGCATGCCGACCCTGGTGGCCAATTTCGTGCCCGAGGGCATGGAGGTGTGGCTGCAGAGTGAGAACGGCATGCTGGGCATCGGCCCCTTCCCCACGGAGGACGAGGTGGACCCGGACCTGATCAATGCCGGCAAGCAGACCGTCACCACCATCAAGGGCACCAGCATTTTTGGCAGCCACGAGAGCTTCGCCATGATCCGCGGCGGCAAGATCAACCTCAGCATCCTGGGGGCCATGCAGGTCAGCGCCCAGGGCGATCTGGCGAATTGGATGATCCCGGGCAAGATGGTCAAGGGCATGGGCGGCGCCATGGACTTGGTCGCCGGCGTGCCGCGCTGCATCGTGCTGATGGAGCACGTGGCCAAGAAAAAGGATGGCAGCGAGGAGTTCAAGATCCTGCCCGAGTGCACCTTGCCCCTGACCGGCAAGGGCGTGATCGACCGCATCATCACCGACCTCGGGGTCATGGACGTGACGCCTCAGGGCTTGAAGCTGGTCGAGCTGGCCCCGGGCGTGACACGCGAATTCATCCAAGGCAAGACAGGGGTCCCTCTGATCTGACTTGCCACCGGTTTCGCGTTCGCGCGCCTCAGCCGGACACGCTGGCTGCGTGGTGGCAAGAAATAGGCCCTGGTGCACCCGCACCAGGGCCTTTATTTTTGATCTGCATGACCGTTAATAGGGTGTATAGACAAGCGGACGCGAAATTTGCGACCGCCTGGCCATGCAGGTCCGCTGCCGCAATGCCCGTTCTTCGGGCTACTGCCTCAACGTACTTGCGGTTTGTGTGCTTTTCTTGTTCCTCTTGCCATGTTGCCCAGCCCGAAGAGATTCCTCATGCTGTCGCGGTCCTCACGCTCCCAGAAACAGGGACGGAAATTGCAAGCCGCAGGTGCCGCTGCCCAGACCGACAGCAAGGGCAACACAGTGGCTTTAGAGCGGGTTCGGATGGCCATGTCCGGTGCCATGCAGGCGAGCCTGACCAGGCCCGCGATGACGGCCGGCCCCGCAGGCGATACGTGGGACAAGGCCATCGCCGCGCCTGCCGGCTTGCCCGGCGC
Organism: Hylemonella gracilis ATCC 19624; assembly: GCF_000211835.1. Lineage (GTDB taxonomy): Bacteria > Pseudomonadota > Gammaproteobacteria > Burkholderiales > Burkholderiaceae_C > Hylemonella > Hylemonella gracilis. The sequence continues at coordinate 173,337 of NZ_AEGR01000042.1, read as the reverse complement.
GCAGCCTGAGGCGCATGGCACCCGGGTGGACGAGCAGGTGGACCTGCTGCAGCGTCAGTTGCGTTCCGCGCCCGACCTGGACACCCTCTGGTACCTGCGTCCCGGTCTGATGAACGTGATCGCCGTCCGTCAAGGCGAGGTGGCTGCGCGCGACTGCCTGGTCGCGCTCACCGCGCTGTTCAAGCACCCCCCCAGCTCGGGCCGCTCCGCGCGCCCGGGTGCTTTCTGATCCCCGTCCATCGGCGCGGGGTCCCGGGCGCGGTCACAGTCACTCGGACAGGGGCGCCATGGCCCAACGGGCCTGCTACCTAGAATGACCGCAGGCGCGAGGCCTCTGATTTCCGCCGAATCAGCGCGGCAGGTAATGTCAGCAGCCCACCATGGTGAGCCCACCAACAAAAACGGCCCAGGGGCGATGCCCTGGGCCGTTGTTCATTCTGGAGCGGGTGAAGGGAATCGAACCCTCGTATGAAGCTTGGGAAGCTGCCGTTCTACCATTGAACTACACCCGCGTTGCCGAAGCAGGCGCGCATTCTAACGTGCGCGCGGTGGCCTCAGAGGCCTCTTACTTCAGGATGTCGCCCAGGCAGAGGTATTTCATCTCCACGTACTCGTCGATGCCGTGGCTGGAGCCCTCGCGGCCCAGGCCGGACTGCTTGACGCCGCCGAAAGGCACGTGCTCGGTGGCGATGATGCCGGCGTTGATGCCCACCATGCCGTACTCCAGCGCCTCGCTGACGCGGAAGATGCGGCCGATGTCGCGGCTGTAGAAGTAGCTGGCCAGCCCAAAGATGGTCGCGTTGGCCGCGGTGATCGCCTCCTGCTCGGTCTTGAAACGGAACACGGGCGCGAAGGGGCCGAAGGTCTCCTCGGTGGCGCAGAGCATGTCAGCCGTCGCCTCGGCCACGACGGTGGGCTCGAAGAACTGGCCGTCCAGCTTCTTGCCGCCGGCCAGCAGCTTGCCGCCCTTGGCGACGGCGTCCGCGACATGGCGGCGCACCTTCTCGACCGCTGCGTCTTCGATCAGCGGGCCCTGAACCACGCCGTCCTCGAAGCCGTTGCCGACCTTGAAGGTCTTCACCTTGGCCGCGAATTTCTGCACGAATTCGTCGTAGACACCGTCTTGCACGTAGATGCGGTTGGCGCAGACGCAGGTCTGACCCGCGTTGCGGTACTTGCTGGCGATGGCACCTTCCACGGCGCTGTCGATGTCGGCATCGTCGAAGACGATGAAGGGCGCGTTGCCGCCCAGCTCCAGGCTGAGTTTCTTGACCGAGGGCGCGCTTTGCTGCATCAGGATGCGTCCCACCTCGGTCGAGCCGGTGAAGCTGATGTGGCGCACGGTTTCGCTGGCGCAGAACACCTTGCCCACGGCGATGGAGTTGGCGCCGTCGGCCGTGACCACGTTGAGCACGCCCGCCGGAATGCCCGCGCGCACCGCCAACTCGGCGGCGGCCAGGGCGGTCAATGGCGTCAGCTCGGCCGGCTTGATGACCACCGGGCAGCCCGCAGCCAGGGCCGGCGCGACCTTGCGCGTGATCATCGCCAGGGGGAAGTTCCAGGGTGTGATGGCCGCGCACACGCCGATGGGCTGGCGCAGCACCAGGAGGCGCCGGTTGTTGTCGAACTGCGGCAGCGTCTCGCCGTTGACGCGCTTGGCCTCCTCGGCGAACCATTCAACGAAGCTCGCCCCGTAGGCGACTTCGCCCTTGGCCTCCGCGTAGGGCTTGCCTTGCTCGGCGGTCATCAGGCGGCCCAGGTCGTCCTGGTTGGCCATCAGCAGATCGAACCACTTGCGTAGGATGATGCTGCGCTCCTTGCCGGTCTTGGCGCGCCAGGCCGGCCAGGCCTTGTCGGCAGCGGCGATGGCGGCCTCGGCATCCTTGGGGCCCAGGTTGGCCACGTCGGCCAGTTTCTGTCCTGTCGCCGGGTCGTGCACGTCGAAGCGCGTGGCCGCGGCGCCCTTGACCCATTGGCCATGGATGAGCGCGTCGGTCTTGAGCAGGGACGGGTCCTTGAGCAGGGAGAGAGGTGAGGCTTTCATGTCCATGGGATGATCTCCGGCTAACGAGTGCGTGGCATTCTCTCACTTCCTTCTTTGCGTCCCCCTGCATGACTTTGTCTTCCTTTCTCTCGACCTTCCCTCTGATCACCCATCCGGCCTTCTACGCCGTCGCCATTCCCGCCGTGCTGCTGATGGGTGTCAGCAAGAGCGGCTTCGGCGCGGGTTTTGGCTCCCTGGCCGTGCCCTTGATGGCGTTGGCCGTGCCCGTGCCACAGGCCGCGGCCATCTTCATGCCCATCCTGCTGGTGATGGACCTGCTCGGCCTGTGGGCCTTTCGCCAGCACGTCGATTGGCGTCTGCTGCGGTTCATGCTGCCCTGTGCGCTGGTGGGCGTGGCCGCGGGCACACTGCTGTTCCGTCTGCTGGACGCGCGTTTGGTCGCGGGCCTGGTGGGCTTGTTCACGCTCTTGTTCCTGGCTCAGCGTCTGCTGTTCCCGCCCCGACCCGACAGCGCACCCCCGCCGCGCTGGTTGGGTGCGGTGCTGACGGCCACGGGCGGCTTCACGAGCTTCGTGTCGCACGCGGGCGGTCCGCCGATCAACGCTTACGCGATCCCCTTGCGTCTCGCGCCCTTGGTCTTCACGGGCACGATGGCCTACCTGTTCTTCGTGGTGAACCTGAGCAAATGGGCGCCGTACGCCTGGCTCGGCCTGCTGGACATGCGCAACTTGGCCACCTCCCTGGCCTTGCTGCCTTTGGCGCCGCTGGGCGTGTGGATCGGTGTGAACATCGCCAAGCGCATCGACCAGAAACTGTTTTACCGCCTGGTCTACTGGGGCATGGCGCTGACGGGCTGCAAGCTGGTATGGGACGGTTGGTTGGCTTGAGCGGGTCCTCAGGCGGCTCAAATCTATAATCTGCGGTGATCTTGCCTTCCGGTTTTCTCAAATAAATCAAGCTTTTGCGCTCGCGCGCAGCCTGGCCATCGTTCATGAGCACGCCCAAATTTTCCGTCGCGGACATCCGCAAGACCTTTCTCGACTTCTTCGCCTCCAAGGGCCACACCGTCGTGGCCTCCAGTCCGCTGGTGCCGGGCAACGACCCGACGCTGATGTTCACCAACTCGGGCATGGTGCAGTTCAAGGACGTGTTCCTCGGCACCGACAAGCGCAGCTATGTGCGCGCGGCCTCGGTGCAGGCCTGCCTGCGCGCCGGCGGCAAGCACAACGACCTGGAGAACGTGGGCTACACCGCGCGCCACCACACCTTCTTCGAGATGCTGGGCAACTGGTCCTTCGGCGACTACTTCAAGAAGGAAAGTCTGAACTGGGCCTGGGAGCTGTTGACCACGGTGTACAAGCTGCCCGCCGACAAGCTGTATGCCACCGTGTACCTGGAGGACGACGAGGCCTACGGCATTTGGGAGGACATTTTCGTCAAGGCCGGTTGGACGCCCGAGCGGATCCGCCAGGAGAACCGCATCATCCGCATTGGCGACAACAAGGGTGGCCGCTACAAGTCCGACAACTTCTGGATGATGGCCGACACCGGGCCTTGTGGCCCCTGCAGCGAGATCTTCTACGACCACGGCCCGCACATCGCCGGTGGCCCCCCGGGCAGCCCCGATGAAGACGGCGACCGCTTCATCGAGATCTGGAACAACGTGTTCATGCAGTTCGAGATGCACGAGGATGGCACGGTCACTCCGCTGCCTGCCCCTTGCGTCGACACTGGCATGGGCCTGGAGCGCCTGGCCGCTATCTTGCAGCATGTGCACAGCAACTACGAGATCGACCTGTTCGACGCGCTGATCAAGGCCGCCGCCCGCGAGGTCGGCACGCAGGATCTGAGCAACCCCTCGCTGCGCGTGATCGCCGATCACATCCGCGCCACGGCCTTCCTGGTCAGCGACGGTGTCATCCCCTCCAACGAGGGCCGGGGCTATGTGCAGCGCCGCATCGTGCGCCGCGCCATCCGCCACGGCTACAAGCTGGGCCGCAAGACGCCTTTCTTCCACAAGCTGGTGGGCGAGCTGGTGCGCCTGATGGGCGACGCCTACCCGCGCTTGAAGGAACAGCAGCAGCGTATCACCGAGGTGCTCAAGGCCGAGGAGGAGCGCTTCTACGAGACCCTGGCCAATGGCATGGAGATTCTGGACGCGGCCCTGGGCGGTGGCGCCAAGGTGCTCCCGGGTGACGTGGCCTTCAAGCTGCACGACACCTACGGCTTCCCCTTGGACCTGACCAATGACGTCTGCCGCGAGCGCGGCGTCACCGTGGACGAGGCCGGCTTCAAGTCGGCGATGGACAAGCAGAAGAACCAAGCCCGTGCCGCCGGCAAGTTCAAGATGGACAAGGCGCTGGACTACACGGGCGCGGGCAATGTGTTCGTGGGTTACGAGAAGCTGGAAGCCGCGGCCAAGATCGTCGCGCTCTACGTGGACGGCACGCCCACGGCGCAGCTCAAGTCTGGCCAGGACGGCGTCGTGGTGCTGGACACCACGCCCTTCTACGCCGAGAGCGGTGGCCAGGTCGGTGACGAAGGCCTCATCGTCGCGGGCCCCGCTCGCTTCGAGGTGGCCGACACCCAGAAGATCAAGGCCGACGTGCACGGCCATCACGGTACCCTGGCCGCCGGCACGCTCAATGTGGGCGACACGGTCACGGCCCAGGTCAACCTGAGCCGCCGCGCCGCGACCATGCGCAACCACAGCGTCACCCACCTGATGCACAAGGCCCTGCACGAGGTGCTGGGCGCGCACGTGCAGCAAAAAGGCTCGCTGGTGGACGCCGACAAGACGCGTTTTGACTTCACGCACAACGCGCCGGTGACGCCGGCCCAGATCGCCGAGATCGAGCGTCGCGTGAACGAGGAGATTTTGGCCAACAGCGCCACCCAGGCGCGCGTGCTGGACATCGAGGCCGCCAAGGCCACAGGCGCGGTCATGCTCTTCGGCGAGAAGTACGGCGACACGGTGCGCGTGCTGGACATCGGCACGAGCCGTGAGTTCTGCGGGGGCACGCACGTCCCGCGCACGGGCGACATCGGCCTCTTCAAGATCGTCGGCGAGTCGGGCGTGGCCGCGGGTATCCGCCGCGTCGAGGCCGTGACTGGCGCGAACGCGCTGGGCTATCTGCAGACGCTGGAAAGCACGGTGCACCAGGCGGCGGGCGCGCTCAAGGCACCGGCCGCGGAGCTGCAAGGTCGCATCACGCAGGTGCTGGATCAGGTCAAGGCGCTGGAAAAGGAAATCGCCGCCCTCAAGGGCAAGCTGGCCTCCAGCCAGGGCGACGAACTCATGGCCCAGGCCGTGGAGGTGAAGGGCAGGGATGGGGTCGCGTTGCGGGTGCTCGCCGCCACGCTGCAGGGCGCGGACGCCAAGGTGCTGCGCGAGACCCTGGACAAGCTCAAGGACAAGCTCAAGACCGCCGCCATCGTGCTGGCCACGGTGGAAGGCGGCAAGGTGCAGATCGCGGCCGGCGTGACCGCCGACAGCGTGGGCAAGATCAAGGCCGGTGAACTGGTCAACTTCGTGGCCCAGCAGGTGGGCGGCAAGGGTGGCGGCAAGCCTGACATGGCCATGGCCGGCGGCACCGACGCGAGCGGTCTGCCCAAGGCCCTGCAAGCCGTGCAGGGCTGGGTGGCCGAGCGCCTGTGAGCGCGTGATGCATCGCGCGCCTGGCCGGCGCGCAGGGGCAGCGCTCTTAGGCGGATCTCATCGGCAGAGCTGATCGCCTTGATGGGCGATGGGCCCCGAGAGCCGGCCGGGCTCGCCGTTAGACTAGTCGGCGCAAGAGAGACGCCATCAGCGTCCGGAGATGGAGAACAGGGCGGGGGTCCAGACACCGAGGTCGTTGGGGTATGAGTCCAGGCACACGCTTGTCACGGGGAGCTTTGCGCGCCGCCGCGCCCGCGCTGCGTGCCTGCGCCTGGTTCGGCTTGGCCTTGGCGTGCGCTGACGCATTCGGACAGCGCGTGGCCTTCGTCAATCCCGGCAAGGCGGAGGAGTTCTACTGGGCGGGCGTGGCGCGGTGCATGCAGTCCGCCGCGCAGGACTTGGGGCAAACGCTGGAAGTCCACTACGCCGAGCGGGAACACCTGCGGGTCTTCCAAATCGCGCGCGGTATCGCGGCGCTGCCACCGGCTCAGCGGCCGGACTATGTCGTGATCACCAACGACTACGGCACCGGCCCGGAATTGCTGAACATCTTCGAGGGCAGCGGCATCCGCGTCTTCATGGCGTACAGCAAGCCCACGGCGGAGGAAATGACGCGCACGGGCATGCCCCGCCGCAAGCACAAGCTGTGGATCGGCTCGCTCGAGCCGCGGGCCCAGGACGCCGGTTATCTGACGGCGCGCGCCTTGATCACCCAGGCCCGAGCCGCCGGCCTGCAAGCGCAGGACGGCAAGCTGCACATGCTGGTGATCGCGGGGGACCGCAGCACGCCATCGTCCATCGCACGCAACGACGGAATGCGCCAAGCCGTGCGCGAGGCGGGTGACGTGGTCATTGACCAGGAGGTGTACGGCGCCTGGTCGCGCGAGAAGGCCAGCGAACAGGCCACGGTGCTCTTCCAGCGGCATCCGCAGGCTCGACTGCTCTGGGCTGGCAATGACTTGATGGCCCTGGGCGCGATCAGCGCCTTGGAGCAGCGCGGCGGCGTGCCGGGGCGCTCGGTGCTCTTCAGCGGCATCAACACTTCCGCCGAGGCGCTGCGCGCGAAGGAAAGCGGACGCCTCGCGGCCCTGGCGGGTGGTCACTTCATCACCGGCGCCTGGAGCCTGGTGATGATTCACGACCACTACAACGGCCACGATTTCGCCGACGAAGGCCTGATGCAGGAGCGGCGCATGTTTGCCTTGTTCGACGGCAAACTGGCCCAGGCTTTGCGGGCGCGTCTCGGCCCTGGCTGTGACGATGTGGACTTCAGACGTTTCAGCAAAACTCACAATCCCAGCCTGCGCAGCTATGACTTCAGCATGGAGCGCTTGTTGAAGGACACGCCCCAGTCCAACGAAAGGTCCGCCGATGACCGCGCACTTCCTTGATCAACACGCCTCCCGGCAGGCGGGCTCCGCCTCCCCCGACGCCGCCGAGCCGAGCGTGGCCCAACGGCATTGGGCCTGGGAGGTGCCTCGCGACTTCCGTCCCTTGGCTGGCTCGCTGATTCGCCGCATCGTGCTGCTCGCGGTCTTGTGCATGGCATTGGTCTTGGCTGGGCAGACTTGGTATCTGCTACGTCAGCATGAGGAGCGGTTTGCCACGCAGGTGGACGGCATCGTGCGCACCAGCGTGCCGCAGTTGGCCACCGCCTTGTGGGACATCGAGTTGGAGTCCGTCCAACGGCAAGTGCAGGCCATCTCCACCTTGCCCGAGGTGGGTCATGTGCGCCTGCGCACGGCCACCGGTCCGGTGTTCATGGCGGGCGACCCGGCTGCCCGTGAAGCCGCGACGGTGGTGCGGCGCATGGACATCTTGCCGCTGCCGGGTCAGGGGAGCACCAGTCTGCCGCTCGGACAACTGGAGATCGTCGGCAATCCTCGCTACGTGCTGGGCGAGGTGCGTGCGAGCGCCGTGCAGGTATTGCTGGGCTATGGGGTGTACACCACTCTGGTGTGCCTGCTCGTCACCTGGCTGCTGCGCCGCCGCCTGCAGCAGCCTCTGGAGGAGATGGCGCGCTTTGCCGCTGAGTTGACGCCGGACCATCTGATGACGCCACCGCCACGCCAGCGGGCCGCCCCGCAGCGCGGCAGGGACGAAATCGACCTGCTGGCCGACGGCTTCGTCAAGCTGCAAGCGGGCTTGCGTGAGCACATCGATGGCCTGGATGAAAAAGTGGCGCAGCGCACCGATGAATTGCAGCGCCTGGTCGATGAGGTGTACCGACTGTCCCGCACCGACGCGGTCACGGGCTGCTGGAACCGTCGCACCCTGGACGAAAGGCTGCCCCTGGAAGTGGAGCGTGTGCAGCGTTATGGCCGGCCCTTGTCGTTGCTGCAAGTGAGCATCGACCGCTTTCGCGAGCGCAGGCAGGAGCTCGGTCCGACCCTGACCGACGATTTGCTGCGGGAGGTCGCACGCATTGGCCGCTTGGTGTTGCGCAATGAAGTTGATTGGCTGGCGCGCGAGGACGGGGGGCAGTTCGTCATCGTCCTCCCCGAGACGGACTTGAGCGAAGCCATGCGCGTGGCTGAACGCCTGCGGCTCGGGGTCGCCGCCATCGGGACGGGGTGTGGGCAGTCGGCGGCAGGGTCCGCAGGGTCCACAGGGCCAGAAGCCAACAAGCGCCTGAGCGCCAGCGTGGGCGTGGCCCAGTACCGCTCGGGCGAGCCGGTACACCAGTTGTTGGCGCGGGCCGCCGAAGGCGTACGGCAAGCCCAGGCCGCGGGCGGTGATCGCTTGGCCAGTGTCTGAGCCTGAGCCTGCCGAGGGCCGCATACACTCGCCCCATGATGCAACGACGACTCTGCCTGAGCGCGGTCTTGGGCGCGGGCGTGGCCCCGCTCGCGTCGGCGACCTGGCTGTCCCTGCTGCGTGTGGCACCGCTGCACGCGGCCCCCGCGGACGGGAAGTCCGAACTGGCGGCCACCGATCGGGAGGACGGCCACGCCGTGACCCCCTGGCCTGCCGGGCAGAAGACCCCACCCCTGCGCGCCTTGGACATGCAGGGACGGACCTGGACCCTGGAAGCCTTGCGCGGGCGCGTGGTGCTGCTGAATTTCTGGGCCTCCTGGTGCGCGCCGTGCCGAGTCGAGATGCCGACTTTGCAGACCTTGGTCGGGTTCTACGGTGACGCGGTGCGCGTGCTGGCCATCAATGTGGGCGAGGGGCCGCGCGCCATCGCGCGTTTCCTGCAGAGCAGTGCCTTGGACACAGGAGCGTTGACCGTCTTGCTCGACACCGAGAAGGAAGCCGCGCGGGCCTGGGGGGCGGCCACCGTGCTGCCCACGACGGTGCTGATCGATCCCAGCGGCCGTCCCCGGCATCGGGTCCAGGGTGAATTGGACTGGAGCGGCGACCGCGCGCAGGCGCTCCTGGATGCCCTGCTGACGTGAGCGCCCCAGGCTGGTGATAATCCGGCCCAGCTGTTTCGGCGCATCTTCACCTGCGTCGACGGCCCGTCCCTCATCTACCGGAGATCGCTTTATGACCACCGTTCAACGCGCGCCCGACGGGCGCGCATCGCAGCGCCGTGCCTTCCTCAAAAACGCGGCCGCGGCCGCTTCGTGTGCCGCCACGGTGTCCGCGCTGGGCACCTGGCCGATCCGCGCGGCCGCGCAAAGCGCCACGCCCGAGCGCCAGTTCAACCCCCAGCCCGGCGCGTGGCGCAGCTTCGAAGTCAAGACCCGCGTGGACGTGCAACTAGCCGATGGCCAGACCCGTGTCTGGCTGCCCGTGCCCTCCATCGACAGCGACTGGCAGCGTTCCTTGGACAACCGCTGGGACAGCAATGGCCGCGTGACCTTGAGCAAGGACGTCGCGCAAGGCGGCGTGCCGGCCACCCAATGGCTGACCGTTGAATTCGCACCCGGCGAAAAAACACCCTGGGTCGAGTTGATCAGCCGCGTGCAGACGCGCAGCCGCGCGGTGGACTGGTCGTCCAAGTCCCGTCCCGCGCAGGACAAGGACCTCGCATTCTGGACCCGTCCGACCGCGCTGCTGCCCACCGATGGCATCGTGCGCGAGACGGCGCTCAAGGCCACGCAAGGCGCCAAGACCGACGATGAGAAGGTTCGTGCCGTCTACGACTGGGTGGTCACGAATGCCTACCGCGAACCCAAGGTGCGCGGCTGCGGCGAAGGCGACATCAAGACCATGCTGGAGACGGGCAACCTGGGCGGCAAGTGCGCGGACATCAACGCGCTCTTCGTGGGCCTGTGCCGTGCCGTCGGCCTGCCCGCGCGTGATGTCTACGGCCTGCGCCTCGCGCCTTCGGCCTTTGGCTACAAGGAGCTGGGCGGCAACAACATGGGCAACTTGTCGGGCGCCCAGCACTGCCGCGCCGAGGTCTACCTGAAGGATTACGGCTGGGTGGCGATGGATCCGGCCGACGTGGCCAAGGTCATGCGCCAGGAAACGCCAGAATGGATCAAGACCACGCAGAACCCGCTCGTGGCGCCCGTGAACCAGGCGCTCTTTGGGCAGTGGGAGGGCAACTGGGTGGGTTGGAACATGGCGCACGACCTGAAGCTGCCTGGCGCGCAGAAAGGACCGCTGGGCTTCCTGATGTACCCGGTGTGCGAGACCGGGCCGGCAGGGCAGGTGGAACGCCTGGACTCCTACACTCCCGACGCTTTCAAGTACCGCATCACCGCGCAGGAAGTCTGAACGCCGTCGGTGAAGTGCCTTCGTCCTGAGCCATCAGGGCAGGGCGTCTGAAATCAAAAAGGGCGCTCGTGTGAGCGCCCTTTTTGTCATGTGTCCGCGCGGTGGCTTACCAGCGCAAGCCCAGCTTGATGCCCCAGCTGGTGGTGTCACCGGTGATGTCGGTTTCAAAGGCCAGGTTCATCAAACCCAAGCCCATGTTGATGCCCGCGTAGTACTTGTTGAGTTCCGGGGAACTCTCCTGATGCCGGGCCGCCCTGCGGCCGTCGCTGTCCACCCAGACATAACCCACGCCTGCGTAGGGGGTCAGCATGGCGAACTCCTTCGAGATCGACACATCCACGCTTCGCGTGTTGATGTAGAGATCGTCGGAGTTGGTGGCGTAGGTGTAGCCGCCGCGCAGGCTGATGCCAGGCTTGGCAAAGTCTCCATTCAGCAGGGCGTAACGGGCCTCCAGGCCCCGAACATCGATGCCCAAGCCAGGGACATTGGCGAAATAGGCGCCGACGTCCACGTCAAAGGGCAAGCCCTTGTGGATGTCCAAGCGGTAGGTTTGGATTGCGTCGTCGAGGTACAGGTTCGCGTTGGCCTTTTCAAGCGCCGCAGCCCCCTTGTAGGAGGGCGAACTGCTGGTCAAGGAGACGCCAATGTCAAAGCCCGTCAAGCCTTGCGGTTGGGGAGGCGAAATGGGCTTGTAGCTGATCGCCGCGCCGATGGCTTCGGAGGCGTACTTGAACTCCCGCTCGGTCAAGGAGTCCAGATTGCCCAGGCGGTCCGCCCAGGCCGGCAGCGTCGACAAGCTCAGAGCCAGGCCCAGCGTGGCGCAAGCCAGGGATGAGAAAGATTTTTTCATGGTCATCTTGGTGTGGGTGCCGTGCATGCGGCCGAATTATCACCGAGCATGTGGGCCCCTGATTTCAGGCCGTGGTCACGGTCCGAGCACTTACCAGCGCAGCGCGGCCTTCAGTCCGTAGGTGGTGACCTCGCCCGTCTTGTCCACCTCGATGTCCACCGCGAACAAGCCCAGGCCGATGTTGAGCCCTGCGTAGGTCTTGGTGAGGGTGACGTCGTCCACCGTGCTGTCCACCCAGACCCGGCCGACACCGGCGTAGGGGGTGAGGAAGGCGAAACCCTTGGAAATGCCAAGGTCCAGGCTCTTGGTGCTGAGATCCAGGGCGTCGTTGTCCAGCTTGGTGTACGCCCCGCGCAGGCCGATGGCCGGCGTCACGGTGCTGCCTTCGAGCAAGGCGTAGCGCAACTCGTAGCCGCGCAGCGAGTAGCTCTCGCCGTCCTGGTGGGCATTGCCCACGAAGCCGCCGATGTCAAAGCCGAAAGGCAGGCCCTTGTGCAGGTTCACCCGCGTGACGGAAACGTCCTCGCCGTCCTTGATGTCGCTGAAACTGGCGCCCACGCCGATGTCAAAACCCGTCACCCCTTGGGCCTCGACGGGCTGCTGGGGTTTGTAGCTGACCGCGGCTCCGAAATCAGCGAGGGCGTCGGCATGGGCCGATGTGGACAGGCCCGTCAGGGCCAGGGTCAGCGTTGCCAGCACGGTGGCCAGATGACGCGGGTGGGAAAGTGTCGCGAGGGAAGATGTCATGGCGTTTCCAAGGTCCAGATCTTGAATGCAGGGGTGTCTTGAGAAGGGGGACGCGACGATGATAGCGCGCCGGGGTAAAGCCCCCGCCCGATGCGCGAGACACCCGCGCCTTGTTTCACGCGGCCGCGTTCGTGTCCGGCCAGTCCAGCGCTCGCTGGCTCGTGAACGCGCGCGCCGCGCCGGTGACCGGGTCGAGGAAGCTCAGTCCGCGCGCCAACAAGCGCAGCGGTTGTGTCCAGTCGTCCTGGCCCGCCTCGGGACCGTGCACGACTTGCGGGTAGAAGAGATCACCCACGATCGGCCGGCCCAGGGCGTTCATGTGCACGCGCAACTGGTGGGTCTTGCCGCTGCGCGGACGCAGGCGGTACAGCGCGTGCGGAGGCCGGGACTCGACCAGCTCCAGCGCCGTCTCGCTGTTGGGTTCGCCCTCGGTTTCGCGCTGGCGGAAGAATTGTTCGGGGTCGACCTCGATGCGGCTGCGGTGGAGGGCGGGCAGGGGCCGGTCCGAGCCCTGGGCGCGCAGTGGCGCGATGGCTTCATAGACCTTGTCCACGGCTTGCGTGCGAAACAGCGCTTGGTAGGCGCCCCGGTCTTGCGGCCGCACGCTGAACAGCACCAAGCCGGCGGTCTCGCGGTCGATGCGGTGCACGGGGCTGAGTGTCTCGAGACCGGTCGCGGACTTCAAGCGCACCAGCAGGCTGTTGCGCACGTAGCGGCCCGTGGGCGTGACGGGCATGAAGTGCGGCTTGTCGGCCACGATCAGGTGTGCGTCCTGGAAGACGATCTGGGCGTCGAAGGGCAGCGCGGGTTCAGCGTCCAGTTCACGGTAGTAATACACCCGTGCCCCAGGTGCGAAAGCAGTGACCGGGGTGCCGGGCGGCAGGCTGCGTCCTTGTTCGTCCAACACGCGCCCGTCCGTCATGCGCTGTCGCCATTGGGCGGCGCTCACCGCTGGCAGGCGCTCGGCCAGGAAATCGACCAACAGCGGCCAGGCCCCGCCGCCCGGCAGGGCCACGCAACTCGCGCTGACGCCCTCGATCATGGGCGGGCGGTTGCGGTGCGCGGGGCGCGTCATGACCCAGTGGGGAGTGGAGTGGGCCTGGGCTCAGACCCGCTCGAACACCAGGTCCCAGACCCCGTGGCCCAGGCGCAGGCCTCGGCGCTCAAACTTGGTTTCGGGGCGGTAGGCCGGGCGAGGGGCGTAGTCCGTCGCGGTGTTGCGCAGCGAGGGTTCGGCGGACAGCACGGCCAGCATTTGCTCGGCATAGGGCTGCCAGTCGGTGGCGCAGTGGAGGTAACCGCCCGGCTCGCCCTGGGCGCCCGGCGGGCGCAGATAGCTCGCGAGCTTGCGCACGAAGTCCGTCTGGATCAGGCGCCGTTTGTGGTGACGCTTCTTGTGCCACGGGTCCGGAAAGAAGATGTGCACGCCCGCGAGGGATCCGGGCTGCAGCATCTGGTTCAGCACTTCCACCGCGTCGTGCTGCACGATGCGCAGATTGGTCAAGCCGCGTTCGCCGATGTGCTTGAGCAGGGCGCCCACGCCGGGCTCGTGCACTTCACACCCGATGAAGTTCTTGTCCGGCATCAGCGCGGCGATGTGCGCCGTGGCGTCGCCCATGCCGAAGCCGATCTCAAGGATGGTGGGCGCGCCGTGCTGGGGATCGCGCGGGAACGTCGCGTCCAGGTCCAGCGGCGTGGCCTGGAAGGGCAGCACGTACAGCGGTCCCAACTCCAGCAAGGCCTTGGCCTGGCCCGTGGTCGTGCGGCCCGCGCGCGTGACGTAGCTCTTGATGGCCTTGGGAAAGGCGACGCCCTCGGGCGGTGCAGCGGTGGGGTTGCTTGGGGACATGGCGGACTGATCGTTCACGGGCCCGGATTGTAAGAAGGCTGGCGGACATTCTGGGAGCTTGGGGTGGCTTCTGATCCCCATGAACTTCTAGGCTGGGCCCCAACGTGCCTTCCACTCGGACACCCAGGCCGCCAGCGCGCTGGCGCGGCGGTCTGACTGGAGGTCGCGAACGGTCGAGAGCCCCAGCACCTGGGCGGCAGCGTCGAGCGCGGTCATCACGGCCATGGGCGTCCCCAGGTCCAGTGCCTCGGCGCCGTTTTGCTTGCTCAGCTTTTCACCGTTCGGGCCGAGCACCAGCGGCGTGTGCAGATAGGTCGGCGTGGGGTAGCCCAAGGCATGCAGCAGCACGATCTGGCGGGGGGTGTTGTCGGCCAGGTCCTCGCCGCGCACGATGTGGGTCACGCCCTGGGCCACGTCGTCGACGGTCACGGCCAATTGGTAGGCCCAATAGCCGTCGGCGCGTTGGAGCACGAAGTCCCCCACCTCCGCCGCCACGTCTTGGGCCTGCGCGCCCAGACGCCGGTCCTCCCAGAGCAGCACGCCAGCGGGCACACGCATGCGCCAGGCGCAGGCGCGAGTTGCGGGTGCGGGTGCGGGTGCGGGTGCGGGTGTGGGTGCGCCAGGGCTTGCAGGGTTGACCCCGTGGTCGCCAATGCGGTCATGCGGACCATTTGAAAGACCCCCACGGACCGCGGGCTTGCCCGGGCCCGGCCTGCAGGTGCCGGGGTAGACCAGTTCGCCGTGCCGGCCACGCGGGCGACCCAGGTGTTCCAAGGTCTGTTCGATTTCGCGGCGTGAGCAGGTGCAGGGGTAGGCGCGGCCGCGTTGGGCCAGCGCGTCCAGCACCCGCTGGTAGACGCCATCTCGCCTCGATTGGTACAAGGGCTCGTCGTCCGCGTGCAGTCCGCACTGCGCCAACTGCTGCAGGATCAACTGGTCAACACCGGGCAGGCAGCGGGCTTGGTCCACGTCCTCGATGCGGACCAGCCAGCGACCGCCGTGGGCGCGTGCGTCCAGCCAACTGGCCAGCGCCGCCACCAGCGAACCGGCATGCAGCAGGCCAGTGGGCGAGGGCGCGAAGCGACCGATGTAGGCAGCGGACATGGCAACGTTGATGCGTCGTGCTGTTGGGGCGGGTCGGTGGGCTCAGCGCTGCAGTGGACCCAGCAGCGCGGCGCGCGTGGTCGGGCTCTCGAGCTGTTGCAGCCACCATTGCAGGGCGCGGCCCATGCCCTGGCCTGGCGGCTGGCCGGGCGCCATGTTGCCGCGCCAGACGTAGCTGGTCCGCACCAGCCGTTGCGAGCGCTCGGTCTGCTTGACCACGAGCCGGCCTGCGTCGATGTAGGGGCGGGCATTGCACTCCGGCAGGAAGCCGCCACCCAGGCCGCGCAGTTGCGCGTCCAGCTTGGCCTGCATGGTGCCGACGGTCAGCACGTCCTGCCCGGCCAGCAGGCCCACGGTCAGGGTCTGTCCGCGGCTGGACGAATCCGCCACGGCCACGGCGCGGTGCTGCAGCAGCAGGGCGTCGGTCAGGGGCTCGGGGGCGGTGGCCAGCGGATGGTGGGGCGCCACGGCGTAGATGAACTCGACTTGCCCCAGGGGCTTGCTTTGCAGCCCCACGTTGCCGGTGCTGATGTCTCCGGCCTCCAGCACCACGCCGATGGCCAGGTCGGCCTGGCCACTGGTCAGGGCCTCTAGCGTGCCCATCAGCGTTTCGTCGCGCAGTTTCAGGCGCGTGGGCGCGCCCAGGGTGAAGAAGCTCTCGCACAGCTCCATGATGGTCGGCCGGTGGATGATGTTGTCGACCGCGATCGTGAACTGCGATTCCCAGCCAGTGGCCACGCGCTGCACCCGGCGTGCCACCGCATCGATCTCGCCCAGCAGGCGGTGGCCCTCGCGCAGCAGCTCCGCGCCGGCCGCGGTCAGCCGCGCTTGACGGGAGCTGCGGTCGTAGAGCAGCACGTCCAAGGCGTCCTCGATCTGGCGCACGCGGTAGGTCAGGGCGCTGGGCACCAGGCCCAGGGCGCGCGCCGCCGCCGCGAAACTGCCTGCGGCTTCAATGGCCTGGAGCATGGCCAGCGCGTCCGGGGTCAGGACGTCGCGGGCGGAATGGGGGGGCGGGGACGGGGTTTGCATGGGCAAGGAATCGCCGGCTGATTTGCACGAAGAGTCGATCTTATTTCATTAATTTTGAATTCAATCCTCAAAGCGATTCGGCCTCAAGCAGCCCGGCCTTTTCTACAGTCACTCCATCGGCCCGCACCCTCGGCAGGCCTCACAGAAAGGAGCATTCCATGCTGACCATTCGCAAATCCCAGGACCGCGGCTACGCCGACCACGGCTGGCTCAAGTCCTTCCACAGCTTTTCCTTCGCGGGCTACTACGACCCGGAGTTCATGGGCTGGGGCAATCTGCGCGTCATCAACGAGGACCGCATCGCCCCGGGCACGGGCTTTGGCACCCATGGCCACCGCGACATGGAAATCATCAGCTACGTGCTGGAGGGCAACCTCGCGCACAAGGACAGCATGGGCAACGTCAAGGGCATTCCGCCCGGCGACGTGCAGCGCATGAGCGCGGGCAGCGGCGTGCTGCACAGCGAGTTCAACCACGCGGCGGGCCAGCAGACGCATTTCCTGCAGATCTGGATCGAGCCGAACGTGCGCGGCATCGCGCCCAGCTACGAGCAAAAGACCTTCGAGTCCGGCGACAAGCGCGGCCGACTGCGCCTGGTGGCTTCGCCCACGGGCGAAGAGGGTTCAGTGACCGTCCATGCCGATGCACGCCTGTACGCGGGGCTGTTCGATGGTGCGGAGCAGGCGACGCTCCAGCTTGACGCGAATCGCAAGGCCTATGTGCACCTGGTCAAGGGCGAACTGGAAGTCAACGGCCAGAAGCTCACGGGCGGGGACGCGGCGATGATCGCGGCAGAGGCTGAACTGACCTTCGCCAAGGGCAAGGACGCCGAAGTGCTGGTTTTCACCGACTTGGTTCACTGAAACGCGTGGCGCGGCCTGCCTGTGCGGGCCGCGCCCAAAATCCCGCTACCATGCGTGCGAGTGTCCGGGCAGACCAGCGGACACCCAGGCACGGACGTCAAAGCACTGGCCTGAACCCCAACAAACCATCGAGGTAAAACCATGTTCAATCAACTCCAGGCACCGATCACTCTCATCGGCCGCATCCTGCTCGCGCTGCTGTTCGTGCCGGCCGGCATCAACAAGATCAGCGGCTTCTCGGGCGTGGCGGGTTATGTGTCCTCCACCATGCACCTGCCCCAGTTCATGGGCTACGCGGGCGCCGCCGTGGCCATCTTCGTCGAAGTGGTGCTGGGCCTGGCCCTGCTGGTGGGTTACAAGACGCGCTGGAGCGCCTTCATCCTGGCGATCTTCACCATCGTCGCGGGCTTCTTCTTCCACAATTTCTGGAACATGCTGGTGGATCCGGGCAATGTGCAGCAGATTAACTTCTTCAAGAACCTGGCCATCTCGGGCGGCCTGCTGGCCTTCGCGGCCTTCGGTCCCGGCCGTCTGAGCTTCGACGGCAGCCGAGGCTGATTCCCGGCATCTTGCTTGCGGAAAACGGCCGGTTCACCCGGCCGTTTTTTTCTCGTGGCGGTGGGTGCGTGCCGAGCCGGTTCTCCGCGCATCCCCGCGCCATTCAGGAGTAAAGACCATGAATTCATCCGTGCTGGTTCTGTCGGGCCATGAAAAAGATCTGGGCGGTGGTTTCACCGTGTCGCGCGTGTTGCCCTCGGCCCAACGCCAATCCGTCGGCCCTTTCCTCTTCTTCGATCACATGGGGCCGGTCACTGAAACGCCGGGGCGCGAGCATGACGTGCGCCCCCATCCGCACATTGGCCTGGCGACGGTGACTTACCTGTTCGAGGGCGCGCAAATGCACCGCGACAGCGTGGGCTCGCTGCAGCGCATCGAGCCGGGCGCCATCAATTGGATGACGGCCGGACGCGGCATCGTGCATTCCGAGCGCAAGCCCGACGACCTGGTGGACGCGACCTACGGCGTGCACGGACTGCAACTCTGGGCGGCCTTGCCGCGCGACCACGAGGAGGTGGCGCCCAGCTTCGCGCACACGCCCGCCAGCGCAATTCCCGAACTCAAGGCGGACGGCCATTCCGTGCGCGTGCTGATCGGCGAGGCCTTCGGTTTGAAGTCGCCCGTGCAGGTCTACATGCCCACGCTCTACCTGGACGTGAAGCTGCCCGAAGGGGGCATCTTCGAACTCCCACCTTTGTACGAGGAACGCGCCATCTACGCGGTGGACCAGCCCCTGCTGCTGGACTGCCCGGACGGCGCCCAGGTCGAGGTGGGTCACCGGCAGATGGCCGTGCTGCCCAACCAGGAGCCGGGCGCGGCCGGTGGTGCCGTGCGCGTCAAGGCGGGCGAGCGGCCTTCGCGCTTTGTGGTCATCGGCGGCGCGCCGCTGGATGGCCGCCGCTTCATGTACTGGAACTTCGTGTCCACGCGCAAGGAGCGCATCGTGCAGGCCTGTGAGGACTGGGAGGCCCAGCGCATGGGTCAGGTGCCAGGCGAGACGGAACACATTCCATTGCCCCTGCGCAAGTTCACCCCTGCGTGATCGGGCCTGGCGACGCAGAACCCGCACGCAGCGGCGCGGGGTCTGTCCGTTGTGGGTTGAGGGGCGACCTCTCAGTCCACGCTGACGTCGCGGTCGATGGAGGGGTGCGGAGTGCCTGGCGGCAGGGGCGTCAGGTCCGGGCTGAGGGAAATGCGCTCGTCGAAGACAAAGCAGTTGCCCTGGTAGTGCGCGCCGCCCGCTTCCTCGAAATACTTGAGGATGCCGCCCTCGATCTGGTAGACATGGCTCAGACCGGCTTCCTGCATGTAGATGGCGGCTTTTTCGCAGCGGATGCCGCCGGTGCAGTAGCTGATCACCGTCTTACCTTCCAGCTCGGCCTTGTGCGCTTGCACGGCCGCGGGAAACTCCGAGAACTTGCGGATGCGCCAATCGATCGCGCCTTCGAAAGCCCCATGCTGAACCTCGAAGGCGTTGCGCGTGTCCAGCGTGACCACCGGCCGGCCCTCGTCGTCGTGGCCCTGGTCCAGCCACCGCTTCACCGTCAACGGCGCCACGGCCGGGGCACGGCCCTCGGCGGGGCGGATGGTCGGGTGGTTCATGCGGATGATCTCGCGCTTGTGCTTGACCACCAGCTTGCGAAAGGGTTGGTGGTCCGACCAGCTTTCCTTGGGCGCCAGATCGGCCAGGCGCGGGTCCGCGTGCAGGGTCGCGACGAACTCGCGCACGGCCGCCTCGGTACCCGCCACGAAGAGGTTGATGCCTTCCTCGGCCAGCAGCACCGTGCCCTTGAGGCCCAGCGCCTCGGCGTGGGCCTTCAGGCGCTCGCGCAGCTCGGCGGCGTCCGGCAGCGGCACGAACTTGTAGACGGAGATGTTGAGGATGTCGGACATGGTGGATGGTGGCGGCACTGTATAGGAGACATGTCATAGAGAACGTCTCGTATTTTGCGACGAAGCCAAAGAAAAACGCCCCGGCGCTTGAGCGCCAGGGCGTTGATTTCTTTCGGTTGTTTGGTGGGCCCTGAGTGACTCGAACACTCGACCTACGGATTAAGAGTCCGCTGCTCTACCAACTGAGCTAAGAGCCCGAAAGACTGCGATTATGCCACGAAATTCACGCCTTGTTCAAGTGGCCGCTTCCAATGCGTTACCTAATTCGAGCCAGCGTGCTTCCACGCCGTCGAGTTCCGTCTGCAGCGCCGCCATGCGCGTGCTCAGCCGCTGGATTTCGTCCAGGGCCGGGTTCGCGTTCAGGCGTGCCTCGATGCCTTGCTTCTCCTGGCTCAGCGCGGCCATACGCGCCTCGCATTGCTCCAGCTCCTTGCGCATCTGGCGGGTGCGGTTGTTCTCGCGCGGGACGGGCTTGGCCGTGCTGGACGCGTTGAGCGGCGAGTTGACCACGGGGGCCGTGGCGGCCGCTGCGGGGACCGAGGCTGCAGCCTGGCCCGTGGCGCTGGCCTTGATGGCCTCCCGCTGCCGCTTGGCTTCCTCCAGCAGGTAGCGCTGGTAGTCATCCAGGTCGCCGTCGAAGGGCAGCACGCCGCCGCGCGTCACCAACCAGAACTCGTCGCACACGGCACGCAGCAGGGCGCGGTCGTGGCTGACCAACATCAGCGCGCCTTCGAACTCGTTGAGCGCGACGGACAGGGCCTCGCGCGTGGCCAGGTCCAGGTGGTTGGTCGGCTCGTCGAGCAGCAGCAGATTGGGGCGCTGCCAGACCAGCAGGGCCAACACCAGGCGTGCCTTTTCGCCGCCGCTCATGCTGCCCACGGCCTGCTTGACCTGATCGCCCGTGAAGTTGAAGCTACCCAGGTAGCTGCGCAGATCCTGTTCGCGCGTGCTCTGGCCGCTCAGGCGGCCTGCCTGAGTCGTATCGCGGGCGAGGCGAATCATGTGTTCCAGCGGCGTGTCCTGGGGGCGCAGCACGTCCAGCTCCTGCTGCGCGAAGTAGCCGATGGCCAGACCCTTGCCCTGGACGATTTCGCCGGCGATCGGTTTCAGATCGCCCGCGATGGTTTTGACCAGTGTGGACTTGCCCTGGCCGTTCGCGCCCAGGATGCCGATGCGTTGCCCCGCCAGCACGGATTTGCCGACGTTGCGCACGATGGTCGTGGGCGCGGCGCTCGCCTCCGCGCTGGGGTAGCCACAGCTCACGCCTTGCAATGTCAGCATGGGGTTGGGCAGGTTGGCCGGTTCCTTGAACTCGAAGGTGAAGTCGGCCTCGGCCAGCACCGGGCCGATTTTTTCCATGCGCTCCAGGGCCTTGACGCGGCTCTGCGCCTGCTTGGCCTTGCTGGCCTGGGCTTTGAAGCGGGCGATGAATTTTTGCAGGTGGGCGATCTTGTCCTGTTGCTTGGAGTAACTGGCCTGTTGCAGCGCCAATTGCTCTGCGCGCATGTCCTCGAAGCGGCTGTAGTTGCCACCGTAGCGTTTGAGCTGCGCGCTCTCGATGTGCAGCGTCACGTTCGTGATGGCGTCGAGAAACTCGCGGTCATGGCTGATGACAAGCAGCGTGCCTGCGTAGCGTTGCAGCCAGGCCTCGAGCCAGACCAGGGCGTCCAGGTCCAAGTGGTTGGTCGGCTCGTCGAGCAGCAGCAGATCGCTGGGGGCCATCAGCGCACGGGCTAGCTGCAGACGCATGCGCCAGCCGCCGGAGAAGCTGTTGACGGGACGATCCAGTTCCGGGTTCTGGAACCCCAGGCCCAGGATGAGGGCCTGCGCGCGCGCTGGTGCGTCGTGCGCGCCCACGTCCTGCAGCGCCATGTAGGCGTGCGCCATGCGTTCGCCGTCCTCACTGGCCTCGGCCGCAGCAACTTCCGCGTTGACGGCGGCCAGGGCTGTGTCGCCCGCGAGCACGAAGTCCGTGGCGCTTTCATCCGTCTCGGGCATGTCCTGCGCGACCTGTGCCATGCGCCACTGCGCGGGAATGCTGAAATCCCCGCCGTCTTCGTGAATGCTGCCATTGAGCAGGGCGAACAGGGTGGATTTGCCTGCGCCGTTGCGGCCCACCAGGCCGACTTTTTCGCCGGGGTTGATGGTGGCCGAGGCGCCGTCGAGGATGACTTTGGCGCCGCGGCGCAGGGTGATGTTCTTGAGGGTGATCATGGGGTCGGGCGTCCGGGGTGAGCTGGAGATAGCTCTTCGCCGCGATGCGGAGCGCGTTGCGTGGTCGGGATCATCGCGGCGTGTCCGCGCCGGGCGCCGCTGCATCGAGCGCCTCGCGCGTGAGCAGCAATACCTGGTCCGCGCCCGCGCTGGTGTCGAGCCACACGGTGCGGGCGGCCAGGGCAGGGAAGGCGGCTTCGTAATGTTCGCGTTCGTTGCCAATCTCGAGCACCAGCACGGCGTGCGCGCTCATGCGGGCCGGGGCGTCGCGCAGCAGGCGGCGGATGAAGTCCATGCCGTCCGCACCCCCGGCCAAGGCGAGCTCGGGCTCGGCGCGGTATTCGGCGGGCAAGGCGGTCATGCTCTGCTGGTTGACGTAGGGCGGGTTACAGAGGATGAGGTCGTAGCTGCGCGCCACCTGGGCCAGGCCGTCGGACTTCAGCAGTTGCACGCGCTCCTGTAGACCATGTTTGTCGATGTTGATGCGCGCCACGGCCAGGGCCTCGTCGGAAATGTCCGCGCCATCGACCCGCACCTCGGGCCAGGCCAGGGCGGCCAGCACGGCCAGGCTGCCGTTGCCGGTGCAGAGGTCGAGCACCGCGCTCGTGTCCTCGCCCAGCCAGGCGTCCAGCGTGCCTTGGCCATCGGCGTCGGCGATCAGCTCGGCGATGAAGCTGCGCGGCACGATGGTCCGCTCGTCGACGTAGAACGGCACGCCCTGCAGCCAGGCTTCGCGCGTGAGGTAGGCGGCGGGCTTGCGGGTGGCGATGCGCTCGTCGATCAGCGCCAGCGCGTCGCGGGCTTCGGCGGTCGAGACCGAGCGCGCGCCTTCGCTGCCCAGGTCGCAATCCAGCGGCAAGGCCAGCTTCCAGAGCACCAGCCAGGCGGCTTCGTCGTGCGCGTTGGTGGTGCCATGACCGAAGGCCAGCTGGCCCGCCTGATGCGCCGCAGCGAGACGAGCTGCGGCCTGGGCTATGAGTTCGGCCAGCGTCATTGCGCGGCCAGCTTCGCTTGGGCCAGCTTCTCCATGGTGCGCCGGTAGATGTTCTTCAGCGGTTCGATGTCGGCCACGGGAATGTGCTCGTCGATCTTGTGGATGGTGGCGTTGGTGGGGCCCAGCTCGATCACCTGCGGGCAGACCTTGGCGATGAAGCGCCCGTCGCTGGTGCCGCCGGTGGTGGAGAGCTCGGTGTTCAAGCCCGTCTCCTCGCGAATGGCCTGCTGCACCGCGCCGACCAAGGTGCCCACGGGTGTGAGGAAGGGCAGGCCGCCGATGGTCCACAGCAGCTCGTACTCGAGGCCGTACTTGTTCAGCACGCTGGTCACGCGCTGCTGCAGGCCTTCAGGCGTGGATTCGGTGCTGAAGCGGAAGTTGAAGTCCACCACCAGCGCGCCTGGGATCACATTGGTTGCGCCGGTGCCGCCGTGGATGTTGCTCACCTGCCAGCTCGTGGGTTGGAAGTAGTCGTTGCCCCGGTCCCATTCCATGGCCGCCAGTTCGGCCAGCGCGGGCGCGAACAGGTGGATGGGGTTGCGCGCCAGCTGCGGGTAGGCGATGTGGCCCTGCACGCCCTTGACGGTCAGCTTGCCGCTCATGGTGCCACGCCGGCCGTTCTTGATCATGTCGCCCGTCTGCTTGACGGAGGTGGGCTCGCCGACGATGCAGTAGTCCAGCCGCGTGCCGCGCGCCTGGAGCGTCTCGCACACCTTGACGGTGCCGTCCACCGACGGGCCTTCCTCGTCGCTGGTCAGCAGCAGGGCGAGGTTCAGCGGCGCCTGTGGGTACGCCGCGACGAATTCCTCCGCCGCCACCACGAAGGCCGCGATCGAGGTCTTCATGTCGGCCGCGCCGCGCCCGTAGAGCTTGCCGTCGCGGTGCGTGGGCGTGAAGGGGTCTTGGCTCCACAGCGCGACAGGCCCGGTGGGCACCACGTCGGTGTGACCCGCGAAAACCAGGGTCGGCAGAGACGTGAGCGCGTCCGCCGCGGCCAGCGAGGGCCGCACCGACCAGAGGTTGGTGACGCGGAACTCCTCTGGCCCGAACGTCAGTGTTTCGTTCTGGAAACCCAGGGGCGCCAGACGCTGGGCGATCAGCTGCTGGCAGCCACCGTCCTCCGGCGTGACGGAGGGGCGGGCGATCAGTTGCTCGGCGAGCTGAAGAGTTTGGGTCATGGGTTGTCGATCACGGGCGACCGCAGCGCCGGGTTGACCGGACCGCGGGTCGCGTTCCCTTGTTCAAGGGCCAGGCGGCGGCGAAGCCGACTCAAAGGTCAATCTCGCAACAAGTCGTTCAGGCTGGTGGTGGAGCGCGTCTTGGCGTCCACCTTCTTGACGATGATGGCCGCGTACAGGCTGTACTTGCCGTCGGCGCTGGGCAGGTTGCCCGCCACCACCACCGAACCGGCGGGCACGCGGCCCTGGTGGATCTGGCCCGTGGCGCGGTCGTAAATCTTGGTGCTCTGGCCGATGTACACGCCCATGCTGATGACCGAGTTTTCCTCGACGATCACGCCCTCGACGATCTCGCTGCGCGCGCCGATGAAGCAGTTGTCCTCGATGATGGTCGGGTTGGCCTGCAGCGGCTCCAGCACGCCGCCCAGACCCACGCCGCCAGACAGGTGCACGTTCTTGCCCACCTGGGCGCAACTGCCCACGGTGGCCCAGGTGTCCACCATCGTGCCCTCGTCGACATAGGCACCGATGTTCACGTAGCTGGGCATCAAGATGGCGCCCTTGGCGATGTAGCTGCCGCGCCGCGCCACGGCCGGGGGCACCACGCGCACGCCGGTGGCGGCCATTTCCTGGGCCGACAGGTCGGAGAACTTGGTCGGCACCTTGTCGTAGAAGCCCAGGTCACCCGCGCGCACGAGTTCGTTGTCCTTGAGGCGGAAGGACAGCAGCACCGCCTTCTTCACCCACTGGTGCACGGTCCATTGGCCGACCGATTCGCGTGTGGCGACGCGCAGCGTGCCGTTGTTGAGCTGGGCGATGACCGAGTCCACCGCGTCGGCGATGTCCTGCGGGGCGGACTTGGGCGAGAGCTTGGTCCGGTCTTCCCAGGCGGCTTCGATGGTCTGTTGCAGTTGCTGGCTCATGGTATCGGTGTTGTGGTGGTTACTTGTCGGATTGAACGAACTGGACGATGCGCCGGGCGGCTTCCTCGCACTCCGCCGTTTCCGCGACGAGGGCCATGCGGATGCGACCTTGGCCAGGGTTGTGTTGGTGGGCTTCGCGCGCCAGGTAGCTGCCGGGCAAAACCGTGACATTGTATTGAGCCAGCAGTTCCCGCGCGAAAGCCGCGTCATCGCCGCCGCAGACGCCGCGCACGCCAGCCCACAGGTAAAAGCCCGCATCAGGCAGGGCCACGTCCAGCACCTCGGCCAGGATGGGCGTGACCCGCGCGAACTTGGCGCGGTACTGCTCGCGGTTGGCCACGACATGCGCCTCGTCACCCCAGGCCGCGATGCTGGCCGCTTGCGTGGGCGGGGCCATGGCGCTGCCGTGGTAGGTGCGGTAGAGCAGGAAGGCCTTGAGCAGCGCCGCGTCGCCCATCACGAAACCGCTGCGCAGGCCGGGCACATTGCTGCGCTTGGACAGGCTGGTGAAGGCCACCAGGCGCTCGAAGCTGCGGCCCAGCTTGGCGGCGGCCTCCAGCCCGCCCAGGGGCGGCTCGTCGCGGAAATAGATCTCGCTGTAGCACTCGTCCGAGGCGATCACAAAACCGTGCCGGTCGCTCAGTTCGAACAGCTTCTGCCATTCGTCCAGCGGCATCACCGCGCCCGTGGGGTTGCCCGGCGAGCAGACAAACAGCAGCTGCGTGCGTTGCCACACCGCCTCGGGCACGCTGTCCCAATCCACCGCGAAATTGCGTTTCGGGTCGCTGGGCGCGAAGTAGGGCGTGGCGCCCGCCAGCAAGGCCGCGCCTTCGTAGATTTGGTAGAAGGGGTTGGGGCAGACGACGATGGGCCCCTTGCCGTCGCCATCCATTTTCATCGGGTCGATCACCGTCTGCGCAAAGGCGAACAGCGCCTCGCGCGAGCCATTGACTGGCAGTACCTGCGTGGCCGGGTCCAGTTCCAGCCCGTAACGCGACGTCAGCCAGCCAGTGAAGGCCGCGCGCAGCTTGGGCGTGCCGGCCGTCGGCGGGTACGCCGCCAAGTCATTGGCCGGGTCGTACAGCGCGCTGTTGAGCGTCTGTTTGATGAAGTCCGGCGTGGGGTGCTTGGGTTCGCCGATGCCCAAGCTGATGGGGCGGTAAGCGGGGTTGGGCGTGACGCCTTCGAAGAGCTTGCGCAGCCGCTCGAAAGGGTAGGGCTGCAGCTTCTGGAGCAGGGGGTTCATGGGGCTGAATTATCCCGCAGCCCTTGCGGTGTTCTTGTCTGCCGATGCTCTTGGGTTGTGCAACAGGATCCGCGTGCTGGTTCGGGTGAGTGGGTGGACTTTCGCGGCCGCTCATTCGGCAAGACGCTTCGCGCGGTGTGTGCAGGTGTAAGGCCAGATGAGCCGCGTGTTCGCGGGTTGGGTGGTTCCGTCGGTGTACATCACGGGGATAAGCACGAACTTTTCATTCTCAGGCAGGGCTTTGAGCGACGCCGAGTCGAAAGGCGGGCCGCCACGGTAGATGCCATTGGGGTCGAGCCAAAAGCCGTGTTCGGGCACGATGGCGGCGCCAGTATCGGCATAGCGTCGCGAATCGCTGAACCAGGCTGCGTAGTGGATGGCAGGGCGTCGTCCCGTGGTGGGGCGATCCCCCTGGGCTGACAACCCCGAGTTGCCAGTCAGCCCCACGAGATCGCCCATGCGCACCCGCTGACCGAGTTTGAGTGTGGGCGCCTGGTTCAGGTGGGCGTACTGGGTGTAGAGCCACACGGGCAACCCCGTGTCTTCCGGGGCGTGGCGCAGCACGATCTCGCGCCCCCTTTGAGAGTTGTCCGCGCCATACATGCCGACCACCGTGCCGTCAGCCGCGGCGAGGATGGGTGTGTCCCAGGCAGCGGGCATGTCCATGCCGCCATGACGCGCACCGCTGCTGGAACGCTTGTAGTTGTAGGGAAGCGCAAAGTAGTCATCAATGCCGAGGCAGCTGGCCTCCTTCGGAAACTGCGGCCCCAGTCCCGTCTCGAACAATCCGACGCGCTGGAATTGCGCTTCGCTGTCCTGCATCTTGCAACTTTCCCGGCTGATGCCGCACAAGGTCACATGATCGAGCGCGCTGGTCGCGATCTTGTCGGTTTCGTAGCTGGCATCCATCGCCGGTGGATTCACCGGTTCGTTGACATGCTCCAAGGCGCCGCGGCTGCCGGCGCGGTAGAGAGCCGCCATTTCTTCCTTGCTGAGAAATCCGTCGCCGTCTTGATCCAGGGCCTCGAAATTGCCTCGGCGTTTCCATTCCTGCGGGCTGATCAGGTCGTTGTCGTCCGTGTCGATGCGTGAAAAGTCTTCATCCACCCGTTTCTTCAGTTTGCCTTGCGCGCTTCCTGTCACCGGTGCAAGGGCCAGCAACAGGACCAGGAAAAAGCCGATGCACAAGTCGGAAATGCGCGCGACGGGTGAGATTTGAGCCATGTTGCGTTGCCGGTGGAAACCAGGGGAAGTGGCCTCCAATCTAGCGGTTTCCGGGGCACTGGGCCGCGTCGGGCCAGACGGTATGATTTCGTGTTCAGGCAGGCGACTCCTTGTCTGTTTTTGGCCTCCCGATAGAACACTCAAAGCATCCCGCCGTGCGCCTCAACTCCATCAAGCTTTCCGGTTTCAAGTCCTTCGCCGAACCGACCAATTTCATGCTGCCGGGGCAGCTGGTGGGCGTGGTGGGGCCCAACGGTTGCGGCAAGTCCAACATCATGGACGCGGTGCGCTGGGTGCTGGGCGAGAGCCGCGCTTCGGAGCTGCGCGGTGAGTCCATGCAGGACGTGATCTTCAACGGCACCACCAGCCGCAAGGCCGCCAGCCGCGCCAGCGTGGAGCTGGTGTTTGACAACGCCGACCACCGCGCGGGTGGCCAGTGGGGCCAGTACGCCGAGATCGCGGTCAAGCGCGTGCTCACGCGCGACGGCACCAGCAGCTACTACATCAACAACCAGCCGGTGCGCCGCCGCGACGTGCAGGACGTGTTCCTCGGCACGGGCCTGGGGCCGCGTGCCTACGCCATCATCGGCCAGGGCACGATCAGCCGCATCATCGAATCCAAGCCGGAGGAGCTGCGCCTGTTCCTGGAAGAGGCCGCGGGCGTGTCCAAGTACAAGGAGCGCCGCCGCGAGACCGAGAACCGCCTGTCCGACACGCGCGAGAACCTGACCCGGGTGGAAGACATCCTGCGCGAGCTGAACGCCAACCTCGAAAAGCTGGAACACCAGGCCGAGGTGGCGCAGAAGTACAAGACCTTGCAGGCCGAGGCCAGCCTCAAGCAGCACCAGCTCTGGTTCCTGCGCCGCGCGGAGGCCGAGGCCGAGCAAAAGCGCATTCACGCCGAAGGCGAGCGCGCCGTGATCGACCTGGAGGCGCGCGTGGCCGACCTGCGCCACATCGAGGCCGAGCTGGAAACCATCCGTCAGGCGCATTACGCGGCGGGCGACCAGGTCAACCAGGCCCAGGGCAAGGTCTACGAGGCCGGCGCCGAGGTGGGCCGCCTAGAGGCCGAAATCCGCTTCGTGGTCGAGGGCCGCCAGCGCGCGCAGGAGCGCCTGAAAGCCTTGAAGGAACAGAACAGCCAGTGGGGCGAGCGCAAGGGCGATGCCCTGGCCGAGATCGAGCGCCTGGCCGAGCTGGCCTCGACCGGCGAGGAAAAGAACGTCGAGCTGGCCGCTCAGCTGGAAGAGCAATCCGCCGCCTTGCCCGAGTTGGAGGACGCGGTGCGCCAGGCCCAGCAGCGCGCCAACGAGCAAAAGAGCAGCGTGCACGAAGTGCAGCAGCAGATCCAGGTGCTGGCGGCCGAGCAGCGCGGCATCGAGGAGCAAACGCGCCAGCTGCAGCAACGCCGCGAGCGCCTGGACACCGACAAGAAAGCCCTGGCCGCGCCCGACGAGGCCAAGCTGCAGGCCCTGCAAGCCCAGAACACCCAGGCCCGCGAAGCCGCCGAAGAGGCCCAAGCCCGCTTGCACGACTTGCAGGAACGCACGCCTGAGCTGGACAGCGAGCGCCAAGAGAAACAGCGCGCCGCCAACACCGAAAGCGCCCGGCAGGCCGATTTGTCCGCGCGGCTGGAAGCGCTCAAGGCCTTGCAGGACAAGGTCAAGACCGATGGCAAGCTGCAGCCCTGGCTGGCCAAGCACGGCATGGACGGCCTGCAGGCCCTGTGGACACAGCTGCACATCGAGCAAGGCTGGGAGCACGCCCTGGAAGCCGCGCTGCGTGAACGCATGGCCGCGTTGCCCATCAGCCGGTTGGAAATGCTGAAGTCCTTCGCGGCCGACGCGCCCCCGACCAAGCTGGCCTTCTACAGCGCACCCGCGGCTGCGGCCGAAGCGCCGGCCAGCGGCAAGGTGGGCTTGCCGCTGCTGGCCAGTCTGCTGCGCGTGGGCGACGCGGGCCTCAAGGCCGTGCTGGCCGACTGGTTGCAGGGCTGCTACGTCGCCCAGAGCTGGGAAGAGGCCCAGGGTCAGCGCGAGCAGCTCGGGGCGGGCGAGGTCATCTACGTCAAGAGCGGTCACGCCCTGGGCCGCCACAGCGTGAGCTTCTACGCCCAGGACAATGAACAGGCCGGCCTGCTGGCCCGCGCCCAGGAAATCGAAAGCCTGGAGAAGCAGGTGCGGGCCCAGGTCTTGATCAGCGAGGAAGCCAAGAGCGCCCTGGTGCGTGCCGAGGCCGCCTATGCCGACGCGGCCCAGCGCCTGGTGGCCGTGCGCCGCGAGGCCGACGAGGCCCAGGCCCGCGCCCACGAGGTGCAGGTTGAAACCCTGCGCCTGACCCAGCTGGCCGAGCAGACCCGTGCCCGCAGCGAGCAGCTGCAAGGCGACATGGCCGAGGTGGATGCGCTGCTGGAAGACCTGCAAGAGCGCCGCATGGCCGCCGAGGCGCGCTTCGAGGAGCTGGACATGCGCCTGGCCGACAGCCAGGAACGCCAGGCCCAACTGGACGAGCGCGTGCTGGAGGCCGAGCGCAAGCTGGCCGCCAGCCGCGAGCAACTGCGCGCGCTGGAGCGTCAGGCCCAGGAGGCGACCTTCGCCCTGCGTTCGCTCGACGCACGCAAGGCGGAGTTGGCCCGCGCCATCGAGACCGCCGAGCAGCAGTCGGCCGCCATCGCCAGCGAGGAGCAGCGCCTCAACGAAGAACTGACGCGCGCCACCGATGCCGCCGCCCAGGCGGGGCTGCAAGGCGCGCTGGCGCTCAAGACCGAGCGCGAGCAGCAACTGGCCGCCAAGCGCAGCGAGTACGACGACCTCACGCTCAAGCTGCGCGCCAGCGACGAGCGCCGTGTCAAGCTCGAGCGCGAGCTGGAGCCGCTGCGCGCGCGCATCACCGATTTGCAACTCAAGGAACAGGCCGCGCGCCTGGGTCTGGAGCAGTACACCCAGCAACTGGCCGAGGCCCAGGCCGACCTGGAGGCCGTGGCGCTTTCCATCGAGGAGGGCAAGGTGCGCCTGCGCGGGGGTGAGGGCGGTTTGCAGGGCGAGATCGAGCGTCTCAACCGCGAGATCGCGGCGCTGGGCGCGGTCAACCTCGCGGCCTTGGAGGAACTGGCGACAGCGCGCGAGCGCAAGCAGTTCCTGGACGCGCAGTCGGCCGACCTGAACGATGCCATGAACACACTGGAATCCGCCATCCGCAAGATCGACGCCGAAACGCGCGACCTGCTGGGCGACACCTTCAAAACCGTCAACGAGCACTTCGGCAAGATGTTCCCCGAGCTGTTCGGAGGCGGCCAGGCCAAGCTCATCATGACGGGCGAGGAAATCCTGGACTCGGGCGTGCAGGTCATGGCCCAGCCGCCGGGCAAGAAGAACCAGACCATCCACCTGCTGTCGGGCGGCGAGAAGGCGCTGACCGCCATCGCGCTGGTGTTCGCCATCTTCCAGCTCAACCCCGCGCCTTTCTGCTTGCTCGACGAGGTCGACGCGCCGCTGGACGACGCCAACACCGAGCGGTACGCGCGCCTGGTGGGCAGCATGAGCAAGGGCACGCAGTTCCTCTTCATCAGCCACAACAAGATCGCGATGGAGATGGCCGAACAACTGATCGGCGTGACCATGCAGGAGCAGGGTGTGTCGCGCATCGTCGCCGTGGACATGGAAGCCGCCGTGTCGATGGCCGAGGCATGAGCGCACTGCAAATCGGCCTGCTGATCGCCGGCCTGTTGGTGCTGGCGGGCGTGCTGGCGCACGGTTGGTGGACCGCCCGGCGTGGTCGGCCGCGTCTGGCTGAACCGGAGCACCGCGGCTGGCCTTATCTCGAACCGCACCACGCGCAGTCCACTTCCGCGCCGTCCTTGACACCGCACGCGCCTCAGGTGCCTGTGTCGCATCCCGGCATCGAGCCTGATGCGTCCTGGGCCGCAGCGGCGCAGGACGTTCCCGCGGTCCCCACCGACCGGCGCTTGCAGCACAACCACCTCGACCCCTTGATCGACGTGCTGGCGACCATCGAATTGGAGTTGCCCATTTCGGGCGACGCCGTGTTGCACAACCTGCCCGCGACACGCCGCGTGGGCAGCAAGCCCTTCACCGTCGAGGCGCAGGCCGATGACGGCACGTGGGAGCAGCCGCAGCCTGGTCAGCAGTACAGCCTCTTGCAAACCGGTGTGCAGCTGGCCAACCGGGCGGGGGCTTTGAATGAGCTGGAGTATTCCGAGTTCGTGCTCAAGACCCAAGCCTTGGCCGACGCCTTGGGCGGCGCGGTCGACTTGCCCGACATGTTGGACGCGATGGCGCGCGCGCGCGAGCTGGATGGATTTGCCCAGGCGCACGACGCGCAACTGAACATCACCCTGCGCGCCAGCCGCACGGCTTGGAGCGCGGGCTATGTGCAGCAGCTGGCCACGCGGCTTGGCTTCGTGGATGGCGTGCTGCCGGGGCGCATGGTGCTGCCCCGCGTGGCCGGGCAATCGCCCGTGCTCGCGGGCCTGCCCCAGCAAGCGGTGCTGACCCTGCACCACGATCCGCAGGCCGCCACCTCGGCCGACCCCGCCATGACCGCGATCCGCGAAGTCACGCTCAGCCTGGACGTGCCCCAGGTGCCGCGCGCCGAGCGTCCTTACGAACGCCTGCGCGCCGTGGCCACCCACCTGGCCCAGCAAATGGACGGCCGCCTGGGCGACGACGCGGGCCGCTTGCTGGTGGTGGAAGACCTGGACCGCATCGGCGCGGAGCTGGAGTCCTTGTACGACGCGCTGGAGGCGCATGGCTTGCCCGCGGGCTCGTCCGCGGCCCGCCGTCTGTTCAGTTGAGACACAGGGGAGTTGCCCACCATGACGCCGGACCTTTTCAGCGGGGCCACTGACAGCCATGGGGCGTCAGAACCGCCGCCCGCCGCCGTGCGCGCCGCCGCGCTGCGCGCGCAGCTGCACCACCACGCGCACCGCTACTACGTGTTGGACGCGCCGGAGATTCCCGACGCCGAGTACGACCGACTGTTCCAGGAGCTGCAGGCCATCGAGGCCGCGCATCCTGAGCTGCGCACGCCCGACTCACCCACGCAGCGGGTGATCGGCCAGGTGCTGGACGGCTTGCTGCCCGTGCGGCACGCCGTGCCCATGCTCAGCATCGACACCGAGACCGACACCACGCCCGAGGGCGCGCGCGCCTTCGACACCCGCGTGCGCAAGGCCCTGGGCCTGGGCGAGGGTGCGTCGCCGGTCGAGTACGCGGCTGAGCTGAAGTTCGATGGCCTGGCCATCAACCTGCGCTACGAGCGCGGCGTGCTCGTGCAAGCTGCCACCCGCGGTGACGGTGAAACGGGCGAGGACGTGACGCAGAACATCCGCACCATCAACCAGATCCCACTGAGATTGTTGGCCCCCACGCTCCCCGCTGCGCGAGGTTCGCTGCCCCCAAGTCCGAGCAACGCGCAGGACGCGCTTGAGCCTGGGGTGCGTTTCGCCTTGGGGCTGCCCGGCGGCGAAACCATGACGTCGTGGCCGCCTGAGGTGCTGGAAGTGCGCGGCGAGGTCTACATGCGCCGCGACGACTTCGAGGCGCTGAACGAACGACAGCGCGAGAAGATCGCGGCCGGTGCCAAGGGTGAGAAAACCTTCATCAACCCGCGCAACACGGCGGCGGGCGCGGTGCGCCAGCTGGACCCGGCCATGGCCGCCCAACGTCCGCTGAGCTTTTACGCTTACGGCCTGGGCGAGGCGCGTGGCTGGACCCTGCCAGCCACGCATGGCCAAGTGATGGACGCCTTCGTCGCCATGGGCCTGCCGGTGTGCGAGCACCGCGCCCTGGGCGCAGGCGCCGAGGCCCTGGTGGATTTCCACGCCCGCATGGGCGCGCTGCGCGACAGCCTGCCCTTTGACATTGACGGCGTGGTTTACAAGGTCAACAGCCTGGCTTTGCAGCAGCAGCTGGGTTTCAAGAGCCGTGAGCCGCGCTGGGCCGTGGCGCACAAATACCCGGCGCAAGAGATGCTGACCACGGTGCAGGCCATCGAGGTGCAGGTGGGCCGCACGGGCAAGTTGACGCCCGTGGCCAAGCTGGCGCCGGTCTTCGTGGGCGGCGTGACCGTCACCAACGCCACCTTGCACAACGAGCTCGAAGCCCGGCGCAAGGACGTGCGCGTGGGCGACACGGTCATCGTGCGCCGCGCGGGGGACGTGATTCCCGAAGTGGTGGGCGTGCTGCCCGACAAACGCCCACCGGGAGCGCCCGAATTCACCATGCCCACGTCTTGTCCCGTCTGCGGCAGCGCGGCGGTGCGCGAGGAGGGCGAGGCCGACCACCGCTGCACCGGTGGGCTCTTTTGCAGCGCCCAGCGCAAGCAGGCTCTGTTGCATTTCGCACAGCGCCGGGCCATGGACATCGAGGGCCTGGGGGACAAGCTGGTCGACCAGCTGGTGGATGGCGAGGTGGTCAAGACCCTGCCCGACCTCTACCGCCTGGGCCTGACCTCGCTCGCCGCGCTGGAGCGCATGGCCGAGAAGTCGGCGCAGAACATCGTGGATGCGCTACAGAAATCGAAGCAAACCACCTTGCCACGGTTTCTCTATGGTTTGGGCATCCGCCATGTGGGTGAATCCACGGCCAAGGACCTGGCGCGCCACTTTGGCCAGCTCGACGCCATCATGGACGCGGGCGTGGAGGCGCTGATGGAGGCGCCCGACGTGGGCCCCGTGGTCGCGCAAAGCATCCGCACTTTCTTCGAGCAGGCTCACAACCGCGAGGTGGTGGAGCAGCTGCGCGCCTGTGGCGTGCAATGGGCCGAGGGCGAGCCCGCGCCCCGCGCGTTGCTGCCGCTGGCCGGCCAGACCTTCGTTCTGACCGGCACCTTGCCCACGCTGTCGCGCGAGGAGGCCAAGGAGATGCTCGAGGCCGCTGGCGCCAAGGTGGCCGGCTCCGTCAGCAAGAAGACCAGCTACGTCGTCGCGGGCGAAGAGGCTGGCAGCAAGCTGGACAAGGCGCGCGAGCTGGGCGTGCCCGTGATCGATGAAGCCAAAATGCAGGCCTTGCTCAAGGGCGAGGCGGCTTGAATCAGACCTTTAGACAGGAATTTCCATGAACGCCCCCTTGACTCGTTGGCAGTCGCTATCGTGGTTGAGCCGCTTCACGCTGCTCAACGCCTTGCTTGCCCTGGTGATTGTGCTGAGCAATGCGCCGCTGCGTGACAACCCCGGGGGCGTTCTGGGCACGACGTATCTCACCCTGGCGTCTTTGGGGCATTTCCCGTTCTACGCCGCCCTGGTGTCCTTGCTGCCTCTGTTGCTCGTGCTGGTGATGCGACAGCGGCAACGACCCCAGGTCTTGGGGGTCGTGGCCGTGCTTGTGCATGGTGCGTTCATCGTGCTGCTGCTGCTGGACGCACGGTTGTTCGCCCTGTACCGATTCCACATCAACAGCCTGCTGGTCCAGCTGGTGCTCAGCGGTGCCCTGTACGACCAAGTGCAGCTGTCCTGGCTCGACTGGGCGCTGGCCGCCGCGGTGGTGCTGGCCGTGTTCGCCGCGCAGGCGGCCCTGGCGTGGGCCTGCTGGCGTCGGCTGCCTGCGCGGCCTCGGCGTGCCGTGCTGTCGCATTGGGCGATCGCCGGGGTGTTCATGGTGGCAGGGCAGGCCGCCACGGTGTATTACGACGCCAGGGCCTTGCGCGCGGCCGTCAGTCAATGGTCCTACCTGCCCTGGGCCATGCCCATCACCGCCAAACGCTTGATGTTGAGCCAGTTCGGCGTTGGCGTGGACGATTCAGCACAAGGCGAGATGGGGGCCATGCGTCCGGGCGCCAAGCAGGGCGTCTTGCGCTACCCCCTGCAGCCCATGCAGTGCACGCCGACCGAGCCCGCGCCCAACGTTTTGATGATCGTGCTGGACTCCCTGCGGCGTGATGCCCTGGACGCGACCATCATGCCCAACACGTGGAAGCTGGCCCAGCAGTCCATGGTGTTTCCGCGTCATTACAGCAGCGGCAATTCGACGCGACCGGGTTTCTTCGGCCTGCTCTATGGTGTGCCGCCAAGTTACTTCGATGACATGCTGAGGGAGCAGCGGGGGTCCGTCCTGTTCCAGGTTTTGCAGCAGCAAGGCTATGGCTTGCATCTGTACGTGAGCGCGCCACTGGATGGCACCGAGTTTGACCGCACCATCTTCGCCAACGTGCGCCAGCACCTGGAAGTGGCGCCCATCAAGCTGCCGATCTATGAACGTGATCGGCACATCATGAATGCCTTGAAGCAGGATATCGCGCAAGAGCTGCAAGCCAAGCCTCGCCGCCCCTGGTTTGGCCTGGCTTTCCTGGATTCATCGCATGCTCCCTATCACTTCCCCAAGGGCTACCCGCCGCTGGCCCAACCCATGGCGGAGTCGATCAGCTATTCGCAGCTGGACGGCAAGCAGGAAGCCCTGCCTTACATCAACCGTTACCACACCGGTGTGCACTACGCCGACAGCATGATCGGCGAGATCTTGGCCCAGCTGCGTGCCTCGGGCGCGGACAAGAACACGATCGTCCTGATCACGGGGGATCACGGTGATGAGTTCAACGACTTGAAGCAAGGCTATTGGGGGCACAACGGCAATTTCGCCGACTACCAGGTGGTCGTGCCCTTCGTGCTGCATTGGCCCGGACGAGGCACAGCCGTGCCGACGGGCATCAGCGCGCACCAGGATCTCGTGCCGACCCTGATGCACCATGCCCTGGGCTGCAGCAATCCCTTCGGTGACTACAGCACGGGACGGGATTTGTTTGTCCCGCCGCCGCCCGAGCCCCCGGTGCTGTTGGTGGACAGCTGGGTGCTGCGTGGCATACGCCATGGGGACGACATCTATGCGATGGACCATTACGGCAACCTCAACATCATGGACTCGCAAAACCGCCCCAAGAAAGACGCCAAGCCTGATCCCGTGGTGATGCGCAGCGCCTTCGAAATGATGACGCGGTTCCGAAAGTAGAACCGCGGTGCACGGCTGAAGAGCGGTGGCGGCCTGGATGACCAGGCGGCCGGGGTTTCGCGCCGCTCGCGTCGGTCAGTTGCGTGGCAAGGATGCGGGCGTTTGGCCACCCGGAATGCGGACCGCCCCGGTCGCGCTCTGATTCGGCGCGTCGTTCAGCTGGCTTTCCAACCAAGCCACCAACTGGTCCCGGACCTGCGCCTGTTCCAGGGCCTGGATGTGGGCGGCGCCCTCGATGACCCACAGCGTCTTGGGTTCGCGCGCGGCTTCGTAGAGTTGACGCGCATGGTGCAAGGGAATCACATCGTCGCGATCTCCGTGCACCAGCAACAAGGGCAGGGGGCTGACCTGGGGGGCCGCGTCGATCGGGTTGTAGTCTCCCGTGACCAGCCAAGGCAGGAACCCACTGAAGGGCCAGGTGATCCAAGTGCCACGCAGTTTTTCGCGGGCGATGTCCCGGTAGCCGGTGAAGGCGCTGTCGATGACCGCGGCACGCAGGTGCTGGCGTTGGCCGCCATGCGCCAGGTAGTGCATGCCGAGGGCACCGCCCAAGCTCTGGCCCAACAAGACGATGCGTTGGCCATCGACATCGGGACGGCCCAGCAAGTAGCGCAGGGCGGTGTCAATGTCCTCTTGCGCACCCTCGACCGAGGGCACGCCCTGCGAGGCGCCATAGCCACGGTAGTCCAGCAACAAGACGTTGTAGCCACGCTCCGGCAGCCAGTACACGCTGGCCAGATGCGTGCTGATGTTCTGGGCATTGCCGTGCAGGAACAGGACCGTGCTTCGCGCCGACGCCAGGGACGGGCTGGACTTGGGCCCGTGCGCGGGCAGGAACCAGGCGTTCACGGTCGTGCCGTCGGCGGTCGGCAGATTCAGGTTGTCATAGTCCAGCCCCACGGTGGCGGGCGTGCGGACCCAGGGCAGCATGGGTTGGAAAAAGACACTGGTGCAACCGGAAAGCGATAGCAATAACACCAGCACCAGCATCGGAAGCAGCGCCCTCGTCCGCAGCAGGAAGCCGTGTCGCATCCGGTGGACTTTCAGAAATGGATGTCCAGGTAGAGCCCTACCGCGCCAGCATCTTGCGTCTGATCACCGCGGTTCGACGTGCCCCCTAGATAACGGTTCTCGCGCCACGACGTTTCCAGGCGCAGGGCCAGATCACGGCTCAGGGTGTAGCGTTGGTCCAGGCTGAGTTCGACGCGATCATGGCGCTCGCCGCTGAAGTACCGCAGTCCGCGGCCTTGCGCTTGGATGCGCCAACGCGGCGTCAAATCCGCCAGCAGGCCTGCGCTGGCCCCGGCGCCCAAGGCATGGTCTTGCTCCAGCGCTCCCGACGCCAGCAGCGAACCCTCGCCCATCAGGTAGCCTCGCACGGCGGCGCTTGGCTGCACGGTCACGCCCGCGCCGAGATCCAAATGGCCCAGCAGCGGACGCTCCCCATCGCGCAGGTCCATGCGCCGGGCGCCAGCGTCCAGCCGCCAGGACATCGGTTTGAGCAGATCGTCGCGTGGCGCCAGGGAGACGATGCTGGCGAAGGTCAGTTGTTCCAGCCGAAGCTCCTGGCGGGCATCGTCACGCCGCAATTCGAGCTTCATGAACTCGATTTGCGCGCCCGGCAGATAGCCTGCTTCGGGGTCGAGCAGGTCGTGGTAAGCCGCGCGCAGCCGCACCGATTGATAGCCCTTGCCATCGTCCTGGCCCGCGCCGAGGCTGATCCGGCTGGAGCCATGGCCGTGCTCCGGGCGCAGGGTGGGCACGGGCGCGGCCGGCAGATCGGGCGCATCCACCTTGCTGCGCGCAACCAAGAGGCGGTGCAGCTGCGGGCCGGCTTCGGCGTTGGGCACGTCGCCGCGCAGGCGACGGTATTCAAGGTATTCAAAAGCGAGATCCAGCACCTGGGCCTGCTCGCTCGCGACCAAGGAGGCCAGGCGCGGTTCATCCAGCGACGCGCCGGGCAGGGCCAGGTATTTCGCCAGCTGGACCTGCGCGGGCGTCAGCAGTGAGGCGCGGTGCTGGATCTGCGTGCTGCGCGCGGCCCGGTAAGACACCTGCCGCACCAAGCCCGGCTGGGCCACGATGGCCTGCACCGTGTCGCCCGGGATGACCCACAGCGGAAAGCGGTCGGTCAGGCGCAGGCCGGGCCGGGCTGTGTCCAGCAAGGCCAGCAAGTGGTACGAACAGTTTTCATCGAGGAAGTAGTAATCAAAGCGCACGCTGCCGAGTTCCCAGGCATGCATCAGCAGCCGGTCGGTTTCCTCCGCATCGAGGGTGAGCTCATATTCCCAGATGTCGCGGTTTTCCAGGTCGTTGTATTCGCCGACCTTGGCGTAATACGGCGAGATGCTGAAGTTGCCCGCGTAACCACCCGTCAGGCCCCGCACGGCGAACACCAGCCCACTGGTCTCGTTCGTGTCGGCGGCGTAGTTGATCGCATGCCCCAGCAATTGTGAGTTGCCGCCGCGTTGATCGACCCGCAGCAAGGTGTGGCCGTACATCGATGCTGGGTTGTTCAGGTAGGCCGCGGGAAAGACCAGTGTCACGCCGCGTGGGTCCAGTGCGCGGTGCCAGGCCTCAAAGCGGGGGCAAGGTTGGGGCGGCAGGCGTGCTGGGTCGAAGTTCAGTTCTTTCTTGAGCCAGTGGTAGCGCGCGATGAAGCGGCATTGGGGATGCTGGCGCTGGTCCGTCTCTTCGATGGCCTGGGAGAAAAAAGCTGTCAGCGTCGCCGCTAGCTCGCTGCGGCTGTCGGTCGCGCCTTGCGGCGAGAAAAAGAAATCAGGGCTGTCGGCGAGGCTACGGCGGGCCAGCAGTCGCAGTCGAGGCTGGTAATGCAGCAGGGTGCGCCATTCTTCGCGGTCATGCAAGCTCCGTTGCTCGGCCGCCGCGATCAGTTCGGCCAGGTAGCCCGCGTCCATGTTGGCGTGATCCGCTGCATGGGCTTGTGCGTGGATCAGGCCCAGGATCAGGAGGGGACTCAGCCGCAGAAGCAGCGACAGTCGTGCGACTAAGGACCACGCTGGCCGCGATGTGCGTGGGGCCGGCGTCAAGGGGGAATACGTCATCGGGACTCAGGCAAAAAAACACCCAGTGGGCATGCCACTGGGTGTCGCGGTGACGGGCTTAGCCGGCGCTCAGATGACGGCGCT
This sequence comes from Hylemonella gracilis ATCC 19624, assembly GCF_000211835.1. Lineage (GTDB taxonomy): Bacteria > Pseudomonadota > Gammaproteobacteria > Burkholderiales > Burkholderiaceae_C > Hylemonella > Hylemonella gracilis. Next base: position 134,219 of record NZ_AEGR01000042.1, on the reverse strand, counting down.
GCTGTAGCCAGCCAGCGCGGCGTCCGACGCCAGCGCGGCGCGCAGGCCGGCCATCACGTCTTGCACGGTGGCTTTGTCGCTGGCGTAGATTTGGCCGAAGTTGACCTTCGCGACTTGGAAGAAGCGGGCCTTGTCTTCTTGCTTCACGTTGATCAGCTGAGCCAGCGAGTCCATCGACTCACCGCTGCCGCGCGACATGTCGCGCGCGAGGCGTTCCATGTTGCCGTCGATGAACATGGAGAGCTTGACGGAGGAGCGGACCGTGCCGTCCTGCGTGCAGCCCAGCGTGCCGGAGGTGATGCCGAAGGTCTGGTTGCCGGAGGTGCCATTGGTGGTGGCCGCCAGCACTTGAGGCACAACGCCGCTCTGGCCGTTGAAGATGCTGGAGCCCAGGCCGCAGCCGACGTTGTTTTCACCCGCGGCGAAAGACGCGACGGGCAGGGCGGCGATGGCCAGAGCCAGCACGGAAGTCTTGAAGTTCATGTTCAGTGTTCCTTTCATTTCAGAGCAAGGCCGTTGAATTCGACCCTGCCGCTTTATACAGGGAAGTTCTCGACATTCGCAAGCCGGCATCGAAACGAGTGGCAGTTTGTGTGACAGATTGCTGCCGTGCCTTCGCCAGGGTGCGTCTCGTCGATGGGTCACATGCAAAGTCAATGTTCATCACAAGAGCCCAGTCTGTCTCGCGACAGCGAGTTTGCGCGAGGCGCCTGCATGCGTCACTTTCTCAAGCGCGTTTCCCAAACCAGCGCTCCGAGGAACAGTGCCGCGAGCAGGGCCAGCGCATGCATCAGTCCGTCCGGACTGAAATAGTCGATGGTCAGGCCGCCGATGCTGGGCCCCAAGAGGCTGCCCACGCCCCAGAGCAGGCCGACCGAGGCATTGGCCATCACCAGGTCGGGGCCCTGAAAGCGGTCGCCAATGCGGATGATGCCCAGGGTGTAGATGCCGCCGGCCGAGGCACCGAACAGCACCAGCCAGGGCCACAGTGCGTGGCCAGCCTGCATCATGAAGGGCATGCCCAGGGCCGTGAACAGCAGCACCAGCCCGCACCCGATCTGCACGGGCAGGCGTCCCAGACGGTCCGAGAGTGCGCCCAGCGGCACCTGCAAGCAGGCGTCGCCCACCAAGACCACGGTCACCATGAGCAGGGCGACGCGCTCGGTGTGGCCGTAGTGCATGCCGTAGAGCGACATCAGGGACAGCAGGCCCACGTCGAAAAAGGCGAACAGACCCACGGCGACGGCCACGGCGGGCGCGCGCTTCAGAAAACCGAGCAGACCGAAACTTTTCTCGCCAGAGAACTTCACGCCCGCCGGAAAGCCCGCGTACAACACACCACCGGCGAGCAGGTGGCTGGCCACGGCCAGCGCGAGGGGCAGCAGGCTGGCCGAGCCCACCCACGACAGAACGGCCGGCCCGGAGACCTGGCACACGGTGAAGGCGGTGGCGTAGGCCGCCACCAGCCGCCCACGTGACCCAGAGCCCGCCATCTGGTTGATCCAGGCCTCGCCCAGGATGAAGAGCACGCTGCAGGCCGCGCCCATCAGCAGCCGCAGCAACAACAGGGCGGGGAAGAGGCTCAGCGGCACCACGGCCAGGAGCGCCATGCTCAGGGCCGCGATCAGGGCGGAACCCGCCATCAGCGCACGTGTCGTATAGCGTTCTGACCAGGGCGTGATGAAGGGTACGACCAGCAGGGTGCCGATGGCCGGCGCGGCGGCGGCCAGACCAATGCGCGTGGGACTGACGCCCGCGGCGTGCAGGGCCAGCGACACCCAGGGTACGGTGATGCCGGTGGCGAAGCCCACGATGCAGACGCTGGCGATCACGGCCAGCAGCTGCGCGGGGTGCCTGGATGGAGGGTGAGCGTGGTCGGGCGTCGGAGACAGGGCGGCGGATTGTTCATGCATGCCGCGCCGATTGTGCCGCAGGGTGTTGTGCGCCAGCGCCTTGGGAGTGACCGGACGCCGGCCTGTTTTTTTTCGCCGTTCACACAATATGGGCCGCACTGGATCGTCTAACTCCTCATCTATGGATGTGCCACCGCAAGACTTGAGCCGCGAATCCGAGCAGGACAGCCACATCGCGGCCACGGTCCGGCGCGAGCGCGGGCGGCTACGCAGCTTCATCCGCCGCCGCGTGTCGGACGCCGCCGAGGCGGAGGACATCCTGCAGGAGGTGCTGTACGAACTGGTCTCCGCCTACCGCCTGATGCACCCGATCGAGCAGGTGGGGGCCTGGCTGATGCGGGTGGCGCGCAACCGCGTGGTCGACCACTTCCGCAAGAAGAAATCCCGCCCGGTCGACGCTTTTGGGGCGGAGTCGGCGCTTGAGGAAGAGGGGCCGTCGCTGGAAGAGTTGCTCCCCTCGCTCGCGCCCGGTCCCGAGGGCGAGGTGGTGCGGCAGGTGCTGTTGGCGCAGATCGAGGAAGCCCTGGACGAACTGCCGCGCGAGCAGCGCGAGGTGTTCGTGGCCCACGAACTCGAGGGCCTGAGTTTCAAGGAGATGTCCGAGCAGTGGGGCGTCGGGGTCAACACCCTGCTGTCGCGCAAACGTTATGCCGTGCTGGCGCTGCGAGAGCGCCTGCAACTGGTCTATGAGGATTGGCTCACCGCAGCGTGAGCATGTTTTTCAGGAGTGAGTGTCATGAAACCGCAATTTTTGAAGATGAAGTTCGCTTTCCTGCTGCTGGGGGTCGCCTTTGTCGCGGCCTTCGGGGCGGTGGTGATGTTGTTGTGGAACGCCCTGGTGCCCGATTTGTTCGGAGGCCCGGCCATAGGCTTTTGGCAAGCGGCGGGGCTGCTGGTGCTGTGCCGCATCCTGCTGGGCGGTTTTGGCGGCGCGGGCGGGCCACGTGGGCGTTGGCACCAAATGACGCCCGAGGAGCGCGAGCGTTTTCGCGATGGCATGCGCCAGTGGCGGGCCATGAGCCATGACGAGCGGCGTGAGTTCCGTCGCGGATTGCGAGGCGGCTGCGGACCGGGGGCCGAATCTGTCCGCGAAGCGAATGATGCCCCGGCGAAGTGACGTTGTTTTCGGGTCTAATGGCACGTCCTTCCTTGGCGTGGACCGGGTGTCTGCACCGGGTCTGCCAAGCGGGGTCCCCCACCGTTTCCCAGGGTTTGAGGGGCAGGGCACGCGCTGACGCCCAGCCTCCTGGCCCCTGCCCCGGCGCCGCGCGCAAGCCCGGCATCCGACGATTTCCTACTAAAAATCAAAACGCTTCATGAAAGACGTTTCCTCTTCCGTTTTCCTGTCCCAACACCGTGGCACGAGTCCCGCCGTGCTCGGCCCCTTGGCCTTGTCCCTGCTCTTGCTGTCGGGCTGCGGGGGGCCTTCGGACGAGGCCGCCAAGCCCGAAGCGGCGGCCAACCCTCAGGCGGCGGCCTCGACCGACTTGCGACCCGCGCTGACCGTGACCGTGGCCCGGCCCCAAAGCACGCAATTGGCCGGCGCCTTGTTGGCCAATGGCAATGTGATGGCGTGGCAAGAAGCCGTCATTGGCGCCGAGGTCAATGGCTTGCGTTTGGCCGCCGTGCACGTCAACGTGGGCGACAAAGTGAGCCGCGGCGATGAACTGGCTCGCTTCGCGAGCGAAATTCCCTACGCCGCCGCGCTGCAGGCTCAGGCGAATTACGAGAATGCCAAGTCCGAGGCCGACCGCGTGCGCGCCTTGGGCGAGGAGGGCATCTATTCGCGCTCGCAGCTGACGCAGATCTACACCACGGAGAAAGTGGCCAAGGCCCAGTGGGAAGCGGCTCAGGTCACCCTCGCGGCCACGCGCGTGCTGGCGCCGGACGATGGCGTCATCTCGTCGCGCGGCGCCACGGTGGGCGCGGTCGTGAGCTCGGGCAATGAACTGTTCCGCATGGTGCGCCAGAGCCGCATGGAATGGCGCGCCGAAGTCACGCCCGCCGAGATCGGCCGCGTGAAGATCGGCCAGCAGGTCGAGGTGACCACCGTCAGCGGCCTGGAAGTGCAAGGCACGGTGCGCGCCATCGCGCCCACGGCCGATGCCCAGACGCGCAACATCCTGGTTTACGTGGATTTGCCGCGCAATGAAGCGCTCAAGGCCAACACCTTCGCGCGCGGCAACTTCGTGCTGCCGAGCACCACGGCCTTGACGGTGCCCGCCCAGGCCGTGGTGCTGCGTGATGGCCACAGCTACGTCTTCGTGGTGGACGGTCAGGCCCGCGTGAGTCAGCGCAAGGTCGAGGTGGGTCGGCGCGTCGGCGAGCGCGTGGAAGTGCTGCAAGGCCTGACGGCTCAGGAGGCGGTGGCCGTGCAGGGCGCGGGCTTCCTCAATGAAGGCGACCTCGTGAAGGTCGTCCAGTGATTCGACATCGGACAGTAGAAAGAGAAAGGCACACCGCGCCATGAACGTTTCCGCGTGGTCCATCCGCAATCCCATTCCCGCAGCCATGCTCTTCGTCATGCTGACGTTGATGGGGCTGTTTTCCTTCAGCGCCATGAAGGTCCAGAACTTTCCGGACCTGGATTTGCCGACCATCACCGTGGTCGCGACCTTGCCCGGCGCGTCGCCCAATCAGCTCGAGAACGACGTCGCGCGCAAGATCGAGAACAGCTTGGCCACCTTGCAGGGGCTCAAGCACATCTACACCAAGGTCCAGGACGGCGTGGTGTCGATGACGGTTGAATTCCGGCTCGAAAAAGGCACGCAGGAGGCGCTCGACGATGTGCGCTCCGCCGTCAGCAAGGTGCGCGGCGATCTGCCGTCCGACCTGCAGGAGCCCATCGTCAACAAGGTCGAACTGGCCGGTGGCGCCGTGCTGGCCTACACCGTGGCGTCCGACCGCATGGACGAGGAGGCGCTGTCCTGGTTCGTGGACAACGACGTCTCCAAGCTGCTCCTCTCGGTGCGGGGCGTGGGCGCCATCAACCGCGTGGGCGGCGTCAACCGCGAAGTGCAGGTCCTGCTGGACCCGCTGCGCCTGCAGTCGCTGGGCGCCACCGCGGCGGACGTGTCGCGCCAGCTCGCCCGCGTTCAGATCGAAAGCGCGGGCGGAAAAGCGGAAATCGGCGGCAGCCAGCAGCCGGTGCGCACCATCTCCGCGCTGGGCAGCGCGCAAGCAATCGCGGGCATGCAGATCGCCTTGTCCGATGGCCGCAGCGTGCGCCTGGACCAATTGGCCACCGTGCGCGACACCATCGCGGACCGCACGGCCGCGGCCTTCCTCGATGGCAAGCCCGTGGTGGGCTTCGAGGTGGCACGCAGCCGTGGTGCCAGCGAGATCGAGGTCGGTCAAGGGGTGCGCGAACGCCTGGCCGAGCTGCGCGTGGCGCGGCCTGACTTGCAGATCACCGAGTCCTTCGACTTCGTGACGCCGGTGGAGGAGGAATTCGATGCCTCCATGAAGCTGCTCTACGAAGGCGCGATCCTGGCGGTGCTGGTGGTCTGGCTCTTCCTGCGCGACTTCCGCGCCACCGTGGTGTCGGCCGTGGCCCTGCCGCTGTCGGCCATCCCTGCCTTCATCGGCATGCATTACTTCGGTTTCACCATCAATGTGGTGACCTTGCTCGCGCTGTCGCTGGTCATTGGCATCCTGGTGGACGACGCCATCGTGGAGGTGGAAAACATCGTGCGCCACATGCGCATGGGCAAGACACCCTACCAGGCCGCCATGGAGGCGGCCGACGAGATCGGCATGGCCGTGATCGCGACCACCTTCACGCTGATCGCTGTGTTCCTGCCCACGGCCTTCATGGCGGGCGTGCCCGGTAAGTTCTTCAAGCAGTTCGGCTGGACGGCGTCGCTGGCGGTCTTCGCCTCGCTGGTGGTGGCGCGCGTGCTCACCCCGATGATGGCGGCCTACCTGATGCGGCCCGTCATCATGGCCAAGGACAAACCGCGCTGGGCGCGTGGCAACGCCTTGCTCGGCAAGTTGTGGGCGTGGATGAACCAGCACGACGACCCGGCTTGGCTCACGATCTACCAGCGCTGGGCGGCCTGGTGCATCCGCCATCGCTGGATCACCATGGTGGGCGCGGCTGTGTTCTTCGTCGCGTCCGTGATGCTGATCCCGCTGCTGCCGCAGGGCTTCATTCCGCCCGACGACAACTCGCAGACCCAGGTGTACCTCGAACTGCCGCCGGGCGCGACGCTCGAACAGACCGTGGCCACCTCCGAGCGCGCGCGCCAGCTGGTGATGGCCGTGCCGCACATCAAGTCCATCTACACCACCATAGGCTCGGGCTCCGCGGGTTCCGATCCCTTCGCGCCCCAGGGGGCCGCCGAGTCGCGCAAGGCGGCCTTGACGATCCAGCTGGACAAGCGGGGCACGCGACCGCGCAAGCAGGTCATCGAGAACCAGATCCGCGACGCCATGTCCAGCCTGCCGGGCGTGCGCAGCAAGGTGGGCCTGGGCGGTTCCGGTGAGAAGTACGTGATGACGCTGACCGGCAACGATCCGAACGCCCTGGCCACGGCCGCGCGGCAGATCGAGCGCGAGCTGCGCACCATCCCCGGCACGGGCAGCGTTCAATCCACCGCGGCGCTGGTGCGCACCGAGATCCTCGTCACGCCGGACCTCGCGCGCGCGGCCGATCTGGGCGTGACCAGCAGCGCCATCGCCGAGACCTTGCGCATCGCCACCGTGGGCGACTACGACAGCGCGCTCCCGAAGCTCAACCTGGCCCAGCGGCAGGTGCCCATCGTGGTCAAGCTCGACGGCGCGGCGCGCCATGACCTGTCCGTTCTGGGGCGGTTGGCGGTGCCTGGCGCCAAGGGCCCGGTCATGCTGGAACAGGTGGCCGATCTGAGTTTTGGCGGCGGCCCGGCGGTGATTGACCGTTATGACCGCGCGCGCAACATCAACTTCGAGGTCGAGCTGGCGGGCATCGCCTTGGGCGACATGCAGACCGCCGTGGACAAGCTGCCCATCATGCGCAACTTGCCACCGGGCGTGCGCGTGCTGGAGATTGGCGACGCCGAGGTGCAGGGTGAGATGTTCGCCAGCTTCGGCTTGGCGATGCTGACCGGCGTGCTGTGCATCTACATCGTGCTGGTGCTGCTGTTCAAGGCCTTCTTGCATCCCTTCACCATCCTCGCCGCCTTGCCGCTGTCCCTGGGTGGCGCCTTCGTGGCCTTGCTGATCGCGAACAAGAGTTTCTCCATGCCGTCGCTGATCGGTCTGATCATGCTCATGGGCGTGGCGACCAAGAACTCCATCCTGCTGGTCGAGTACGCCATCGAGGCGCGCCGCCTGCACGGCATGAGCCGCCTGGATGCCATCTTGGACGCTTGCCACAAGCGCGCGCGGCCCATCGTGATGACCACCATCGCGATGAGCATGGGCATGCTGCCCATCGCGGTGGGCTGGGGCGCGGCGGATGCCAGCTTCCGCTCGCCCATGGCGATCGCGGTCATCGGTGGCCTGATCACGTCCACCTTCCTGAGCTTGCTGGTGATCCCGGCCTTGTTCACGCTGATCGACGACATCTCGATCTGGCTGCGACGCGTGCTGTGGCGAGCTGAGCCCTCGTCCGGTGCCCCGGGGGGCACACACGCGTCCCCGGTCATCGCGCAACTCAAGCATTGACGGAGGCGGCATGGCGGTACGCGACATCCTGAAGATGGGGGACCCACGCCTGCTGCGCGTCGCGCAGCCGGTGCAGGCCTTCGACACCGACGAACTGCACCTGCTGGTGAGCGACCTGCTGGACACCATGCACGCCGCCAATGGCGCGGGCCTGGCGGCGCCGCAGATCGGCGTGGACCTGCGGGTGGTGATCTTTGGCAGCGGCCAGACCAACCCCCGCTACCCGGACGCACCCGTGGTGCCGCGCACGGTGCTGTGCAACCCGGTGATCACGCCGCTGTCCGACGAGGAACAGCACGATTGGGAAGGTTGCCTGTCCGTGCCTGGGCTGCGCGGCGTCGTGCCGCGCTGGCAGCGCATCCGCTACCAGGGCTTCGATCAGTACGGTGACCCGATCGACCGCACGGTGGAGGGTTTTCACGCCCGCGTGGTGCAGCACGAGTGCGACCACCTCGACGGCAAGCTCTACCCCATGCGCGTGCGTGACTTCACGCGCTTCGGATTCACCGAGGTGTTGTTCCCGGGGCTGGACCCGAAGGCTGACGACTGAGGCCCGGAGGGGACTCAGGCCGTCGCGAGTCCCACGTCCGGCAGCTGGGGCCGATGCGCCAGCGCCTTTTTCATGATGGTCTCGACATGCAGCTTGTCGCCGGCCGGGAGCTCCAGGCGGGGCGGGCGCGTGCGCCACGTGCCGCGGCCCATGAGGTGCTCGCACAGCTTGATGCACTGCACGAGGTCAGGCCGCGCATCCAGATGCAGCAGCGGCATGAACCACTCGTACAAGGGCATCAGCTCGTCGAAGCGCTTGGCCTTGGCCAGGCGAAAAAGTGTCTCGCCTTCGCGCGGAAAGGCGTTGGACATCCCCGAGACCCAGCCCGCCGCGCCCATGGCCACGCTTTCCACCACCACGTCATCCAGTCCCGCAAATAGAACGAAGCGGTCGCCGACCATGTTGCGCGTGTCGATGAAGCGGCGCGTGTCACCCGACGAGTCCTTGAAGCAGACGATGGTCTCGCAGTCCGCGAGCGTGGCCAGGATGTCTGGCGTCACGTCGTTCTTGTAGATGGGCGGGTTGTTGTAGACCATCACCGGCAGGTCGGTGGCCTTGGAGACCGTGCGGAAGTGTGCCGCCGTCTCGTGGGGCTTGGACGAGTACAGCAGGGCGGGCATCACCATGATGCCGTCCACGCCGATCCGTGCCGCTTCCTTGGCGGTGTCCACCGCGAAGGCCGTGGTGAATTCGGCGATGCCGCAGATCACCGGCACTCGGCCCTTGGCAACAGCCTTGCCGGCCTCCATGATGGCGACCTTTTCCTTGGTGGAGAGCGAGCAGTTTTCGCCCACGGTGCCGCAGACGATCAGGCCGGAGACGCCGTCCTTGATCAGCGCGTCCATGACTTTGATGGTGGCGTCCACGTCGACCGACAGGTCTTCACGGAATTGGGTGGTGACAGCCGGGAACACGCCCTGCCAATTGACTTTGGAACTCATTGTTTCCTTTCGGGAATGGGGGGATGGAGGAATGGATCGGCGCGCTCAGAGCGTGGCGCCGACCTTGCGCAGCTCGGCGATCGCGGGCGACTTGGGCAGCCACAGCTGGTCAAAGGCTTTGATGCTGGCCTCCACGTTGGCTAGCGGCTCGCTTTTCATCGCGATGCCCGTGGCCTTGAATTTTTCGAGCAGCCCGGGTTCGGTGCTGGCGATTTCGCCGATCTGCGCATCCAGCGATTTCTGCACCAGACCTCGGATCAGCTCCTTGTCCTTGTCGGGCAGCGAGGCCCACACGCGACCCGACACCAGCGGCGCGAAGGGCATGAACAGCGCGTTCATCTGCAGGATGACCTTGGAGACCTTGTCGAAGCGCGCGTTCCAGGAGAACTCGATGTCGGCCTCCAGAGCGTCGACCTGTCCGTTGGCCATGGCGTCGAACACCTGGGGCGTGGGGATGGGCGTGGGTGCGGCGCCCAGTGACTGGTAGAAGTCGCGATAGACCGGCGTGGGGTTGATGCGCAGCTTCAAGCCCTTCAGGTCGGCCGAGCTGTTGAGGTCCTTGGAGGAGAACACCGAGCGCATGCCCGTGATTCCCCAGCCCAGGCCGATGGTGCCGGTTTCCCGCGGCAGCACGTCCAGCAGCTTGAGCGCGGTCGGTGTCTTGACCAGCTTGGCGACGCTCGCGGTGGAGCGCACGAGGTAGGGCGCGTTGATGGCGGCCACCGTGGCCACCCGCGAGCCAAGCTCCGCCGCCTGGATCCAGCCCATGTCCAGCGCGCCAGACTGCAGCTGTTGCATCATGGCCGATTCATTGCCGAGTTGGCCCGAATGGAACACCGTGGCCGAGAAACGGCCACCCGACTCCTTCATGAGGGCTTCGCCGAACTGCACGGCGGCGCGGTTCCAGGAGTGGCCGGCCGGAGTGATCAGGCCGATGCGGAACTCTTTGGTTTGCGCGCGTAGAACCGGCGTGAAGGCCAGTGCCGCTGCGGCGGTGCTACCGACGACGAAGCTGCGCCGACTGACGCGAGGCGTGGTGTGAAGAGAAGAGCGGGAAGAAGTCATGGCAGGGCTCCGTGGTGGTGAAGAAAGTGGAAAGTGGGGCAGCTGACCACACCGATGCAGTCGGCGTGAGTTCTGGCTTGGAGGGCGTTACTTGATGAGCGCCAGTGACAGGGACGGAAAGATGGACAACAGCACGAGCGCGGCGCAGCAGATCAAGAAGAAGGGCAGCGTCACGATGAACATGCGTCCCGGCTTGGCACCCGTGACCGCGGCGGCGACAAAGAAGCTCAGCCCCACCGGTGGCGACATCAGGCCGAGTACCAGATTTACCACCACGACGACGCCGAAGTGGCGCGGGTCGATGTGGTACAGGTCGGTCGCGACCGGTAGCAGGATGGGCACTGTCATGATCAGCCCCGGAATGCCGTCGATCACGGTGCCGATGACCAGCAGGATCACGTTGGTCAGCAGCATGAAGCTCACGGGATCATGGGCCACTGTCTGGATCCAGGCGGCCGTGGCTTGTGGCACCTTGCCGAAGATCAGGATCCAGGAAAACACGGCCGCGGCAGCGACCAGGAACAGCACGATGGCCGAGTAGATGCCCGAGCGCACCAGCATCTGAGGCATTTGGGAGAAGCGGAACTCCCGGGTCACGTAGCGCCCCACCAGCACGGATGCCACCGCACCCACGGCAGCCGCTTCGGTGGGATTGGCCAGGCCACCGAGGATGGAGCCGACGATCACGACCGGGATGAGCAATGTAGGACTGGCCACAAGCACGGTCTTCGCGCGCTCGCGCAGCGTCTTGCGCTCGCTGCGCGGGTATTCGTAGATCCAACCCATGCAGGCAATCACCACGAAGAACAACGTCGTCAGCAGGATGCCCGGAAGGATGCCCGCGATCAGCATGTCGCCGACGGCCACCTGCGCGAGAACGCTGTAGACCACGAACATCACCGAGGGCGGAATAATCGGGCCAAGCATGCCGCCGTAGACCGTAACGCCGGCCGCGAAGGTCTTGTCGTAACCCTGTTTCACCATCTCAGGAACCATGACCTGCGACATGATCGCGACCTGCGCGGTGGCGGAGCCGATGATGGAGGACACCAGCATGTTGGCGAGGATGTTCACGTAGGCCAAGCCGCCCTTGACCGAGCCGATGAAGGCCATCGACAGCGCCACCAGCCTGCGCGTGATGCCGCCACTGTTCATGATCTCGCCGATCAGGATGAAGAGCGGGATCGCGATCAGGCCGTAGCTGTCGACACCGCCGAACATCTGCATCGGAAACGACTGAAACAAAACGGCATTGTTCGTGTCCCAGATGTAGAACATGCCGGACAGACACAAGCAGATGCCGATAGGCACGCCCAGGAACATGATGGCGAGGAAGAAGAAAGTGGTGAGCATGGCGCGGCCTCTTCTCTTGATGCTTCAGTTGACGACCGCTTCGGCGTCGGAAACCGGAAAACCCACCGGGCGGCGTCGTGGCTGCCAGCCCAGGTCCTCCACCAGATTGGCGATGGAGTGCAGGCTCAGGGTGAACGAGAACAGTGGCAGCACCGCTTGCAGCAACCAAGTGGGCCAATTCAGCGTTTGCGTGCGCTCGGTGTAGAGGAAATTGAACGAGATACTGGCGTACTCCTTGGCGTCGAAACCTGCGCGTGTGATGCCCACCGGGTCCATCCAGATCCAGCACATCGCTAGCATGGCGAGACCAAAAGCAAGCACACCCAGATCGGCGCTCACCTTGAATATTCCGGCACTTCGCTCCCCGAGCCTCTCAGTCAGCAGGGTGACTGCGAAATCCATGCGCAATCGCGTCATTGCCGAGCCGCCGACGAAGGTCAGCCAGACCACTGAATACACCGCCGCCTCGTCGATCCAGTAGATCGGCATGCCGGTATAGCGTGTCGCCACGTTCACGAGGATCAGCACCATCAGCAGCGCCATCAGGCCGAGGATCAGCCAGCGCTCTAGGCGTAGCACGGCGCCCGAGGCGTCGAGCACCAGACTGGACGGCGAGATGCGCCTGGGCGGGGCGAGTTGCTGCATGTTGGGTATTCCTTTGGAATATTTGAAATATATTAGTAGTACACTGCGTACTCAAGCAAGTTTGGTGCCATGGTTGGCGCAATTGCTGCCCTGGAGGAACGTGTGATGCAGAAGAAGGGCGCCGGCGTCAGGCGGCGCGACGCGGACATTGCCTACGAGGCCATCGAGGCCATGATCTCCACGATGGCGCTGCCGCCGGGCAGTCCCATCGTGGATGCTGAACTGTCTGAGCGCGTCGGCATCGGACGCACGCCCGTGCGCGAGGCCCTGATGCGACTCATGTCCATCGGATTGATCGTGCAGCAGCCGCGGCGCGGTCTGCTGGTCTCACCGATCGACCTGGCGAACCACCTGGACGTGATCCTCACGCGGCGCACGCTCGAGCGAGTCATCGCCAGCTGTTCGGCGCGCCGAGCCACGACGGCGGAGCGCAACGAGATCGTGGCGTGCGCCGAGCGCATGGTGGCGGCCGCGGCCAAGGATGATTTGAAGGCCTACATGCGCGCTGATCACGAACTGGACGCCGTGAACCACGCGGCCTGTCGCAATGCCTCGGCTGTGACGGCCGTGGTGCCGCTGGTCACGCAGTGCCGTCGCTTTTGGTATGCCTACCAGCACGCGGGCGAGATTGCCGAAGGGGCTCGCTGCCACGCGCTGCTGGCGCACGGCATCGCGACAGGCAATGGCGACGCCGCGGCGCGCAGCTCGGACGCGCTGATGGACTACCTGGAAACGTTCACGCGCCGGGTGATCGACAGCTGAGACTTTCTTTACAGACGCAGCGAACTTTCACAGTTTCTGGGGTGGGGCCCGAGACGCTCGACGGCCTGGGTTGAGCGTCTCATGCCCTTGGCCTAACTTGTGCTCGGTGCGTCAAGTTTCTTGAAAGCGCGGCAGATGCGAAGCGTGCTGCACGGCGTAGACCTTCAGTTGGCCCTCCCGCCCGCGCACGGTGATGTCCAGTTCGGGGAAGGCCGACAAATCCAGCTCACCGCGCTGCGCGACCTCGGCGGAGATCAGCAGCTCGCAGCCGGCCTCTTTGGTGGCGGACTCCAGCCGGCTTGCCACGTTCACCGAGTCGCCGATGGCCGTGAGCGAGGTGGCCCGCCCGTAGCCCATTTCACCGATGATCACATGCCCAACGTGGATGCCTAGGCCTAGGCGCAGCGGTGTCGCCAGATCTTGTGCCAGTCGAGTGTTGAGCACCGTCAGTCGCTCGCCCATGGCCCGGGCCGCAGCCATGGCGTGCCGCGCCCCATTTCGTACACCTCCTTTGTCGCCATGCTGCAAACCAAACAGGGCCATGATCCCGTCGCCGATGAATTTGTCGAGGTGGCCTCCTGAGGACTCGATGGCCTCACCCATCTCGGCGAAGTACTGGTTGAGGATGTGCACCACGTCAAAGGGCAGCTTGGTCTCCGACATCTGCGTGAAGCCGCGCAGGTCGGCGAACAGAATCACGATTTCCTGTTCGACACCGAATTTCATGGGGTCGTAGGGCAGGGCATCTTGAGGCCGCGCGTCGGTGGGCAGCAGGGGGGTGACGGCCACGTCGTGGCGCGGGCAGAGCTGGCAGGCCAGGCGCACGCGCGTGGGCGCGTGGATGCGTTGCAGCACTTTTTGCTCGCCCTCCAGTGGTGGCGGCAGCATTTCCCAGCCTGCGTCGACGTGGACCCGACAGGTGGAGCAGCGCCCGCGTCCGCCGCAGACCGAGGCGTGCGGCACACCGCCCATGCGGCTGATGTCCAGCACCGAGGCCCCACGCACCGCCTTCACTTCTCGGCCGTTCGCATAACGCACGCTCACCAACCCTCGGCGGCGTTCCCAGGCCCGCACTCCGACTCGCGTGGCGATCAGCAATAACAGCAGCCCGAGCACGCCATAGGCGGCCATCACCGACTGGGCCGAATGTGCGTCCGCGGGAAGGAGGCTGCCCAGCCACGAGGCCGCGCCCGGGCGACCTGGGTCCGCGTACGCGCCTCGCGCGTTGGCGCCGTACCCGTAGGCATCGTTGCCGTAACCGGATCTCTCACTGCCGGAGTAGCCGCCGGCACTGCTTGTGTCGCCACCACCGTAGCCGCCGCCATAAGCGCCTTGGCTACTCCCACCGCCGGTATCGGCGCTGCCATCAACGTTGCCATCAACGTTGCCGTAACCGCCGCCATAAGCGCCGACATCAGCGTTCCCATAGGCGCCGTCGGCAGCGCCGTAGCCTGAGGCGCTCTGTGGCCCATATGCCCCATCACCTTGCGGCAGCGCGCGCGCCGCCGCCAGCACCCCCAGCAAGGCGAGCAGCGGCACCAGCACCGCGACGATTGCCAACAGGATCTGGCGACGGCGGTACCAGTCACGCAGACGCAACCAGAGGTGCACGCCGATGCAGCCGTGTGTCCAGGCCGCGATGACCAGGATCAGTTGGTTCCACAGCATCGGGTCGCCGCTGGCCAACAAGCCGATGAAATCAGGGTAAGACACGGGCTGACCAGAGCCCGTCCACCGCAGCCGTTCCAGCACCATGGGCGTGGCGTGCAAGGACAAGCCCAGCAATGTGACGATGCCCAGCAGAATGCGCACGCCCTCGACCCCAGGCATGCGCAAGGTCGGGCGTACCACCTGTTTGTAGAGCACCAGACTCAGATGGGTGAGCGCCGCCAAGGTGAGCAAGAGGGAGCCAGGCAAGCTGTGCCACACCAGGATGAAAATCGCTTGCCCGGCTCGCATCACCTCCAGCGAGACCAGCCCCAGCGCGTGGTTGACCAAATGCGTGATGACGAAGGTGAACAGGGTCAGGCCAGAGATCAGCCGCAATCGCGTCAGCACGAAACCCATGTTGCTGGGCCTGGGCAGGAGGTCGGTGTCGCGGGCTGCTGGGGCCCCGGGTTCGAGGGACGATGGATGCATGCGACCGATTCTCTTCCACAGTGCCGCAAGGCTACAAGGGCTCTTTGCCAAATAAACCCGAAAACCGCGGCGCAGTGTTCTGGGGGCGTGGCGCGGACAGCTGAAATTTTTTTGACCCCCTGCATCCAAACGCAACTCTCCAACGTTCTAGGAGAGAGGCGCGATGGTGCGACTCCAAATTCAATCTGAAAGGCTGTCTACATCATGAAAAAAATCTTCTTTGCCGCAGTGTTCACCCTCTTGGGCGTCTTGGCTGGCGCAGCCCATGCTCAGCTGGTCGTGCGTGATGGCGTGCTGACCGGCGCAGGGGGGCGCACGGTCTACACCTTTGACAAGGATCAACCGGGCAAGAGCAATTGCGGCAGCGGCTGTCTCGCAGTTTGGCCGGCGTTCATGGCCAAGCCCGAAGCCGTGGCCAAGGGAGAGTTCGGTCTCATCGACGCGGGCGGGGGCAACCGTCAGTGGACGGTGAATGGCAAGCCGCTGTATTACTACACGGGCGACACCCAGCCTGGCGATCGCAAGGGCGACGGCGTGGGTGGAGTGTGGCACGTGGTCAAGCCTTGATAGGTGCTTGAATCCAAAGCTCCCTAAGCTGATGCTGCGGCCAACGGTATTGCGTCGATGCCGTATGCTTGGCCTCACTTGCACCTTGGGGCTCCGCTGAATGGATGACCGTGACGAAGTAAGCCGCTTGCTGGCGCGGATCGCGCTGCGCGACGCCCAGGCGTTTGAAGCCCTGTATCGACTGGCCGCGCCTCGGCTGATGGCGGTCGCCCTGCGCGTGACGCAGGACCGCGCCATGGCCGAGGACGTCTTGCAGGACGTCTTCGTCACCCTGTGGAACCAGTCCATCGTGGCCGCGCCGGGCCAGCACCGGACGCAGGCATGGTTGTGCGTGGTGACGCGGCACCGGGCCATCGATGTGCTGCGCAGGCGCAAACCGGAAGAGTCACTGCACGGGCGTGACGAGTTCGGCGAAGAGCAAACCTACGACGTCCCCGCAGAAGGCGGGTCGCCCATGGAGCAACTGCTGGCCGATGAGGCAGATGTGCAATTGGGACGTTGCATGGGGACCTTGGAAGCGGAGCCCAAGCGGGCGTTGCTGCTTGCTTTTTATGAGGGGCTGACCCACATGGAAATCGCCGCTCGCATGCAGCGGCCTCTGGGGACCATCAAAGCCTGGACCCGGCGCAGCTTGATGCGGCTCAAGGGCTGCATGGAGGCCTTGGCATGAACTGGTACCGCAACCCTTCCGCCATCGACCCACTGGCTGCCGCGTACGTGGCGGGTACCTTGCGCGGCCGCGCGCGCAGGCGCTTCGACCATGTCATGCAAGGTCAGCCGGCATTGGCGGCGGCAGTGAATGTTTGGACGGAACGCTTGTCGCCCTTGCATGAGCACTTGCCGCGTCAAGAGCCCAGCGCCCGGCTTTGGCGTCGCATTGCCTCGGTGACCATCGATCCACAAAGGGCGGCGCTGTCCTGGTGGCGTCGCCTGCTGGCGCCTATCCCCGCAGGCGCCTTGGCCTTGGGGCTGACGATGGGCGTCCTCACGCCCGCGGTGTGGCAGGAGCACCTCAGGCAAGAGAGGGGCATGCAGTTGCCTGAGAGTTATGTGGGCGTGCTGGGCACGGCACAGGGTCAGCCCGGCTTGGTCATCTCCAGTTTGCGACACAGTCGCGTGGTGGACGTGAAGCAGGTCAGCCCGGTGACGGTGCCTGTAGGACAGACCTTGTACTTGTGGCGCATCGACAAGGCGGGCGCGGTCATGGCGATCGGACCCTTGCCCAACGCACCGTGGGCCCGCGTGGAACTGCCCGAGCCCGCCGAAAAGGTGTTTTTCCCCGCGGTGGAACTCGCCGTCTCGCTCGAGGCCGCGGGCGCTCGACCTGCCGCCCCCACGCAGCCCTATGTGTACCGCGGCCTGTGTGGAAAGCTGTGGCGCTAAGCTTGGCCTGGCCTGGCCTGGCCTGGCCTGGCCTGGCCCGGCTAGGCCAGGCTCAGGAGGCCAGCACGTCCAGCAACTCGGTTTCGATCTCGATCTGAGCGCGGTTGTTCTGCAGCTCCGGCCCATCGATCAGGAAGGTGTCGTCCACCCGCTCGCCCAGGGTGTTGACCTTGGCCAGTTGCAGGTTGATGCGGTGGCGGGCCAGCACGCGGGCGATCTTGTAGAGCAGGCCGGTCTGGTCGCTGGCCGTGATGCTCAGCAGCCAGCGCTGCGCCTTGTCGTCGGGCTTGAGGCTCACGCGCGGCATGACGGGGAAGTGCTTGACGCGGCGTGACAGGCGGCCCTTGCTCGGCGCGGGCAGGGGCGCGGCCTCGGTGATGGTGCGGCTCAGTTCGTTTTCCACCTGGGCAAGGATGGCCCGTGGCGGCTCGGCGTCCCGCGTTGCCTGCTGCGTGCCGGGCGCGACGATCTGGAAGGTGTCGAGTGCGTAGCCATTGCGCGCCGTGTGGACGCGCGCATCCAGAATGCTGAATTCACTCTGGTCGAAGTAACCGCAGATGCGGGCGAACAGGTCGGGTGCGTCCGGGGTGTAGACCAGTACCTGCAGGCCCTCGCCCGCGGGGGAAGGGCGCGCGCGCACCAGGGTCTTGCCCGAGCCCACGTGCTGCCAGAGCTGCTGTGTGTGCCAGGCGATGTCGTCCGCGTCGTGGCGCATGAAGTAGCTCACGTCCAGGGTCTTCCAAAGCGCTTCGTGGGCCAACGCGGGTGCCTGGCTCTCGGCGGCGTGGAACTGCGCCAGCGCCTGGTGCTTGTGGGCTTCGATTTCCGCGTGGGGTGCTTGGACGGGGCCGTCCTTGCCGTTGCGCAGCGCGCGCAGGGTGTAGCGGAACAGGTCTTCCAGCAGCTTGCCCTTCCAGGCGTTCCAGACCTTGGGCGAGGTGCCGCGGATGTCGGCCACCGTCAGCAGATAGAGGGCTGTGAGGTGGCGCTCGTCGCCGACGTGGCGGGCGAAATCCGCGATCACCTGCGGGTCGCTCAGGTCGCTCTTCTGCGCGATGCGGCTCATGGACAGGTGTTCCCGCACCAGGAACTCGATCAGCGCCGCGTCGTCCCGCGCGATGCCGTGTTCACGCGCGAAGCGGCGCACCTCCTCGGCGCCCAGGTCGGAATGGTCGCCGCCCCGACCCTTGGCGATGTCGTGGAAGAGAGCGGCGGCATAGAGGATCCAGGGCTGGTCCCAGGCGGCGGCTAGCTGCGAGCAGAAGGGGTATTCGTGCGCATGCTCGGCCATGAAGAAGCGGCGCATGTTGCGCAGCACCATCAGGATGTGCTGGTCCACCGTGTAGACGTGGAACAGGTCATGCTGCATCTGACCCACGGTGCGGCGGAAGGGCCAGAGGTAACGGCCCAGCACCGAGGTCTGGTTCATCAGCCGCATGGCGTGCGTGATGCCCTGCGGCTGCTGGAGGATCTGCAGGAAGGTGGCGCGGTTGACCGGGTCCTGGCGGAACTTGGCCGTCATCAGGTTGCGCGCGTTGTAGAGCGCGCGCAGCGTGCGTGCCGACAAGCCCTTGAGGCCGGGAGTGGTCTGGTAGACCAGGAAAGTCTCGAGGATGGCGTGCGGGTGGTTCAGGTAGAGCCGGTCGTCCGCCACCTCGATCAGCCCCCCGCGGTCGAGGAAGCGTTCGTTGATGGGCACGGGCGCCTGGGTCTTGGGGTTCAGCTGCGCCTCGATGTTGAGCAGCAGGATCTGCCGCAACTGGGTCACGGCCTTGGCGGCCCAGTAGTAGTGCCGCATCAGCGCCTCGCTGGCGCGGACCTTGGTCTTGACCTCCGCGGCTGGATCGGGTTTCGTCGCCGGGCCGCCCCTGGGCGAAACAGCCCCCTCGGAGGGCTGCGAGGACACGCCGGTGCCGAGCGTGGGGGGCTTCAGTCCGTAGCCGAAACGCGCCGCCACGGCCGTTTGCAGGTCGAAGACCAGCCGGTCCTCGCGTCGGCCCGCCGTCAGGTGCAGGCGCAAGCGGATCAGCGCCAGCATGGATTCATTGCGCTTGATCTGACGGACCTCGAAGGGCGTGGCCAGGCCCTTGCGCGCAAGTTCATCCCAGCTCTTGCCATAACCGGCCGCGCGCGCGACCCAGAGGATGGTCTGCAAATCACGCAGGCCACCCGGGCTTTCCTTGCAGTTCGGTTCGAGGGCGTAGGGCGTGTCCTCGAATTTGTTGTGGCGCTGCTCCAACTCCAACGTCTTGGCGACGAAGAAGGCCTGTGGATCCAGCGCGGCCTTGAAGCGGCGTTGGAAGTTGCGGTAGAGCGTGGCGTTGCCGCAGATCGCGCGGGATTCGAGCAGCGCGGTCTGTACCGTCACGTCTTTCTCCGCCTCGGCCAGACATTCGTCGATGGTGCGCACCGAGGAACCGATCTCCAGCCCGGCGTCCCAGCAGCCGCTGATGAAGGTCTCGATGCGCTGGCGCAGTGCCTCGTCGGCACCCGGGCCATCCACCACCCAACCCGCGGGCAGCAGCAGCAGCACGTCGATGTCGGAGGCGGGGTAGAGCTCGCCGCGGCCGAAGCCGCCCACGGCGACCAGGGTGGGGCGCGGTCCGAAACCGGTCTGTTCCCACAGGGTCTGCAGCGTGTCGTCGGCCAGACGCGCCAGGCGACGCAGCACGCCATGCACCCCGCGCGTGGAGGTGCCGCCCTCACCGATGGTGGCGAGCACCTCAACCTTGCGGGCCTGGTACTGCTGGCGCAATGCTTGGGGCGTGGCCGCTTTCATGGCGACGGTTCCAGCGGGGGCGACGCTTGGGCGCGGGAAGAACGCGAGGACCGGATCAGGCCGTCACCGTGTCCTGCCGGGCCTGCGTGAAGTTCTTCACGAAGGCCGGCGGCGGTGGGCTACCGGCCGAAAGCGTGAGCACTTCGTAGCCCGTGGGCGTGACCAGGATCGTGTGTTCCCACTGCGCGGAGAGCGAGTGGTCCTTGGTCACAATGGTCCAGCCGTCGTTGAGCTCCTTCACCTCGCGGCGGCCCGCGTTGATCATGGGCTCGATGGTGAAGGTCATGCCGGGCTTGAGTTCCTCGCCCGTGCCGGGGCGGCCATAGTGCAGCACCTGCGGATCTTCGTGGAAGACCTGCCCGATGCCATGACCGCAGTACTCGCGCACGATGGAGAAACCGTGGCCTTCGGCGAACTTCTGGATGGCATGACCCACGTCGCCCAGACGCGCGCCGGGGCGGACCTGTTCGATGCCCATCCACATGGCTTCGTAGGTCAGCGTGCACAGGCGCTTGGCCGCGATCGAGACATCCCCAATCAGGTACATGCGGCTGTTGTCCCCATACCAGCCGTCCTTCGTGATCACGGTCACGTCCACGTTCATGATGTCGCCCTTCTTGAGCGGCTTGTCATTCGGGATGCCATGGCAGACCACGTGGTTCACCGAGGTGCACAGATGGGCCGGGTAGGGCGGGTAGCCCGGCGGCTGGTAACCGATGGTGGCCGACACCGTGCCCTGGGCCTTCATGCATTCCAGCGCCAGGCGGTCCACTTCCTTGGTCGTGATGCCGGGTTGGATGTGGGGGGTGATGTAGTCCAGCACTTCGGAGGCCAGGCGGCAGGCCTCGCGCATTCCGGCGATGCCGGCCTCATCTTTGTAGGTGATGCTCATGGGGGCGAATTATCCTCTTTCGCCATCTCCATGGCGCGCCCGGCGTGGGAAGGGGCGGGGCGAGGGCGGGAGGGTAAAATCGCGGGCTTTCCTCCCGGCTTGAGTGCCACCAGACCTTCGTGGCGGCGGCTCGCACACTCCTCTCCACAGGCCACCACAGTGACCCTCCACATCACTTCCTTCGAGGGCGGCAGCGCCCTCAGCCCTTACCGTGCCCAGCAGCTCCTGCCCCGCCTGCAGGCCATTCACGACAAGGTCGGCGGCATCGCGGCGCGCTACGTGCACCTGGTCGCGACGGAGGTCGCGCTCACGCCGGCCGAGCGGCAACGCTGGGCTGCACTGCTCGACTACGGCGAGCCCTATGAAGGTGCGATGGACGGGGCGCTGGTGGTGGTCGCGCCGCGCCTGGGCACCGTCTCGCCCTGGGCCTCCAAGGCCACCGACATCGCGCGCAACTGCGGACTGGGCGACAGCGGCGGTGCCCTGCACCGCGTGGAGCGCGTGGTGGAATACCGCGTGCAGCTCAAGTCGGGGCTGTTGGGCAAGAGCGCCGCGCCGAGCGCGGAACAGCTGGGGCGGATCGCGGCCCTGCTGCACGATCGCATGACCGAGAGCGCTCTGGCCGGCCGTGACGAGGCCCAGGCCCTGTTCACGGCCTTGCAGGCCGTGCCCATGGACCATGTGGACGTGCTGGGCGGCGGCAAGGCCGCACTGCAGCGGGCCAACACCGACTGGGGCCTGGCCCTGGCGGACGACGAGATCGAGTACCTCGAAGCCGCGTTCAAGGGCTTGAGGCGCAACCCCACCGATGTGGAGTTGATGATGTTCGCGCAGGCCAACAGCGAACACTGCCGCCACAAGATCTTCAACGCCGATTTCACGATCGATGGCGAGAAGCAGGCCAAAAGCCTGTTCGGCATGATCCGCCACACCCACCAGACCAGCCCGCAGCACACGGTGGTGGCCTATTCGGACAACGCCTCCATCATGGAGGGCACGCCCATTGAGCGTTTCGTGGCGCGTTTCGACGCAGGCAACGGTGAGGATGGGGATGGCACACTGCGCGTGCCGACCTACGAGAAGTCGGCCGCGCAGAGCCACGTGCTCATGAAGGTGGAGACGCACAACCACCCGACCGCGATCTCGCCTTTTCCCGGTGCCTCCACCGGCGCGGGCGGCGAAATCCGCGATGAAGGCGCTACCGGGCGCGGCTCGCGGCCCAAGGCCGGCCTGACGGGCTTCACCGTCTCCAAGCTCTGGGGCGGCTGGTCCGACCAGGCGGGTGGCAAGCCCGAGCACATCGCCAGCCCCTTGCAGATCATGATCGAAGGCCCGCTGGGTGGCGCGGCCTTCAACAACGAGTTCGGCCGGCCGAATCTCGCGGGCTACTTCCGCGAATACGAGCAGGCGGTCGCGAGCGATGTCGACGTGGTGCAGCGCGGCTACCACAAGCCCATCATGATCGCGGGCGGCGTGGGCGCGATCGATGCCACGCAGACGAAGAAGATACTGTTCCCCGCGGGAACGCTGCTGATCCAGCTGGGTGGCCCCGGCATGAAGATCGGCATGGGCGGTGGCGCGGCCAGTTCCATGGCCACGGGCGCGAACGCGGCCGAGCTGGACTTTGATTCCGTGCAGCGTGGCAACCCCGAGATCGAACGCCGCGCCCAGGAAGTCATCAACCACTGCTGGGCGCAGGGCGAGAAGAACCCCATCCTCGCCATCCACGACGTGGGCGCGGGGGGGCTGTCCAATGCCTTCCCCGAAATCACCAACGACGCGGGCCGTGGCGCGCGCTTCGATCTGCGCGCCGTGCCCCTGGAAGAGTCCGGCCTCGCGCCCAAGGAAATCTGGTGCAACGAGAGCCAGGAGCGCTATGTGCTGGCCATCGCGCCCGAGTCGCTGCCTCAGTTCAAAGCCTTCTGCGAGCGCGAACGTTGCCCCTACGCGGTGGTGGGCGTGGCGACCGAGGCGCGCGACCTGGTGCTGGCTGACGAGGGGAATGAATCGCCTGTCCAGATGCCTATGGACGTGCTGCTGGGCAAGCCGCCCAAGATGCACCGCGACGTCAAGACCATCGCGCGCCAGTTCAAGCCGCTGGACCTGGGGGGTGTCACCCTGCAGCAAGCCGTCATCGACGTGCTGGCGCACCCGACGGTCGCCTCCAAGCGTTTCCTCATCACCATCGGCGACCGCACCGTGGGCGGTCTGACCCACCGCGACCAGATGGTCGGCCCCTGGCAGATTCCCGTGGCGGACTGCGCGGTCACGCTGGCCGATTACGCGGGCTTCGCGGGCGAGGCCATGAGCATGGGCGAGCGCACGCCGCTGGCCGCATTGGATGCGCCGGCCTCGGGCCGCATGGCCGTGGCCGAGGCCATCACCAACCTGCTGGCGGCGCCCATCGAGCTGCCGCGCGTGAAGCTCTCCGCCAACTGGATGGCCGCCTGCGGCGAGCCGGGTGAGGACGCTGCCCTGTACGCCACGGTGCGCGCCGTGGGCATGGAGCTGTGCCCGGCGCTGGGCATCAGCATCCCCGTGGGCAAGGACAGCCTGTCCATGCGCACCGTGTGGACAAGCCCCTCGGGTAGCGGGAAGGACGAAGCCGGCGTGGCAAAAAAAGTCACCTCGCCCGTGTCCCTCATCGTGTCGGCTTTCGCCACCTTGCCCGATGTGCGCGGCACGCTGACGCCGCAGCTGGTGCGTGAAGGCGACACCACCCTGCTGCTGGTCGACCTGGGGCATGGCAAGAAGCGCATGGGCGGCAGCATCCTGGCGCAAACCCTGGACCAGACCGGCGACGCCGTGCCTGACCTCGACGACCCGCAGGACCTGGTCCGCCTGGTGCAGGCGGTCAACGCCCTGCGCGCGCAGGGTCGCATCCTGGCCTACCACGACCGCAGCGATGGCGGCCTGCTCGCTGCCGTGGCCGAGATGGCCTTCGCCGGCCAGGTCGGCGTGGCCCTGAACGTGGACCTGCTGGTCACCGAGGGCGACGGCATCAGCGACAGCCGCATGGATTCGGGCGATGCCAAGAACTGGACGCAGCAGGTCAATGCGCGGCGCGATGAGCTCACGCTCCAGGCCTTGTTCAATGAAGAACTCGGCGTGGTGCTGCAAGTGCGCAGCGCGGACCGTGACGCCGCGCTGGCCGTGCTGCGCGAGCATGGCCTGTCCCGCCACAGCCATGTGATCGGCAAGACCCGCCCGAGCGGCGGCGAGATCCAGGCCGGCGTGGGCGAACTGCAGGTCTGGCGCGACGCCAAGGCCATCTTCACGGCCAAGCTGGCCGATCTGCAGCAGGTCTGGGACAGCGTGAGCTGGAAGATCAGCCAGCTGCGCGACAACCCGGCCGGCGCCGATGCCGAGCACGCCATCGCGGGCGCGGGCGTCGCCGAGGGCGACCCCGGCCTTCACGTGCACCTGAGTTTCGACCCGTCCGAGGGCTTGGCGCCGGCCCTGCTGCAGAGCCGACCCAAGGTCGCCATCCTGCGCGAGCAGGGCGTGAACTCGCATGTCGAGATGGCTTACTGCTTCACCGAGGCGGGCTTCGAGGCCTATGACGTGCACATGACCGACCTGCAGTCGGGCCGCGCGCGGCTGGCCGATTTCAAGGGTTTCGTGGCCTGCGGCGGTTTCAGCTACGGCGACACCTTGGGCGCGGGCATCGGTTGGGCGCGCAGCATTCTCTTCAACGAGCGTCTGGCGCAGGAGTTTCAGGCCTTCTTTGGGCGCACCGACACCTTCGCCCTGGGCGTGTGCAACGGCTGCCAGATGCTGGCCGAGCTGGCGGACATCATTCCGGGGGCCGAGGCCTGGCCGCGTTTCACCCACAACCCCAGCGGCTTCCAAGCGCGGCTGTCCCAGGTCGAGGTGCTGGACTCGCCCAGCATCTTCTTCGCCGGCATGGCCGGTAGCCGCCTGCCCATCGTGGTGGCGCATGGCGAGGGACACGCCAATTTCACGCGACGCGGCAACGCGGCGCAGGCCATCCCCGCCATGTGCTTCGTGGACCACCACGGTCGCGCGACCGAGGCTTTCCCCGCCAACCCGAACGGCAGCCCCGGCGGTCTGACGGCGGTCACCACGGCCGATGGGCGCTTCACGGCCATGATGCCCCACCCCGAGCGGGTGTTCCGCAACATCCAGTTCAGCTGGACGCCCCTGGATCCGAGCCAGACCAGCCCCTGGGCGCGGCTGTGGCGCAACGCGCGACGCTGGGTCGGCTGAGCTGAACCGAAAGCGGGAACCCGATCATGCCCATGCGCCAGCTCCGTGTTCCCCTGTTTTGGCTTGCCTCGGGGTATGCCGGGCTGGTGCTGATCCTGGCGTGGCAGCTGGTGCGAGGCCATGATTTGGCCCTGGAGCGCGCCAGCGACCACGCCGACCATCTGGTGCAGACGCTGGACGCTCAGCTCTCCGGCGGACTGCGCCGCGTGGAAAGCAGCCTGCACCAGATCGCGCAGCGCCTGCCTCGCGCGGCGTTGAGCCCAGATGCCCGCGGCGCTCACGCTGGCGATGTCTTGAGTCTGTTGCGCTCCTACCAGGAGAGCTTTCCCGAATTGGGGCAGTTCTTCGTTTGGGACCGCTCGGGCAGACTCTTGTACGGAACGTCCTTGCAGCCTGGCAGCGCGACCTTGTCCGAGATGGGCGCTCAGACGGCATTGCGCGTCCTGCGCTCCGACACCAAGGCCAACATCCTTTACGCGGACGCGCTGGACATGGCCAGCATGTCCGCCGACCGCCTCGCTGTCGATGTCTACGCGCCCGTGCGCGACGGCTCCGGCCGCCTGCTCGGCTTGGTCAACGCCACCTTGAATCTGGCGCATTTCCGGCGCTGGTTCATGGAGATGGACCTGCCGCCCGACAGTCTGCTGGGCGTCTTTGGCAGCCGGACCCACAAGCCCTTGATGCAGCACCCCCTGGACCCCGGCTTCAGTTTTGGCCTGTCGGCGGGCGAGGCCGTGCAGCGCCGCATCAACGCCGGTGAGATGGTGGGGCGGGCGCACCACACCCCGGCCTTTGATGGGTTGCCCCGCCTCTATGCCTTTCGCAAGCTGGAGGAGCATCCCTTCTACGCCGTGGTCGGGATGTCCGAGCGGGACGCCCTGAAAGGCTGGCATGGGGAACTGCTGTTCATCGTCGCAGCCGTCGTGTTGCTGGCCGCGCTGTACGGTTTCGTGCTGATGCGCATGCGCGCCATCCAGGTGCAGCGCATCGCGGCGCGTCGGCAGGCCGACGAGGCTTCGGCCCTGCTGCGTGACGCGCTGGAAAGCATCTCGGTGGGCATCGTGATCTACGACGCGCAGGACCAGCTGATCATGAGCAACCAAGCCATGAAGGATCTCTACCAGGAGATCCGCCATCTGCTGGACCAGCCAGGCATCAGCTTCGAGGATCTCACGCGCGCAGCGCTCGCCAGCGGCTTGTTCCCCGAGGCGCGTGGCCACGAGGAGGCCTGGCTGGCCGAGCGCCTGCAGTCGCGCCGCGCCGCCAGCGGCCTGCCCTACGAGCAGGAGCTGCGCGACGGACGCTGGGTGCAGTACAGCGATCACCGCACCAGCCGCGGTTACCTGGTGGGCAGTCGCATCGACATCACCGAGCGCAAGCAACTCGAGGCCGAGCTGCGCGAGCAAGCCAGCACCGATGCCCTGACCGGACTGGCCAACCGCCGGCATTTCATGCAAAGTCTGGAAAGCGAGCTGGAGCGCGTGCGCCGCCGCAACACCCTGCGTGCCTGCGTGCTGATGCTGGACCTGGACCATTTCAAGCGCGTCAATGACCAATACGGCCACGCGGCGGGCGACAGCCTACTGCGCCACTTCGCCGACTTGCTGCGCGACGAGCTGCGGGGCACCGACACGGCGGGTCGCCTGGGCGGCGAGGAGTTCGCCGTCATCCTGCCGGGCAGCGGCATGGAGGATGCCCGCACCTGGGCGCAGCGTCTGTGTGAGGCCGTGTCGGCGCGTCCCCTGGCCTGGGGCGCGCGGCACATCCACGCGACGGTCAGCGTCGGCGTGGCCATCCTCAGCCCGGACGACGGTGCCGCGGATGCCGCCCTCTCGCGCGCCGACGCGGCGCTTTACCGTGCCAAGGAGGCTGGGCGCAATCGGGTGGAGATGGGATGATCCCCCCTGAGGCGCTACGCGCCTTCCCCCCTGAACGCCAACCTGCGGTGGCAGGGGGGACGCACTCAGCGGCCTGGCAAAGCCAGTTCCGCGAGTGCCCTGGTCTCTAGGACTCAGGCAATCATCATGTTCAGAGGTCCCAGGCTGCCATTAATCTGGCTGCTGCGGCTTCTGGATTGGCCTCGGCCGTGATGGCCCGCACCACGGCCAGGGAGCCGACACCGGTGGCTTTGATGACGGGCAATTCCGCCGCCGAGATGCCGCCGATGGCCACGCCGGGGTAGCCCGCGTGGTGCAACAGCCGCGCGTAGGCGGCCAAGCGGCCTGGGCCTTGCGGCGCGGTGGCCATTTGCTTCAGCGTGGTGGGGTAGACCGCGCCCATGGCGATGTAGCTGGGTTGCAGCGCGGCGGCGCGTCGCATCTCGGCGTAGCCGTGGGTGGACAGGCCCAGGCGCAGGCCGGCGGCGCGGATGGCCTCGAAGCCTTCCACCATGGCCGCTGCGTCCATGTCCTCCTGGCCCAGGTGCACGCCCAGGAACTCGAGGTGGCTGGCGTCGCTGGCCAGAACCTCCAGCGTCTCGCGCCAATGGTCATTGATGAACAGCAGGCTGCGCGCGCCGCGCTGCCGGTGGGCGGCGCTCACGGTCTCGATGGCCGCGCGCACTTCACGCCGCACGGCCTGCGGGTCGTGTGACTTGAAGCGCAATTGCAGCGTGGGCACGCCTGCATGGGCCATGCGACCCACCCACCGCGCGTCGGGCAGCACGGCGTAGACGCCCAGGCGAGAGGGACAGGCGGCGAAAGCCCCTGCGCCGTCACCGCGCGGGCGCAGGCCGAAGTCCACCGCCTCGACCGGCCAGATGTCCGGGTCGAAACGGCCGGTGCGCCGGGACTGCGCCAGCCAGGCCAAGGCCAGGCATTCGGCGTCGATCTCGATGAAGCCCAGCGCCAGCGCCGCTTGCACGGCGGCACGGTAGATCGGGTCGTCCAGGCTGTAGCGCGGCTGCGGCTGGCCGACGACGGGAATGGCCTTGTCAGGGTGGGCCGCGACGATGGCGCGCGCGTTGGTGGTCAGAGTTGTCACGTCGATGGCGCTTTCACGTTGAGCAAAGCTTGGACCGCAAGAAGCGATTGAAACGGGGAATGCCGTGGAACCGGCAAGGCCTTAGCCACTGGCGTTGTCCCCTGCAAGGGGCTGAGGGCTGCGGCTCCAAGCCTGCCTGCGCAGGCTTGGACAGTCCGAAGGGCCTGTGCCTTTGGCGTTGGCACGTGGGGCGTAGCGCCCAACGAGGCGCGTAGCCTGGGGGTGTTCGTCATGCATGCCAGAAGGGGGTGCCCAGCACCGGCGTGGAGGGCTGAGCGGCCTCTTGTTCGTCCATCGCACCGCCGAGGTAGGCGGCGCGCCCGGCCTGCACGGCGGCGGCGAAGGCGCCCGCCATGGCCACCGGGTCGCGCGCCAGGGCCACGGCGGTGTTGAGCAGCACGGCGTCGTAGCCCCACTCCATCACGGTGCACGCGTGCGAGGGACGGCCCAGGCCCGCATCCACGATCAGCGGCACGTCCAGGCGTTCGCGCAACTGGCGCATGGCATACGGGTTCACCGGCCCCTTGCCCGTGCCGATGGGCGCGGCCCAAGGCATCACGGCTTGGCAGCCCACGTCCACCAGGCGTTGGCAGAGCACCAGGTCTTCCGTGCAGTAGGGCAGCACCTTGAAGCCGTCCTTGAGCAATTGATCCGCCGTGTCGACCAGCTTGAGCGTGTCGGGCTGCAGGGTGTAGTCGTCGCCGATCAGCTCCAGCTTGATCCAGTCGGTCTCGAAGACCTCGCGCGCCATCTGCGCGGTGGCGATGACCTCGCGCGGGCTGTGGCAGCCCGCCGTGTTGGGCAACACGGGCACGCCCAGCTTGCGCAGCAATTGCCAGAAGGCCTGGCCGCTTTCCGGCGACACCGAGCCCGCGCCCTGACGGCGCAGCGAGGCCGTCAGCATGGCGGGCCGGGCGGTCTGCACGGCGGCTTCCAGCACGGCGGGCGAAGGGTAGCGCGAGGTGCCCAGCAGCAAGCGGCTGGCAAAGGGTTCGCCGTAGAGGATCAAGGGATCAGGGGTTTGCATGTCGTTGTGCTTCGCGGGGGTCAAAGGCATCGTCATCCCCCGGTCACCGGGGCAATGATCTCCACCTGGTCGCCGTCGCGCAGGGGGTGCTGGGCGTACTGCGTCTTGGGCACGAACTGCGTGTTGACCGCCGCCGCGAAAGGCGGCCTGGCCTCGATGGCCGCGACCGCGTCGGCCAGCGTGGCGTCGCTGTCGAGTTCATGGGTCTGTTGGTTGATGAGCACTTTCATGCCACGATCCTGAGGTCAAGTTGTTCGGCGAGTGTGTGTCGGTTGTGTTCGACGATGTCCAGTGCCGCGTCCAGCAGCGCGGGGGAAATCATGAAGCCATGGCGGTAGAGGCCGTTGATGCGCATCACGGGCACGCCGGGTCCGCGTGTCACGCGGATCTCGGGCAGATTGTCCGGCAGCGCGGGCCGACAGTGCGCGGCGATCTCGATGATGCGCCCTTCGGCGAAACCTGGGTGCACGGCATAGGCCGCGCTCAGCAGCTCCAGGGTCGAACGCACGCTGGGCGGCGACATGTCATCGCTCTCGATCTCGGTCGCACCGATCACGTAGATGTCATCCTGCTTGGGCGCGATGTAAATCGGGTAGCGCGGATGGATCAGCCGTGTCGGCCGCGTCAGCTTCACCTCGGGCGCATGCACCCGCGCGACCTCGCCCCGCACGCCGCGCACAGCGGCGTGCGTTCCGATTCTGTCGCCGCGCACAGCGGCGTGCTTTCCAGGTTCTTCGCCGTGCAAAGCGGCGTGCGTTTGAGTTCCTTCGCCACCGGAAGCGGACGGTATCAGCGCACGCGCGCCCAGGCCCCGACAGTCGAAGACCCAGTCCACCGGGCCGTCTTCTGGTCGAGGCAGATCTTTCGGCGCGCGCCGGCTGTTCCAGTGCAGCGTCACGCCCAGGGCCTTGAGCTCGTGCAGCAGGGCGGCCAGCAATTGCCGGTTGTCGAGCTGGCCCTCGCCTGGCAGGTACAGGCCTTGGGCGAAGCGCTGCTCCAGACCGGGTTCGAGTGCGTGCACGCCGCTCGCGTCCAAGGTCTGCATGGTCGGCAGCTGCGGCACCTGCTCGTTCGTGGCCCGCAGCAGTTGCGCGAAGCGCCGTGCTTCGGCCGCGTCCTGCCGGTGCCAGAGGATGAGCGTGCCTTCTTGCTGGAAGAACACCGGCTGGCTCAGCTGGCCCAGCAATTGTGGCCAGCGTGTCAGCGCGTAGCGTCCCATCTCGACCACGTTGCGTTCGGTGATGGCCGATTCCGCCAGCGGCGCCAACATGGCCGCCGCCACCCGCGCGGCTGCGCCTGGCGCCACGCCCGCGGGGTCGCTGGGCGCGTCAGCGGCCGCGGCCTCGTGCACGGTGACGTGCCAGCCACGGCGCGCGAGCTGCCAGGCCAGCAGCCGGCCCATGAGGCCCGCGCCGAGCACCAGGGCTGAGGAAGAAGCGCGCGATGTGGGCATGGTCTCTTTGCTTTTGTTCGTGTGTGCGTTCATGCGTGCGTGCGGGCGTTCGTCGTGAGTTCAGCCCAGCACCCGCATGGCCACGGGCGCGTACCCATGGTTCAGCGGGCCATGGCCCGCGCCGCCGTTCAGTCCGCCGGTGCGCACGTCCTTGCCGGCCTGGATAGCGCCCAGGATCCAGGTTCGCGCGCGCCGCACGGCGTCTTGCAGGTCATGGCCTTGCGCGAGGTAGGACGCGATGGCCGACGACAGGGTGCAACCCGTGCCGTGCACGTTGCGGCTGGCAATGCGCGCGGCCTGGAGGTAGAGCGGCGCGCCGTCGCGCGGCAGCAGCAGGTCCACCACCTCGTCGCCGGGCAGATGACCGCCCTTGAGCAGCACGCTCTTCGCGCCCATGGCCAGCAGCTCGCGCGCCGCGCCTTCCAACGCCGACACCCCGTCGATCTTGCGGCCCAGCAGCAGTTCCGCCTCGTCCAGATTGGGGGTGACCACGGTGGCCAGGGGGAACAGCTGCTGGACCAGCACGCTCACCGTCGCTTCGGCGATCAGACGGTCACCGCTGGTGGCCACCATCACCGGGTCCAGCACCACGCGTTCGATGCCGTAATGGCGGATGGCCCAGGCCACCACCTCGACGATCTCGGGCGCGTGCAACATGCCGATCTTGAGCGCGTCCACGCCGATGTCTTCCACCACCGCCTGGATCTGCGCCTTGAGGAACTCCGGCGGCACCGCGTGGATGCCCGTGACGCCCTGGGTGTTCTGCGCGGTCAGCGCGGTGATGGCCGTCATGCCGTAGCAGCCCAGGGCCGCCATGGTCTTGAGGTCGGCCTGGATGCCCGCGCCGCCACCGCTGTCCGAGCCGGCGATCGACAGCACCCGGGGATAGCGTTTCATGACGGTCATGCCTTGGCACGGCTCAGGTAGGCGAGCACGAAGCTGAAGGCCAGTGCGGGCAGGGCGGAACCGGTCTGGAAACCGAGCACCGAAGTCAGCAGCGGTGCGCCGTGGTAGACCGCGATGCCGGCGAGCCAGATCAGCAGGGGACCGACGTGCACGGCCCGTGCGTTGGCGAGCAACTGGACGGTGTTCGCGCTGAAAGCCAAACGGCCCAGGATCACGCCGAAGAGCGGCACGAACACGGAACTGAGCATCAGCAGGAAGGGCTCCAGCGCGTGCATGGGCAGCACCAGGGCGCAGGCCGTGCAGGCGGCGGTGATGACAAAGCCCCAGAAGCGGATGCTCTTCTTCGGCTGCAGGCTGTGGCTGGACACCGCGCCCGAGTAGGCGTCGCCATAGGCGTTGTCCACCTCGTCGATCAGGATGAGCGACAGCGCGATCAGCCCGCCTTGTGCCAGCAGCAGCGCGTTGACGAGGTTGGCGCTGGGCAAGGTCAGCACCACCAGCACGCCCAAGCCGTAGCACCACATATTGGCCAGCGCGTAACCCAGCCAGGTGCCGCGCAGCGCCGACTTGCCGTCGCGCCCGTGGCGCGCGTAGTCGGCCACCAAGGGCAGCCAGGAGATGGGCATGGCAATCACCAAGTCCAGCGCGGACAGCACGCCCATGCCGCCTTCGCCGGGCCGATTCCACAAGGCCACGAGGCCTTGGGCCTGGGCCATCGAGAGGAACTGCCAGCTCAGCCACAGCAGCGAGAGCACCACCAGGGGCAGCGCGACGCGTGCGATCAGCTTGCGCACGAGCGTGACCATGGATCCGCTGATCAGCAGGGCCACGATGGCGCCCCAGAACAGGGTGGCGAGCCAGGGGGCCCAGGCGGCCGAGGCCCCGGTGATGGCCACGCTGGCGTCGCGCATCACGACCAGCTCGAAGCTGCCCCAGCCGATCAGCTGAACGATGTTGAGCACGATGGGCAGCACGGCGAAGCGTCGGCCGTAGACCGCGTGCATCAGGCCCGCGCTGGCCAGGCCGCTGTCCGCGCCCAGCTTGGCCACCGAGCCCAGCAGGAAGGCGCCCAGGATGGAGCCAGCGACGATGGCGATCAGTGCCTCGCGCGTGCCCAGCGCGGGCATCAGGTAGGCGCCGACCTGCATGACAAGCAGGCCCACGCCCAGGCTGAACCAGAGCGAGGCGTGGTCATGGAAGCCGAAGGCTCGGCGCTCGGCCGAGAGGGGGGTCGTTGCGTCGTTGACGCTCTTGTTCGATGCGAATGCCATGCGTTAAATCCGAAATAACGTAGGCAGGTGGGCTGGGCTCCAGCGGGTCGGTGTCTTGAGTGGACAACTGGAGCGGCTTCCCTGCGCGAGGATTACCTCAATCAGGTTCAAAGGGACTTTCTCAGTCACCGTGCTGTCGGCCTTGCGGTCCGGAGTCGCGGCAACACCCCTAGCGGATGCACCCCCGTCGTGGGACGGGGGCGCGGGCAGGATTTTACGGCGTACCCGTATCCCATGTCAGTAGCCCCTGTCCCCCTGCCGGCCTGTTTTGCCGATTCTTGACGGCGGTCAGTCCAGTACCACCCAATTCCCAGCGATTCATGCCTTGCGCCATGGCTTGCGGGCCCGCAGGGCATGGCCGACACTGCCCGCCACAACTGGACTCCAGGAGTGCGCGATGAGATTGAGCTTGAAGGTGGCTTTGTCGGCCTTGAGTGCGCTGGCCTGTGCGGGTGCGCTGGTGGTGGGCGCCGTCGGCTGGATTGCCGCCGAGCGCATGACGCAGCAGCTCAACACGGCGACGGACATGGGGGATGCGATGCAGAACGCCGCTCTCGCGGACATGATGCACGACGCCATCCGTTCCAGCGTGTTGCAAGGTTTGCTGGCCGCACAGTCGCAGGACGCAGCCGGCTTGGCCGAGGCGGTCAAGGAACTGGACGAAAGCGCCGCCACCTTCAACCAGCACCTGACGGCCTTGCAGGCGATCGACCTGCCGCCGGAGATCCGCGCCAAGGTGACCGCCGTCCTGCCCCAGGCCCGCGCCTATGCGGAGATGGGCGCGCGTTTGCTGCGCCAGATGGGCACCGACCTTCCCGGC
The DNA here is from genome assembly GCF_000211835.1 of Hylemonella gracilis ATCC 19624. Classification (GTDB taxonomy): domain Bacteria; phylum Pseudomonadota; class Gammaproteobacteria; order Burkholderiales; family Burkholderiaceae_C; genus Hylemonella; species Hylemonella gracilis. Next base: position 100,892 of record NZ_AEGR01000042.1, on the reverse strand, counting down.
GCTCAGGCCGGCATGAAGGGCTTTCACGACACTTTCGAGCTGCTGGAAAAGGCACTGGCCGAGCCCAGCGACATGCTCGAAGCCCATAACAAGGCCGTGCGCGACCATGGCGAGCAAGTGGCCCGCCAGGCCCACGTGTGGGTGCTGGTGACCATGCTGTCAGCCGCCATCGCGGTGCTGCTGTTGTGCGCCCGCATCATCCGCCGCGTGCTCGGCGGACTGGCCGTGGCGGGCCGGCTGGCCGAAGCCGTGGCGCAGGGGGACCTGAGCCAGGAGGTGGATGCCAGCAGGGGCTACACCGAGGTGCGAGTCTTGATGAGCAACCTGGCGCACATGAACGAGAGCCTGCGCCGCCTGGTGCGCAGCGTGCAGCAGGCGGCGGAATCCGTGGCTTCGGCCGGTGTGCAGATCGCCACCGGCAACAACGATTTATCGGCCCGCACCGAGACCCAGGCCAGCGCCTTGCAACAGACCGCCTCGGCCATCCAGCAGATGACGGCCTCGGTGCGCGAGAACACGGCCCAGGTTCTGCGGGCCAACGAACAGTCCACGCGCGCGCGCACCGTGGCCGGTCAGGGCGGCGAGGCGGTGGGTGCGTCGGTGGAGACCATGCGCCGCATCGAGGAGTCGTCGCGCAAGATCGTGGACATCATCGCCGTCATCGACGGCATCGCCTTCCAGACCAACATCCTGGCGCTGAACGCGGCGGTCGAGGCGGCACGGGCAGGCGAGCAGGGCCGGGGCTTTGCCGTGGTGGCGGGCGAGGTGCGCACCCTGGCTCAGCGCTCGGCCACCGCCGCCAAGGAAATCAAGGAACTGATCATGGGCAGCGTGCAGGAGATCAGCGCGGGTGCAGGCCAGGTCGGCGGGGCGGGCGCGACCGTCACCGAGGCGGCCTCGGCCATTGGTGAGGTGGCTGTCCACATGCAGGAAATCGCCCACGCGATGGAGGAGCAATCGCGGGGCGTGGCACAGATCAGCGAAGCGATTGCACAGATCGACCAGGCCACGCAGCAGAACGCGGCCCTGGTGGAGGAATGTTCCGCCGCCGCGCAGAGCCTGAGAGACCAGTCCCAGGCCCTGGTGGGCAGCGTGGCGTCCTTCCGTCTGGCTTGAGCGAGAGACAGCTTTTGGCGACGCCTGTTATGCGGCACTGGCGGGCAAGGGCAGCGCCGTCTTGTAGCGCACCTGCTTGAGCGCGAAGCTGGATCGGATCTTGTCGATGCCGCTGATGGGGCTGAGCTGTTCCAGGATGAACCGCTCCAGCGCGCCAATGTCGGGCAGGGCCACGCGGATGAGGTAGTCGGAGTCCCCCGTCATCAGGTAGCACTCCATCACCTCGTCGTGCTCGGCGATGCGGCGCTCGAAGTCGGCCAGGTCCTCCTTGCTTTGTGACTTGAGGCTGATGGAAATGAAGACATTCAGGCCCAAGCCCAGCTTGTTGGCGCTGGCGATGGCGACGTAGCGCTCGATCACGCCCGAGGCTTCCAGGGCCTTGACTCGGGCCAGGCAGGGTGAGGGGCTCAGATGCACGCGCCGGGCCAGCTCCACGTTGGAGAGGGCACCGTCGCGTTGCAGCTCGTCCAGAATCCGCAGATCGGTGCTATCGAGGTTCATTGGGCTTTATGAATTCAATTTTTCAGCATTTTATGCTGTCAATGTGCGTGAGGTAAGCACAGAACGGCAGCCTATTCCGTGCGTCTCTCCCTACATTCAGGGGCATGAACACGCCCGACACCGATCCCCAGGAAACCGCCGAATGGCAAGACGCGTTCGCCGCGCTGATTGCCAGCCAAGGCGCCGAGCGCGCCCGGCACATCCTCAGCACCCTGGCCGCGCAGGCCCGCGCGCAGCGCATCGGCTGGCAGCCTGAGCTGGCCACGCCCTACGTGAACACCATCGCGGTGGACGCGCAGCCCGCCTTCCAGGGCGATCTGGCCATCGAAGAGCGCCTGGCCTCCCTGATTCGCTGGAACGCGCTGGCCATGGTGGTGCGCGCCAACCAAGCCTATGGCGAGCTGGGCGGCCACATCGCCAGCTATGCCAGCGCGGCAGACCTGTTCGAGACGGGTTACCACCATTTCTTCCGGGCCCGTGGCGAGGGCACGGGCCAGGCGCTGACGCCCGGCAGCCTGGGCGACCTCGTGTTCTTCCAGCCCCACAGCGCACCCGGCGTGTATGCGCGGGCCTACCTGGAAGGCCGTTTGACCGAGGACGACCTCGCCCACTATCGGCAAGAACTGACGTCGCCCCAGGCCCGGACCGGCCAGGGTGCGCGCGGCTTGTGCAGCTACCCGCATCCCACGTTGATGCCGGACTTCTGGCAGTTCCCAACCGGGTCCATGGGGATCGGGCCCATCAGCTCGATCTACCACGCGCGCTTCATGCGCTACCTCACGCACCGCCATCTGCTGGACTGCACGGGCCGCACCGTGTGGGGCGTGTTCGGCGATGGCGAGATGGACGAGCCCGAGAGCATGAGCGCCCTGACCCTGGCCGCGCGTGAGGGCCTGGACAACCTGGTGTGGGTGGTGAACTGCAATCTGCAGCGTCTGGACGGCCCGGTGCGCGGCAATGGCCGCATCATCGACGAGCTGGAAAAGCTGTTCGCGGGCGCGGGCTGGAACGTCATCAAGCTCTTGTGGGGCAGCGACTGGGACGGGCTGTTCGCGCGCGACACCACGGGCGCCCTGGCGCGCGCCTTCGCGAACACGGTGGATGGCCAGATGCAGACCTTCGCCGCCAAGGACGGCCGCTACAACCGCGACACCTTCTTCGGCCAGAACCCAGAGCTGGCCCGGCTGGCCCAGGGCATGACCGATGAGCAGATCGATCGCCTGAAACGCGGCGGGCACGACATCGTGAAAATCCATGCCGCGTACGCCGCCGCGGTGGCCCACACCGGCCAGCCCACGGTCATCTTGGCGCACACCAAGAAGGGCTACGGCATGGGCAGCGCGGGCCAGGGCAAGATGACCACGCACAGCCACAAGAAGTTCGACGAAACCGACCTCATCGCTTTTCGCAACCGCTTCAGCCTGCCGCTCACTGACGAGCAGGTCACCTCGCTCAGTTTCTACAAGCCCGCCGACGACAGCCCCGAGTTGCAGTACCTGCACGCGCGGCGCCAGAACCTGGGCGGCTACCTGCCGCGCCGCTTCAGCGACTGCGCCCCGGTGAACGTGCCCGCGCTGGCCAGTTACGCGCCGTGGGCACTGCAGGCCGACGGCAAGGAGATGAGCACCACCATGGCCTTCGTGCGTATGCTGGGCAACTTGCTCAAGGACACCGAACTGGGTCCGCGCGTGGTGCCCATCGTGGCGGACGAGGCCCGCACCTTCGGCATGGCCAATCTGTTCAAGCAGGTCGGCATCTATTCCAGCGTCGGGCAGCGCTACGCGCCCGAGGACATCGGCTCCGTGCTGAGCTACCGCGAGGCGCAGGACGGCCAGATCCTGGAAGAAGGCATCAGCGAGGCCGGCGCCATCGCCAGCTGGACGGCCACCGCCACCAGCTACAGCGTGCATGGGCTGGCGATGCTGCCGTTCTACATTTACTACAGCATGTTTGGTTTTCAGCGCGTCGGTGATGCGATCTGGGCGGCGGCGGACCAGCGGGCCCGTGGGTTCCTGCTGGGTGCTACCTCGGGCCGCACCACGCTGGGCGGCGAAGGGCTGCAGCACCAGGACGGCAGCAGCCATCTGGTGGCGGCCACCATCCCCAACTGCAAGGCCTACGACCCGGCGTTCGCGGGCGAACTCGCCGTCATCCTCGACCACGGCATGCGTGAGATGCTGGTGGCGCAGAAAGACGTTTTCTATTACGTGACCCTGATGAACGAGAACTACGCCCAGCCTGATTTTCCCGCAGGCTCGGAGTCGGACGCCGTGCGTGGTTGCTACAAATTGAAGAGCTACTCGCAAGATGGCGATGCCCGCAATGCGGGCGATGGCGGCGCCCAAACGCGCGCGCGCACCCAGCCCAAGGCGACGCGAGCGGCTGCAGCCACGGCACCGGCAAACGTCACGCTGATGGGTTCGGGCGCGATCCTGACCGAGGTGATCCAGGCCGCGCAACAACTGGCCGAGCAAGGGTTCCGCGTGGATGTGTACAGCGTCACCAGCTGGAGTGAATTGGCCCGCGACGGTTTGGCCTCCCAGACCCTGGGCACCACGCCCTTCGTGGCCCAGCAACTGCACGACAGCCATGGCCCCATCATCGCCGCCACCGACTATGTGCGCGCCGTGCCGGAGAGCGTGCGGGCCTATCTGCCGTCAGGCCGCAGCTACACCACCCTGGGCACCGACGGCTTTGGCCGCAGCGACACGCGCGCGGCCTTGCGTGGCCACTTTGGCGTGGATGCGGCCAGCATTGTGAAAGCGGCTCAAGAGGCCTGTGCGGGAGCGCGCCGAGGCGCTTGACGCATCCGCACTGCTGTAGCGCTTCATCACCCTGCGCACTGATGCGAGACGTGTGCTGGTGCGGAAGTCTCAGCCGCCGTTTTGGTACTGCTCCAGCGCGAGGAGCAGGCTGGTTCGGTGCTCGTGGGCAACGGTTTGCCACGGCAGGGACGACAGCGCGCCTTCAAGCGCCCAGAGCAGGTTGAGCGTGGCTGCGGGCGTGTGTTGTTTGACCTTGGCGTAGGCCGCGACGGAGCCCAGGCTGCGCAGTTCCGCGAGGGACGTGATGCCCGCGGCGACGAGTGCTTGCGCCGATTTCGGCCCCAGGTTGAGTTGCGCGGCGAGCTCTGCTGCGACCGAGGCAGGTGCCGAGAGCGGAGACTTCCGCGCTCGCGACGAACTGCGTGTGCTTGACCGCAGTCCGGGCGACGAGGGGGTGGTGCGCTTGGTTGACATGCTGGGGCGAGGCTTTGCTGGCAATTGGATCGGTGTAATCGTGAATACTCCGAGTGTCGGGGGAGTGCGAATTTTCAAACCGGAATACCCTTCCAAGTGTTTTATCCCAATCCGAGAATGAATCGGTAGGGGATTTCCGCCTGCAGGTCGAAATCTGGTTTGTCGATTCAACAAGGAGGCACCATGAAAAGCTGGACGATGAAGCGGCGCTTGGTCTGGGGTTTTGGTTTCATCTTGACCATCAGCGCGGTGATCGGCATCAATACCATCATCACGCTCGCGAACCTCAATAGCACCTTGGATGAGCTGACGCGCGACCGAATGGTCACGGTCAAACTCTTGAGTTCGATCAAATTCAACATGCTGGATACATCACGCCATCTGCGTGACTACGTGATTTCCGATGATCCAGCGCAAAAGGAAAATTTCTTGAAGAAGTTGGATGGCAATGGCAAGGAAACCAATGGCTTTCTTGAACGGCTGGATAAAGCCATCACAGATCCTGAAGGTCGTGCATCACTGGATCGCGTCAGAAAGGCGCGTGATGTCTATCGCAGCAACAGAGTGGCTGCACTCAAGGCGGCGGATGAAGGCAACAAAGAAAAAGCCTTTTCTTTGCTGCTCAATGAGCTGACGGTTCAGCAGGGCGAAATGTTCAAGGCCCTGGAGGAGATGGCCTCCGCGCAGGAAAAACTGATGCAAGACGCCGCAGACAAGGCGGGTTCATCTGCGTCGATTGCGACCACCTTGATGTCCGGGGGGGTGTTGATTTTGGTGATGTTGGGTCTGTGGACCGCCCATAGCGTGATTCGCGCCCTGGTTGGCCCCATGGAACACGCGCTGCATATTGCAAGCAAAATTTCCGAAGGGGATTTGACGCAACGTGTCCACATTCAACGCGAAGACGAGGTCGGCAAGGTGCTCACGGCCATGTCTCGCATGCAAGACTCTCTGGTTCAAGTGGTGGGGAAAGTGCGCAACAGCTCCGATTTGGTGTCCAATGCCAGCGTCGAAATTGCCAGCGGCAATCAAGACCTGTCGAGCCGAACCGAAAGCCAAGCCAGTTCCCTGCAACAGACGGCGGCGAGCATGGAAGAACTGGGATCGACGGTGCGCCAAACCGCCGAAAGCTGCGCCGAGGCCAATCAGCTGGCCCAAAGTGCGAGCGGTGTCGCCACGCAAGGTGGCGAAATGGTCGGCAAAGTGGTGGAGACCATGAAAGACATCCACCAAAGCAGTCAACGCATTGCCGACATCATCGGCGTCATTGACGCCATCGCTTTCCAAACCAACATCTTGGCCCTCAACGCCGCCGTGGAGGCGGCTCGCGCCGGTGAACAAGGTCGAGGCTTTGCGGTGGTGGCCAGCGAAGTGCGGGCGTTGGCGGGACGTAGTGCCGCGGCGGCAAAAGAGATCAAAGGTCTCATCACTACCAGTGTCGAAAAGGTGGAGCAAGGCAGCACCCAAGTTGATCAAGCCGGTCAGATCATGCGGGAAGTGGTGAATAGCATTCGCCGTGTCACCGACATCGTGGCGGAGGTCAGCGCAGCCAGTGCGGAGCAAAGCGCAGGGGTCAACCAAGTCGGTGAAGCGATTGGTAACCTCGACCAGACCACACAGCAAAACGCCGCGCTGGTTGAAGAGATGGCGGCGGCCGCGTCCAGCCTCGAAGCCCAAGCCAAGGATTTGGTGGAAACGGTGGGTGTCTTCAAAATCAATGCACACGACACTGACGGTGCACGTGTTGTTGCTTCGGTCCGAGAGACCAAGGCGGTGCAAACGAATCAACAGAAGCCTTGGAAGACTTCCCCCACGAAACTCAATCCCGTGGCAAAGATCGTGCCCGTGCGCACGGCGCTGCCTAGGCAGCGTGTCTCCGTCGCAGAGGCTGAAGGTACCGCCAACGCTGATGCCGATTGGGCGCGCTACTAGGGGCCGTGACGCAAACCGCGAAGGCGATCTCCTCGGGGTGCGATGGTGCTCTGCCCAGTGAGACTGGGTGGGCGTGGGTCAGTCTGAAAGCTCGCTCGCGCAACGGGGTTGTTCGTCTCCATTCGGACCGATAATTTCCGAGTGGATAACCGAACTTTTTTTTCTCAGCTGTGCATAGACCGGCGCTCTGTGCGCGGCTATTTGCCCACCTCAATTCCTACCGATGTGCTTGAGCAGTTGCTTATGGCTGCACGGGCGGCGCCCAGCGGAGCCAACTTGCAGCCCGGCTCTTTCACTCAAGTGAAAGGAAAAGTGCGCGAAGCATTGTCGGCCGATTTGATCCGTGCTTGGCGTGCGGGGGAGGCTGAAACCGAGGATTACGACTACTTTCCCAAACCCATGCCCATGACGCTGCGCAAACGGCAAGTGGCCGCGGCGCAGGCACTGTACGGTGCAATCGGCGTGGCGCGTGATGACCGAGCAGGACGTGACGCTCAGTTTGAACGCAACTTTCGCTTTTTCGATGCGCCCGTGGCCTTGCTGGTCACGCTGGAGCACGGGTTTGGCAGTGGCGGTTACATGGATTTGGGCATGACGCTCTACGGCTTGATGCTGGCCGCACAGGCGCATGGCTTGGCCACGTGCGCCATTGGAGCCATGGCGTCTTACCCCTCGCTCATTCGACGGCACCTTGGGCTACAAGCCCACTCCGTCATCGTGTGCGGCCTGGCATTAGGCTACGCCGACCCAGATGCGCCTGTGAACCAAACACGCACTGAACGTTGTGCTTTGGGTGAGTACTTCAGAGTTTTAGGGTAGAAAGTTCAGCTGATCGTGAAGATCGCCCCACAACTTTTGCACCACCCCAGCAGACCCCAAGCCTCCGGCTCCGGCCACTGCGACCAAGCCTTTGGCATCAGGCTGTTCATGCCTCGCCAAGTCAGACAGCAAGCGCACCAAAGCCACCGCAGCCGATGCTCCAATCGGATGACCACGTGCAATGCCACCGCCGTGCAGGTTCAACTGCTCCGGTCGAAGCCCTAAACCTTTCGCGAAGCTCAGGGCTTGCACGGCGAATGCATCATGCAGCTCAACACAGGCCAATTCATGTTGCTTCAGATCACCCGCGCGCTTGAGAACTTCACGGGCTGCAAGCTCCGCGGCGATCAGCGGTATCTCGGGCGCACTACCCACCGAGGCGTGAGCTTTGAGGGCCATCGAAGCTGTGACATCCCACTTGGCGCAAGCTTGCGCGCTCATGAGCAGCACAAATGCCGCGCCATCGGCTTGGGCTGAAATAGTCAGTGTGCTCAGGCCGAAAGTGCTTGGGGCTGCGTTCTCTGCGCACGCCACCACGGGCATGCGAGCCGCTCGTTCAGCGGATATGAGGCGCGGATAAGCATCGTGACGCACACCCAGCAGGGGGACGATTTCAGTGGCCAAAAGGTCTTGACTCGCGACCGCGCGAGCATGGCTGTTGAGGGCATAAGCCTCTTGCTCGGAACGCGTGTACCCATGTGCGGCTGCATAACGCGCAGCAGACAGGAGCATGTCTGGGTCTTGCTCAGGCGTGGGCGCGAATGCTGGTCGCTCGTACGGCACAGGGGCTACGCCAGGGTGCAAAGGCCGATGCATGCGCATTGGAGAACGGCTCCAGGCCTCGGCGCCACCCGCGATCACCACCTGTGCTTGACCTGAAGCAATCAAGGCAGCGCCTGTCGCCACGGCGTCTAAGCCTGCGCAGCATTGGGTGTCGAGGGTATAGGCTGCGCAGCGCTGGGGCAACCCCGCATGCAGGGCCAGCATGCGTGCCGGATTACCGCCTGCGCCCAATGCGTTGCCCAACACCACAACGTCGACAGCAGCCCGGTCTAATCCTGCACCTTGCAGCAACGCTTGCACCACGGGCGATGCAATTTCGTGTGCTTGCAGTGCGTTGAAGGCCCCGCCACGAGGGACGACGGCACTTCGCGCCCAATGGGCAATCAAAGCAAGGGGCGCAGGCATGATGGATTCTGCAAGGCCTTTGCCAAAGCCGCGTGATCGGTTTTGCCGCTCGTGGTCAAAGGCCAGTGGTCGCACACCCACAGGCGCTTTGGAACTTTGTACGCTTCCAAGTGCTCGCGGCACAATGCCGCAACGTTTTGAGCCGTCAGGGTGTTTGCTGCGTCTTTGAATTGCAAAATGGCAACCACTTGCTGGCCACGCAATGCGTCCGTCACGCCCTGCACCGAAGCGTGCGCAATGCGTGGATCAGCCAGCAGCACGGCTTCAATTTCTTCTGGGAATAGGTTCTTGCCTTGCGTGACCACCATGCGATTTTCGCGCCCCAGCAAGCACAAGTAACCTTGCGCATCGATGTAGCCCATGTCACGCACGGACAGCCAATCGCCATCGCGCACGGCCGCCGTGTGGTCGGGATTGGGGCCCACGTAATCCATGAACAACATGGGGCTGCGCACGAAAATCTGCCCCGTTCCCAGAGGTGGCTGCGGGTCGCGTATCGCTATGTCTACATTTGAAAACGGTTTGCCAACGGCCTGCGCGGGTGCCGAGGCATCTGCGTCCATCCATGCAATGAAACTGGTTTCCGACGCACCATAAAACTCCACAATGCGGGCCTTTGGAAACAAAGCTTGCAACGCCACGGTGCGATCACGCATCCAACGTGCGCCGCTGATCAAAATCAAACGCACGCTGTCAATGGGCGGCGTTTTGCGGCGTTCGGCCAAGGCCAGCATCAGCAAGAGTTGGCTGGGCACGGCGACCAGGCACGGCGTCTCACCTTGCTGCAAGGTGGCCATCATGCGTGCGGCCGAAAACCTCTCTTGCACCACCACGCCCGCGCCGCTCCACAGCCCCAGAATCATGCCAAACAAAAACAGCGAATGTGAGAACCGACCCGGCGCCATGACGCGTCTGGAAACGTCTTCACCAAAGGTGTCTTGGCACGCTAGAAGGCTTTCGGTCCACGATTGGTGATGCCGCCGAAAGCCTTTGGGGCTCCCCGTGCTGCCGGAGGTGAAGCCAATGTAAAAAGGCGTTCGTGGCGTGGGCATCGCCATGTCAGCCGGCGTTTGTGCGAAAGCCCTCTGCACACTTTGTCGCACCGCCAAAGGCCAATCGGGATCGGTCACGGCCGCACATCGCCCACTGGTGATGATGGCCAAAAAGGCGACCATCTGATCCACGGTGCTGAGCGCATCGTCCACAAACACCGTGGCGGGGGCTTGGCGGTCTTGCAGCACCTGAGCTTGTCGGCAGACCGCCGCGTGCAAGGCGGCAAACGTGAGGGTGGTGTTGCCGTCCTCGAGCGCCACCACCTGGGCGCGGGCTTGGGCCCAATGTGTCAGGCGGCCATGAACCAAGCCGTGGTCAGCGTCAGTCACCAAAGCGCCAGTCGGGCAAGCCACGGGCCACGGTGTGAACCACGATGGCGCACAGCGCGCACTTGATCAAGTCACCCGGCACAAACACCAAGGTTCCCGTGACGGCTTGCGCCCACGTCAAGTTGGCAATGTTCACCAATCCCACCACGCCGAACACATGCACCACGAGCAAGCCACCAATCGCCGAAGCAAAGAAGGCACTGATGGCCGAACTGCGTGGTGTTGCCGTGGACATGGCCGACATCATCAAGCCCGTCACGAATGCGCCAATGGGCCAGCCCATCAAATACCCGCTGGCTGGCGAGAAAAACACGCCCATGCCTCCGCGGCCACCTGACAACAAAGGTAAACCCAAGGCAACGGCAAGCAAGAACAGGGTCACGGCTTGCAGCGCGCGTTTGGGGCCAAGAATACAACCCGCCAGCATCACGCCCAGCGTTTGCATGGTGATCGGCACGCCCAAAGGCAAGTCGATTTTGGGGATCAGGCCCAACACGGCAATGAGTGCGGCAAACAAAGATACCAACACCAAAGAGAAAGTCGAGTGGATGGTTTTCATGAATGAAGCCGTCAGCGGCGTAGACGAAGCGTGAGCGCATCAGCCACGCGCCGCGTGGTGAGCAACATGTGAATGGTCAGCGGAGCCAATATTCTAAAACCGCCTGTTTTACCGGTTCGTAGGCGGTAAGCGTCGTCCAAGCGGCGCCACACCACAAAAAAATGCTCAGTGAATCGCAGCATCAAAGCCAGCTGCAACGCCAAGTGGTCGGTGCGAACGCCCCATTGATTCAGAGGGGAAAGCAACCACTCAAAGATATGCAGCAAGTCGCTGTAGCGGGTGGTGAGTGTGAGTGCGATCCCCATCAGCGTGGCGCTGAGCAAGCGAGTCACAGTCACCGCCGCCAAAATGGGCTGTCCCATCCACACATGAAACCCCGCCACCAAACCACTGGCGACCAGGACCCCCACCACCAAATTTTGGGCTCCTCGTGTCGCCGCGCCCAGCGAGGCATAAACCAAGGTGCAGACCAGCGTGATGGCCAGCAGCAGAGGCCATTGCTGAACCGCAAACAAGCAGATGCTCAGCAGCGCTAAGACCAGGAGCTTGAAACCTGCTGGTACACGGTGCAACCATGTGGGGGTGTCGCTGTAGAGGCTGCCCATGTTGGGTCTCAGGTCGAACGCGAAGCCACATCGGCCTCGTAAGCTGCACACACCTCTTGACCTGCGCCATCAGCACGGACACGGCCTTGATCGAGCCAAATCACGCGTTCAAAATGTCGCACGTGCGCCAGCACATGGGTAGACACCAGCACTTGCTGGGGCGCTTTGTCGATCTCGCTTTTCAACAGCGCTTGGCCGGGTAAATCGAGGCTGGCGAAAGGCTCATCAAGCAGCAGCACACGGTGCGGCGCCAACACCAGCGCGAGCCAGCAAACATGCTGGCGTTGACCTTGGCTCAAACTCGCGATCGCGCGTGGCGCCCAGTGCGCCAGACCGCGCGCTTGCAAGACCTCACGCACGTGTTGCTGCGCTTGTGTCCGCGTGAGAGACAAATGCTGCAAGCTCAACGCCAGTTCTTCCTCCACGGTGGGGAAGATAATTTGATCGTCTGGGTTTTGAAACATCATCCCCACCGCCTGGGGGCCCGCAGGCGCCTGGATGCGACCTTCCTGCGGTCGATCCAGCGCGCAGAGCAGACGAAATAAACTGCTCTTGCCCGCACCGTTGTCGCCGATCAAACCGATGCGATGTTCGTGCAGCTGTAAGCTGAGTCCGTCGAACACCACGGTGCTGCCGCGCTGCAAACGGACGCCGTCCAACATCATTGAACAGCTGGGAGGGCTTGGGTTTTCAGGGCTGTACGGCTGTTGCATGCGCGCGTTCAAAAAAGGAGCCTGATTATCAGGGCATGCGCCGTGCATGAAAAAGCCCGCACAAAGCGGGCTTGGACTCCATCGGTGCCGCCCTGCGAACATCACAGGACAGGCCGCGAAGAACAAAGTCAGTCAAATACCGGCGACTCCACCCCGAGCACCTTGTGCAGCTTGGGGCTGGTGGTGGTGTACTGCAGGTGCACCTTCTTGTCCGGGTTGATGAAGGGCATGGCGCCAAAGGCGGCCAGGGCGCATTCGTGGAAGCCGCTCAGAATCAGCTTCTTCTTGCCCGGGTAGGTGTTGATGTCGCCCACGGCGAAAATGCCCGGCACGCTCGTGCTGAACTTTTCCGTGTCCACCACCAATTGCTTGCGCTCGATGTCCAAACCCCAATCGGCGATGGGGCCCAGCTTGGGGCTCAGACCGAAGAATACCAGCAGCACGTCCAGCGGAACCACACGGGTGACACCGTCGCCGCCGGTCACCTTCACGGCCGCCAGCTTGCCGTCCTTCTCCTCGAAGTCCGTCACTTGGCCGACCATGAACTGCATCTCGTAGGCGTCGCACAGTTCACGCATCTTGGCCACGCTCGCCGGTGCGGCCTTGAACCCGTCACGGCGGTGCATCAAGATCACGCTTTCGGCCTTGTTCGGGCCTTCGCTGGTGAAATTCAGCGTCCAGTCCAGGGCAGAGTCGCCGCCGCCCACGATCAGCAGGTTTTTGCCAGCGAAGTCGGCCGGGTTCTTAACGCGGTAGTGGAGTTGCGTGCCCGTGAACTTGTCCAGGCCGTCCACCTTCAGCGTGCGCGGTTCGAAGGCGCCCACGCCGGCGGCGATGAAGATGGTCTTGGTGATGAAACGCGTGCCCTTGTCGGTCTCGACGTCAAAACGGCCGTCCTCGCGCTTGTGCACCACGGTCACGGTCTGACCCAGGTGGAAGGTCGCGCCGAAGGGCTCGATCTGCTTGAGCAGCGATTCCGTCAGTTCCAAGCCCGTGCAGACTGGTACAGCCGGGATGTCGTAGATCGGCTTGTCGGGGTACAGCTCAATGGGCTGGCCGCCCGGGTAAGCGAGCGAGTCGATCACATGGGCCTTGACTTCGAGCAGGCCGAGTTCGAAGACCTGGAACAGGCCCACGGGGCCCGCGCCGATGATGACGGCGTCGGTCTCGATCACGGGGGCGTCGGGGCCGCCCGCATGGGTTTGGAACGGGGTTTGAAACTGCAAGGTAGCGTTGAGGATGAGCCGGGTCGACTCAATGTTGAAAAAAACAGCGTCAGGCTTGCGCCGAGGGTCAGCGTTGCAGCTCGGACAGCTTGCCGGTCTTGTCCTTCCACTCTTCGGCGTCGGGCAAGGCGGCCTTGCGCTTGGTGATGCTCTTCCAGCCCGGCGCGCGGGCCAGCTCGGCATTGAGCTTGATCATGTGCATCTGGCCGGAAGGAACGTCTTCCTCGGCGTAGATGGCGTTGACCGGGCATTCGGGGATGCAGACCGCGCAGTCGATGCACTCGTCCGGGTCGATGGTCAGGAAGTTCGGACCTTCGCGGAAGCAGTCGACGGGGCAGACATCGACGCAATCGGTGTATTTGCAGCGGATGCAGGCTTCAGTGACGACGTGAGTCATTTGTAGTTCTGGCTGGGTGGAAACCCGCGATTTTAAAGGAAGGGCTCGGCGGTGGCTCAGGCCTTGGCGGGCCTCACCAGAACGGCGCCAGCGGTTTTGTGGCTGGCCGTGTCAACCAGGATGAGCGAGCCCAACACGCGCGCCTGGGCAAAGGGCAGGACGGCCAGCGGGGCTTGCAGCGTCAGCTCCACGTGGCCGATGCTGTTGGCCTCGAGTTGCTGGGCCGCTTCCTCGGCCAAGGTCTGGATGTTCAAGCGGTGCGCGATGTGCGCCACCTTCGCCTTGACCCAGCGGTGGCCGTGCAGGGCCCAATAGACCCGTCCTGGCACCAGTGGTTCGTCGTCCAGCCAGGCGACCGTGGCCTGCAGGGTCTGAGTGGCGGGGGCGTGCCCGGTCGATAGCAGCCAGTCGCCGCGCGACACATCGACCTCGCGGTCCAGCACGATGCCAGCGCTGTGGCCCGCGCCCACGGTCCCAGGCTGGCGCACATGGTCCAGCACCTGGGCCACCGTGGCGGTCTGGCCGCTGGGGAAGACCTTGATCTCGTCGCCGGCCTGCACCGCGCCCGCGGCCACGCGGCCCCAGAACACTCGGCGGCCTTGAGATGTGTCGGCCGATGACGAGAACTTCTCGACCCACTGCACGGGGAAGGCAAAAGGCAAGGCATGGTCGGGTGCGGTCGTGGGCAGCGCTTCCAGGATCTGCAGCAAGGTCGGGCCCGCGTAGCCGCACCAGTTTTTTTGCTCTGCGGCGTCCACCACGTTCCAGCCCTTGAGCGCGGAGACGGGCACGGTGGCGTGAACGTTCAGGCCCGCGCTGCGCGCGAAGGCGTTCAATTGGGCGCTGATGTGCTGGAACGCGAGCGCCGCGTCATCCACCGCGTCCAGCTTGTTGACCGCGAACACGATGCCCGGCACGCGCAGCAGTTGCAGCAACAGGCTGTGGCGGCGGGTCTGCGGCAGCAGGGCGAGGGCGGGGTTCTTCCAGTCCAGCTTGGTCGCGTCGATCAGCACCACGGCCGCGTCGGCACTGGAGGCTGCGGTGACCATGTTGCGCGTGTACTGCTCATGGCCTGGCGCATCACCGATGATGAACTTGCGCGTCTCGGTGCTGAAGTAGCGGTAGGCCACGTCGATGGTGATGCCCTGCTCGCGCTCGGCCGTGAGGCCGTCGGTCAGCAGGGCCAGGTCGGTCTGACCCTGGCGCTGCACGCCGGCCAGGTGGTCCTGCAGCACGGCGCGGGTGTCGACCAGCAGGCGGCCGATCAGCGTGCTTTTGCCATCATCCACTGAGCCGCAAGTGATGAACTTGAGTGCGGAGGCGGTGGATGAGATGTTAGAAATCGTCATAAGTTTTCCTATTCGAGAACCACCGCGGGACCGGCTTTGCCGGGCCGCTGGTGGTGCCCCTTGAGGGAGTGGCGCGCGCAGCCTGGAGGGAGCTTAAAAGTACCCGTCCTTCTTGCGCTTCTCCATCGAAGCGTCGCTGGTTTGATCGTCCATGCGCGTCGCACCGCGTTCGCTGACCTCGGCGGCCAGGGTTTCGATCACGATGTCGTTGGCGTTCGCGGCGGTGCTGGCCACGGGGCAGGTGCAGGTGATGTCGCCCACGGTGCGGAAGCGCACGTCGCGCACGACAACCTGCTCGCCCGCCTTGGGCGGCGTGAGTTCGGTCACGGGCACCAGCAGGCCCTTGCGTTCCACTACTTCGCGCTGGTGCGTGTAGTAGAGGCTGGGCAGGGCCACGTTTTCACGGGCGATGTACTGCCAGACGTCCAGCTCGGTCCAGTTGCTGATGGGGAAGACGCGGAAATGCTCGCCCGGCGCCAGGCGGGTGTTGAACAGCGTCCAAAGTTCGGGCCGCTGGGCCTTGGGGTTCCACTGACCGAAGCCGTCGCGGTGGCTGAAGATGCGTTCCTTGGCGCGGGCCTTTTCCTCGTCGCGCCGCGCACCGCCGATCAGCGCGTCAAAGCGGAATTCCTCGATGGCCTCGAGCAAGGTGACCGACTGGTGGGCGTTGCGCGATTCGCCAGCATGCGCCAGCCGCACCGTGCCGCGCTTCATGGAGTCTTCCACGCTGCGCACGATGAGCTCGGCACCGAGCTCCTTGGCGCGTTGGTCGCGAAAGGCCGTGACTTCCGGGAAGTTGTGGCCAGTGTCGATCATCAGCAGCGGGTAGGGCAGATTGCCAGTGCCAAAAGCCTTCTCCGCGCACTTGAGCAGCACCAGCGAATCCTTGCCACCCGAGAACAGCAGGGTGGGGCGCTCGAAGGCGGCGGCGACTTCGCGCAGGATGAAGATGGTTTCTTCCTCGAGCGCGTCCAGGTGGGCGTTGCTGAGCTGATGCCCGGCAGGGGCCAGCAGTTCCGGCCGAAGTTCCAGGGGGGGGCGGGCGTTCATGACCTTGGTCATCTCCATTCAATGCGCGATGTGCAAACCGCATTCGCGCTGCGCTTCACCCTTGGTCGGGTCCACGTAGTCGAAGTTGTTGGGCAGTCCGTGCGTTTCGCAGTACTGGTGCAGGTCCTTGGAGGACCAATGCAGCAGAGGCGCGACCTTGATCAGTCCATCGGGGTTGATGCTGACCGGCTCCATCTGGGCGCGCACGGCGGAATCGGTGGCGCGCAGCGCGGTGAACCAGACCTGGGGGGCGGTCTCGCGCAGCGCGCGGGCGAAGGGCTCCAGCTTCACTTCTTCGGTGAACGCGGCATGACGCGGGTCATCCAGCCCGGGCACCGGTCCTTCCAGCGCCTCGCGGTGCGCGCGCGTGCGGCGCGGCAGGTAAATGCGCAGGTTCAGCCCGAGCAGGCGGGTCACCTCGTCGGCGTAGCGGTAGGTGGCTTCGGTGTTGTAGCCGTTGTCCATCCAGACCACGGGCACGTCCGGCTGCACGCGCGTGACCAGGTGCAGGATCACCGCCTCGAAGGGACGGAAATTCGTGGTGACGATCGCGGTCTTGTTCAGGCCCAGCGCCCAGGCCACCAGGGCGGGCGCATCGTGGCCAAACTCGGCGTTGACTTGCGCGAGATCGGCGGCGCTGATGGTGCTGACGGCGCCGATGCCGCTGCCCGCGTTGACCGCGCTGGCGGGGTTCAGGCGGCTGTTCATGAGCTCTCCCGCGCGAACCTGGGCTGCGGCAGCACCGCGTCGCCCTGGTAGTAGGACGGAAAACGCGCGAGCTGGCGTTGGGCGGTGGCCAGGTCCTGGCCTTCCTTGAGCACCGCCTGCGTGAAGCCGTTGCGTGCGATCAGCGGCAGCTGGTCGGCCAGCACGTCGCCGGTGGCGCGGATCTCGCCCTGGAAGCCCAGGCGGCGGCGCAGCAGGAAGGCCTGGCTGTGCGCGCGGCCATCGGTGAAGGCGGGGAAGTGCAGGTCGACGCGCTTGACGCCGGCGAGCTGCACGGTGCGCGGGTCGGCGTCATTGGGCAGGACCAGCACCTCGGGGGCGCTGGCGTCGCTGGCCTGAGCCTCGTGGGCGGTGATGAGTTGCAAGGGCATGGTGGTCTTGGGTCTCAGGCGGTGGCGGTTTCTTCGGTGTCCGCGTTCGGGTGGCGGGCTTGCTGGCCGGCCTGCTTGAAGGGCTCGACGCCAACGCGTCGCAGCGTGTCGATGAACAGTTCCTGGCGGCCATCCGCGCCCGTGGCGCGCAGCTCACGGTAGGTGTTGAGCAGGGCTTCGATCACGTCCGGCACCTCGTGCGAGGAGAAGGACGGGCCAATGACCTTGCCGGGCACGGCCGCGCCAGAGAGGTCCTTGCCGTCCGAGCCGCCCACCGTGACTTGATACCACTCCTTGCCGTCCTTGTCGACGCCCAGGATGCCGATGTGGCCGCTGTGGTGATGGCCGCAGGAGTTGATGCAACCGCTGATGTGCAGGTCGATCTCGCCCAGATCTTCCAGCTCGTCCAAGTCTTGGTAGCGCACGGTGACCGCCTCGGCCAGCGGCAACGAGCGCGCATTGGCCAGGTCGCAGAAGTCGCCGCCGGGGCAGGCGATCATGTCGGACAGCAGGCCAATGTTGGCCTTGGCCAGGCCCAAGCGCTTGGCCTCGCGCCAGAGCGCGGGCAGTTGTGCGGCCGCCACCCAGGGCAACAGCAAGTTCTGCTGGTGCGTCACGCGGGCCTCGCCGGCGCTGAAGCGCTCGGCCAGTTCAGCCACCGCGTCGAGTTGCGCGGCCGTGGCGTCACCGGGCGACTGCCCTGGGCGCTTGAAGGACAGGGTGACCGCGCGCAGGGCCGGGTTCTGGTGCGGGTGCACATTGCGTTGCAGCCAGCGCTGGTATTCGGCCTGCTCGGCGGGCGTCACGGCTTCGGCGGCGGCGCTGTCCAGTTTCAGGGCCGGCGGCACGAAACCCGCGCTCACGCGCTGAAGCTCGGCGGCGCTGACCGTGTGCGGCGCGCCGTCGTGGTCGAGGATCTGCCGGTACTCGGCCTCGACCTCGTCCACGTAGCGTTGGCCTTCGGCCTTCACCAGGATCTTGATGCGTGCCTTGTACTTGTTGTCGCGGCGACCCCAGCGGTTGTAGACGCGCACCACGGCTTCGAGGTAGTTCAGGATCTGCTCGGCCGGTAGGAATTCGCGGATCACGGTGGCGATGGTGGGTGTGCGTCCCATGCCGCCGCCCACCAGCACCTTGAAGCCCAGTTCACCCGCCGAGTTCTTGATCAGGTGCAGGCCCACGTCATGCCAGGGCGTGGCGGCACGGTCTTCGCGCGCGCCCGTGATCGCGATCTTGAACTTGCGCGGCAGGAAGGCGAATTCGGGGTGCAGCGTGCTCCACTGGCGCATGACCTCGCCCCAGGGGCGAGGGTCGGCCACTTCGTCCACGGCCACGCCCGCCAGGGCGTCGGTGGTGATGTTGCGGATGCAGTTGCCGCTGGTCTGGATGCCGTGCATGTCCACGGTGGCCAGCAGGTCCATCACGTCCGCGCTCTTGTCCAGCGGGATCCAGTTGAACTGCACGTTCTGCCGGGTGGTGAAGTGGCCGTAGCCGGTGACCAGCTTGCTGCCGATGCCCTGGCCGTCGCGCAGCTGCACATCACCCAGCTTGTTCTGTGCCGCCACGGCGCCCTGGAAGACCTCGTGGCTGGGTTGATCGTAGTCGCGGGCGATGCGGGCCAGCACGCGCAGCTGCGGCGCGGAAATCTCGCCGTAAGGAACGGCCACGCGCAGCATGGGGGCGTGCCGCTGCACGTACCAGCCGTTTTGCAGGCGCAAGGGGCGGAATTCGTCTTCGCTGAGCTGGCCGCTCAGGCGGCGTTGCAACTGGTCGCGGTATTGTTCCGCGCGCAGCCGGATGAACTGACGGTCGAAATCGGTGTACTGGTACATGGGCGCGACTGTAAAAGTTGCGCCTCAGATTGCAAACTACATTTTGCTTAGGAGTCCATGACTCCGGGTAATAAGCAAATGGCAAATCCGAGGCTGCAGGCCCGGGGGTCAGCTCAGCCGCGCCAACGTCTGCTGCACCGTGTCCAGGCCCGCCGCGGCATCCAGGTGCACGATGGCCTGCACGGGGACGTGGTTCGCGCTCCAGCCCGGGTGCGGGTAGGGGGGCAGGCCCAGGTCGGCATGCCGATCCAGCAGCAATTGACCCTCGGCCAGTCCATCCGGCACCACGCGTGCGGGACCACGGACGCCGCGGAATCCGTCGGGAGACAGCAGCCACAACAAGGCCAACACGCCGGGCACGGCGATGGCCGGGGCGGGGCCTTCGTTGGCCGGACGGCCAGACTCTTGAGCTTGAACCTGCGACTGGCGGCGCGCGGCATGCCACAGGAGTTGCCGCAGCGTGCTGGCCGGTCCCTGCGCCGCCCAGTGTTCGACCCAGGCCAGTGGCAGCGGCGCGGCGCGGCTGGCGTTCAGCCCCAGCAGCGTCAGATTGAATCCCGCACCGAGCACCACGTCCGCGGCGTGCGGGTCGGACCAGAGATTGAGTTCGGCGCCGGGGGACACATCGCCGGGCGCGTCAAGGCTGCCACCCGCGACCACCACCTGCCTCAGGAATTGAGGCAGCCGGGGCTCCAGGCGCAGCGCCTGGGCCAGGTTGCTCAGCGGACCGCTGCACAGCAGGGAGATTTCACCGGGATGCGCCATGGCCATCTGAACGATGCAGCGTGCGGCGGAACGATCGTCCACGCCCCGTGTCAGCGGCGCTTCGGCGAGTCGTCTGCCATCGGGGGTCTCGGCCCCCGTCCAGTCGCCCAGGCCATCCTGGCCATGCAGGCCCGGGTCGGGCAACCATTCGCCTTTGCGCGTGGGCGTCACGACGCCTTCACAGACGGGCAGATCCTCGCGACCCAGCAGCACGCTCAGGCGCAGGGCATTGCGGGTGGCCTGTGGCAGGGCCACGCGCCCGAAACTCGTGGTGAGGGCTTGCAACTCCAAGCCAGGGTGGGCGTGCGCGAACGCCAGGGCCAGTGCGTCGTCCAGGCCGGGGTCGATGTCGAGGATGAGCTTGTGGGACATCCGCGTATTTTGCGCCATGCGGTCCACCACGAGGACCGTGCCCGAGGGGCTCAGTCCGCGAGAAATTGCCGAATTCGCGCGGCGATTTCCGCGCCGGACGTTGGCTGCGCCTCGTCCATGCGCAGCCAGCCCAGCGCGCCCAAGTGCAAGGCGGTTGGCAGCCGCGACTCGGCCGTGGCAGGCCTTGCCAAGGCCAGAACCTTGCAAGCCGCGAGACGCCGGCGCGCGTGTCGAATGAGGGTGGGGCCGCCGTCCTCGGGCAGGTCCAAGTCGGCCACCAGCAGGTCCACCATGCGGCCGTCGATCGCCACCAGACCTGTTTCCAGCGTGTGGGCGCCGCGTACCGAGCCGACCTCCACCATCGCGGCCAGTGCCTGCACCAGTTGCTGCTTCAAGGCAGGGTCGTGCGCCACGACGAGGGCGCTCATGGGCTTGCGCGCACCGGACAGCGTGGACGTCGCCTCGCCTTCTTCAGGCGCTGGCGAGGAGGTGATGGGAGCGGTAGAGGCCATGGCGTCTGGGAGGGGCGGTGGTGGTTGGACGGTGGGCCATTGTGGAGGCCTCCCCAATGTGTCGGGGCTGTTACCTTGCAACGCGGTGTAAGGTGTGCAATCGGCCGCAAGGCGTGGCGGTGGCGCCTGCTGGCATGGAGTCCGACGCCTTTCGCACAACGCCCTTGCCTCGCACTCTGCACCGGGCGTGTTCAGGGGCCGTCTGTCTTGGGCAAGGCGCGCCGGATGTCCAAGGCCTGGGCCAGTCTGCGAGGCACTGGCAAGGGTTCGGCGTGCAGTTGCGCGGCCAGCAGTTCGGCGCCCAGAGCGGCAAAGCTGAGCCCGCGAGAGCCCAGGGCCGTCAGCACGGCCAGACGGCAGAGCCCGTGCGGGACGGGAGTGACCTGCGTGACGAGCGAGGCGAGCGACGGGGCATCGGTGTGCCCCGCGCGCCCATCGAGGAAGCCGACCAGGGGGCGCCGGTCTCGCGAGGTGCACCGGATCTGACTCCAGGCCCGCACCGAGCCCGCCTCGAAGTCGGGCGCGAGCCGTTGCGCGACCTCGGGCAGCAAAACGCGCAGCTTCTCGAGGTTCGCGGCATGCCCCGCAGCCACCTCGGCGGCGCTGGGCCGCGGGTCGGTTTCGCCGCGTTCGTAGGTCGAGCCGCAAAGCCAGGCCCGGCCCGCGTCCATCGGGGCGCTGGGAATGAAATGGCCGTTGCCATTGACGGGCGTGGGTGGCCAGGGCGCGTTGGCGGCATCCGGCGGAGTGTCCAGGTGCAGGCCCCAGCTGATTTGCCCGCGCACCGGGTTCAGGGGCATTGGGGAGGCGGGCGGCAGATGCTCGTTCAACAGGGCCGCGCTGCTGTGGGCCGCCGCGACCACCACCAGTTCGGCTTGGGTCAGTTCTCGCCCTTGCGCGTCCAGCACCTGCCAGACCGCGTCCGTACTGGCACGGCGCAGGGCGGCGACGCTGACCTGGCCGCGCACCTGCACGCCCGGCGTGCTGAGCCAGGCCGCCACCAGCCGCGCCGGTTTCATCCAACCCGCCAAGGCATGGTTGACCGGTGCCGCATGGCCCTGGTCGCGCACCCCGCTGAGTGACCAGTCCCGCCCCGCGCGCAGCACGCCTTGCTGGCTCAAGTCCTCGGCCGCCTGCACCGTCTGCCGTATGCCCGCGCGCGTCAGGCGCGACAACAGATTGTCGTCAGGCGAGACATGGGGCGCGAACAGGCCCACGGGCAGATCCGACGCCCGCGCGGCGGAGCTGCCCTCGGATGAGCCCTGCAGATCCGACGCCCGCGCGGCGGAGCTACCCTCGGACGAGCCCTGCAGATCCGAAGCGCGAGGGGCGGAGCTCTCTCCCCATGAGTGACTTGGGCCCGAAGGCTGCCCTGCGTCCAGCACGGTCACCTGCCAGCCCCGGCGCGCGAGGCTGGCAGCGGCGGCCGCGCCAGCCAGGCCCGCGCCGATCACCACGCAGCGTGCGGGTTCGTGGTCCACCGGTGGACGCGCGCGGGTTGGCTCCCAGCGCGGCGCGAACACTGCGCGGATGCTCTCGCGCTTGGGAGGCAGGCCCGGCACTTTCTCGACCTGCCAACCGCTTTGCGCCAAGGCGCGCCGCACCGCGCCGTTGGCCGTCCAGCTGGCCAGGGTGGCGCCGCGCCGGGCCAAGGTGCTGAGTTCGCGCAGGGTGTCGGGAGACCACATGTCCGGGTTGGCCTGGGGGGCGAAGCCATCGAGGAACACACTGTCCATGCGGTGCGGCAGGGTGGGGCGCAATTCCCGCAGCATGTCACGCACATCGCCCAGGCACAGGGTGAGCAGCACGCGGCCGTGCTCGAAACTCAGTCGCTGCACCGGACAGGACGCGCCGGGCTCCAGCCGCCGCCATTGCGCGGCCAGTTCCTCGGCCTGCGCTGACAGTTCCGGCCAGGCCTGGGCGCCGCGCACGATGTCCTCGGCTGCGACCGGGAACGCCTCGATGGAGACGAAATGCAGCAGGCCAGGTCGCCGGCCATCGTGCCGCCAAGCTTGCCAGGCAGCGAGAAAGTTCAGTCCCAGGCCGAAACCGGTTTCAAGAATGCGCCATTGGCGCTGACCCGCCCAGGCACTTGCATGCTGGGTTGGCGTTTCGGCGGGTTCAGCACCGGGGGCGCGCAGCCCGCAGCCCCCCAGAAAGATGCGCCGCGCCTGAGCCAGCCCATCCGCCGTCGTGCGGTAGAGATCGTCGAAACGCGCGCTGTAGGGCGTGCCCTCGCGCCAGGTGACGGGTTCGCTCATCGTGGTGCGGGCGCGCGGTCCCGCACCGGCCTTGTCCGGTGCGGCGCCGTGGTGGCTGGGGTCAGGCGCTCGGGGGGACGTAACCCTGGGCTTGCTCGGCACCGGCGCCGAAGAAATGGTTTTCCATCTGCCGGGCCAGGTACTGGCGCGCGCGGGCGTCGGCCAGGTTGAGGCGGTTTTCGTTGACCAGCATGGTCTGGTGCTTGAGCCAGGCGGCCCAGGCTTCCTTGCTCACGCTTTCCCAGATGCGCTTACCCAGCTCGCCGGGGTAGGGCGGGAAGTCCAGGCCTTCGGCTTCTTTGCCGAGCTTGATGCAATGGATGGTGCGTGCCATGGCGTGAATCTCTTGGAGGTGTTTATCGATGATTAAGTAATAAGCAACTGAAATCTTATTCGTTCCAGTTTGGGTCATGTCTCTCCAGAATGCCTTGCATCGCTTTATTTTTGTATTGCAGCGATTCCAACTTCGAACCAAGGAACCCGACATGACGCAACGTCGCCACTTTATCAAGTTTCCCCTGCTGGCCGGTCTGTTCTCCGTCCTCGGCCTTGCCGCCACCCCGGCTTTGGCGCAGGACGTGACCCTGCTCAACGTGAGCTACGACCCGACGCGCGAGCTGTATGTGGAATTCAACGCCGCCTTCGCCAAGTACTGGAAGGAGAAGACCGGCCAGAACGTGACCATCAAGCAAAGCCACGGCGGTTCGGGCAAGCAGGCCCGCTCCATCATCGACGGTCTGGATGCCGACGTGGCCACGCTGGCCCTGGCCGGTGACACCGACGCGCTGGTCAAGAACGGCGGCTGGCTGGCCGCTGATTGGCAGAAGAAGCTGCCGCACAACTCCTCGCCCTATACCTCGACCATCGTGCTGGTCACGCGCCAAGGCAACCCCAAGGGCATCAAGGACTGGGATGACCTGATCAAGCCCGGCGTGAGCGTGATCACCCCCAACCCCAAGACGTCCGGCGGTGCGCGCTGGAACTACCTTGCGGTCTGGGAATTCGCCAAGCGCAAGTACGGTGGCGATGCCAAGGCCAAGGAATTCGTGCAGAAGCTGTACGCCAACGTGCCCGTGCTCGACACCGGCGCGCGCGGCTCCACCATCACCTTCGCCCAGCGCAACCAGGGTGACGTGCTGATCGCCTGGGAAAACGAGGCTTACCTGCTCGAGAAGGAATTCGGCACCAAGTTCGACGTGGTGGCGCCTTCGATCTCCATCCTGGCCGAGCCCGCCGTCGCCGTGGTCGACAAGAACGTGGACAAGAAGGGCACGCGCAAAGTCGCCCAAGCCTACCTCGAGTACCTGTACTCCGAGGAAGGCCAGGACATCGCGGGCAAGAACTTCTACCGTCCGGCCGTTTCCAAGAAGGCCATTGACAAGTACGCCAAGCAGTTCCCCAAGCTCAATCTGTTCACGATTGACCAGGCCTTTGGCGGCTGGGGTAAGGCGGACAAGGATCACTTCGCCGATGGCGGCAGCTTCGACCAAATCTACGCCAAGAAGTGAACGCAGCCACCCCAGCTTCTCACCCCACCCCACACCCTGGAGCATTCATGTCGGTCTTGTTGATTGCAGGCAGTCCTTCCGAGCGTTCTCGCTCCGCGGCGCTGCTGGACCGGGTGGGGCGTTTGCTGGCGGCCGGACGCGGCACGCTGATCGATCGCTTGTCGGTCCGTGACCTGCCGCCGCAGGCCTTGGTGCAAGCCGATTTCGGCCATCCCGCGGTGCAAGACGCGGCACGGCGGGTGGCCGAAGCCCAGGCCATCGTGGTGGCCACCCCGGTCTACAAGGCGGCTTACAGCGGCGTGCTCAAGCTGCTGCTGGACCTGCTGCCCCAGACGGCGTTCAAGGGCAAGGTCGTGCTGCCCCTGGCCACGGGCGGTAGCCCGCACCACATGCTGGCGCTCGACTACGCCTTGCGGCCGGTGCTTCAATCCCTGGCGGCGCGCCACATCCTGCCGGGCGTCTACGCCACGGACGCCCAGGTGGCCCTCACCCCCGAGGAGGCGTACGTGATTCATCCTGACATTGACGCGCGCCTTGGCGAAGCGGCGTCGACGCTGTATGCCGAGGGGCTGCGCGCGGCGCCCGCCCAGCCGGTCAAGGCGGGCTTCGAGGAATCGATCGCTTTCGCCGACGTGCGATGTAGCGTCTGACATCTCGCGCGCCGTCGTGAAGGCGTGCCTCCGCGGCGCGGCGTGACCGCTCAAGACTGCGCGATCGCGCCGGGCTGCTCTCTCTCTTCGCATTCTCCGAACTCAAACCGCCGGCCAGGCGGCTGGCCCCTGCTTTGCCCGCCGCACGCCGATACCCGCCGACCTCGATCCAGTTCCGTACTTCAGTACCAAAGGATGACCGCCATGACCCACCCGATCTCGCAGGGCGACAACGCTCTGGACGAATTTGCCCAGGACCCCGCCCACCCGACGCCTTACCGTTGGAGTGATCTTTTCTTCAGCGCGGCGGTGTCGCTCGCCCTGATCGTCCTGATGCTGTTGCTGAACCTCTCCGTGCTGTTCCCGGCGTCGGCCCAAGGCGCACCGGTGGATCTCCGGATCGGCTTTCAAAAATCCGCCAGCTTGCTGACCCTGCAAAAAGCCCAGGGCAGTCTTGAGAAAAAACTCGGCGCGTTGAATGCCACCGTCAAGTGGGTGGAGTTTCCCGCCGGACCCCAATTGCTGGAGGGGCTGAACGTGGGTGCCGTCGACGTGGGTTACGTGGGCGAGGCGCCGCCCATATTCGCCCAGGCCGCAGGCGCGAAGTTTGTCTATTTCGGCCATGACCCGGCGTCGCCCGAGGCCGAGGCCATCCTCGTGCCCAAGGACTCGCCCATCAAGAGCGTGAGCGACCTCAAGGGCCGTAAGGTGGTCCTCAACAAGGGCAGCAACGTGCACTACCTGCTGGTCAAGGCGCTGGAGAAAAACGGCCTCAAGTTGTCCGACGTGCAGGTGATCTACCTGGCCCCGGCCGATGCCCGCGCTGCATTCGAAAAGGGTGCCGTGGATGCGTGGGTGATCTGGGACCCGTTCGCCGCGGCGGCGGAGCAATCCATCGGCGCGCGCATCCTGGCCAACGGCAAGGGCGTGGTCAACAACTACGCCTTCTACCTGGCCGAGGCAGGGTTCGTGCAAAAGCATCCCAAGATCATCCAGGCCCTGTTCGAGGACTCGGTGGAGAAGGGCGCTTGGATCAAGAAGAACCTGCGCGCCGCGGCCGAGCTGATCGCGCCGCTACAGGGCCTGCCCGTCGCGGTGGTCGAGACCGCGCTGACCCGCTACGAATTCAATGTGCGTCCGATCACGCCCGCCGTGGCCGCCGACCAACAGAAGATCGCCGACACCTTCTTCGAGCTGAAGCTGATTCCCAAGCCCATCAAGATCAGCGAAGCCGTGGCCTTGCAGACGAAGTGATGTGAAGCGCGCGCTTCCGGGACACCGAGCCATGAGCATTTCCGCATTCCAAATCCCCGTGTTCCCCGCGAGCACCACGCGGGTGTTGCAAACCTCGGCGCGGGACTGGGGCCTGGCCTGGCCCTTGCCCCAGCGTGCGTCGGCGCATCGATCGCTGGCCGATGTTCCGTTGACGCGGGTGCGCCATCGTCGCGCGCGACGCGCCCTGCGGTTTGCCTTTGCCATCTGACCATCTGAGTCGCTCCAACCCTTTGAGGTCCCTCATGAAAGTTTTCTGGTTCATCCCCACCCACGGCGACAGCCGTTACCTCGGCACGGGCGAGGGCGCGCGCCAGGTCGACCATGCCTACCTCACGCAGGTGGCGCAGGCGGCCGATCGACTGGGTTACGAGGGCGTGTTGATTCCCACGGGCCGTTCCTGTGAAGACCCTTGGGTCGTGGCCGCGAGCCTCTTGCCCGTGACCCAGCGGCTCAAATTCCTGGTCGCAGTGCGCCCGGGCCTGCACCAGCCCAGCCTGGCGGCGCGCATGGCCGCGACCTTTGACCGGCTCTCCGGCGGGCGCTTGCTGATCAATCTTGTGACCGGGGGGGACCAGGCCGAGCTGGAGGGTGACGGCGTGTTCCTTGACCACGCCGCGCGTTACGAGCAGAGCGCCGAGTTCATCCGCATCTGGCGCGAGATCATCGCCCGCAGCCACGACCCCCAGGCCCCGGCCTACGACTACGAAGGCCGGCATCTGAGCGTCAAGGGCGCGAAGCTGCTCTACCCGCCCTTGCAGCAGCCCTACCCACCGGTCTACTTCGGCGGTTCGTCCGAGGCCGCGCACGACTTGGCGGCCGAGCAGGTGGACACCTACCTGACTTGGGGCGAGCCGCCCGCCCAGGTGGCGAAGAAGGTGGCCGACGTGAAGGCCCGCGCATCCAAGTTCAATCGCACCGTGAAGTTTGGCATCCGCCTGCACGTCATCGTGCGCGAGACGGAGCAGGCGGCCTGGGCCGCCGCGGACGATCTCATCAGCCGCCTGGACGACGGCATCGTGGCCAAGGCGCAGGCCGCCTTCGCGAAGATGGACTCGGAAGGCCAGCGCCGCATGGCCGCGCTGCACCAGGGCGGCAAGAAGCGCGACCGCGCCTCGCTCGAAATCAGCCCCAACCTCTGGGCCGGCGTGGGCCTGGTGCGCGGCGGTGCGGGCACGGCCTTGGTGGGCAGCCCGCAACAGGTGGCCGCGCGCATCGAGGAATACGCGGCGCTGGGCTTGGACACCTTCGTGCTCTCGGGCTATCCGCATCTGGAGGAAGCCTACCGCTTCGCGGAGCTGGTGTTCCCGCTGCTGACGCTGGACACGCGGCAGCGCTTCGCCGAGGCCGCGAACACTCCCTTGCCCGGGCGCCCGCTGAGTGGCCCGTTCGGCGAGGTCGTCGCCAACATCGACGCGCCCGCGCGGGTCGCGGCGCAATGAAGGAGGCTGCCATGAGTGTGCCCGCGCATGAATTGCAAGTGACGCCGCTGCCAAGCTTCGGGGCCGGGGTGAGCAGCGAGCCGGTGGCGAGCGCTTGGCCCGCCGTGCTCGCCACCTTACGCGGCTTGGCCCGCTTGATGTGGCTCAGGCTCTTGCCTTGGCTGGTGCCGATCGCGCTGATCGCCGTCTGGCAACTCGCCTCGGTCCGAGGCTGGCTGTCCACCCGCGTGCTGCCCGCGCCCGCGGATGTCGCTGTCGCGGCTTGGAACCTCACCGCCTCGGGAGAGCTGTGGACGCATGTGAAGGTCAGCGCGGGCCGTGCCCTGCTGGGTCTGGCCATTGGTGGCGGACTGGGGCTGGTCCTGGGCCTGCTCACGGGCACGCTGCGCTGGGCCGAGACGCTGTTGGATTCGAGCTTTCAGATGCTGCGCAACATCCCCGCGCTGGCGCTGATTCCGCTGGTCATCCTCTGGTTCGGCATCGACGAGAGCGCCAAGCTGTTCCTGATCGCCATCTCGGTGTTCTTTCCGATCTACCTCAACACCTTCCACGGCATCCGCAGCGTGGACCCGGGCCTGATCGAGATGGGCCGCACCTACGGCCTGAACCGCTGGCAGCTCTACCGTCAGATCATCCTGCCGGGCGCGCTGTCGTCCATCCTGGTCGGCCTGCGGTTCTCGCTGGGCCTGATGTGGGTGATCTTGATCGTGGCCGAGACCATCTCCGCCCAGTCGGGCATCGGCTACCTGACCATGAACGCACGCGAGTTCCTGCAGACCGACATCGTGCTCGTGGGCATCCTGCTCTACGCCTTGCTGGGCAAGCTGGCCGACGTGCTCGCGCGAGGTCTTGAGTATTGGTGGTTGCGTTGGCATCCAGGGTATCAGTGATGGCCACCCCAGGCTTCGCTCCCTTCGTTCGCTGCGCCACCCCCTCCTGCTGCGCGGAGAGGCGCTCCCGGCGGCCTGGCAGAGCCAGTTCCGCGGGAGCCCTGGAACGGGCAGCGCCGCGCTGGCCCTTGGTTTGAACTGTTGTCGAAAGGAATGTTCATGTCTCACCTCTTCAATCGCCGCACCGTGCTGGGGTCGATGACCGCGCTCGGTTCGTTGTACGCCGCGGCGCCCTTGCTCGCGCAGACCACCAAGATCATCCGCATCGGTTACCAGAAATCTTCCACGCTGATCTCGGTGCTCAAGCTGCAGGGCGCGCTGGAGAAGCAGCTCGCGCCCTTGGGCTTTCAACCGAGCTGGCATGAGTTCACCAGCGGCTTGCCGCTGCTGGAGGCCTTGAACCTGAACAACATTGACTTCAGCGCCGACGTGGCCGACACCGTGCCCGTGTTCGCGCAGGCCGCGGGCGCGCAACTGACTTTCGTCGCGCAGGAAGCCCCGTCGCCATCGGCCCAGGCCATCCTGGTGCCCAAGGACTCGCCCCTGCGTGCCGTGGCCGACCTCAAGGGCAAGAACGTCGGCTTCGCCAAGGCGGCGGGCGCGCACTACCTGCTGATCGCCGCCCTTGCCAAGGCCGGGCTCACCCTGGCCGACATCAACGCCCGTTACCTGACGCCGGCCGACGGCCGCGCTGCTTTTGAGAAGGGCGCCATCGACGCCTGGGTGGTGTGGGACCCGTTCCTGTCGGCGGCCCGCATCCAATCCAGCGCGCGCTTGCTGGCCGATGGCGAGGGGCTGGCCTCTTACCAGCGCTACTACCTGTCGAGCACGCGCTTCGCCGAAGCCAACCCCAAGGTGCTGGACGTGGTCTATGCCGAACTCGAGAGAGCCGGACTGTGGGTCAAGCGCCAGCCCAAGGACGCCGCCGCATTGCTCGGGCCTTTCTGGGGCCTGGACCCCGCGATCGTCGAGCAGGCCAATGGCAACCGCAGTTACGCCGTCCGCGCCGTGACCCCCGAGCGTTTGGTCGAGCAGCAGAAGATCGCCGATGCCTTCCTCGCGGAAAAGCTGCTGCCCAAGCCGATGGACGCTTTGAACGTGCCGCTGTTCAAGCCGACCGCGCCGTCCCGCGGCGCACGGGGGTGAAGGAGATGAGCGCCGTGGACCCCACTCCAACCGCTGCCGTGCGCCAGGACGACGCTCACTCCGAGCGTTTAAACCGGGGCGTGCGCCTGGAAGCCCAGCGCTTGAGCAAGCGCTACGGGGAGCGCGAGGTGCTGCGCCAGTTGCAGCTGCGCATCGAGCCCGGTGAATTCGTCGCCATCGTTGGACGCAGCGGCTGCGGCAAGAGCACGCTGCTGCGCCTGGTCGCGGGGCTGGAAGAGCACGACGGCGGCGAGCTCCGCCTGCAAGGGCAGGCCGTCGATGGCCTGAACGACAACACCCGCATCATGTTCCAGGACGCGCGCCTTTTGCCCTGGAAGCGGGTGCTGGACAACGTGGCCCTGGGCTTGCCCAAGGGTGAGCGTGATCGCGCCGCCGAAGTGCTGGCCCAGGTCGGCTTGGGCGAGCGCCTGGGTGACTGGCCCGCGCGTTTGTCGGGCGGACAGCGTCAACGCGTGGCCTTGGCGCGCGCGCTCGTGCACAACCCGCGCCTGCTGCTGCTCGATGAACCGCTGGGTGCGCTGGACGCGCTGACCCGCATTGAGATGCACGCGCTGATCGAAGGCCTGTGGTTGCGCAACGGCTTCACGGCCTTGCTGGTCACGCACGACGTTCAGGAGGCCGTGGCCCTGGCCGACCGTGTGATCTTGATCGAGGAGGGGCGCATCGCGCTCGATGAGCGCGTGCCCCTGCCACGCCCCCGAGAGCGCGGCGCCGCCGCGTTCGCCGCGCTGGAGAACCGCATCCTGACCCGCGTGCTGCGGCAGGCCGACAGACCCGATGCGCACGAGGCCGATCCGCCGAGCTGGCCCGGCGGGACCGGGGTCATCCCGGGTGGAATCCCGGGCGGCATCCCCGCCACGGGCCTGCGCTGGGCCATCTGATTTTTCTTTTTTTTCACCAGGAGTCATCACCATGTCCATTCAAGCCATCAATGTCCGCAACCAGTTCCGCGGCAAGGTCAAGGAAATCATTCGCGGCGACGTGCTGTCGGAAATCGACGTCGAGACACCCTGGGGCATCGTGACCTCGGTGATCACGACGCGCTCGGTCAACGATCTGAATCTGCGCCCCGGCAGCGAAGTCGTGGCGCTGGTCAAGGCCACCGAAGTGTCGTTGGCGAAGATTTGAAGGCGCGGTTTCATGCGGGATGATCGTTTTTTTCACAGCCGGCGCACGGTACTTGGCGCGGCAGCGGTAGCGGCCGTGGCGCTGGGTGCACCGCTGGGCGCGCGCGCCGCATCAGGTTCCGATTTGCCGGAGCAGCTGCGCATCCTGGTGGGGTTTGGAGCGGGCGGCAGCATCGACGTGCTGGCGCGCGTCTTGGCTGAACGCATCGGGCCCCTGCTGGGCGGAGGCCGTCGCGTGCTGGTGGACAACAAGCCCGGCGCTGGCGGTGACATCGCCGTCAACACGCTGCTGAGCGCGCCCACCGATGGCGCGAACTACCTGCTCGCGCCCTTGATCAGCCCCGTGCTGTCGCAACTGGTGTTCACCAAGCCCGCCTACAACCCAGCGACGGACTTCACCCCCGTGGGTCTGGTCGCGCATTTCCAGTTCGCGCTGGCCGTGCCTGCCCAGCATCCCGCGAGGAGCGCCAAGGAGCTGATCGCCTGGTTCAAGAGCCACCAGGACAAGGCGAACTTCGGCAGTCCCGCCGCTGGCAGCTTGCCGCATTTCTTCGGGCTGCTGCTGGGCGACGCCGCGAACGTCGACATCGTGCATGTCGCCTACAAGGGCGCGACCAATCTGCTGACCGATCTGGCTGGCGGACAGCTCAGTTCGGCCATTTCGACCACTTCGGAGTTCCTGCCCTTGCACCGGGAAGGCAAGATCCGCATCCTCGCCACCTTCGGTGACAAGCGCTCGCGTGAATTGCCCGACGTGCCCACGCTGGCTGAACTGGGGTATCCCAGGGCCAGCGGCACGGGTTGGTTCAGTCTGTGGGCCAGGAAGGGCACGCAGCCCGCGGTGATCGCCGAAGTCAACCGTGCCCTCAACCAGGCACTGGCCGAGCCCGCCATGAGGGCGAAGCTCGAGGAGCTCGCGCTCGATCCTGACCCGCGCGCACCCGAATACCTGGAAAAACTGCGCTCGGCCGAGATCGAGAAGTGGCGGCCCGTGATCGTGGCCTCGGGTTTCAAGGTGAATTGACGCCGTGAGCGATCACGATTCCATCCCGGGTGTCGAGCAACTGCTGGCCGAGCGTTACGGTGCCAAATCGGGACCCGCTTACCGAGCCATCGACAACGCCATCACCCGGCATATCCTGAACCATCGCTCGGTGCGTGCCTTCGACGAGGCGCGCGCCTTGCCGCCCGATGCCCTGAGCACCCTGGTGGCTGCCGCGCAATCAGCCTCCAGCTCGTCCAATCTCCAGGTCTGGAGCGTGGTGGCCGTGCAGGACCCCGAACACAAAGCCCGCCTGTCGGTCGCTGAGCGCAACCGGCGTTTCGTGCGGCAGGCGCCGCTGTTCCTGGTCTGGCTGGCCGACTATGCGCGTGCCAAGCTGCTGGCCGAACGCCGGGGCGTGGCGATCGACGGCGCGGACTACGTGGAGTCGCTGGTGCTGGCCTCGGTGGACACGGCGCTGGCGGCACAGAACGCGGCCTTGGCCGCCCAGTCCCTGGGGCTGGGCGTGGTCTACGTGGGCGGGCTGCGCAGCCATGTGCGCGCCATCGCGGCCGATCTGAAGCTGCCACCCGGTGTGTTCCCGGTCGTCGGCATGGCGGTCGGGTACCCAGCCCAGACACTGTCCACCCACATCCGGCCACGCCTGCCGCAGGCTGCTGTCTTGCACCACGAGCATTACGACTCCAGCCAGCAAGGACAGGAGGCGCAACGCCAAGCCGCCGAGACCTACGACCACGCGCTCGATGCGTTTTGGAAGAAGCAGGGCATCGACCATCCGCTGTGGACCCGCCACATCGCTGATCGCCTGACCATCGACCCGCAGGATGAACGCTGGCAGCTCGGCGACATCCTGCGCGAGCTGGGTTTTCCCTTGCGCGACCATCCGCCTGCCGATCCGAAGGCGCTCGCACCGCAGCCCGCGAGCGCGGAGCGTGAGCGATGAGCGCGCGCGATGTGACTCCCTGGCTGGATGCCGCGCGGCGCCTGGCAGATGAACTGGCCCCGGGCGCGGCGGAGCGTGACCGCATCGGCGGCCTGCCCGTGCAGGAAGTGGCGGCGCTGCGCGCATCGGGTCTGCTGGCTTTCCTGAACCCCGTGGAATACGGGGGCGCGGGCGGTGGCCATGCGCAATCGCAGACCCTGGTGCGCATCCTCGCGCGCGCCGACAGCAATGCAGCGCAGATATTGGCCTACCACTACCTGTTGTCGCACAACGCTTTTCTGCGCGCTCATCCAGCGCAGCGCGAACAGCTGCAACGCCAGAGCGTGGCGCAGCGGTGGCTTTGGGGCGGCGCATCCAACCCGCGTGACCCGGCGCTGGTGCTGACGCCCGATGCCGCCGACGCAGGGCAGGGGGGTGGGCAGGGCTTTCGCCTCAACGGCCACAAGAATTTCGCGTCGAACGCGGCGGTGGCCGAGCGCATCGTCTCCACCGCGCGCCTGGGCGAGGTCCAGGTGCTGCTGACGATTCCGGGCGAGGCCCAGGGCATCACGCACGGCGACGACTGGACGGCGTTCGGGCAGCGGCGTGGCGTCAGCGGCAGCATCCGTTTCGAGCATGTCCGGCTGGAGCGCGACGCCGTGCTCGGGCTGCTGCCGGGCGCGTCACCCGCGCCGCCGACCAACCCGCTGCTCAGCCTGTCCGTGCCACTGCACCAGCTGTATTTCGTCAATCTCTACCTGGGCAATGCCGAGGGCGCCCTGCGCCAGGCTCGGCACTACGTGCTGGAGTCGGCGCGGCCGTGGCAGACCTCCGGCGTGGCGCGCGCGGCCGACGATCCCTATGTGCTCGAACACTACGGCCTGCTCGACGCGGATGTGCAGGCCGCGGCAGCCCTGGCGGACCGGGCCGCGCTGGACTGGGAATCGGCCTGGCGGCAGGGCGAGGGGCTCACGCCAGCCGCGCGCGATGCGGCCGCCGCCCGGATCTATGCCGCCAAGGTCAACAGCACGCGCACGGCGCTCGCCGCCACCAGCCAGATCTTCGAGTTGCTCGGCGCGCGCGCCACGGCCGCCCACCATGGCTTTGACCGCTACTGGCGCAACGTGCGCACGCACAGCCTGCACGATCCGCTGGCCTACAAGGCGCGCGAGGTCGCCAACCACGCACTGAACGGCCGGATCACGAGCGATCCGCTTTACGCCTGAAGCCACCGCCTGAACCCAAGGCCTGAACCCATGAGCATCCACAGTCAAGACACGACGGCGGCGCCGAACATCCTCTTCATCCTGGCCGACGACCTGGGTTGGGCCGACCTGGGCGTCTACGGCGCGAGCGATTTCGCCACGCCCAACCTCGACCGCCTCGCGGCGCAAGGAGTGCGCTTCACCCAGGCGTACGCCAATTCGGCCGTTTGCTCGGCGACACGCATCGCCTTGATCACCGGGCGCTACCAGTACCGATTGCCCGCGGGACTGGAAGAGCCCATCGCGCGCAGTGACATCGGCTTGCCGCCTGAACACCCCACCTTGCCTTCGCTCTTGCGCGAGGCAGGGTATGACACGGCGCTGATTGGCAAGTGGCACCTGGGCAAGCCTCCGACTTACGGGCCGCTCAAGAGTGGCTATGACCGCTTCTTTGGCAATATCGGCGGCGCACTCGACTACTTCACGCACAAGCCCGGCGTGGGCGCGCAGGTGCCGCGCGACCTCTGGGAAGGCGATGTGCCGGTCGAGCGCACGGGCTACTACACGAACATCCTGGGCGACGAGGCCAGCGCCTATGTCCGTGCACGCGAGGACGAAAAGAAGCCGTTTTTCCTCTCGCTGCACTTCACCGCGCCGCACTGGCCGTGGGAAGGGCCGGGGGATGAGGCCGTGTCGCGCGAGATCACGGACCTCTTCCATTACGACGGCGGCAATCTGGCCAAGTACGGTGAACTGGTCGAAGCCCTCGATGCCGCCGTCGGTCAGGTGCTGGCCGCGCTGGACGAAACCGGGCAGGCGGACAACACCCTCGTCGTTTTCACCAGCGACAACGGCGGCGAGCGTTTTTCCAAGACCTGGCCCTTCACGGGACAGAAGACCGAATTGCTGGAAGGCGGCTTGCGCGTCCCCACCTTGCTGCGCTGGCCGGCGCGTGTGCGGCCTCAGGTGCAGGCGCAGGTCACCATCACGGCGGACTGGCTGCCCACCTTGCTCGCCGCCGCGCAGGTTTGGCCGCATCCGGATTACCCCAGCGACGGCGAGAACATCCTGCCTGTGCTGGAAGGGCAGGTCGGCGAGCATCCGCGCACGCTGTACTGGCGCTACAAGGCCAACGCCCAACGCGCGGTGCGCAGCGGGAACTGGAAATACCTCAAGATCAATGACAACGAATTCCTGTTCGACGTTGTGGCGGACCCTCAGGAGCGCGCCAACCTGCGGCACAGGCACCCGGAGGTCTTTGACACGCTCAAGCGCCAGTGGGACGCTTGGAACGCGGAGCTGCTGCCCATCGGTGCGTCCAATTTCACGCATGGCGTGACACCGGACATCCAGGCTGATCGGTACGCGCCCGACCGCGATCAGCGGCAGCTGCCGCCCAGTCTTAAAAGCGCCTAGCGCGACATGCTTCCAAGGATTTTTGAGGGACGGCGTGACGCGCTGAGCCAGCCATCACGTCTTTACGCCGGGCCGGTTCACACTGGCCCGGCGTTTTTTTGCACCTGTGCATAGATGTTTTGGCAGGAACCTTATCTCTTGAACATCGAGGCATAAGCACACAAAAATTGATTGGTTGGTTTCGCGGTGACCCGGGGATAGATTGCAGGGCATTCGATGTTTTCGATTGATTGCCTCAAGGACCTGACCATGAAACGCCGTACTCTGCTCTCCGCTGGCGCCGCCGCCGCTGTGACCGTGCCCTTCTTCGCACGTGCCGCCGATCCGTTGAAGGAGCTGCGCCTGGACTACGCCACCTACTCGCCGTCCAGCCTGGTGCTGCGCCGCTTCGGCTGGCTGGAAGACGACTTCAAGAAAGACGGCGTGGGCGTGAAGTGGGTGTTCAGCGCGGGCAGCAACCGAGCCCTGGAGTACCTGAATTCCAACAGCGTCGACATCGGCTCGTCGGCCGGCTTGGCCGCGGTGCTGTCCAAGGCCAACGGCAATCCGATCCGCACACCCTACATCTTCTCCCGTCCCGAGTGGACCGCCCTCGTGGTGCGCAAGGATTCGCCGATCAAATCCGTCGCCGATCTCAAGGGCAAGAAGGTCGCCGCGACCAAGGGCACCGATCCCTTCTTGTTCCTGCTGCGGGCCTTGCCGCTGTTTGGCCTGAAGCGCGGTGACATCGAGATCGTCGCCTTGCAGCATGCGGACGGCCGGGCCGCGCTGGAGCAAGGCCGCGTGGACGCGTGGGCAGGCCTCGACCCGCTGATGGCCGCCAGCGAGCTGGATGCCGGATCGCGCCTGATCTACCGCAACGTGGGCTTCAATACCTACGGTTTCCTCAACGTGCGGCAGGATTTCTTGCAAGACCAGCCCGCCGCGGTGCGCCGGGTCATCGCGGGCTACGAGCGGGCGCGCAAGTGGATCCTGGCCAACCCGGAGGAGGCCGCGAAGATCTTGGCTGACGAAGCGAAGATCAAGATCGAAGTCGCGAAAGTGCAATTGAGCCAGCGCACCGATCTGAGTAATCCCTTGCCGTCCAAGGAACATGTCGATGCCTTGCAGGCCGCAGCGCCCGTGCTGTTGGCCGAGGAATTGGTGCGACCCAACACCGATGTCGCCAAGGTCGTGCTCGACCTGGTGGACACGCAGTTCGCGCGCTCGGTCGTGAACGCGGGCTGAGCCCGTCGCGGCAGACAGGAGCGTGCGCATGCCGGTTCCCCCTTCCTCCTTGAGCGGCCTCGTGATTGGCCTGCTTGCTGATCCTGCCACCGCGCGACCGCTGCACGTGCCCGAGGGCGGGCATTCCTCTGCCCGGCGCAGGCCGAACCGTGATTCGGGGCGCGCTTCGGTTCTAGGCCTGGTGCTGCCCCTGCTGGTTGTGATCCTGTGGGAAGTCGCTTCCCGTCTGGGGTGGGTCAATGCCCATCTTCTGCCGGCTCCCAGCGACATTGCGCGGACGCTGCTCGCTTTTGGCGCGCAAGGCTTGACAACCCATGTGGCCGCGAGCAGCGCGCGGGTGTTCGCGGGATTCGCCATCGGCGCCGTGCTCGCCATCGTGATCGGAACGGTGGTCGGTCTCTCGCGCCGGGGTGAAGCCTTGCTGGACCCGACCTTCCAGGCGCTGCGCGCCATTCCCTCGCTCGCTTGGGTGCCCTTGCTGCTGCTGTGGCTGGGCATCGACGAGGCGTCCAAGGTCGTGCTGATCGCCATCGGGGGCTTTTTCCCGGTCTACATGGGCGTGGCCTCCGGGTTCCGTGACGTCGACCGCAAGCTGGTCGAGGTGGCGCGCATGTACCGGCTGGGTCCGGTCGAGCTGGCCCGGCGCGTCCTGCTGCCCGCGGCCCTACCCGCGGTGCTCACCGGCTTGCGCAACGGCTTGAGCCTGGCGTGGATGTTCATGGTCGCGGCCGAACTCATCGCGGCGACCAAGGGCCTGGGCTATCTGTTGACCGACGGCCGCGAAATGGGGCGCCCTGACATCGTGCTGGCGGCCATCGTGCTGCTGGCCCTGCTGGGCAAGGTCACCGACACCGCCTTGGCTTGGCTGGAGCGACGTCTGCTGCACTGGCGTGACAGCTATGACAACGCACGGGGGGCTGCATGATGGCGGGCGCGGACGCGTTGCTGGACGTTCAGGTCCGGCGCAAGGCCTTTGGTGATCGTGCCGTGCTGCAGGACCTGAGCCTGAGCTTGGCGCCGGGCGAGATCGTCAGCCTGGTCGGCGCCAGCGGCTGCGGCAAGAGCACCTTGCTGCGCATCGTTGCAGGGCTGGACACCGACTACGAAGGGCGTGTCGTGCTCGCTGGGCAACCCCAGACCGACATCACGCGTGAGATTGGCTTCATCTTCCAGGAGCCGAGGCTCTTTCCCTGGCTCAACGTCGCCCAGAACGTGGCCTTCGATCTCGGCCAGTCGATCCGTCAAGGAGGCCGCCAGCACCCGCGGGTGGGCGAACTGTTGGCCGAGGTGGGCCTGGCTGGCTTGGAGGAACGCCTGCCCAAGCAGCTGTCGGGTGGGCAGGCCCAGCGCGTGGCGATCGCGCGCGGCCTGTTCACCCAGCCGCGCCTGCTGCTGCTGGATGAGCCCTTCTCGGCCGTCGACGCGTTCACCCGCATCAAGCTGCAGGATTTGCTGGTGGACCTGGCCCGCCGCCATGGACTCACCGTGTTGCTGGTCACGCACGACGTGGACGAGGCGGTGGTGCTCAGCGACCGCGTGCTGGTGCTCGAGGCCAAGGC
The DNA here is from genome assembly GCF_000211835.1 of Hylemonella gracilis ATCC 19624. Taxonomy (GTDB): domain Bacteria; phylum Pseudomonadota; class Gammaproteobacteria; order Burkholderiales; family Burkholderiaceae_C; genus Hylemonella; species Hylemonella gracilis. The sequence goes on along the minus strand of NZ_AEGR01000042.1, from coordinate 62,589 downwards.
TGGCGCCGCCCCGCGCGAGATCGACATCGGCCTGCCACGCCCGCGTGAGCGCGAGGACGAGCGCTTGATCCCCTTGCGCTTGCGCACCTTGGAGGCCCTGCGCAAGGCCCATGCCTTTTGAGGCACGACGCGATGCACTGAATTTCGAAGTTGTCTCCTCGGTCCCCTGTGGACCGTTTGCCGGGGCGGCTGCTTTCAGCAGGCGGTCGCCCCTTTTTTCACACGAACATGTCTGCTCCCATTCCGTTTCCCGACCCGTCCGAAGTTCGCCGCATCCGCGACGACGCCGAGGCCCTGACCGTGGCCCACGAGCTGGCGGCCGAGTTCGCGCCCCTGGCCGCGCGGCGCGACCGCGAGCGCATCCTGCCCTGGGAGGAGTTGAATCGGTTTTCCGCGAGCGGTCTGGGCGGCATCACCGTGCCGCGCGAGTTCGGCGGCGCCGAGGTTTCCTACGCCACGCTGGCCCAGGTCTTCGTGATCCTGTGCGAGGCCGACGCCTCGCTGGGCCAGATTCCGCAGAACCAGTACGGGGTACTGGGCGTGCTGCGCGAACTGGGTGACCCGGCACAGAAAGCGCGTTTCTACGGCGAGGTGCTGGCCGGGCGGCGTTTCGGCAATGCCGGGCCCGAGCGCAAGTCGGCCGAGGCCCGCACCATCTTCCAGGGCGCGACCCGTCTCAGCAGCACGTCCGGCGGGCTACGACTCAATGGGCGCCGTTTCTACTCGACCGGCGCGCTGTTCGCGCACCGCATTCCCACGCGCGCCACCGATGACGAAGGCCGCGCCGTGCAGGTCTGGGTGCCGCGCGACGCGCCCGGGCTGAGCATCGTCGACGACTGGGATTCCTTCGGTCAGCGCACCACCGCCAGCGGCCAGGTGCGTTTCGACGACGTGCCGGTCTCGCCGCAGGACGTCCTGCCCGTCTGGCAACTGGCGGATCGGCCCGGCCTGTACGGTCCCGGCTCCCAAATCATCCAGGCCTCCATCGACCAAGGCATTGCCCAGGCGGCGCTGGCGGACGCCCAGCGCTTCGTGCGCGAGCGCACCCGGCCCTGGCCGGATTCGGGGCTGCAGCACGCCCATGACGATCCTTACCTCATCGCGGACGTGGGGCGTCTGCAGGTCGACCTGCACGCCGCGCACGAGGTGCTGCTCGAAGCCGGGCGCGTGCTCGATGAAGTGGCCGCCTTGCCCCGCATCAGTGCCGAGGACAGCGCGCGGGCCTCCATCGCCGTGGCCGAAGCCAAGGTCCTGACCACGCGCATCGCCCTGGAGGCCAGCGAGAAGCTGTTCGAACTCGCGGGCAGTTCGGCCACGCGCGCCACCCACAACCTGGACCGGCACTGGCGCAACGCGCGCGTGCACACCTTGCACGACCCGGTGCGCTGGAAGGCGCATCTCATCGGCAACTACCTGCTCAATGGCACGTTGCCAACCCGCCACTCCTGGAACTGACACCGAGCCAAGGAACAACACGCCATGTCGCTCGTCGAACCCTTGCTGCACGCCGCGCCACCCACTCACAACGACGCGCAGGCCCGACCCGCGCCAGCGAGGGCGCCTCGCCGCCGCCCGGACCCCATCGATGGCACGCTCGCCGTGCTGGTTGCCCAAGGTCTGGCCAGCGACTTTGCCCGGGACGCCGCCCGGCGCGATCGCGAACGCATCTTGCCCTGGACCGAGCTGGACGCCTTCACCGACAGTGGTCTGTGGGGCATCACCGTGCCGCGCGACCATGGCGGGCCCGGCGTGGGCAGCGCTGTCCTGGCCGAGGTCATCGCCCTCATTTGCGCGGCCGACAGCAGCATCGGCCAGATCCCTCAGAACCACTACTACGCTCTGGAAGTGTTGCGCGTGGGGGGCACGGATGCCCAAAAGGCCTTCTTCTACGAACGCGTGTTGGCGGGTGAGCGCTTTGGCAACGCGCTGGCCGAGATCGGCCACAAGGATTACAAGCGCCGCACCCAGCTGATCCCCGATGGCCAAGGTTTTCGCGTGCAGGGGCAGAAGTTCTATTGCACGGGTGCCTTGTTCGCGCACTGGATACCCACCTTGGTGACGGCGCTGGAGCAGGGCAGGGAAGTGACCTACCTGGCCTTCGTTCCGCGCGCGGCCGAGGGCGTGTCCATCACCGACGATTGGGACGGCTTTGGTCAGCGCGTCACCGGCAGCGGCTCCGTCACGTTCGAGAACGTGCGCGTGGAGCCGGAATGGGTGGTGCCTTTCCTGGCGTCCTTCGAGCGGCCGACGACCATCGGCCCCTTCGCGCAGATCATGCACGCGGCCATCGACCTGGGCTTGGCGCGCGGCGCCTTCGCCGCCATGTTGCCTTTCATCCGCGCGCATGCCCGTCCCTGGCCCGACGCCAAGGTGGAGCTGGCGGCGCAGGACCCGCTGCTGATCCAGCAGGTGGGCGAGATCGCGGTGCGCATCCGCGCCGCGGAGGCCCTGGTGCGGCGCGCCGCGCGCTTCGTGGACGCGGCCCAGGCCGATCCCACCGAGCGCAGCGTGGCCGAGGCCTCGGTCGCCGTGGCCGAGGCGCGCGCCGCCACGACGACCGCCTCGCTGGACGCGGGCACGCGCCTGTTCGAGCTGGGGGGCACCGCGGCCACCCTGGGCGGTCGTGGACTGGACCGCTTCTGGCGCAACGCGCGCGTGCACACCTTGCATGACCCGGTGCGCTGGAAGTACCACGCCATCGGCAACTACTACCTCAACGACCGGCTGCCCCCAAGACATGGTGCGCTTTGAGCTCATCCCATCCAAGCCTCCTCCACTTCTACCCACTGCTCGAAAGCACGCTTTCATGAATCTTCTGAATTGCCTTCGCCACCGTGCCCTGCTGTTGCTGGGTCTTGTTGTCGCCTCGGGTCTGTCCCAGGCCGCAGATCCTGTGGTGCTCAAGGTCGGCGACATCAGCTACTACAACTTGCGTGCCTCGGCCGAGCTGTCCAAAGCCTTCGAGGGTGCGCCCTACAAAGTGGAGTGGTCGCAATTCCAGGCCGGCGCGCCGCTGATTGAAGCGCTGAACGCGGGCGCCGTGGATATCGGCTTCCTCGGTGACTCAGCCTTTTTGTTCGCCGCGTCCAAGAGCAGCACGATCAAGCTGATTGGCGTCTCGCGCCAGAGCCCCAAGACCGTGGCCTTGCTCGTGCCCAAGAACTCCACCGCCCAATCCATCGCCGACCTCAAGGGCAAGAAGGTCGCTTACTGGCCCGGCAACTGGGGGCAGCAGCTCACCTCGGCCGCGCTCGCGAAGGCCGGCCTCCCATCGGACCATGTGCAATGGGTGAAGCTCTTGCCGATTGACGCGGGCACCGCGTTCCAAGGCGGCAACATCGATGCCTTCCCGGTTTGGGAACCCTACATCTCGCAGCAGATCGTGCGCTCCGATGCGCGCGTGCTCCTCACCGCCGAGGGTCTGATTCCAGCGCTGAGCGCGATTGCGGCCTATGCTCCCTCGGTCGATGCCAAGCGCGCGGCCATCGCCGATTTCTTCGTGCGCATCGCCAAGGCCCGCGCCTGGGTGGAGGCCAATGTCGACACCTATGCCGACGCCTGGGCCAAGCGCACCTCCATCGATCAAGACGTTTCGCGCCACTGGATTCGTCAGGCCAAGCTGACCGTGGGACCGCTGGACAACGCAACGCAGAGCCAGTTCCAGACCACGGCTGACTTCCTGCAAAAGGAAGGCATCCTGACCTCGGCGTTTGATGTTCGCAAGATTGTCGACACCTCCTTCGCCGCCGCGCTGCAAGCACCGCGTTGAGAGCTCAGGCCATGTCGCAAAGCAAGCAGATTCTGCTCAACGCATTCAATATGAATTGCGTGGGACACATCAACCACGGGCTGTGGACGCACCCGCGCGATGAGTCCACCCGCTACAACACGCTGTCTTACTGGACACAGCTCGCGAAAACGCTGGAGCGCGGTCTCTTCGACGGCCTGTTCCTGGCCGACATCGTGGGCGTTTACGACGTCTACCAAGGCAATGTGGACACCACGCTGCGCGAGTCCATCCAGTTGCCGGTCAACGATCCCTTGCTGCTGGTGTCCGCCATGGCCGCCGTGACCCAGAAGCTCGGGTTCGGCGTCACGGTGAACCTGACCTACGAGCAGCCCTACCTGCTGGCGCGGCGCTTCTCCACGCTGGACCATCTGACGCAGGGGCGCATCGGCTGGAACATCGTCACCGGTTACCTCGACAGTGCCGCCCGCGCCATGGGCCTGGCGCAGCAGTTGCCGCACGATGAGCGCTACGACCGCGCCGACGAATACCTGGACGTGCTCTACCAGCTCTGGGAGGGTAGCTGGGCTGACGATGCGGTGCACCGCGACAAGGCAGCGCGCCGTTTCGCCGATCCCTCGCGCGTGCGCCCGGTCAAGCACCACGGTACCTATTTCGATGTCGAGGGGTACCACTTGAGCGAACCCTCGCCGCAGCGCACACCGGTGCTGTACCAGGCCGGTAGTTCCGGCCGCGGTCAACGCTTCGCCGCGCGTCACGCGGAGTGCGTGTTCATCTCGTCGCCCAACAAGGCGGCCGCCCGCAAGACGGTGCAGGACCTGCGCGAGCAACTGGTACTCGCTGGCCGCCGGCCCGATGACGTGAAAGTGTTTGTGGGCGCGGCCGTGGTGTCGGGTCCCACGACCGCACTGGCACAGGAGAAATACGCCGATTACCGCAACTACGTCAGCCGGGAAGCGGGCCTGGCCCACTTCGCGGCCAGCACCGGCGTCGACTTCTCGGCCTATGACCTGGACGCGCCGGTGGACTACTCGCCCGGCAATGCCATCGAGTCCGCCAGCCAGACCGCTCGGCAGCAGGGCTGGACGCGTCGCAAGCTGCTGGAGCTGTTCGAGCTGGGGGGGCGTTACCCGGCCATCGTGGGCAATGCGGCCGAGGTTGCCGACGAATTGCAGTCCTGGGTGGAGGAGGCTGGGGTTGACGGGTTCAACCTCAGCCGCACCGTGGTGCCCGAAAGCTATGAGGACTTCATCGACCTGGTCGTGCCCGAGCTGCAGAACCGGGGCCTCTACAAGACGGGCTACGCCGAAGGCAGTCTGCGCCATCGGCTGTTCGGCGAGGGCGATCGCTTGCCCGAGCGCCACGCCGCCCACGCCTTCCGCTTCACCTGATCCGACATCCCCCTCAGACAAGGAGTCCCGTCATGAAACGCTTAACCACGCTCCTGGCCGCGCTGACCGCGCTCCTGCTGTGCACCGGTCTGCATGCCCAGCCACTGCGCATCGGCGTCACACCGGGCGCCATCGCCGATTCCATCGAGACGGCGGCCCAGGAGGCGCGCAAGCGCGGCCTGGACGTCAAGGTCATCGAATTCACCGAGTGGACCGGTCCCAACACGGCGCTGGCCGCGGGCGACCTCGACGCCAATTACTTCCAGCATCTGCCTTTCCTCGAAAACGCCGTCAAGGACCGCGCCTACAAGTTCGTGGCCGTCGCCCCGGGCTTGCTGCCCAACCAGGGCCTGTTCTCGCTGAAGGTGCGGCGCTTCCAGGACTTGAAGGAGGGCGCGCGCGTGGCCGTGGCCAATGACCCGGCCAACCAGGGGCGCGGCCTGCTGCTGCTCGAACGTGCCGGCCTGATCCAGTTGCGTGAGGGCTCGGGGGCCCGCGCGACCCTCAACGACATCGTCGTCAATCCCCGCAAGCTCAATTTCGTCGAAGTCGAGGGGCCGCAGCTCGTGCGCGCCCTGGAAGACGTGGACTTGGCCCAAGGCGTGACCTCGCACTATGTCGCCGCTGGCAAGGCCGACATCGCCGACAAACACGGTCTGCTCTACACCGGGCCGGAGGATGTGCGGTATGCCATCCACTTCGTCGCGCGCCAGGACAAGGCCAGCGACCCGCGCCTGTTGCAGTTCATCCAGATCTATCAGACCTCGACCGCCGTGCGCGAACGCATCCGCGCGTCCTACGCCCACAACGAGAAGTTTTACAGCCTGCCCTGGCTGGCCAGACCGCTGTGACCTGAAGTCCGAACCGGCTTCCTCCCTCGGCACCTGCGCCCGCTTTTTCTCCCTTTTTTCTTCATCCTTCATCCATCAACCCATCCCATCACCATGAAGATCCAGCAACTGCTCATCGCCCCGCTGATCGCGCTGTCCGTCCTGAGCGCGCAGGCCGCCGACAAACTCAAGATCGGCGTGCTGCCCGGTGTCTACGCCGACGCCATTGGCGCGGTCGTCAAGGAGGCCAAGGCCCAGGGCATCGAGGTCACCGTTGTCGAATTCACCGACTGGACCACGCCCAACGTGGCCGTGGACGCGGGCGACCTGGACATCAACTTCTTCCAACACCAGCCCTTCCTGGACAACGCCATCAAGAAGAACGGTTTCAAGCTGGCCAGCGCTGGTGTGAGCTTCCTGGCCAACGTCGGCCTGTATTCGCTCAAGCACAAATCCTTGAACGACATTCCCCAGGGCGGCAAGGTGGGCATCGCCAACGACCCGGTGAATCAGGGGCGCGGCCTGTTGCTGCTGCAGAAGGCGGGCCTCATCAAGCTCAAGCCTGGCGTCGGATTTCTGGGCACCCTGGACGACATCGTTGAGAACCCCAAGAAGCTGAGCTTCGTGGAAGTCGAGGGTCCGCAGCTTGTGCGCATCACCGGTGACGTGGACATCGCCCAGGGCTACCCGCATTTCATCGTCGCGTCCAAGGCCTTCAACCCCTCCAGTGGCCTGGTCTATTCCGGCATCGAGGACGCGCGCTTCGCGATCCAGTTCGTCACGAAGTCGGAACGCACCAAGGACCCGGTGATCCAGAAGTTCATCAAGGTGTTCCAAGGCTCGGACGCCGTCAAGGCCGCCATTCACAAGGCCTTCGCCAACGACAACAAGCTCTACACGCTGACCTGGCTCAACGTCAAGTGACGCTTCACCCATCGCGGAGTCCAACATCATGCGAGTTTCACACCTTCTGACCGGGCTGGCCGCCTTGCTGCTGGCCGCCATCGCCCACGCGGGCGACGTCATCAAGATCGGCGCGACGCCCGGCGCCACGGCGGACGCCGTCGCGGCGCTGATTCCGGAGGCCAAGGCGCAGGGACTCGACCTGCGATTGGTCGAGTTCACCGATTGGACCTTGCCGAACGAGGCCGTCAACAACGGCGACATTGATCTCAATTTCTTCCAGCACCAGGCGTTCTTGAACAACGCCATCAAGGAGCGCGGCTACAAGCTGGAGTTCGTGGGCCTGGGGCTGCTGCAGAACATCGGCATTTATTCCAGCCGCCACAAGCGCCTGGCCGACGTTCCCAACAAGGCCAAGGTCGCGGTGGCCAATGACCCGGTGAACCAGGGGCGCGGCTTGCTGCTGTTGCAGAAAGCCGGTCTCATCAAGCTGAGGCGGGGCGAGGCCGTGGGCGCCACGGTGCACGACGTCATCGAGAACCCCAAGCAGCTGCAGTTCTTCGAGATCGAGGGTCCGCAGCTCATCCGGTCTCTGGACGATCTGGATCTGGTGGTGGTCTGGCCGAGCTACTTCTTCAACGCGGGCAAGAAGGAGCAAGCCAGCCAGGCGCTGCTGTATTCCGGCATCGCCGACACCTTCTACGCCATGGGCTTCGTGGCCCGTTCCGACAAGGCCAAGGACGCGAAGATCGCCAAGTTCGTGTCCTTGTTCCAGAACTCGGCCCGGGTGCGCGAGGTGATCGCCTCGCGCTTTAACAACGACGCCAAGCTGTACACCCTGCCGTGGCTGCAAAAGTAGGCTTGCAAATCCCTGCCGCCGCGCGGCGCGCAGGGGGCTTCGTCACCGTCTGACCTTTCCGAAACCCATGCGCTTTTCTATTCTCCTCCGCACCACTCTCGCGTTCTTCGCTCTGCTGGCCGCCACCGCCTGGGCCCAGGCCCCGCTCAAGATCGGGGTGACACCCGGTCCGCTGGCCGACTCAGCGGAAGTCGCCGCACGCGAGGCCCGCAAGCAAGGCCTGGAAGTCCAGATCGTCGAGTTCAGCGACTGGATCACTCCCAATACCGCGCTCGCGGCCAAGGACCTGGATGCCAACTACTTCCAGCACCACGCCTTCCTCGACAATGCCGTCCGCGAGCGCGGCTACAAGTTCCGCAGCATTGGGGTGGGCCTGCAGGGCAGCCTGGGACTGTACTCGGCGCGCTACAAGAGGATCGAAGATATTCCCACGGGCGCGCGCCTGGCCATCGCCAACGACCCCGCCAATCAGACGCGAGCGCTGGGCTTCTTGCGCGACATCGGCCTGATCACGCTCAACGTGCGCACCCCGCGCGCGATCACCCCCGACGACATCGCCACCAACCCGAAGAAGCTCAAGCTCGTCGAGATTCCCGGGCCGCAGCTGGTTCGCTCGTTCGAAGACGTGGACGTGGAAGTCTCCCCTCCCAGCAGCTTCGTGACCGCCGGTCGCAAGGACGTGGCCCATGCCGCGCTGCGCTATTCGCTCGACGACGACAGCTACTGGGCCATCCAGTTCGTCGCCCGCGAGGACAATGCCGCCGACCCGCGCCTGGCCAAGTACATCGCCATCTACCAGGCGTCCGAAGCGGTGCGCACGCAGCTGCACGCGTCCTACGGCAGCAACACCCACTTCTACCGCCTCGCGTGGATGAAGCAAAAGCCGCAACCATGAACGCGCCACATTCGCCGATCCACCTGCAGCCAGCGTCCTGTGCGCATGTCCGCGCGGGAACGGTCGCCTTTGAGCACCTGGGCAAGACCTATCAAGCGTCCTCGGGGCCAGTGCACGCGTTGCAGGACATCAGCCTGAGCATTCCCGCGGGCAGCATCTTCGGCATCATTGGGCGCAGCGGCGCGGGCAAGTCCAGCCTGCTGCGCACGATCAATCGGCTGGAGCGGCCCTCGTCCGGCCGGGTGTTGGTCGATGGCGTCGACATTGCCAGCCTGAACGAGGATGAATTGGTCCGCCTGCGCCGCCGCGTCGGCATGATCTTCCAGCACTTCAACCTGCTGTCGGCCAAGACGGTGTACGAGAACGTGGCGCTGCCTCTGCGTGTCGCGGGCGCCTCGCGCGTCGAGATCGACCGGCGCGTGCGGGACTTGCTGGCCCTGGTGGGCTTGCAGGACAAGGCGAACGTCCGGCCCGCGCGGCTGTCCGGCGGACAGAAGCAACGCGTGGGGATCGCCCGCGCGCTGGCCACCGACCCGCAGATCCTGCTGTGCGACGAGGCCACGTCGGCGCTGGACCCCGAGACCACGCAGTCCATCCTGCAACTGCTGCGCGGCATCAACCGTCGGCTGGGCATCACCATCATCCTGATCACGCACGAGATGAGCGTGATCCGCGAGATCGCGGACCAGGTCTTGGTGCTTGAGCAGGGCCGCATCGCCGAATTCGGCGAGGTCTGGCAGGTGTTTGGCGCGCCCGCGCACGTCGCCACGCGCGCCTTGCTGGCGCCGCTGCAGCATGGACTGCCCGACGACCTGCAAGGCCGCTTGCTGCCGCACCCGCCCGCCGAAGGGCTGGCCCATCGCAAAATCCTGCGGCTGGGCTACACCGGTGCCAATGCGCTGGAGCCGGATATCGCGCGCATTGCCCAGGCCCTGCCCGCGGGCACGCGCCTGGTGCACGGCGGGGTCGACCGCATCCAGGGCCATGTGCATGGCCGCCTCCTGCTGTCCGTCGCGGGCACCGCGCCGCTGCCGGATTTTTCCCTTTTGACGCAGGGGCCGCAGGCCCTCGCGCACTCCATCGAGGTGATCGGTCATGTCCTGGACCTTGAGCATTCCCTTTGAACGCTATCTGCAGGCCTTCCTTGACACGCTGATGATGGTGGGGGTCTCGGCCTCCATCGCCTTCGTGGCGGGTGTTCCGCTGGCCGTGCTGCTGATCGTCACCGCGCCGAGCGGTTTCCTGCCTTCGCCGCGCGTCAACCGCGTCGTCGGCAGCGTCATCAACGGCTTTCGCGCCACGCCCTTCATCGTGCTGCTGGTGGCACTGATTCCCTTCACCCGCGTGGTGGCGGGCACCACCATTGGCGTGTGGGCCGCGATCGTGCCCTTGGCCATCAGTGCCACGCCTTTCTTCGCGCGCATTGCCGAGGTCAGCCTGCGCGAAGTCGAGGCGGGCCTGATCGAGGCCGCGCAGGCCATGGGCTGCAAGCGCTGGCACATCGTGCGCCACGTGCTGCTGCCCGAGGCACTGCCTGGCATCGTCGGTGGCTTCACCATCACCGTCGTGTCGCTGATCGGCGCCTCCGCCATGGCCGGCGCGGTGGGCGCGGGAGGTCTGGGCGACCTGGCCATCCGCTACGGCTACCAGCGCTTCGATACCCAGGTGATGGTGCTCGTGATCGCCGTGCTGATCGCCCTGGTCACCCTGGTGCAGTTCGCTGGCGACCGGCTCGCGCGCTGGCTGCGCGAGCGCTGAAACCCTCCAAGACGCAACAAGGATTTTCCGTGAGCCTCGACATCTTCTGGTTCCTGCCCACCTCGGGCGACACCCGTTACCTGGGCAAGAGCGATTTCGGCCGCGCGCCGACCAATGCCTACCTGCGTGAGATCGCCGTCACCGCCGACCGGCTGGGGTATGACGGTCTGCTGATTCCGACGGGCAGCTCCTGCCAGGACCCCTGGGTCACCGCGGCCAGCTTGATTCCGGTCACGCAGCGCATCAAGCTGCTGGTGGCCTTGCGTACGTCCCTGGGCAACCCCACCGCGTCCGCCCGCCAGGCCGCCACGTTGGATCAGGCCCTGGGCGGTCGGCTGCTGTTGAACGTGGTGCCTGGGGGTGACGCGACCGAGCTGGCCGCCGACGGGGTGTTCTACAGCCATGACGAACGCTACGAGGCCAGCGACGAGTTCCTGACCATCTGGCGGCGTTTGTTGCAGGGCGAGAAAGTCGATTTCGACGGCCGTCATCTGCGCGTCAAGGGCGCGCAGAACTTCCATGCGCCGGTGTCGCGGCCCTATCCGCCGCTGTACTTTGGAGGCTCCTCGCCAGCCGCCCACGAACTCGCGGCCAAGCACGTCGACGCCTACCTGAGCTGGGGCGAGCCGCCTGCCGCCGTCGCGCAGAAGATCACCGACGTGAAGGCGAGGGCGGCCAAGCATGGACGTGATCCCGCGGCCCTGCGCTTCGGCGTGCGCCTGCATGTCATCGTGCGCGAAACCAGCGAGGAGGCCTGGGCCGACGCCGACCGCCTGATCAGCCACTTGACCGACGAGGACATCGCCGCCGCGCAGGCCAACTACGCGAAGATGGATTCCGTGGGTCAGCAGCGCATGGCCGCCTTGCATGGTGGGCGGCGTGAGCAGCTCGTGGTTGGCCCCAACCTCTGGGCCGGCGTGGGCCTGGTGCGCGGTGGCGCGGGCACGGCGTTGGTCGGCAATCCGCGGGAAGTCGCGGCACGGCTGCAGGAGTACGCGGACGTGGGCGTGAGCAGCTTCGTGCTGTCTGGATATCCGCACCTCGAGGAGGCCGTGCGTTTCGCCGAGCTGGTGTTCCCGCTCCTGCCTGGCAAGCAGGCCGTGACCCTGCGCGACCAGGTGCTCACGGGCGGCGCCTTCGATGTCCGTGCCTCCCAACAGGCCTCCGCTTCCTGAATACCTTTCCCGCCCCCTTGCCGCCATGAGCACCACCAGCACCCCCCAACGCGTGATCGACATGCGTTGCCGCCCGGCGTACCTGCATGATTTTTTCGGCAAGACCCCGGATTCTCCCGGCGAGGCGACGGCGCGCTGGCTCAACCGGCGCGTGGGCACGCGTGGCGATGACGGGCACTTCATCCGCTCGCGCACCCGCGAGGGCTTTCTGGCCGAGCTGCGCGAGGCCGGGCGCAGCCATGGCCTCGCGCAGGCGGTGGTCGTGGGACGCCACACCCCCAGCCAGCATCTGCCCAACGAGACGATCCATCAAATCGTCAGCGGCCACCCCGAGCTGCTGGGCATTGCCGGCGTGGACCCGGTGGTGCAGGGCGAGCTGGTGGCACTGGCCGAGGCCGAGCACGCCGTCAAGCATCTGGGCTTGAGGGGCATCGGGATCGAACCCGGTTTTGGCGAGCCGCCGCGCCACCCCGACGACCGGGCCTATTGGCCGGTCTACGAGCTGGCGCGCAGCTTGAACGTGCCGGTGTTCCTGATGACCGGGCCGACCACGCCCGACCTGAGCTACAACGACCCCGCACCTCTGGCGCGGGTGGCCCAGGCCTTCCCGAGCGTGCCGCTCGTGGCCTACCACGGGTATTGGCCGAATGTGCAACAGGCCATTGGCGTGGCCTTTCGCTACGACAACGTTTTCCTGGTGCCCGACATGTACCTGTTCCAACCGGGTAGCGGCGTCTACGTGGACGCCGCCAACAGTTTTCTGGCGGACCAGCTGCTGTTTGGCTCCTCCTACCCGTTTCGTCCCATCACCCAGAGCATCGACGATGCGCTGGCGCTGGGATTCCATGCCGACGTGATCGACAAGGTACTCTACGGCAATGCGGCGCGGCTGCTGCGGGTGTGAGTCTTTTTATGCAAGGCGGGTCATATCCAAAGAACTATTCATTTGTTTCGCCCCGCCCGAGAGGCACCGATACTGGCCGCCGTCACGCATCTCCCGTCTTGGACTTCAAGGAAGCTGTCATGAAAAAAACATTCATTGCTCCCGGCCTGGCGCTGATGCTGGCGGTAGGCCTGTACACCCAGGCCGCCGCGCAGGGCGTGGACACCCAGGCCCGCGTCTGGGCCGCCAGCTGCGCGGCCTGCCATGGCACGAACGGGGCGGGCGGCCCCGCGCGGGGCGCGATTCCGGTGATCGCCGGGCAGGACCAGGCCGTGCTGCTGCAAAAGCTGCTGGCCTACAAGAAGGGCGAGCTGCAGGCCACGGTGATGCACCAGCACGCCAAGGGTTACAGCGACGCCGAGCTCGAACGCCTGGCGGCCTATTTCGCCGCCCAGAAACCTTGAATCGGCCCCAACCCTCGATAGCCCTGGAGACTCGCAAATGAACAAGATCGCACGCAGAACCCTTTTGCGCACCCTTGCAGTGGGCGCTGGCGCGGGAGCGCTGGCCGCCATGACCGGCTGCGCAACCCCGGCCGCCACGGCGCGCCAGCGCGTGGTCGTCATCGGCGGCGGCTACGGCGGCGCGACGGCGGCCAAGTACCTGCGACTGTGGGCGCCCGAGCTTGAGGTGGTGCTGGTTGAACGGGAGGCCGCCTTCATCTCCTGCCCGCTGTCCAACCTCGTGCTGGGCGGCTACGAGACCCTCGAGAATCTGACCACGAGCTACGACACGCTGCAGCGCAAGCACGGCGTGCGCGTGGTGCGTGACGAAGCCACGGCCATCGACGTGGCCAAGAAGGAAGTGCGGCTGGCGCGTGGCGACACCCTGAAATACGACCGCCTCATCGTGTCGCCAGGCATCGATTTCCTCTACAACCAGACACCCGGGTTGGAAAGCGCCGAGGCGCAAGCCAAGGTGCTGCATGCCTGGAAGGCGGGCGCTCAGACGGTCGCGCTGCGCAAGCAGCTCGAAGCCTTGGACAACGGCGGCACCTATGTGCTGCACATTCCCAAGGCGCCGTACCGCTGCCCGCCCGGACCTTATGAGCGCGTCTCCCAGGTCGCGTCCTACTTCAAGGCGCACAAACCGCGCTCCAAGGTCATCGTGTTGGACGCCAACCCCGACATCGTCTCCAAGAAGGGCCTCTTCCTCAAGGCCTGGAACGAGCTGTACCCGGGCCTGGTCGAGTACCGGGCGAGCAGTGAACTGGTGCGCGTCGACGTCAGCAACCTGTCCATCGAGACCAGCTTCGACACCGTGCGCGCGGGCGTGCTCAACGTGGTGCCGCCGCAGCAGGCGGGCCGCATCGCCCAGCAGGCCCAGCTGCTCAACGTGGGCGGGCGCTGGGCGGGCGTGGACTTCCGCAGCTTCGAGTCCGCCGTCGCGCCGGGTGTGCATGTGCTGGGCGACGCCACGGCCTCGGCGCCGGGCATGCCCAAATCCGGCTTCATGGCCAACAACCACGGCAAGGTCGCGGCGGACGCGGTGATCGCGCTGCTGCAGGGGCGCGAGGTCAACCCCGAGCCCATCCTCGCCAATACCTGCTACAGCTTCGTGTCCGCCACCGAGGTGGTGCATGTGGCTTCGGTGCACAAATGGAACGCCGAACAGAAGACCGTGGTGGCGGTGCAAGGCGCTGGCGGGCTGTCGCCGGCCGCCAATGCGCTGGAAGGGCAGTACGCCAAGTCCTGGGCGCGCAACATCTGGGCCGACGCGCTGCTCTGAGTCGCGCGCTGCGCCGCTGCCTGAGTTCGGCGGCGCTTAGATGTTGTCGCCATAAGCAAGCAACGATTCATTCGTTCCCAGCGCGAGCCTTCTTCGCTAGAGTCCTGGCGCCATGGACATCAAGCAAACCCTGGAAGAACAACTCGCGCTGCTGTGCGCCAGCCTGGCGGCGACGGCCGTCGAACGTGATCGCCGGGGCGGCCACGCCGCCGCCGAGCGCGCCCTGTTGCGCGACAGCGGCTTGCTGACCCTGGCCGTGCCCGCGAAGTTCGGCGGGCAGGGTGAGCGCTGGCCCGTCATCCTGCGCGCCATCCGCCGCATCGCGGCGGTGGACAGTTCGATGGCGCACCTCTTTGCCTTTCAGCACCTGCAAGTGGCCAGCCTGTCCTTCTTTGGCAGCGAGGCGCAGCAACAGGAATGGCTGACGCGCACCGTGCGCGAGCGCTGGTTCTGGGGCAATGCGAACAACCCGGCCGACAAGCGCGTCACGGCGGTGGAATTCGACGAAGGCCTGGTGCTCAATGGCGTCAAAAGCTTCTGCTCGGGCGCGGTGGGGGCCGACGTGCTGCTGGTGTCGGCCCACCTGGAATGCGGCCGGCTGATCGCGGCGACCGTGCCCACGGACCGCGAGGGTTTGCAGATCCAAGGCGACTGGAACGCCATCGGCCAGCGCCAGACCGACAGCGGCAACGTCGTCTTCGAGGACGTGCTCGTGAAACCGGAGGAAGTGCTGAACCCCGGTCCGGGCAGCAGTGCCTGGGCCTCGCTGCGCTCCACGCTCTCGCAGTCCATGCTGGTCAACATATACCTCGGCATCGCCGAGGGCGCGCACCAGGCCGCGCGAGACCACACGCGGCAGTGGCGCCGGCCCTGGGTGCTTTCCAACGTGGAGCAAGCCACGCAGGACCCGTACCTGCTGGAGAAGTTTGGCGAGTTCTGGGTGCAGCTCAAGGCCGCCGAGGCCCTGGCCGAGCAGGCGGCGCAGCAGATCGAGGCGGCCTGGCAGCGCGGTGAGGCGCTGACGGCCGAGGAGCGTGGCGCGGCCTCCGTCGCGGTGGCCACCGCCAAGGTGGTGGCGGCGCGCGCGGCCTTGGACATCGGCAGCCGCTTGTTCGAGGTGGCGGGTACTTCCTCCTTGCACGCACCCTTGGGTCACGACCGCTTTTGGCGCAACGCCCGCACCCACACTCTGCACGACCCCATCGAGTACAAGCTGCGCGATCTGGGCAACTGGGCGCTGAACGATGTCTTGCCCCCGCCCTCCGCCTACACCTGAACGCGTGCTGGCCAAGTGCCGAGCAAGTATCGGCCGTGCCGGGTGCCGGGTGCCGGTGGTCTTATGCCGATTTGGTCATATCGATCTGACGATCTTTTCGTTCCATTCGCGGCCGATTGTTTTCAGAATGCTCACACCCCATCCAGGAAGCACATGACTCAGCGACTGCTTGAAACTCAAGACGACGGCACGGGTGCGGATTGGCCCGTCTCGCGGTGGCAGCGTGCGGTGCTGGGCATGGCTTTGGCCGCCTTGCTGCTGGTGACGCATGCGCTGCCGCGCCTGAGTTGAGAGGGCCACCGTCGTACTTCCCAGGCCACCCAAGACAACTCAGGCGGCCCATGGGTCGGGTACGCTTGACCCGAGACGAGACCAGGCGAGATGCAGGTCAGTGGCTGCGGATGTCCGCGATGAACTGGCGCGCGCGCGGATGTTCCGGCTGGGTGAAGAAGGCCTCCGGCGTGGCGCGTTCCAGCACCCGGCCCGCGTCCATGAAAAGCACGCGATCGGCCACCTCGCGCGCGAAGCCCATTTCGTGCGTGACGATCAGCATGGTCATGCCGTCGCGGGCCAGTCCCTTCATCACTTGCAGCACCTCGCCGACCATCTCGGGGTCGAGCGCGCTGGTGGGCTCGTCGAACAGCATCAGCGGCGGCTGCATGGCCAGGGCGCGGGCGATGGCCACGCGCTGCTGCTGCCCGCCCGACAGCTGCGCGGGCAGGGCGTCGGCCTTGTGGGCCAGGCCGACGCGGTCCAGCAGGGCGAGCGCGCGCTCGCGCGCCTCGGCCTTCGTGGCCCGCTTGAGATAAACCGGCGCCAGCGTGCAGTTGTCCAGCGCGCTCAAGTGCGGGAACAGGTTGAACTGCTGGAACACGAAGCCGATGCCTGAGCGCAAGGCGTTGAGGTCCAGGCCCTTGCGGTGGATGTCCTCGCCATTGAGCGTGATGCGTCCGCCGTCGATCGGCTCCAACCGGTTGAGGGTGCGGATCAGCGTGGACTTGCCCGAGCCCGATGGGCCGCAGACCACGACCACCTCGCCGCGGTTCACGGTTTCGCTCACATCGACCAGCGCGTGGTAGTCGCGACGCTGGCCATACCATTTGTTGACGTTCTCGAAGGTGATCATGCGGTGGCGGGGACGGAATGTTGAGGGATGGGCCGTGCCTTGCGTTCCAGTCGGCGTTCCATCCAGTAGGCGAAACGAGAGAGGCTGAAGCACAGCACGAAATAGCTCAGACCCAGGATCAGGTAGAGCTGTACCGGGTAGACGAAGACCTGGGTGTTGATTTGCGAGGTGATGAAGGACACCTCGTTCAGTCCGATGATGTAGCCCAGCGAGGTTTCCTTGATGGTCATCACGAACTGGCTGACCAGCGACGGCAGCATGTTGCGCAGGGCCTGCGGCAGGATGACCCCGCGCATGGCCTGCAGCCAGGACAGGCCGAGCGACCGCGCGCTTTCCATCTGGCCGCGCGGCAGGCCTTGGATGCCCGCGCGCACCACCTCCGCGAGGTAGGCGCCGTTGAACAGCGCGAGCGCGATCAGCATGGTGGTGAATTGGTCCGTCTTGGCGCCCGTCACGCTGGGCAGGAAGAAGTAGGCCCAGAACACCACCATCAGCAGCGGCGTGCCGCGCACCACGTAGACCAGGGCGGTCACGGGCCAGCGCAGGGCGCGCCAGGGGCTGACCCGCGCGAGACCCAGCACCAGACCGGCGGGCAGGGCGGCGAGCAGGCCGGCAGCGGACAGCAGCAGGGTGAGGGCCAGCCCGCCCAGCGGGCCTTCGGGGTACTGGCCGACCAGGAAATAGAGCCAGTAGTTGTCGATGACTTCCAGAAAGGTCATGGGGGTCCTCAGGCCGAGCGCGGCGGATAGCGGCGGGCGAACCAGGCGGCCAGGGCGCCGATGGCCAGAGAGACCGTCAGGTAGCAGACGGTCGCGAAGGCGAAAGCCTCGAAGCTGCGGAAGGTTTCGGTCTCGACCTTGGCGGCGGCGTACATCAGCTCGGCCGTGCCGATCACGGTGGCCAGGCTGCTGTTCTTCCAGAGGTTGAGCGTTTGCGACAACAGGGGCGGCGTGGCGATGCGCAGCGCCTGCGGCAGGATGATGAAACGCATGGTCGGCAGAAAGCCCAGGCCCAGGGCCCGGCCAGCCTCGAATTGCACGGCGGGGACGGAGCGGATGCCGCTGCGCAGGTCCTCGCCCATGAAGGCCGCGGCGTAGAGCGTGAGCGCGACCACGGCGGCGATGGCTTCGAAGTTGTGGCCGTAGAGCCAATCGCGCAACGCCTCGGGCAGCAGCTCCGGCGCCGCGAAGTACCAGAACAGCAGATGGGCCAGGGGCGGAATGTTGCGTTGCACCTCGACGCACAGCCAAGCAAACGCGCGCAGGGGTGCCCACGGGGATAGGCGCAAGAGGGCCAGTGCGGCCGCGAGCGGCAGGGCCAGCATCAGCGAGATGACCAGCAGCCGCAGCGACATGGCCAGGCCGGCCAGCAGCGTCTCATGGTAAGGGCCCGCGATCAGCAGGGAGAAATCGAAGGAGGGCATGGGGGGATTGTCCGGGAACATGAAAACGGCCCGCCTGGGGGCGGGCCGTCGTGTCGGCCGGCGCAAGAGCGGCCGGACCGGAAATCAGCCGTCCACCTTGTCGGACTCGATCTTCCAAGTGCGCTTGCCGAACTTGAGCTTGCTGCCCTGGCCGTACCACTTTTCGTAGAGCTTGTCGGCCGCGCCCGAGCTTTCGAGTTCGCGCAGGGTTTGGTCCACCACGGCCTTGAGTGCCGTCTCGCCCTTCTTGATGCCGATGGCCAGGGGTTCGACGTTCAGGTTCTCGGGAAGCACGACGTAGTCCTTGGCCTTGGGGCCGAGCTTGAGCACGTCGCTGTAGAGCGAGGATTCGTCGTTCACGTAGGCAACGCCCTTGCCCTGCTGCAGGGCGAGGAAAGCCTGTTGCGTCGATTCAAAGGTCACCACTTCGGCGGTGGGCACGGCGCGCTTGAGGTTGGGCTCCTGCGTGCCGCCCTTGACAGTCACGACCTTCTTTCCGCCGAGCTGTTGCACGCTGGTGATGCCGCTCTTCTTGGTCACGAGCACCTTGGAGCCGGTGACGAAGTGGGTCAGGCCAAAGTCGATCAGGGCCTCGCGTTCCTTGTTGTGGGTCAGCGAAGCGGCCAGCAGGTCCACGTGACCTTGCTGAAGTTCGGGAATGCGAGCGGCCACGGCCACCTGCTTGAATTCGGCCTTGACGCCGATCTTCTGGGCGATGGCGTTGGCCAGGTCGATTTCATAGCCGATGTATTGACGCGTCTTGGGGTCAACGAAGCTGTTGGGCTCATCGATGCCCAGGATGCCGAAGACGAGCACGCCCTTTTTCTTGATGTCGGCGAGCTGGTCGGCGTGGGCGGTGACGGCGCCCAGGCTCAGGATCGCCGCGAAGGCCGAGGCGATCAGGGTGTTGAAAGTGCGCTTGCGCATGAGAGTCTGACTCCAGAAGGTGGTTGGGTCGGCGTTCTTCGCCGCGGGGCAGCATGACGCCGTGGGAAAAATCATAGGCAGGAAGCCGCGCGGTGTGAACCAATGCTTTGTCATATCCATATGCTCGAAGCACCGCATGTCGCGGTTGTCAACGTCACCTCCGCCACGCTGGAACTGGAGCATGTTTGCGCTTGTGTTGAGCCTTCCCGGGTGCGCTCGGCCGATGGGCGTCGACGCGGGCCTACAATGGGCCAACACCACCATGCCACATCGCTCTCATTCTTTCGACCTCCGCGGACTGCCGTCGCCGCGATGATCCGCTTGCACATTGCGCTGGAACTGGCCTACGACATCGGTGAGCACGGCGGCGACTTCGTTTTCAACATCCATGCCGCGCACACGCAGCGCCAGCGTGTGGTCCGCGAGGCGCTCAGCCTCAGCCAGGCTTTGCCTTCCGTGGTTCAGACCGACCCCGCCACGGGCAACCGCTACCTGCGCTTGCAGGCCCTGCCAGGCCCGTTGACGGTGCGTTACGACGCCACCATCGACTTGGACCACCATGTGGCCGAGCCCGGCTGGATCGCCGAGGTTCCGGTCGCGCGCCTGCCCCTGTCGGTGCTGAGTTACATCTACCCCAGCCGCTACTGCCCCTCGGACCGGCTGCACCGTTTTGCCATGCGTGAGTTCGGCCGCCTGCCGCAAGGTTACGCCAGGGTGCAGACCATCCGCGACTGGGTGCTCAGCCGCACGACCTTCACTTCCAACTCGTCCACCTCCGACACCTCGGCGATCGACACCCTGCTGGGCACCGTGGGCGTGTGCCGTGACTTTGCCCATTTGATGATCGCCCTGTGCCGCGCGATCAACATCCCCGCGCGTTTCGCGACGGGCATCGACTATGGCGCTGACCCCGCCCTGGGGCCGACCGACTTCCACGCCTACGTGGAGGTCTGGCTGGGCGAACGCTGGTACCTGTTCGACCCTTCGGGCACCGCGATTCCCATGGGTTTCGTGCGCCTGGGCACGGGCCGCGACGCCGCCGACGTCTCGTTCGCCACGATCTTTGGCTCGGTCACCTCCGCCGCGCCGCGCATCGCCATCGAAGCCATCGCCGACGGCAACGGTCGGCTTGTCGTGCCTCACCACAGCGCACAGGCACTGTCCACCGACGGCTGACCTCATCGCCCAGGCCGTGCTGAACGGTTGAGCGGCCCAGATCGTCTAGACTGCTCGCGCTGCTGCGCGTGCCCCAGGCCTGTACCCATGCGAGCGCTCAAGAGCGCTGCGGGATCTCCACGGTCAAGAGGGGGCCGCGCTGGAGCACGATCAGGTAGGCGCTGGCCGGACTGGGGCATGCAAGGGCAGGACACAGTTTCATGGATCACCATCACACGAACGAGGCAAGCGCCGACGCGAGGCCGCGGCGGGCGGGGCTCAGCACGGCCATCGCGCAGCGCGACGACCGCGAGGCCGCCAAGTTGTTGCGCGACGAGGCGCCCGAGCTGAGCAGCGCACTCTTGCTGGAGCTGCATCCGGGGCGTGCCACGGCCATCTTGGACCTCTTTCCCGCGGACTATGCCGAGCGGGTGTGTGCCGCCACCCCGCCGATCCAGGTCAGCCAGTGGGTGCGCAACCAAGCTTATCCGCAGGGCAGTGTCGGCCGCTTCATGGATCCGGTGTATGCGGTGTTCCCACCACGGCTCACGGTGGGCGAGACCATCGAGCGTTTGCGTGAGCTGATCAAGCAGGCTTTCATCACCTACGGTTTCATCGTCGACGAGGCAGGGCGCTTGCGGGGCGTGATCACCATGCGCGACCTGCTGTTCGCCGAGCACGAACGTACCCTGGAGGCGGTGATGATCGCGTCCCCCTTCAGCCTGGACGCGCGCATGCCCCTAGCCGAGGCCATGAAGGCCGTGCTCAGCCGGCATTACCCGGTGTACCCGGTGTGCGACGGTGACGGACGGCTCGTCGGTCTGGTGCGCGGCCAGGTGCTGTTCGAAGAGCAGAACTTCGAGATCAGCGCCCAGCCCGCCAGCATGGTCGGCGTCGAGGAAGAGCGCCTCACCACGCCCTGGCAGCGCTGCCTCAAGCTGCGCCACCCCTGGCTGCAATTCAATCTGCTGACGGCTTTCCTGGCCGCCGCCGTGGTCGGGGTCTTCCAGGAGACCTTGAACCAGCTGGTCATCCTGGCCCTGTTCCTGCCCGTGCTGGCCGGGCAGAGCGGCAACACGGGCTGCCAGGCCCTGGCCGTGACCTTGCGCGGCCTGACCTTGGGCGAGGTGCGACCAGGGCGCGAGCGTGCCTTGGTCGCCAAGGAGGCCTGGTTGGGTTTGCTCAACGGTCTCTTGGTGGGCTTGGTCAGCGCGGTGGGCATGTACGTCACCGCAGCGTCGCAGCACAATCCGGCCGCGCCCTGGTTGGCCTTGGCCATCTTGTTGGCGATGGTCGGCAGCTGCGTCGTCAGCGGCATTTCGGGGGCGATGATTCCGTTGACCTTGAAGCGCCTGGGCGCCGACCCGGCCACCGCGTCCAGCATCTTCCTGACCACGGCCACCGATGTCGCGAGCATGGGTCTGTTCCTTGGGTTGGCGACGGTGTTGATCCTCTGGTGAGGCCCTGGGCCGGGCGTAGAATTCGCAGGTCAGCCCGGCGTTTCGCTCGGCTTGCCTTTCATTGAACAGGCCGATGTGCCGGCCTTATGCGTTGGCAGGCCGCTTTGCCGGCCTCGTGCGATGGCAGGCCCCGCCGGCCTTGTGCGATGAGGTCGTCGTGCTCGACCTGTCCTCCATGATTTGCCTCTGTGGCCGCCGGACCGTGAGCCGGTGCCCGATGCCTTGCCTATGAACATCACCCTGCTGGTACTGCTCGTCCTCGCGCTCGTGGTCGTGAACCTGGTTCTGTTGCTCATGGTGCTGGTGCGCCGTGGCGACAGCGCCGCAAGTCAGCACCTGGCGCGCGAGCTGCGGCAGGACATCGGCGACTCGGCGCGGGGCACGCGGCAGGAGTTGCAG
Source organism: Hylemonella gracilis ATCC 19624 (assembly GCF_000211835.1). Classification (GTDB taxonomy): domain Bacteria; phylum Pseudomonadota; class Gammaproteobacteria; order Burkholderiales; family Burkholderiaceae_C; genus Hylemonella; species Hylemonella gracilis. Next base: position 40,593 of record NZ_AEGR01000042.1, on the reverse strand, counting down.
CAGACGTTGGCCACTTTTCAGCAGAGCCTGGTACAGCAGTCGGCGACCGCAACCCGCACGCAGGACGCGCGGCTGGACGATTTCAGCCAGAAGATCGCGCTGTTCCAGAAAGAGGTGCGCGATACCCTGACCACCCAACTGTCCAACCTCAGCGAGATGAACGCCCGGCGCATCGGCGAGATGAACGCGACGATGGAAGCCAAGCTCGCGCAATTGCAGCAGAGCAACGCGGTCAAGCTCGACGAAATGCGCGCGACCGTGGATGAGAAACTGCACGCCACGCTGGAGCAGCGCTTGGGCGAGAGCTTCAAGCAGGTGGCGGAGCGTCTGGAACTGGTGCACAAGGGCCTGGGCGAGATGCAGAGCCTGGCCGCGGGCGTGGGCGACCTCAAGCATCTGCTGACCAATGTCAAGACACGCGGCATGTTTGGCGAGGCGCAGCTCGCGGCACTGCTGGAGCAGGTGTTCACCGCCGAGCAGTACGCGGCGCAGGTGGCCACCGTGCCCGGTAGCCGCAATGTGGTGGACTTCGCGATCCGACTGCCGGGCAAGGGCGCTGCGGGCGAGGACAGCGAGCCTTGCTGGCTGCCCATCGACGCCAAGTTCCCTAACGAAGACTATGAACGCTTGCTCGATGCGCAGCAGCGCGCCGATGCGGTGGGCGCGGAAGCTGCCGCGAAGGCCTTGGAAGCGCGCATTCGGCTCGAGGCCAAGAGCATCGCGGAGAAGTACCTCGCCCCCCCGCACACCACGGATTTCGGCATCCTCTTCCTGCCCACCGAAGGGCTCTACGCCGAGGTGCTGCGCCGCCCGGGTCTGATGCAGGCGCTGCAGCGCGACCACCGTGTCACCTTGGCCGGCCCCACGACCCTGCTGGCCATGCTGAGTTCCTTGCAGATGGGCTTTCGCACGCTGGCGCTGGAAAAGCGCAGCAGCGAGGTCTGGCAGGTGCTGGGCGCGGTCAAGACCGAGTTCAACAAGTTCGGCGAGGTGCTGGCCCGGGTCAAGACGCAGACCCAGACCGTGCTCAACACCCTGGACAGCGCCGAGGTGCGCAGCCGCGCCATGAGCCGCGCGCTCAAGGCCGTGGAGGCCTTGCCCGAAACCCAGGCGCAAAACCTGCTGCCGCTGGACAAGGGCGTGGACGAGGAATGACAGGCGTGCGCGGGCAGGGCATGGGCGTGTCCGACGGCATGGGGTGTTGGGCGGGCGTTGAATGAACCGCTGGCTTCCTCGCCTGATCTTCGGCCACATCTGTTTGCACGCCTGCATGGCGGGGATGCGCATGGCCGCGCCCCTGCTGGCCCTGACCCAGGGATACAGCCCGCTGGCCGTGGGCGTGTTGATGGCCTTGTTTGCCTTGACTCAGGTCTTCCTGGCCCTGCCGGCGGGGCGCTATGCCGATCGCCATGGCTTGCGCCGGCCCGTGGGCCTTGCCGTGACGGCTGCCGTCAGTGGGACCTTGCTGGCCGCTGTGTTCCCCATCTTCCCCGTGCTGTGCCTGGCCGCCCTGTGCGCGGGCGGGGCCACGGGCGCGGCGTCCATCGCGCTGCAGCGGCAGGTGGGCCGCAGCGCGCGCGACGCGGCGGAACTCAAGCGCATGTTCAGCTGGTTGTCCATCGGCCCGGCGTTTTCCAACTTCCTTGGCCCTTTGCTCGCTGGCCTGCTGATCGACCATGTGGGCGTCTGGCTGGGGGGACGCCCGGGGGATCTGCAGGGTTACCGCGCCGCCTTCCTGTTCGCGGCCCTGCTGCCCCTGGTGACTTGGCTGTGCGTGCGCCGGGCCCCGCAGCGGCGCTCGGCCGCGGCCCCGACGACAGGATCGCGCCGCGCGTGGGACCTCTTGCGCGAACCTCAGATGCGCCGTCTCATGCTGGTCAACTGGCTGCTGTCAGCGTGCTGGGATGTGCACACCTTCGTGATGCCGGTGCTGGGGCACGAGCGCGGATTCAGCGCCTCGACCATCGGCACGCTGCTGGGAGCCTTCGCGATCTCGGCGGCGGCGGTCCGCTTGCTCATGCCGTGGTTGGCTGCGCGGCTGCGGGAGTGGATGGTGATGGCGGGGGCCATGCTGGCGACAGCGGTGCTGTTCCTGGCCTATCCCTTCATGCCGGGCGCCTGGAGCATGGGCCTGTGTTCGGTGCTGCTGGGGCTGGTGCTGGGCTCGGTGCAGCCGCTGATCATGAGCACGCTGCACCAGATCACCCCGCACGACCGCCACGGCGAAGCCTTGGGCCTGCGCCTGCTCACGCTCAATGCGTCCAGCGTGGCCATGCCCCTGATGTTCGGCAGCGTGGGCGCCGTGGTGGGGGTGTCCCTGGTGTTCTGGACCGTGGGTGTGGCGGTGGGCTGGGGTAGCCGCGCCGCCTGGGGGCTGAAGTCCGTCGCTCAGCCGCGCTCGGTGTCGAGTTTGTAGTAGCCCTGGATCGCTTCCCAGGCCGCTTCGGGCGTGTCGACGATGCGGAACAACTCCACGTCCTTTGGCGAAATCAAGCCTTCCTCGATCAGCAAGTCGAAATCGATCAGGCGTTGCCAGAACTCACGGCCGTGCAGCACGATGGGCACGCGCTCGGACTTGCCGGTTTGCACCAGCGTCATCACCTCGAACAGTTCGTCCAGCGTGCCAAAGCCGCCCGGGAAAACCACCAGTGCCTTGGCGCGCATCATGAAGTGCATCTTGCGCAACGCGAAGTAGTGGAACTTGAAGCTGAGCGAAGGTGAGATGTAGCGGTTGCCGTTCTGTTCGTGCGGCAGCGTGATATTCAGACCGACGTTGAGCGCGCCCGCCTCGTGCGCGCCGCGGTTGGCTGCTTCCATGATGCCGGGGCCACCGCCGGTGCAGATGTACAGCCGCTCGTTCTGCGGCATGCGCGCGCCGTGCTCGGCCACCAACTTGCCGAAACGACGCGCGGCGTCGTAGTTGCGTGAATTGCGCAGGTCGCGTTCAGCGCGCTTCAGCGCCTGGGCGTCACCGCTGGCGCGGGCGGCATCCATATTGGCTTGTGCCTGCTCCGGGGAGGGCGTGCGCGCGCTGCCGTAGACCACCACCGTGTGATGGATGCCTTGCTCCTGTTGTTCCAGGTCCGGCTTCATCAGCTCGAGCTGAAAGCGGATGCCGCGGGTCTCGCGGCGCAGCAGGAATTCCGGGTCGGCGAACGCCAGACGGAAGGCGTCCGCGCCCAGCGGCAAGCCCGCGTCGGCATGGGCCTTGAGTGCATCCCAGGCCTCGGCCAGGGTGCTGGGGTTGAGGTCACGGGTGTGGTGTTTCAGCATGTCAGCATCCCAAGAAAAAAGGCTCCTGCCAGGAGGAGCCTTGCGGTGCATTGTCGCCGATGACGCCGCGGTCCACCGGCGGCAAGCGCCCGGAGGTCAGGCGCCTGAGGGGGTATGACCCGGTCAGACTCGCTTGCGGTATTCGCCGGTGCGGGTGTCGATTTCGATCTTGTCGCCCTGGTCCACGAACAGCGGCACGGCGACTTCGAAGCCCGTGGCGATCTTGGCGGGCTTGAGCACCTTGCCCGAGGTGTCGCCCTTGACGGCAGGTTCGGTCCAGGTGATTTCACGCACGACGCTGGTGGGCAGCTCGACCGAGATGGCCTTGCCGTCGTAGAACACCACTTCCACGGCCATGCCGTCTTCCAGGTAGTGCAGGGCGTCGCCCATGTTCTCGGCTTCCACCTCGTACTGGTTGTACTCGGTGTCCATGCAGACATACATCGGGTCGGCGAAGTAGGAATAGGTGCATTCCTTCTTTTCCAGAATGATCTGGTCCATCTTGTCGTCGGCCTTGAACACGACTTCGGTGCCGAAGTTCGCGATCAGGCTTTTGAGCTTCATGCGCACGGTGGCGGCGTTGCGGCCACCGCGGGCGTATTCGGTCTTGAGCACGACCATCGGATCCTTGCCGTGCATGATCACGTTGCCGGCGCGGATTTCTTGAGCGATTTTCATGATGTGTTGTCCAGTGATGGAGAAATAGACTGGCCGCTCCCGAAGTTTTCCGGCGGCGTTCTGCAAAGCCCCCGATTTTAGCGGTTTTTGGCTATGGCCCGGCCAGGCGGCTGGCCGCCCTGAGAGGTGACACCGAGCAGGGTGGGGGCCAGGTGCGTTCGTGCCGCAGCGGTGCTGCCTGGGGGGCAAATCGCCGGGGTGTGCGGCGCACCGTTTTAAGGCGCTCTTAAGTGTCCGCGGCGCATCCTTGCGCCCATGAAATTCTGGAAAAAAGCACGGCAGGATGGGCCCAAGACGAACAAAGATGGGTTGATAGCCCGTCCGCAGCTTTCCTCCGAGGCCTTGCTGGCATGGGGCACGCTCTATGTGCTGCTGGCCTGCAACACGCCGTTTTGGCGTGCGGCCATGGTCGGACGGGACTGGGGTGCACTCTCAAGCTGGGGGTTCGCGGCCGCCTTGCTCGTGGCCTGCGCCTCGGCCTACTTTGCCTTTCTCGCGCTGCTGACCTGGCCGGTGCCACGCCGAGGAGTGAGGCCGGTGTTGGCCGTGCTGTTTCTCGCGTCGGCCACGGCGGCCTGGTACATGGACCGTTACGCTGTCCATTTCGACAAGGACATGCTGCGCAATGTCTTGGCGACCAATTGGGACGAGGCTCGGGAACTGCTGAACTGGGGGCTAGCCGGCAACGTGCTGTTGTTCGGCGCCTTGCCCGCCGCCTTGCTGTGGTGGCCCCGCATCCCCCAACGTTCCTGGACTCGCACCTTGGTGTGGCGCGGCTCGTCCATCCTCGGCGCGCTGGTGCTGGCGATGGCGAGCGTGTGGTCCGTCTCCGCGGACTTCGCGGCGCTCAACCGCAACCACAAGGAGGTGCGCTACCTGCTCACGCCCGCCAATCTGGTGGTCGCGGCGATGCGCGAAGCGGTGGGCCCTGGGGTATTGGCATCGAGGCAATCCCGGCAGGTGGTGGGGGCCGACGCACGCTTGGGAGCTGTCTGGCAACAGCCGCAGCGCCAAGGTCGCCCGGCGCTTTTCGTGCTGGTGGTGGGAGAGACCGCTCGGGCTCCCAATTTCTCGCTCAACGGGTATGAACGTCTGACCAACCCGGAACTCACTCGCCTGAGGGCGTCGGGGCAGTTGGTGAACTTCTCGCACGTCACGTCGTGCGGGACTTCGACCGAGGTGTCGCTGCCTTGCATGTTTTCACCTTTCGGCCGCCGACACTACGACGAGGAGCAAATTCTCACCCACGAGTCCTTGCTGCACGTGCTGGCGCGCGCGGGTTTCCAGGTGCTGTGGCGCGACAACCAGGGTGGCTGCAAAGGCGTGTGCGACGGCTTGCCGACCCAGCAGTTGAACCACGCCAAGGTGGAGGGCTTGTGCCTGGAAGGTCAGTGCCTGGATGAAGTGCTGGTGCATGGTTTGTCCAAGATCGCCGCCGATGCCGCGCTCGCGTCCGATGGGCGCGGCAACCTGTTCATCGTGCTGCATCAATTGGGCAGTCACGGGCCCGCCTATTTCCGCAGGTATCCGGCGGCCTATAAGCGCTTCGGTCCCGCCTGCGAGGATGAGAGTCTGCGCAATTGCACGCCAGACCAAGTGCGCAACGCTTATGACAATTCGCTGTTGTACACCGACCATGTGCTGAGCCGGGTTGTTGAGTTCCTGGACCAAGTCGGCGGACCGAAAGGCCACTACGACACGGCCATGCTCTACCTGTCCGACCACGGTGAATCGCTCGGGGAATCCGGCTTGTACCTGCACGGCATGCCCTGGGCCATCGCCCCCCGCGAACAGACTCAGGTGCCCATGGTGACGTGGTTGTCTCCGGCTTTCGCGCAGCATTTTGGCGTGGACATGGCATGCCTGCGCGAGCGCTCGGACGAGGCGCTGAGTCACGACAACCTGTTTCACTCGATGCTGGGCTTGCTTGATGTGCAAACCAGCGTCTACGAACCGGCGCTGGACCTGTTTCGCCCCTGCCGGACTTCAGGGCAGGCTACCGCGCCCGCCGCGTCGCCCATGGTGTCCCCGCTCAAGCCCGCGGGAAGCACACGGTGACGCGCAGTCCCTGCGGCGGGGCCTCGGTCAACTCGATGCTGGCGCCGTGTTGCTCGCACACCGCTTTGACAATCGCGAGTCCCAGTCCGCTGCCGACCGAGAAAGAGTCTGAATTGCCCCGGTAGAAGCGGTCGAACACGCGTTGCCGGTCGCTGTCTGGGATGCCTGGGCCGTTGTCCGTCACGGTCAAGCAGGCTCGCCCTTCGCGGGCTTCGATCCCGATGTCCACGCGTCCACCGGCCGGTGTGTGGCGCAGTGCGTTGTCCACCAGATTGGACAGCAGGATCGTGAGCTGCTGGGCGTCGCCCCGCACCACGACTTCGGTTTCGGTTGCGGGGCGGGGTGTCGATGTGGGTGCGGATGCGGGGGCCGGTTCATCGTTGCGCGCGCGACTTTCCAGGATGCCCAGATCCACGCCCAGATCGTCCGCCCTGGCACTGAACATCGTGACCACGGAACGCGCCAAGCCGATCAGATGGACGGGACGGTGCACCTGCTTGGGCGCGTCGGGAGCGAGGCGTGACAGTTGCAGCAGTTGCTCCACCAGGCGCTGCGCGCGTTCCACGCCCGCGCGCAAGTCCAGCAGTGCTTGCTGGCGCTGTGCCTCACCCGTCGCTCGCTCCAACAGCTGCAACTGCAAGCGCAACGCCGTGATGGGGGTGCGCAGTTCATGCGCGGCGTCGGCGAGGAAGTTGCGCTGCAGGATCAGGGCCTGTCCCAAGCGTGCCATCAGGTCGTTCGTGGCGCGCACCAGGGGGTGCAGTTCCGGTGGGTAAGTTTGCAGCGGAATGGGATGCAGGGTTTCAGCGCTGCGCGCGGCCACATCCGCCGCCGCGCTCGACAGTGGCGCGAGCCCGCGACGCAGCCCGAACGTCAGCAAACCCGCCACCACGACCAACAAACCCAGGATGGGCAGGGTCAGTTTGTTGGCGGTCTCGCGTGCGAGCAGCTCCCGTTCCTCCGCGCGCTGGGCCGCTTGGACAATGCGGTCATCGAGCACGACGGTGTAGATGTGCCATCGGTTGGTGGCTTCCTTGTTGTAGGTTTCCACCGTGGACAAGCCATTGCGCACCAGAAAAGGCAGGCGCGCTCGTGGGTCCGAGGTGTGCAGCAGCTTGCCATCGCGCGTCCATACGGCCGTGACGAACTCGAAGTCTCCGTACTCTTCGTAGATGCGTGGCAACTGAAGCGAAAGCCGTCGCGCAGTTTCGGTGGCCTGCTCCTCCAGCGCTTCTGGGTGGCTGGCGACCGCCAACGCCACTTGCTTGAGGTTGTCCGCGAACACCTCGCCCATTTCGTCGGAGAGCACTTCGTAAAAGCCGACCAGCAGCAAGGCAGTGCCCAGCGCCAAGGCTCCGAGGGACCAAGTGAGCACCCTGCGGTGGATGGAGATTTGCATGGATTGATTGAATGAATGGAGTGCGCAACGGAAGGTGGACAGGCTTCCTGTTGTCTGCGCTCAAGGGCTGACTTTGTAGCCCACGCCACGCACGTTGCGAATCCGGTCCGCTCCCAGCTTGCGCCGCAGGTGGTGCAGGTGCACTTCGACGGCATTGCTGCCGATTTCCTGATTCCAGCCATAGATGCTGTCTTCCAGCTGCTCTCGTGAGAGCACCGCGCCCGGGGATTGCATCAAGGCCTCCAGCAACGCGTACTCTCGCCCCGACAGGGCGATGTCTTGACCATCCAATTGCACCTCGCGCCGCACCGTGTCCAGCGTGAGCTGGCCACATTGAATCAAGGGGGTGCTGCCACCACCACGGCGGCGCAGCAGGGCGCGCACACGGGCGATCAACTCATCCAGATCGAACGGTTTGAGGACGTAGTCGTCCGCCCCCGCGTTCAAGCCCCGGATGCGGTCCTCCACCGCGTCGCGGGCCGTGGCGATCAGCACGGGCAGATGCGCCAGCTCTGACGATCGCGCACGGAGGTTTCGCAGCAGGCTCATGCCGTCACAGTCCGGCAGACCCAGGTCGAGCAGTGCGAGGGCGTAGACGCCATTCGCGAGGGCCAATTCAGCGGATCGGCCGGATTGCACCCAGTCCACGGCGAAGCCAGCGTCGCCCAGCCCTTGGCGCATGGCGCGGCCGACCATCGGATCGTCCTCGATCAACAGCAAGCGCATCCCGGTGTCTCACTCCGTTTCAGTTTGCCTCGGCCAGGGCAACAAGAGGCTGCACAGCCAAGCCCAGGTCCAGCACAGCCAAGCTGACCACAGCGTGTGGCTGAGGTAGTGCGCGCCCCGCAGTTGTTGCACGAAACCCAGGATGAAACCCGCGGCCAGCGCGGCCCACAGCCAGCGTTTGGCCACAAGTGGTGCATGAGGCCGCAAGACGAAGTACCCTGCAATCCAGGCAAACCCGGCGCTCGCGTGCCCGGCGGGAAAGCAGTGGCCTGGGCCGCCATCGGACAAACCCCAGGCCCAGTGCGAGATGTAGTGCGCTGGCCCCCCGAACGAATGCATGTCCCACGGACAGCTGCTGGCACTGAAGGTTTTGAGTGTGCTGACGAGCAGCATCGCCGTGACGCTGGTGATCAGCAGCCAGACACGTTCCCTGCGCGAGATTTCTTTGAGGACGCCGAAAGGGCGCCATATCGCGAGCAGCAAGGCCAACACCCCCAGCGCCGCGAGTTTGCGCGCGCCGTCGTGCAACGCCGCGCTGAGCAGCCAGTGATTCTTGAGCGCGAATCCTTCGCGGGTCGCCCAAGGCTCGGCGAGTCGGGTATCCCAACCGTAGCGATAGCTCAACGCGTCCCAAAGCAAGACCAAGACCAAGCTGGCCAAAGTCAGCCCAAGGTCCCGACTCAGACGCCGTGTCCCATTGAATTCCATGGAGCCTTCCCGCGTAAAACCTCCAAGTATCTTGGGCTTGATTTAAGCCCAGCTTAAGGAGAGCAAACCCAGGGGGCTAAGAGCGGGAATCCGCAGGCGCCATCGACAACGCCATGGCTCGAAGCTGGGTGAGCAGGTCCGCCTGATGCAGTGCCCTTGCCTGAGCTTGCTGGGCCTGCGCGCCCCAATTCTGAATGTCCAGACCGGGCAGCGGTGATGCGCTCAGTCCATTCCAGACCTCATGAAAGGCGTGGGACGACGGTGACGCCGGCACCCAGTTCAGGAAGGCCCTCAGCTTGGCGTGGTGTGCATCGTCGTGCTGCGGGTACAGCTGCCAGACGAAAGGGATGGCCCGCAGCGTCGTGCCCGTGTCGGGCCGGGCCGCCCAAAGAGCGCGCACCAGCGAGTCCTCGCCACGCACGAAGTTCAGGTCACAAGCCCAGAGCAAATGGTCAAAGTCGTCCTGGCTCAGGCGTGGCAGGTAGTGCAGGCGAAGCGGGGAGGATGTTGCTGACTCGCTTCGCTCATGCGCTGGCATCAGAGCCTGAACTGCCGCCGTGGCGCGACCCGACGTCACGAGCAGGTGCGTGACCGCAGGCGCGCTGGCCGAGCCTTTGTTCGACAGTTCTTGTGGTCGCGCCAGTTGGTCGAGCAGAGCGGACAAGGCGGCCGGCTCGTAACAGAAAAGCGAAATCAGCCTCGCTCCAGCTTCAGGCTGGATGCCCTGAGCCGCAAGCCAGGACGCACGGTCAAACCGTTGCTGGCGTTGGCGCAGGTCGGGTTCGCGCAACAGCCCCCCTGTTCCCACCGTGAAGCCAGGATAAAAGAAACGCTTGCGCCAGCCCGCGAGGGGCCCGCTGAGCACGGGCGAGGGCAGGCCATGCATGCGTTCCACATAGGGCTCGGCGCTCAGGTACTCGAGGTTGATCCAGGCCGTGTTCGCCGTGGCGACGGCTTGGACCCAATCCGGCGTGACGTCGCAGCCAAAGGCTTCAATCAGTACATCGCCCGGCGGCAGACCCTCAGGCGCGAGGCCGTGCCACGGTCGGACCTCAACGCCCTCTGCGCGGTCAGGCGCCATCCAAGCCAAGGCTGAGTCATCGTCCACCCACAGTCGTGCTGGTTGTCCGCTGGCGGCGATCTGGCGTGCCAGTCGCCAGCACACACCGATGTCGCCGAAGTTGTCGATGACTTTGCAGAAAATGTCCCACCGCATGGCCGTGTCAGTCGCGCAGGAACCTGTCAGCGGATTGGCGTCTCGTCGCTGCGCCGGGCACCGAGGTTGTCCACCCATTGCAGGATCACCTTGTCACCCGGCGCGCCTCCCTTGAATTGGAAGAAGAGCACAGGGTTCTGCGCGATGGCCGTGCTCCATTGCGCTTGCAAGACCAGGCGCGGCGCGCCTTGGGCGCCGACATGATGGGCTTGCACCTCGGTGATGTAGTGGGCTGGGATGAGTTGGCCGTTCCCGTCATGGCGCTGGCCGGTTTCCATGATGTGTTTGACCAGCACTCGCACCTCGGTCACGCCGTTGGCGTGGCTGGCGCGCAGGCGCATGGGCTCGGACGGGGGCAGTTCGGTGCTCATGCTTCAGCTTCCGCAGCCGCCCAAGGTGACGCGTGTTTCCTTCACGGTCGTGAAGTAGCGATTGTCCTTGCCGGGGGAGGCCAGTACCAGGACACGAACACGACTGCTCTCAGCCATCTTGACGCGCGTTTGGAAACCAGGCTCGGTGCCCTCGGGAAAGTAAAAGCTGGCGACCAGGGGATAGGGGTTCTTGTCGATCAGCAGCATGATCTGCCGCGTGTCCGGGATCAGGCTGTTCACGGTCACCTGCACCATGGCACCGTTCTCGGCCAGTTCAGGGACTTGCAACTGGATGTGCGCTTCGCCAACCTCGGTCACCGAGGCGCTGCCCACGATCAGTCGCAGCGCATCACCAGGGGCCTGTGCCTTGAATGCGGGTGAGCGGGGAGGCACTGCGAGCTGCGGGAGGGTCTGCCCACGGACGATGGAGGCGCTGCCATACCAACCCAACGCAGTGATGGCCCTCACCGCATGGCCGCTCCAAGAGCCCACCGAGAGCCCGGCGGCTGCAAGCGTCTTGAACACGGAGCGGCGGTGCTCGATCATGAGGGATCTGAGTGCGGCGATTACAGCGGGCAGACCGCCAAAATGAAAACGCCAGCATGGGCTGAGCCTATGCTGGCGTCTTCGAGAGTTTGGGGTGGCTGATGGGACTCGAACCCACGACGACCAGAATCACAATCTGGGACTCTACCAACTGAGCTACAGCCACCGTAAGGGCGAGATTATAGCGTCAAGCTTTAGCCTTTTGGCGCAGGCGCGGGCAGATCGATGCGCGTCTTCAGGCGTTGGCGCAGCAATTGGTAGTAGGCCTCGTTCTCTGCCTGGGTCCACCATTGCAAATACTGAAGGCGCTGCTGATTTTGCTGGCCGGGTTCGACGGCAGGCGCGCGTTCAATGCGTCGGTTCACTCGGGCCAGGATGTAGCCTTGTTCGCCAAGATCGGTGCCTACCCAGACAGGGTTGGTTGCCGCCGATTGCAGATCGGCGCGCAGCACGGCGTCGAGCAGGGCGCGTGGGAGGTTGCGGGCTTGGTCCCGTGACACAACTTCGGCGGCGCCGAGTTTGGCCTGCGCCGGCGTGGCTTTCCACGCAGCCAGCTTGGCCTGTCCGTCCTCTCGTGCCAGTTGCGCCGCGCGCGCGCTGACGACGCGCTCGCGCACGGCGGCCTGCACCTCGGCCAGAGGCAGAGTGCGGGCAGGAAGATGCTGCACGACGCGTGCTGCGGCCAGACGGCTGGGGCTGATTTCCACTGCCTCGGTGTTGCGTTTGGCCTGAATGGCGTCGTCGCTGAACACCGCGGACAGCAAGCGGGCATTGGTCAGCACGCCCTGCGCGTCGGCGGTGACCTGCGCGGGCTCACGGCTGACAGTGGCGGTTTGTATGCTCAAGCGCAACTGATCGGCCACTGGCTTGAGGCTGTCGGGCTGCTCATAGACGCCATTGGTGAAGGCCTCGGCGGCCTCGGCATAACGTGTTTGGGCCTGCTGGCTGCGGATTTCAGCTTCCAGGCTGGGGCGCAGCTCGGCGTAAGTCTTGGCCTTGGGTTTTTTGATGCCAGTCACGGTGATCACGTGGTAGCCGAAGTCGGTTTCCACGACGTCGCTGAGCTCTCCCTGCTTGAGGGCGAATGCCGCCTCTTCAAAGGGCAGGGTCATGGCTTTGCGGCCGAAGTAGCCCAAGTCGCCACCACGAGAGGCCGAGCCAGGGTCTTGCGAGTGTTTGCGAGCCAGTTCGGCGAACAGCTTGGCCTGTGCGTTGGCCGGTGCCTTGCGCAGCTCGGCCAGCAGAGCCTGGGCCTGCTCGCGCGCCTTCTGGCGCTCAGCGGCCGGGGCATCCTTGGCCGCGGTGATCAGGATGTGACTGGCGCGGCGCTCTTCGGGCCCGCTGAGACGGTCCACGTTTTGCTCATAGTAGTTGCGCAGATCTTCCTCGTTCACCCGCGCCTCTTTGCGCAGGGCGTCGATGTCCAGCACGATGTACTCGATGCGTGCCTGCTCCGGCGCTTGAAAAAGCCCTTGGTTGGCTTGCCAGTAGGCTTGAAGGTCGGCTTCCGATACCTGCACGCGAGTCGCGTAGTCGGCGGGCGTGAACCTCGCCACTTGCACCTCGCGGCGCTCCAGCCAGGCATCCAGGGCCAAGTCAGCGGACGTATTGGTCTGCACGGCGGTGCCCGTCACGCTCGATTGGATCTGATTGACGGCGAGGTCCGCGCGCAGTTGGGCTTCAAAACCCGCGGGGCTCATGCCTTGGCGGGCCAGAAGGGCCTGGTAGGCTTCCATGTCGATTTTCCCTTGGGCATTGCGGAGTTGGGAAATCGCGGGAATCGTTTGCAGTTCCTGGAAGAGGCGGGCGTCGCTCACGTTCAATTGAGCATCCAGCGCAGCTTGCTGCAGCACACGTTCGCGAATCATGCGTTCGAGCACACCGCGCCGCGCCGCATCGGAGTCGAGCAATCGCGCATCGAGATTGGGCATCATCTGGCGCAGACGGTCGGTCTCAGAACGGTGCGCGGCATCCCATTCACCCTGCGTGATCTCGATCTTGCCCACGTGGGCCACGACTCGGTCCTTCTGCGTCATGCGGGTGTAGCCATCAATGCCCACCAGAACGAAGGACGGGACGATGAGCAGCACCAGCACCGCCATCAGGATCTTGTTGTGCTTGCGCAGGTTTTCAAACATGGGCACGGGTCTCCGGGCAAGGGAAAAATAAAAGCCGATAACGTTGACAAGAAAAAAGGCGAACGCAATGTTCGCCTTCGCTTCGGTGGTGGGTGCTGACGGTCTCGAACCGCCGACCTACGCCTTGTAAGGGCGCCGCTCTACCAACTGAGCTAAGCACCCCACCGGTTGAAACCCGCAAACGCGAGCCCCAACACTCGATCCATGGTCAGTTCAAGGCGTCCTTCAACGCCTTGCCCGGACGGAACTTCGGGAGCTTGGCAGCCTTGATTTTAATCGTGTCGCCGGTGCGCGGGTTGCGGCCCGTGCGAGCAGCGCGCTTGGTCACGGCGAACGTGCCGAAGCCGACGAGAGACACCGAACCGCCTTTTTTCAGCGTGGTTTTGACTGCACCGATCACGGACTCCAGAGCCCGGGTGGCCGCTGCCTTGGAAATGTCTGCGTTCTTGGCGATGTGCTCGATCAGTTCGGTTTTGTTCACAAAAATCCCCTTGTACGTGGAACTAGGTTAATCGGTCTGCCTCATTGCATCCTGTTCGCACCGGACCGGTGACCGGTGACGCATGCAGGGCAATCTGCAATTGGGCACCCGCTTGTTTGGGTGCAGTAATTAGAGCGATGGACTTGGGCCATGTCAATCAAGGCTTGCAGCCACCTTGGCGGCGCGGGACGCGAATTCTAGACGCATTTCCCGTGCCAGCCGATGCGACGAAAGCATGCGGGATATTTCATGCGTGACGAATCGTTTCCCCTTCGCAGACCTGGGTGTGGCCGCGAATCACACCTTGGCCCGGATCTCAGGCAAGGCCTTGCGAAGGTAGTACACCATGGACCAGACCGTCAGCACCGCGGCGATCCAGATCAGCACCGTGCCCCAGACGTGCGTGTCGATCAGGCCCAACACCAGGCCGTCGTAGAGCAGAAAGGGGATCGCCACCATCTGCGACGTGGTCTTGAGCTTGCCCAGCATATGCACCGCGACGCTGCGCGAAGCACCGATTTGAGCCATCCATTCGCGCAGGGCTGAGATGGCGATCTCTCGGCCAATGATGATGAGCGCGACGAACACGTCGGCACGGTCCAGGTGCACCAGCACCAGCAGGCTGGCACAGACCAGGAACTTGTCCGCCACCGGGTCCAGGAAGGCGCCAAAGGCCGAGACTTGGTTCAACTTGCGCGCGAGGTAGCCGTCCAGCCAGTCCGTCAGCGCGAACAGCACGAACATGGCGGTCGCGATCAGGTTGCGGATTTGCGGTTCCAAGGGAAGGTAGAACACGCCGACGATGAGCGGGATCGCGACAATGCGCGCCCAAGTCATCAGGGTGGGGATGGTGAAGAACATGGATGGCATTGTGGCACGGTCGTGTTGTGAATTTGTTCACGTTGCGCGCCGCTCTTGAACGGGCCCAGGACGCTTTGCCGGTCAGTGCAGCGCACGGTAGATGATTTCCGCCAGTTCGTGCGACACCCCCTCGACCGCCGCCAGGTCCTCGACGCTGGCGGCCTCCACGCCGCGGGCCCCGCCGAAGCGCTGGAGCAAGCGTGCGCGCCGCTTGGGCCCAATGCCAGGGATGTCCTCAAGACGGCTGCCGCCCGTGCGCACCTTGGCGCGCGCCGCGCGCATGCCCGTGATGGCGAAACGGTGGGCCTCGTCTCGGATCTGCGCCACCAACATCAGCGCGGCGGAATCCTTGCCCAAGTACACCTTGTCGCGGCCATCGGCGAACACCAGCTCCTCCAGACCGACCTTGCGCCCCTCGCCTTTTTCAACGCCCACGATGATCGAAAGGTCCAGGCCGAGCTGCTCGAAGACCTCGCGTGCCATCGACACCTGCCCCTTGCCGCCGTCGACCAGCACCAGGTCGGGCATCACGGCCTGGGCCGGGATGACGCTGTCCGTGCTGCCCTCGCGCCGCGCTTCGGAGAGTCGCGCGGCGATGCGTTCGTAGCGCCGCGTAAGCACTTGGCGCATCGCGGCGTAGTCGTCCCCCGGCGTGATGTTGTCGATCTTGTAGCGTCGGTACTCGCTGCTTTGCATCTTGTGGTGATGGAAGACCACGCACGAAGCCTGCGTGGCTTCGCCCGCCGTGTGCGAGATGTCGAAGCACTCGATGCGCAGCTCATCCAGCCCAGCAGGGTCGCTGACCTGGGGCAGATCCAGCGCCTCGGCCAATGCTCGCGTGCGCGCCTGTTGCGAGCCTTCCTCGGCCAACAGACGGGCCAGCTGCAGGTCTGCGTTGGTCTGGGCCATGTCCAGCCAAATGCGGCGCTGCCCCCGAGGCTGGTGAACGGCGCGCATGCGCAGTCCTGTTTGCTCGGTCAGCGCCTCCATCAACTCGGCGCTGACCTGCGCGCCCGTGATCAGCGTGGGCACCGCTGGCACCTGCACATAGTGCTGGGCGATGAAGGCTTCGAGCACTTGGGTTTCAACCGAGGGACCGCTCTCGTGCGCGTCGTCGCCCTCCGCCTCGGCGAAATGCAAGGCAGCCGCGTCCTCGACGTGGCTGGGGAAGTAGGCCCGGTCGCCCAAGTGTCGGCCGCCGCGCACCATGGCCAGGTTCACGCAAGCGCGACCGCCATGGATCTTGACGGCGAGGATGTCCACGTCGTGGTCGTCCACGCTTTCCACCGCTTGCTGGTGCAGCACGCTCGACAGCGCGGAAATCTGGTCGCGCAATTCCGCCGCCTGTTCAAACTCCAGCTTTTCGGAATGGCCCAGCATGCGCGCCTCCAGTTGCTGCAGCACCTGCTGGGTTTCACCATCAAGGAAGGCCTGGGCATGCGCGACATCCTGCGCGTAGGCCTCTGGCTGGATCAAGCCCACGCAGGGGCCCGAGCAACGCTTGATCTGGTAGAGCAGGCAGGGCCGGGTGCGATTGCTGAACACCGTGTCTTCGCAAGTCCGCAGGCGAAAGACCTTCTGCAGCAGGACGATGGCTTCTTTCACCGCCCAGGCGCTCGGGTAGGGGCCGTAGTAATGGTGCTTTTTCTCGACTGCGCCGCGGTAGTACGCCATGCGCGTCCAGGCGCTGGCTTCGTTGGTGGCGGCCGTCGCCGAGGCCGCGGTCATCTTGAGGTAGGGGTAGCTCTTGTCGTCGCGAAACAGGATGTTGTAGCGCGGCTGCTGGGTCTTGATGAGGTTGTTTTCCAGCAGCAGGGCCTCGGCCTCGGAGCGAACGACGGTCGTCTCCATGCGCACGATCTTGCCCACCATGTGGCCGATGCGGGTGCCATCGTGTCGCTTTTGGAAGTAGCTGGAGACGCGCTTCTTGAGGTTGCGCGCCTTGCCCACGTAGAGCAGGCCGCCCGCAGCGTCGAAGTAGCGGTAGACGCCCGGCAGCGAGGGCAGGGCGGCGACCTGGTTCAGCAGTTCCTCGGAGTGGACTGGCGGAGTGTCATCGGTGTCGGCGGACATGAGCGTATTGTCGCTGTGTCACACGCAGTCCTGGATTCCTGCTGAGTCCGCGATGCGTCCGGGGCGGGCTGCACCGCCTCCTATGATGTGCTGCGCAAATCGAAATCGGCGGCTCAGCCCGCCCCGAACGCATCGCTGCGGTCGGAGCTTGACGCCGACCCACTTCGGGGTGCTCAGTTCACCAGCACCAGCTTGCCCTTGACCTGACGCGAGCCCATCAAGGCATAAGCCTGCTTCAGTTCACGCATGGCCAGCACGCGGTCGATGACCGGTTTGACTTTTCCCTGGGCGTACCACTGCGCGAGCGTCTGCATCATGGCTGCGTTGGACTTGGGCTCACGTCGGGCGAAGTCGCCCCAGAACACCCCGACCAGGGACGCGCCCTTGAGCAGGGGCAGGTTCATGGGCAGCGTGGGGATGGTCGGGCTGGCGGCGAAACCCACCACCAAGTAACGGCCACGCCAGGCGATGGAACGGAAGGCCGGTTCGGCGAGGTCGCCCCCCACGGGGTCGTAGATCACGTCCGGCCCCTTGCCCGCCGTGGCGGCCTTGATCGCCTCGCGCAGGTCCTGCGCGGCGTAGTTGATGCCGACGTCTGCGCCGATTTTCTTGCACAGCGCCAGCTTGTCCTCGCTGGACGCCGCGGCGATCACGCGCGCGCCCTGCGCCTTGGCTATCTGGATGGCCGCCGTGCCCACGCCACCGGCCGCGCCCAGCACCAGCACCGTCTCGCCCGCCTTGAGTTGGCCCCGGTCGATCAGAGCATGGTGGGAGGTGGCGTAGGTCATGATGAAGGCGGCCGCGTCCTCAAAGGGAAACCCGCTGGGCAGAGGCATGCAGCGGTCTGCCGGTGCCAGGGCGTGGGTCGCGAAGCCGCCCGTGCCGGTGAGGCAGGCAACGGCCTGACCCATCTGCAGATGCGTTACACCTTCGCCGAGAGCCCGCACCACGCCGGCGTACTCCGAGCCCGGAACAAAGGGCAGGGGCGGCTTCATTTGGTACTTGTTCTGCACGATCAGCAGATCGGGAAAATTCAGGCTGGCGGCCTTGAGTTCCAGCAATACCTCGCCAGGGCCTGGTTCGGGCGTGGCTTGTTCTTTCCATTCCAGTGCGTCGACGCCAATGGGGTTGCTGCAGAGCCAGGCATGCATGGGTGTCTCCTCGGGCTTACGTTGTTGTGTCGCGACGGTGTGAACGTTCGCGTTGATGGCGCGCGACGATCTTACGGCTTGGCATGGTGCGCTGGCTGTCCCAGTTGCGACCCACGGTAGGAGTGCCCGCGCAAGCTGCCCGCGGGAGCGGCGTAGTGGGTGCCGCAGCGGCCAGGAAAGACAACCGGGCCCTCGCCCCTACAATTTCGCCAACATGAAAATCCTGATCTCGAACGACGATGGCTACCAGGCGCCCGGTATCGTGGCGCTGTACGAGGCACTCAAGGACGTGGCCGAGGTCGAGGTGATCGCGCCGGAGCACAACAACAGCGCCAAGTCGAACGCGCTCACGCTCAACGCGCCGCTCTATGTCCATCACGCGTCCAATGGCTTTCGTTATGTCAATGGCACCCCGGCCGACTGCGTGCACATCGCGCTGACCGGGCTGCTGGGGTACCGGCCCGATCTGGTGGTCTCGGGCATCAACAACGGCGCGAACATGGGCGACGACACCATCTACTCGGGCACCGTGGGCGCCGCCATGGAGGGGTATCTGTTCGGCATTCCTGCCATCGCTTTTTCACAGGTGCAAAAAGGGTGGAAGCATCTGGACGCGGCGGCAGATCGGGCACGCGAACTGGTGCAACAACTGCTGGCACACCCCACGCCCAAGCTCAAGCCGTGGTTGCTCAATGTCAATCTGCCCAATCTGCCACGGGAAGAGCTCAAATCCACCAAGGTTTGCCGGCTGGGTCGTCGGCACGCGGCCGAATCCGTCATCACGCAGACCAATCCTCGGGGTGAAACCATGTACTGGATCGGTGGCGCTGGCCCCGCGCTCGACGACAGTGAGGGCACGGACTTCCACGCCGCCGCGCAAGGCCATGTCACGGTCACGCCGCTGAAGGTGGACCTGACCGACCATGAAGCACTGAGCTATTGGGCGCAATCGATCGCGCATCTTTCCGCAGCCGCCGAGGCGTCCGCATCGCCCGTGCTCAAGGCGGGCGCATGAGCCGCGCACGTCCGGGATTTCCCGTGCGCCTGGACCGTGCGGCAGGCACGCCAGCGGTCGGCGGTCTGCCTGGCGCGGGTCTGGCACGGGGGACGCAGCCTGCCCCTTCCCCAGTACAAGCCCACTCCTCGGTGGGCCATCTGACCCGTGCCACGCGGCCGGCGGCTAGCCACGGCTTGGATTCCCATGCCGTGCGTCAGGCCATGGTGAAGAAACTCGCCGCCCAGGGCATCCATGACGCACGGGTGCTCGAGGCCATGGGCCGGGTGGAGCGGCACCGCTTCGTGGACACGGCGTTGGCGCCCCAGGCTTATGAAGACACCAGCCTGCCCATCGGCCTGGGGCAGACGATTTCCAAACCCAATGTCGTCGCACGCATGATCGAATTGCTGCTGGACTGTCCGGCGCTGGCGCATGCGAGGGCCAAGTCCGCGCAGGACAACGAGCGCAGCGGTGGCCCCGCGCTCGCGGGCGGGGCGGGGCGCGTGTTGGAGATCGGCACCGGGTGCGGCTATCAGGCCGCCGTGTTGTCGTGTGTGGCGCGCGAGGTGTACAGCATCGAGCGCTTGCGTGGCTTGCATGAAAAAGCCCGCGAGAACATGCGAGGCCTGCGCTTGCCCAACGTGCACCTGCTGTTTGGTGACGGCATGGCGGGGTATGCGGCTGGCGCACCCTACGCGGGCATCATTGCCGCGGCGGGCGGGGAGGCGGTACCGCAAGCCTGGGTGGATCAGTTGGCCGAGGGAGGCCGCCTGGTCGCGCCGGTGCTGGCCATGACCGCGCATGGCGGTGCGAGCGGGGCTTCCACGCAGGCACTGCTGGTGCTCGACAAGACCGCAGAGGGCTTGCGTCATACCCTGTTGGAGGCTGTGCATTTCGTCCCCCTAAAATCGGGGATCGCTTGAGCCGTCACCCGAACGCTGGCGCTTGTCGCCTCGGGTGACTCTCGGACAACGGGTTGGCTTGTTGCAATCCATCCATTTCTCGAAGGACTTTGAACTGATGACCTCTGCGGATGCCATGCCAACGCGACCCCATACCACGCTGTTTTTGTGCTTCAAGCGCTACGCGGGGCTCATGGTTGTCGTGGCGATGGTTGCGGGATTGGCCGCGTGCGCTGCGGGCAACGGCCGCGCCCCCGTTGAGGCCCGCGAGGTGGCCGTCAACCGTCCAACCGTCGAATCACCCAGTTTTCCGCAGCGGGCCTCTGGCGCGTCCACTCCGACTCGGCCCTCCGCCAGTGGCGGCACTCGCCCTGTCAGCGGCAGCAGCGGTGCCAACCCTGCGGCCGTGGTGACACCCGTGCCCTCCGCCACGGTCGAGACGGCGGGCGGCGCCGACAAGCCTGGGTACTACACGGTGAAGCAGGGCGACAACCTTTACCGGATCGGCCTGGAGACAGGGCAGCACTGGAAAGATTTGGCGCGTTGGAATGGCCTGCCCGATGGTCATCAGATCGCCGTCGGGCAGGTGCTGCGCGTGATCCCGCCCGGCGAGACGCCCCAGCCGGATGACGATGCGGGCGACAAGGCCGCCAGCGCGCCACCGACTGCTGGCACGCCGACGTCGCGTCCGGTCACCAGCGTGGTGGTGGGCGGCGACGCGGCCTCCTCGGGTGGCTTGACGTGGATATGGCCAGTGTCCGGCCCGGTGATCGCCAGCTTCGACGGGCTGAAAAACAAGGGCTTGGACCTCGGGGGCGCGGCGGGCGAACCCGTGCTCGCCGCGGCGGACGGCCGCGTCGTTTACGCAGGGTCTGGGCTGCGCGGATACGGCAACCTCATCATCATCAAGCACAACAACACCTACCTCACGGCTTACGCGCACAACCGCGCTCTCTTGGTCAAGGAAGACCAAGCCGTCAAGCGCGGCCAGAAAATCGCCGAGATGGGCAACAGCGATGCCGACCGCGTGAAGCTGCACTTCGAGGTGCGCCGTCAGGGCAAGCCGGTCAATCCGGCCCAGTACTTGCCCAAGCGCTGAGTCTGTCATGTCCACAGTGTCTGTTTTCGAGGCCGCGTCCTCGTCGGCCAGCGCCGTGTCGCCGGGCTTTCCCGCCGACGCCTTGCACATCGAATCGCTGGACATCGAAGCCCAGGGCATCGCCCATCGCCGCGATGGTGACGATGGGGGCGATGCCAAAGGCAAGGTGGTTTTCGTCGAGGGCGCACTTCCGTTCGAAGTCGTCAGCGCCAACATCCACCGCCGCAAGAACAACTGGGAGCAGGGCACCGTCACGGCCATCCACCGAGAATCGTCGCAACGCGTGCGGCCCGCTTGCCCGCATTTCGGTCTTCATGCCGAGGCCTGTGGCGGCTGCAAGATGCAGCACCTCGAGCCGTCGGCGCAGGTTGCGGTGAAGCAACGCGTGCTGGAAGACAACCTCTGGCACTTGGGCAAGGTGCGCCCCGAGGTGCTGCTGCGACCGATCGAAGGGCCTGCCTGGGGCTACCGTTACCGTGCTCGCCTGTCGGTGCGGCACGTGCGCAAGAAGGGCGAGGTGCTGGTGGGTTTCCACGAGCGCAAGAGCCGTTACGTCGCCGACATCAAGACCTGTGCCGTGCTGCCTCCGCATGTCAGCGCCATGTTGATGCCCCTGCGGGCCTTGATCGCCTCGATGGAGGCCATAGAAACTTGTCCGCAGATCGAATTGGCCTGCGGTTTCAACTTGGCCGGTGAACTGGTGACCGCGCTGGTATTGCGCCATCTGGAGCCCTTGAGTCAGGGCGATTTGGCCAAGCTGCGGGCGTTTGCCAGCGCCCATGGCGTGCAGTGGTGGCTGCAGCCCAAGGGCCCGGACACGGTGCATCGGCTGGACGAACAGGATGGCACCGTCCCCCTGGCCTATGGCTTGCCTGAATTCGGCATCGAGATGCCTTTCAAACCCACGGATTTCACGCAGGTCAACCCGCATATCAACCGCGTCTTGGTGACGCGAGCCCTGCGCCTCCTGGACGTGCAATCGAGCGAACGCGTGATCGACTGGTTCTGCGGCCTGGGCAATTTCACGCTGCCGCTGGCCACGCAGGCGCGTGAGGTACTGGGCATCGAGGGCAGCGAGGCACTTGTCGCGCGTTCTCGTGAAAACGCCAGCTACAACGCACAGCGGCGAGCCGCGCCCTGGACCCCGCTGGCGCCAACCCGGTTCGAAGCGCGCAATCTTTTTGAACTGGCCCCCGCGGACTTGCTGAGTTACGGCGTTGCGCAGAAATGGCTGGTCGATCCACCGCGGGAAGGCGCGTTCGCCCTGGCCAAGGCCTTGGCCGACTTCGTTCAAGCGCCGGAAAGTGCGCCCGGCTACGTCTTGCCACGGCGCATCGTCTATGTGAGCTGCAATCCCGCCACCCTCGCGCGGGATGCGGGCCTGCTGGTGCATCAGGCAGGCTATCGCTGCACGGCTGCGGGGGTGGTGAACATGTTCCCGCACACCGCGCATGTGGAAAGCATCGCTGTTTTCGACTTGGATGCGTGAGCGCCGGGTGGCGTGGCTCTTAAGCCTTCCGCCGTTCATGCCGGGCGAGATATCGCTGGTGCGGCGTGCCTGAGCTAGTCTCATGGCTTTGAGTCTCACAGTTTCATCCGCCCATGAAAAAACGCACCCGAGGGTGCGTTTTTCTGAGTAGAAGCGACCGGCGCTTCAGCTTGGGAGCTCAGAGCCTGATGCCGGACTTCTTGTCCGTTGCTGCCTTGCTCTTGCTGCCTTCGGTGTTCTTGACCTCGGGGCCTGTCTGACCCTGTGGATGCAGCGGCGCCTGGGCCTGTGCTTCGACGGGAGCGCCTGCTTGCCCCTTGATGTCGTTTTCGCGCATGTACTGGTCCATTTCGCGCCAACCTTCCAAGATGGCGGTTTTCAGGGCCTTGGGGTTGTTCGTGTAGCACTCCTCCAGGCCTCGCAACGCGTAGCGGCAGGCATTGCCGATGGCCTTGCTGTCCGCTTCCCGCATGGCGATGCGCGGATCGGGAGCGACGCCCGGGATGTCGCAGGCGGCCAGCAGCAGCGCTGCGGACGAAATGGCCAGGACGCGGAGGGAAAAGCGCAGCTTCATGACGGGGGCGATACGTGACATTGGTTCTTGTATCGGCAGAAGCTGCGCGGGCTTGAGCGGGAAATCGCGGACTCTGGAAAATCACTCCGCGATTTCCTCTCCTTATTCGCGTTCGCCGCCCATCAGGCCCAGCAAGGCCAGCAGGCTTTGGAACACATTGATGATGTCCAAGTACAGAGCCAGGGTGGCGCTGATGTAGTTGGTTTCACCGCCGTCGATGATGCGCTTCAAGTCATACAGCATGAAAGCGCTGAAGATGCCAATGGCCAGCACGGAGATGGCCATCATCCCCACGGACGATCCGACGAAGACGTTGATGATGGAGCCCACCATCAGCACGATGGCGCCGATGAAGAGCCATTTGCCCATGCCCGACAGGTCGCGCTTGATCACCGTGGCCAGACTGGCCATCACGAAGAACACGCCCGCGGTGCCCGCGAACGCCGTCATCACCAGATCAGCGCCGTTCTTGAAGCCCAGCACCATCGCGATCAGGCGCGACAGCATCAGGCCCATGAAGAAGGTGAAGCCCAGCAGCACGGGTACGCCCGCGCCGGAGTTCTTGGTCTTCTCGATCGCATAGATGAAGCCAAAGGCACCACCGAGAAAGACGATCAATCCCAGGATGCCGTTAAGGTACATCGTGATGCCCGTGGCCACGCCGATCCAGGCGCCGGCGACCGTGGGCAGCAGGCTGAGCGCGAGCAGCCAGTAGGTGTTGCGCAACACCTTGTTGCGCTCGACGGCGGGCAGGGCCGCGCCGTAATAGCTGGGGACGCGTTCGTTCATGGTCAGCTCCTTCAAATGTTCTGTGAGATGTAAATGGGTCTCTGCAGCGGGAATTCTAGGGTCAAACCCCCGCACTCATCCCAATCCATCACGGTGCCTGTTGGTATTGGAGTGTGGATGCTCAAGCACGATTCCCTGCTTTTTTCTCAAGGCTGTTTTGCCGGGGGCGTAGCTTGAGAGGGAGGGAGCTCGCGTCAAAACACCGGCTTGCGCGTTATGCTGCGAACTGTTGTTTTTCATCATCATTCTTTTTTACTTTCCAAGGCCTAGCCATGCAAACCCGATCCGCACTCGAACTGGACGACATCAAGAAAATCGCAGCCGCCGCCGAGGCCGAAGCACGCAAAAACAACTGGGCCGTGACCATTTCCATCGTGGACGAGGGCGGGCATTTGTTGTGGCTGCAGCGTCTGGATGGCGCGGCGCCTGTGTCGGCCCACATTTCCCCCGCCAAGGCTCGGACCGCTGCCTTGGGGCGGCGTGAGAGCAGGGTTTACGAAGAGGTGATCAACGGCGGGCGCTACTCCTTCCTGAGTGCCCCGACGCTGGAGGGCATGCTCGAGGGCGGCGTGCCCATCCTCAAGGATGGTCATTGCCTGGGGGCGGTGGGCGTCAGCGGCGTGAAGTCGACGGAGGACGCGCAGATCGCACGCGCCGGCATTGCGGCCATTGGGCTTTGAGTGCTGTGGGCTTCGCCGCCCACGCGTTATGAGCGTGCCGACAGGCGGTTTCGGCGGGTCAGGGCCTGCTGTGCCGTCGCAAGGCCCTAGAATCGAGCGCAGTTTCATCCCCACGAAGAACAAGGCGCGGTGAATTTCACCGCGCCTTGTTGATTTTCACGACGACAACATGGTCCAGATCACGCTTCCAGACGCTTCGCAACGCCAGTTTCCCGGCCCGGTGACGGTGGCCGAGGTAGCGGCCTCCATTGGCCCCGGCCTACTCAAGAACACCGTGGCGGGCAAGGTTGACGGCCGCCTGGTGGATGCCAGCGATCTGATTGACCATGACGCAAAGCTCCAGATCATCACGCCCAAGGACCCAGAGGGTGTCGAGATCATTCGCCATTCCTGCGCCCACCTCGTGGGACATGCGGTGAAGCAGCTGTACCCGACGGCCCGCATGGTCATCGGTCCGGTGATCGAAGAAGGCTTTTATTACGACATTTCCTACGAGCGCCCCTTCACGCCTGACGATGTGGCGGCCATCGAGGCGCGCATGAAGGCGCTGATCGCCCAGGACTACGACGTGGTCAAGAAGATGACGCCGCGTGCGGAGGTCATTGAGGTGTTCAAGCAGCGTGGCGAAGACTACAAGTTGCGCCTGATCGAGGACATGCCCAATGAGACCGCCATGGGCCTGTACTACCACCAAGAGTACGTGGACATGTGCCGTGGCCCCCACGTGCCGAACACGCGTTTCCTCAAGGCCTTCAAGCTCACCAAGCTGGCTGGCGCCTACTGGCGCGGTGACTCGAAGAACGAGCAGCTGCAGCGCATCTATGGCACCGCTTGGGCGGACAAGAAGGACCTGGACGCCTATATCCTTCGCATGGAGGAGGCCGAGAAGCGAGATCACCGCAAGCTCGGCCGCGAGTTGGACCTGTTCCATCTCGATGAGCATTCGCCTGGCACCGTGTTCTGGCACCCCAAGGGCTGGACGGTCTGGCAGGAAGTCGAGCAGTACATGCGCCGCGTGTACCGCGAAAACGGTTACCGGGAGGTCAAAGGCCCGCAGATCCTGGACAAGAGTCTGTGGGAGAAGACCGGCCATTGGGACAAGTACCGCGAGAACATGTTCACGACGGAAAGCGAGAAGCGCGACTACGCGCTCAAGCCCATGAACTGCCCGGGCCACATCCTGATCTACAAGCAGGGCGTCAAGAGCTATCGGGATCTGCCGCTGCGTTACGGCGAGTTTGGCGCGTGTCACCGCAACGAGCCGACCGGCGGTTTGCACGGCATCATGCGCGTGCGCGCGTTCACCCAGGATGATGGGCACATCTTTTGCACGGAAGACCAGATTCAAGCCGAAGTGAAGGCGTTCACGTCGCTGCTGCAAAAGGTTTACAAGGACTTTGGCTTCACGGAGATCATCTACAAACTCTCGACCCGGCCGGAGAAGCGCATTGGCTCCGAGGAGAGCTGGGACAGGGCGGAGAACGCGCTGGCCGAGGGGCTGCGCGCCAGCGGTTGCGAATTTGATTACCTGCCGGGCGAAGGTGCCTTCTACGGCCCGAAGATCGAGTACACGCTCAAGGATGCGCTGGGGCGCCAATGGCAGTGCGGCACGATCCAGGTGGATCCCAACTTGCCAGAGCGTTTGGATGCGGAGTTTGTTGGCGAGGACGGCGGTCGCCATCGCCCCGTCATGTTGCACCGCGCGATTGTGGGCAGTTTGGAGCGTTTCATCGGCATTCTGATCGAGCAGCATGGCGGCGCTTTGCCCGCTTGGCTAGCACCGACCCAGGTGGCCGTGCTCAACATCACCGACGCCCAGGCCGATTACTGCCAGGAAATCGCCCAAAAACTGCGCAAAGCACTGCCGAATCAAGAACTTAGGGTCGAGACCGACCTGCGCAACGAGAAAATTACGTATAAAATACGGGAGCATTCGATGCAGAAGCTGCCTTTCATCCTGGTCGCCGGTGACAAGGAAAAGGCAGCGGGTGCCGTCGCGGTGCGCGCCCGGGGTAATAAAGACCTCGGCGTGATGTCCCTAGATGCGTTCATTCAGTTGATCGCTCAGGACATTGCCCACAAGACTGCTGACCACGCCGTGTGACGTTTAGTGTCGCGAGGTGTGCTGGTTTGATTTGTGCGCGCGCGCCGAGACGGTTGAGTCGTTTTTGACGACGATTTTTGTAAAGGATTTGAGCCATCGCTACTGAATTTCGTGATCGCCGCCAGCGCGAAGAGCGTAAGCACCGCCTGAACCGTGAAATCATGGCCCCCGAGGTTCGCATCTCCGGGCCGGACAATGAGCCGATGGGGGTGGTGAGCTTGGCGGAGGCCCTGCGCCTAGCTGGTGAAATGGACGTTGACTTGGTGGAAATTGTGCCCACCGCCGTTCCTCCCGTCTGTCGTCTGGTGGACTACGGCAAGTTCAAGTACCAGGAGCAGAAGAAGGCCGCTGAAGCGAAAGCGAAGCAGACGGTGATCGAGGTCAAGGAAGTCAAATTCCGGCCTGGCACCGACGATGGTGACTACAACATCAAGCTGCGCAACATCAAGCGTTTCCTCGAGGAGGGTGACAAGGTCAAGATCACCTTGCGCTTCCGTGGACGCGAGATCACGCACCAAGAGTTGGGCATGGCCATGCTGGACCGCATGCGCGCCGATCTGGGAGACCTCATCGTGGTCGAACAGATGCCCAAGCTTGAAGGCCGGCAAATGATCATGATGATCGCACCGGGCAAGAAAAAGGCCGGTGGCGGCGAGAAGGCTGCTGCGGCGAAGCCTGTGGCAGAAGCTGCAGTGCAAGGTTGAGGAGTTTCCCCGCAGGTTGAAAAACCGGCGGGAAATACCGGGAGGTTCAATCTTCCCGGTGTGATGGGCCGGTTCCAACCGCCCATCTTGATAGCGACGGGCCGTAAGGCCCGTCGCGTCAAAGTGGGGGGTTAATCCCTCCGCACAAGTGGCTCGGGGCCATCAAGTCTGCATCGGTTTTTGCAGCGCCTCACGAGCACAAAGCAATAGGAGCATGAAAATGCCCAAGATGAAGACCAAGAGCGCGGCGAAGAAACGCTTCCGCGTTCGTCCCGGTGGTACCGTCAAGCGCGGTCAAGCCTTCAAGCGTCACATCCTGACCAAGAAGACCACCAAGAACAAGCGCCACCTGCGCGGTGCGGTCAATGTGCATGCGACCAACATGGGTCACATGGCGCAGATGCTGCCCGGCCAAGGCCTGTAATCAACGACGAACAAGGAGTTAGAACATGCCTCGCGTCAAACGTGGTGTAACGGCCCGTGCCCGTCACAAGAAAGTCCTGAACCTCGCCAAGGGTTTCCGCGGTCGCCGCGGCAATGTGTTCCGCATTGCCAAGGAAGCGGTGATGAAGGCGGGCCAGTACGCCTACCGTGACCGCCGTGCCAAGAAGCGCGTCTTCCGTCAGCTGTGGATTGCCCGTATCAACGCCGCTGCGCGTCAATGCGGTCTGACCTACAGCCAGTTCGCCAATGGCCTGAAGAAGGCCCAGATCGAGATCGACCGCAAGGTGCTGGCCGACATCGCCGTCAACGACATGGCGGCTTTTGCCGGCATCGTGGAGAAAGTCAAGGCCAAGCTGGCTGCTTGATCTGCATGCGCTGTGCCGCCTGGTTCCAGACCGGGCTGCGCGGTTCAGGAAACAAGGGCTGGAGCTTGAATAAGCTTTGGCCCTTTTTCTTTTCCGTTTCCCCCTAGCTTTTACATCCCATCATGAGCGACATTCCGGCCGACCTTGGCGCCATCGTTGGCAGCGCGCGAGACGCCTTCGCGCAGGCCATCACCCCCGCCGATCTTGAGAACGCCAAGGCGCGTTTTCTCGGCAAGGCTGGTCAGATCACCGAATTGATGAAGGGCATGGCCGCCTTGTCCGTGGACGAGAAGAAGACGCGCGGCGCTGCCATCAACCAAGCCAAGCAGGCCATCGAGACCGCTCTCAATGCCCGTCGTCAGGCGCTGGCCGATGCTGAACTAGCCGCGCAACTGAAGGCCGACGCGCTGGACGTGACCTTGCCGGGTCGCGTGCGCGGCGGCGGTGCTGCCGGCATGGGGGGCGGGCTGCACCCTGTGTCGCTCACGACCGAACGCATCGAGTCCATCTTTGCTTCCATGGGCTTCGCCGTGGCCCAGGGCCCGGAAATCGAGGCCGACTGGTACAACTTCACCGCGCTCAACACGCCCGAGGACCATCCCGCGCGCTCCATGCATGACACCTTCTACGTGGAAGGTGCGAACGGCGTGACGGATGCCAAGGCGCCGAATCTGCTGCGCACCCACACCAGCCCTGTTCAAGTGCGCCACGCCCTCCAGCACGTCGCCGCGCATGAGGCCGCGAAGCAGGCGGGTCGGCGTGCAGCCGATCAGCCCATGCCCGAAATCCGCGTGATCGCCCCCGGCCGCACCTATCGCGTGGACAGCGACGCTACCCACTCGCCCATGTTCCACCAGTGCGAGGGCCTGTGGATCGGCGAGAACGTGAGCTTCAAAGACCTCAAGTACCTGTTCACCGAGTTCTGCCGCACCTTCTTCGAAAGCGATGACCTGGTGCTGCGTTTCCGCCCCAGCTTCTTCCCCTTCACCGAACCCAGCGCGGAGATCGACATCCAGTTCCAGCACGGCCCCCTGGCCGGTCGCTGGCTGGAGGTGGCCGGTTCTGGCCAGGTGCATCCGAACGTGGTGCGCAACATGGGCCTGGACCCCGAGCGCTACATCGGCTTTGCCTTCGGCATGGGCCTGGACCGCTTCACCATGCTGCGCTATGGCGTGAATGACCTGCGCCTGTTCTTCGACGGTGACCTGCGCTTCCTGCGCCAGTTCCAATGAAGCTGCTCGTTCCCGCCCACGATTGAGATAAGTCCATGCAATTCCCCGAATCCTGGTTGCGCGAGTTCTGCAACCCGCCGCTTTCCACCCAGCAATTGGCCGATACACTGACCATGGCCGGCCTGGAAGTGGAGGAACTGACCCCTGTCGCGCCGCCCTTCACCAAGGTGGTGGTGGCCGAAATCAAGGAAGCGGTTCAGCACCCCAACGCCGACCGTCTGCGTATCTGCCAAGTTGACATCGGATCTGCTGGGCAGGGCACGCTACTGAACATCGTCTGCGGCGCGCCCAACGCCCGCGCGGGCATCAAGATCCCCTGCGCCCTGGTCGGCGCTGAACTTCCGCCCGCCGATGATGGCGATGGCAAACCTTTCCAGATCAAGCTGGGCAAGCTGCGTGGCGTGGAAAGCCAGGGCATGCTGTGCTCGGCGCGCGAGCTCAAGCTTTCGCAGGATCACGGCGGCTTGCTGGAGCTGCCCGCCGACGCGCCCCTGGGCCAGGACATCCGGGAGTACCTGAAGCTGGACGACATGCTGTTCACGCTCAAGCTCACGCCCAACCTGGCACATTGCCTCAGCGTCTACGGCGTGGCGCGCGAAGTCGCCGCGTTGACCGGCGCACCGCTCAAGACCCCGGTCATCGCCGCGGTGGTGCCGAAGATCCAAGACGTGCAGCCGGTGAAGGTCAGCGCGCCCGACCTTTGTGGACGGTTCTCGGGCCGCATCGTGCGCAACGTCAACACCAAGGCGGCCACGCCGCAGTGGATGGTCGACCGCCTCGCGCGTTGCGGTCAGCGCAGCGTCACGGCCCTGGTGGACATCTCGAACTACGTGATGTTCGAATACGGTCGGCCCAGCCACATCTTCGACCTGGACAAGATCCATGGCGCCATGGACGTGCGCTGGGGCAGGCCTGGCGAACAGCTCAAGCTGCTCAACGGCAACACCGTGACCGTGGACGGCGAGGTTGGCGTGATCGCCGACGACCAGGCCCTGGAATCCCTGGCCGGCATCATGGGTGGTGACGCGACCGCCGTGTCGGACGACACCAAGAATGTGTACGTGGAGGCTGCCTTCTGGTGGCCCAAGGCCATCGCTGGCCGCTCGCGGCGCTACAACTTCGCCACCGATGCTGGCCACCGCTTCGAGCGCGGCGTGGACCCGGAGTTGACCGTCGCGCACATCGAGCGCATCACTCAGCTCATCGTCGAGATCTGCGGCACGCCCGAAACCGTCTGCGGCCCCATCGACGACCAGCAGCCCCGCATGCCGGTGGCCCAGCCCGTGCGCCTGCGCGTGGCGCGCGCGGCCAAGGTGATTGGCATGCCGCTGACCCAGGCCCAGTGCGTGGATGCCCTCAAGCGTCTAGGCCTGTCCTTGGTGGAAGGCGAGGGCGTCATCACGGTGACGCCCCCGCTGTACCGCTTTGACTTGCAGCTCGAAGAGGACCTGATCGAGGAGGTGGCTCGCTTGATCGGTTACGAGCACCTGCCGCACACACCGCCGCAGGCCCCGGTAACGCCGCAGCAGCGGCCCGAGGCGCAGCGCAGCCCGCACGCGGTGCGTCGCTTGTTGGCCGTGCTGGGTTATCAGGAGACCATCAACTACAGTTTCGTCGAGGAGCGCTGGGAGCGTGAACTCGCGGGCAACAGCCAGCCCATCAAGTTGCTCAATCCCATCGCCAGCCAGATGAGCGTGATGCGCTCGTCGCTGCTGGGTTCGCTGCTGCAGGTGCTCAAGTTCAACCTGGACCGCAAGGCCCCGCGCGTGCGCGTGTTCGAACTGGGCCGCGTCTTCATGCGCGACGCCAGCGTGCAGGACAGCCACGTCAGCGTGGCCGGCTTCGATCAGCCCATGCGCCTGGCGGGCCTGGCGGCCGGTCCGGTGGATGGCCTGCAATGGAGTGGTGCGACGCGTCCAGTCGATTTCTATGACGTGAAAGGCGAGGTGGAAGCCTTGTTGGCTCCGCGTCAGGCGGTGTTCGAACCTGCCGAGCATCCGGCCTTGCACCCTGGGCGCAGCGCGCGCGTGCTGCTCAAAAGCGCGCGAGGCCTGGAACCGATCGGCTTTGTGGGCGAACTGCATCCGCGCTGGAAGCAGGCCTACGAGCTGTCCATGACGCCCGTGCTGTTCGAACTGGCGCTCGACGCCGTGCAGGCCCGCGACGTGCCCGCGCTGCGGCCCATGAGCAAATTCCAGGCGGTGGAGCGCGATTTGGCCATCATCGTCGCCCAGGACGTGACGCATGCCGCGCTGATGCGTGCCATTCAGGCCGCGCCCACGGCGGGCTTGCTGCGCGACGCGGTATTGTTCGACATCTACCGGGCCAAGCCGGGGCAAATGTCGGCCGGATTGGCGGACAATGAAAAGAGCTTGGCCGTGCGCTTGACCTTCAGCGACACGGAAGCCACATTGACCGATGAGCAGGTGGACACCGCCGTGCAGGCCGTGCTGGCCTCCTTGCAGCAGCAGCTCAGTGCGCGTCTGCGGGCCTGAACGGTTTCAGCGATTGGAAGCAGAAGGGCGAAGGATCATCATGGACATTGCCGTCGAAAGCCTGGAAACCCCTGCCTTGACCAAGGCGCATCTGGCCGAATTGCTCTTCGAGCAGATCGGCCTGAACAAGCGCGAGTCCAAGGACATGATCGATGCCTTTTTTGATCTGATCGCCGAGCGCCTCACGGAGGGGCAGGACGTGAAGATTTCTGGTTTCGGCAACTTCCAAATCCGCACCAAGGCGGCGCGTCCTGGGCGCAATCCTCGCACCGGCGAGGCGATTCCCATCGAGGCGCGCAAGGTGGTGACCTTCCACGCCAGTCACAAACTCAAGGAACAGATCCAGGCCTGGACCGACAGCTGAAGCCAAGGCGTGAAGTCCCGCGGTCCCTGGCTTGGAAAGCCGCGGGATTTGGGTTACCGTCACGGTCCACGCCTTTTCACACATTCAGCCACAGACCTGCGATTTCATGGAGTCACCGCTACCGCCCATCCCCGCCAAGCGCTACTTCACCATCGGCGAGGTCGGTGAGTTGTGCGGGGTCAAGCCGCATGTGCTGCGCTATTGGGAGCAGGAGTTCACGCAGCTGCGCCCCATGAAACGGCGCGGCAATCGCCGTTATTACCAGCACCACGAGGTGCTGATGATCCGCCGCATTCGGGATCTGCTCTACGACCAGGGCTTCACCATCAGCGGCGCGCGCAACAAGATGCAAGAGCTCCTGGCGGTGGAGCGCGAGAAGAAGCGCGGAGCGGATCTCGCCTTTGACCCCGCAGAAGTCGACGCCACCCTAGACACGGCGGAGTCGCTTGCCGAGGCCTCTGCCACTGCTGCAGCGTGGGGTTCGGCGGATGATGCGCAGCGCTCGGCTGTCGTGGTTGCTGAGGCAGCCCGCCCGGCAGCCTCTGGCATGGTGGTCTCTGCCGGCCTTGGCCCGGTCAATTCCAGCGCCATCCCCAGGGAGCCTTTCGCCCCCATGGGTACAGCGGCGCCAGCGCAAATGCGGCAACTGCGGCGCGAACTCATCGCGATCCGCGAATTGCTGTCAGGAGATTGGTGAGGAAGGCTGCCTAAGCAGCAGGGCGACGGAGGCGATCAGCCTCGGCCCGAGAGCTCGGTCAGTGCGTGCGACTGAGGGGAATACGGGTAGGCTCCAGCTCGACCTTGTCCGCATTCACCGAGATGTTGGCCTCTTTGAGGTGGACCAGCAGGTCGTAACGCTGGATGATGATGTGATCCACCACCTCGGGTTTGCCGTGGTACATCACTTGGGTGCCTGGGCGAAAAAGCGGCAGGACGGCAGCGGGTTGTTCAGCGTTGGACACGTTGGATCACGCAAAAACAAGGTTGATGATTGTGCGCTGGGCCGACCTTTGCCCTCGCGCACCCGGCTTGACTCAGAAATTGACAGTCGGGAAGCCTGCAAGATACCACAGAACCAAGACCGAGATAAAGAGGGGCAGGCCGATACCAAGGAATGTGACGGCCATCAGCACAAACAGGCCGATCTGTGAAAACCAGTCCTTGAACAGGACGACCAGGTCTACATCCCAAAAATGCTCTTCGTATTTCTTGTTCATGGCGGTCTCCGTCGGTAACGGTCAATGGGGCAACAAGCCTCCACTGGCGCCGCATATGCATCGCCTGCGCATGGCCCATGCGTGCGGCGTGAGAAGCAATCTACTCCGATTTCGTGGTTTGTAAAGTCGGGAGAAACAAGGACTGCAGGCCGCAAGGGAAAACATCAATTCAGCCCAGGCTGAAGTCGCGCACCGGGTAAGGCTCAGCGCGCGGACTGTTTGCGTGGGCCTGGCTGTCGGCGAAGTAAAGCTTCAGCGTCTCGCTGACGGTGCGGAAGGCAATCTCCTCCCAGGGAATCTCGTGCTCCGCGAACAGGCGCGCTTCCACGGTTTCCGGCCCCGGCGCAAGGTGCGTGCTCAAAAGCCGGGCACGGTAGAACAGATGCACCTGCCCGACCCGGGGCACGCTGATGATGGTGTAGAGCCCCTGCATCTCGATCTGGGCGCCGGCTTCCTCGTCCGTCTCTCGGGCCGCGCCTTCAGCCGCTGTTTCCCCCAGTTCCAAGAAACCGGCGGGCAGGGTCCACTTGTTGCGACGGGGCTCGATGTTGCGCTTGCACAGCAGCACCTTGCCGTCCATCACGGGAATCGTGCCCACCACGTTGAGCGGGTTTTCGTAGTGGATGGTGCCGCAGGCGGGGCAGACGGCGCGTTCGCGCGTGTCGCCGTCGTCGGGAATGCGGTAGACCACGAGGGTGCCGCAGTGGCGGCAATGTTTGATGGGGCTGCGCAGCATGGGTAGGGGAATGGAGTGTCAGTCTGCTGCAAGTCCTGGACCAATAATTATCAGCCGGATTGCCAACCATAAATATTCGAGGAGATACCAACCATGTCCAGCACGCGCAGCCAGGCCTCATCCAGCTATGCGGCTTTCCATCAGCGCTCCATCACCCAGCGCGACGCCTTCTGGGCCGAGCAGGCCGGGCTGATTGACTGGCAGACCCCGCCCCGGCAGATCTGCGACTACAGCAAGCC
Organism: Hylemonella gracilis ATCC 19624; assembly: GCF_000211835.1. Taxonomy (GTDB): domain Bacteria; phylum Pseudomonadota; class Gammaproteobacteria; order Burkholderiales; family Burkholderiaceae_C; genus Hylemonella; species Hylemonella gracilis. The sequence goes on along the minus strand of NZ_AEGR01000042.1, from coordinate 6,484 downwards.
GCCATTCGCCAAGTGGTTCGTCGGCGGCACGACCAACCTCTGCCACAACGCGGTGGACCGCCACCTGAAGGACCGGGCCCAGCAGCCCGCCCTGATCGCCGTCAGCACCGAGACCGGGCGGGAACAGGTCTACACCTTCGCCGACCTGCACCTGGAAGTCCAGCGCATGGCCGCCGCCTTGTTGAGTCTGGGTGTGACCCAGGGTGATCGGGTGCTGATCTACATGCCGATGATTCCCGAGGCCGTCTTTGCCATGCTGGCCTGCGCGCGCATCGGCGCCATCCACTCGGTGGTCTTTGGCGGTTTCGCCTCGGGCTCCCTGGCCACGCGCATTGACGATGCCGAGCCCAAGGTCATCGTCAGCGCGGACGCGGGTTCACGCGGCGGCAAGGTCACTGCCTACAAGCCCCTGCTGGACGAGGCCCTGCGCCAGTCCCGCCACCAGCCGGCCTCGGTCTTGCTGGTGGACCGGCAGCTCGCGCCCATGCCCCTGGTGCCCGGGCGCGACCAGCTCTGGAGCGCGCTGCGTGAACAGCACCTGTACACCCCCGTGCCCGTGGTCTGGGTCGACGCCACCCACACCAGTTACACGCTCTACACCAGCGGCACCACGGGCAAGCCGAAAGGCGTGCAGCGCGACACGGGCGGTTACGCCGTGGCCCTGGCAGCCAGCATGAAGTACATCTACGAAGGCCAGGCGGGTGAAACCTATTTCTCGACCAGCGACATCGGCTGGGTCGTGGGTCACAGCTACATCGTCTACGGCCCGCTGATCGCGGGCATGGCCACCATCCTCTACGAGGGCTTGCCCATCCGTGGCATGGACGGCCAACCCGACCCCGGCATCTGGTGGCGACTGGTCGAGAAGTACAAGGTCACGCGCATGTTCTCCGCGCCCACGGCCGTGCGCGTGCTCAAGAAGCAAGACCCGGTCTACTTGAAGCGCCACGACCTCTCCAGCCTCAAGGCGCTCTACCTCGCGGGTGAGCCGCTGGACGAGCCCACCGCGCAGTGGATCAGCGATGCCCTGCACGTGCCCATCATCGACAACTACTGGCAGACCGAGACCGGCTGGCCCATCCTCAGCATCGCCAACGGCGTTGAAAAAACACCCGGCAAATTCGGCAGCCCCGGCGTGCCCATGTACGGCTACGACGTCAAGCTCATCAGCGAAAGCACGGGCGAGGAACTGACCGGGCCAGACCAAAAAGGCGTGCTCGCCATCGAAGGCCCCTTGCCGCCGGGCTGCATGCAGACCGTCTGGCGCGATGACGCGCGCTTCGTCAACACCTACTGGAAGAGCATTCCCGGTCGGCTGATCTACAGCACCTTCGACTGGGGCGTGCGCGACCAGGATGGGTACTTCTTCATCCTCGGCCGCACCGACGACGTGATCAACGTGGCGGGTCACCGCCTGGGCACGCGCGAGATCGAGGAATGCATCGCCAGCCACACCAATGTGGCCGAGGTGGCCGTGGTCGGCGTGGCCGACGCGCTCAAGGGCCAGGTGGCCCTGGCCTTCGTGGTCGCGCGCGACGCCAGCGGCCTGGGCGAGGCGCAAGCGCGCCTGCGCTTCGAGGGCGAACTGATGCAGGTGGTGGATCGCCAACTCGGCGCCGTGGCGCGTCCGTCGCGCGTGCTGCTGGTCCAACTGCTGCCCAAGACCCGCAGCGGCAAGCTGCTGCGCCGCGCCCTCCAAGCCGTGGCCGAAGGGCGCGACCCGGGCGACCTCACCACGCTGGACGATCCGGGGGCGCTACAGCAGGTGAGGGAGTTGCTGGCGGGCAAGAGTTGAAGTTATGCGGCAAGGCGCAAGGGCGGGTGCCACTAAGGCGCGACTTCAATCTTGGGATGGCAGGATTCGGCCAGAAGCGGACGTCTATCTGACCGAACAACAGCGGTCATTTGATACCTCGTTCGGAGGATGGTTCAAGGCGATAAGCGTCCATAAAATCGACTCTTGCAATCTACACCACCTACGCATCACCAAATGACTTCTCAGGAAATCATTCGCCTCATTGAGGAAGACCTAAAAAACGCGGGCTCCATGTTCGTTTGGTCTGGTCGCCCTTTAGTGGAATGTCTACTCGATCCGAAAAAGCAACGATTCCTGAACAGCCACCAGAACAATACCCCGGAAGAGCTGTGGCTTGTCTTCGAAGAAGGCCCCAAATCCGGGGAAGGCTACAAGGTTGTTTACGACGAAGACCTCAAAATGTTTGGCCTTGCCGTGAATGGGATTTCCGAACCGGTACTCTTAGGGCTTTATGGGGGGTTCGTTGAGACATTGAACTCAATGTAAAGGCAAATCTCATGTATGTCGTATCCGGTGAGGACCATCCACGCGAGCTCTCATCTCTGCCTCAGTCCTCGATTGGCGCACCTTGTCCAATGCTCATAGCCGATGAGCACTCGCTGCGCATCGCGTTCTACTTAGAAGAAGACCGCCTCACCTCTGAATGGGCTTGTGCGACGGCTCTTTCTCCTTCTGTAGGTGATTCCGATGATCTGTGTGCAGTGGTCAAGTTCTCGATGGTCTACGCTCACATGTTTGGTCCACCTAATGACGAAGCCTTCTCCTCTCATCCCTTAGCTTCACGTGGGCTTTCTCCCTACGCCGCGTTTGAGGTAGTTCATTCGTCTTGGCTGCGCTCGCTTGAAAAAATGAACCAAATTCATCCATACCATCGACCTGAGCGCTTTTCACGGTACAAGCATTTCATACTCTCGTTTCATGACACCACGTTCGAATGCCTAGCCGAGTCCTTCGATGTTTCCTTGCGTCGCGGCAGCGTTGGGCGCGTACTCTCAATCGCCGCGAATGAGGACTGACACTCTGTGAGCTAACGTGTCACGCAAGCGCTACGTTCCGTATTAGGCTGCTCATGTCGAACAGCCAGCGTCCGATTTTCCAGTGGCCCAACTGCTGCAATAGGTAGAGGGTGACTAGCAAGACTGCGGCGATTCAACGTCAAAGACGTGATTGAAGCGATATCTAACATGTCGTTGACCAAAAATGCCCCACGGTATCGCACCGGTCAAATTTGAAGTTAGAAGCCATGAAGCTACATCGCATTCGATTTAGTATTAGTGATCTTCGAACAATCCCAGACGATGAGCGCCCACTGCTAATTGCATTAGCATTCGCCATCAACGAGATCACCGTTCTCAACAAGCTCGTAGCGATTTCCTCTCACATCTCGTCTGGCCCAACTTGGGTTGTCCAAGCCGAACTCGCACAGGCAATGATCCTTGCTCGAACACTCTTCGGAAAGTTGAGCGAATTCTGGGCGCTCGTTCAGAAGGGGTATCTCAAGTCGCCGTTATCGGCTCGGTATCAAGGTATCCTGCCCGAATCGGCATGCAAGTCGTTGGCTTCGCTCAAGCAGCACTTCGGGAAGAAGAGTCTTACGAACACGATTCGCAACACAATGGCCTTTCACTTCTCTCTCGAGCACGCGGGCGCTGAGATGCCCACTGAATTGCCAGGTGAGGAGCTATCCATCTACATGCATCCGAGTGTAGGCAACTCGCTATATCAATTTGCCGAACTACTGATGAATTTTTCGCTTTACGAAAAGATCGCCCCCTCCAATCCAGAGAAGGCAGCGCACGCCGTGTTTGAGGAGTTGTCTAAGGTCGTCGGGGATGCAAGCGACTTCGGTCAGTGGCTCATCATTGAGATCCTCGCGCGGAGCTTGGGGGATGCTCGACTGCAGGCCCTTGTGGACACCGTAGATGTGCCAACCCCACCAAGTTATCTCAGCTTGTCGCTGCCCTTCTATATTGAGATGCCTGAACCATCTCCAACGTATGGCGTCTAGTCCTTCAATCAACCGGCATCTAAAAGCTGGCAGAGTTTTCTGTTGGATGCTGCTTATATCGAATGTTGCGCGACTGTTTTTCTAATACCACGACCGACCGCAATGGGTCGGATGCACCCATCAAATTTTGTGCGATTCACCTGCGTAAGATGCTCGCATGGCATTCCTCCGCACCATGACAATCAGCGACTACGAGTCGGTCATTCAACTGATGAAAGACACGCCGGGTGTTTCCTTGCGCGATGCCGACTCGCGCGAAGCAACTGCGCGATACCTTGAGCGCAATCCCGGTATAAGCTTCGTGGCCGAGCATGGGGGGCGGGTCATTGGGTGCATCATGTGCGGCCATGATGGCCGCCGTGGTTACCTTCAGCATCTGGTGGTCCACGCTGAGCACCGAAGGCAAGGTATTGCGAACGCACTCGTCAGCCGTTGCGTGGCGAGCCTGGAGGACTTGGGCATCTTCAAGTCGCACATCGACGTCTTCAGGACGAACGAAGTCGCGCAAGCCTACTGGGAAAGCCAGGGCTGGATGCGTCGCACTGATATTCACCGCTACTCATGGGTCAGCAACGGCAACGCCAACGCCTGATCTTTCCATCATGATGAAGCATCAGTACCTGGTCATCTCACGCGGTAAGTGGGACGAAACCGCGACTCCAAAAGACGTCCAGCAAGCCATCGATCGGTTCTACGCGTGGTACGAAGGCCATCTGGTATCCGGCCGCATGCTGGAGGGCAGCAGGTTGCACATGGACGGCAAGCTGGTGACAGCGCGAGGCGTTACCGATGGTCCGTTCGCGGAGGCCAAGGAACTCGTGGGCGGCTATTGGTTCATCGTTGCCGACAGCCTGGACGAAGCCGCAGCGCTGGCTGCCGAGAACCCCTGCCTGGATTTCGGCCTTTCCCTGGAGGTTCGCCCTCTTGAACAGGCCAAAGCTATGGCGAAGGAAACGACCAACGAAACGCCTGATGCCTGGCGCGTCAAAGCGGAGTTGGCGTCTTCTTGAGCGCCAGCCTTACCCCAAGCCCAACAACTTCGCCAAGCTCTTCTCATCCCCCGGCGACACCAGCATCAAGTGCTGTTCCAGGTCGCGCAGGTGCTGGTCCATGAGCTTCACCGCGCCTTCGGCGTCGCCCTGGGCGATGCAGTCCACGATGCGTTCGTGTTCGTCGTGTTCGCAGGCCGCGTTGCCGGGCGGTTGGTGCACGGCGACGATGAGGGAACAGCGCGACACGATTTCGGCCAGGTAGCGCTGCAGGATGTCGTTGCCTGACAGTTCGGCCAGGCGCAGGTGGTAAGCGCTGGCCAGGCGGGCCCAGGCGGGCTGGTCGAAGCGGTGCATGGCCTCGTGTTCGGCGCGCAGCTGTTCGCGCAGGCCTTTGAGGTCGCGCGCGCTGGCGCGTTCGGCCACCAGGCGCACCACGGCAGCCTCCAGCGCACGGCGGGCTTCGAAGATCTGGCGGGTTTCCTCGCGCGTGGGCACGGCGACGATGGCGCCCCGGTTGGGGCGCAACTGCACGATGTGGTCATGCGCCAGCTTTTGCAGCACTTTGCGCACCACCGAGCGGCTGACCTGGAAGAGTTCACACAGCGGGGCCTCGGGCAGCTTGGTGCCGGGCTTGAGGCGCTGGCTCATCACGCTGTCGAAGACGGCCTGGTAGATGCGGGCCTCGATGTCGGCGCTGTCCTCGCCAAGTTGGTCTGCGCTGGTGTCCGGGTCCAGCGCAGGGGCTGCGGCGGGGCTGCGGCCCTTACCGTTGACGGTGACAGTGGGGGCGCCAGCGGTGCGCGTGGCGCGGCGGGTGCCTGCCTTGCTGGCGGGGGCGCGAGACTCAGTGGATTTGGGCATGCAGGCTGCGTGCGATTCGGATCAAGGCGAGGTCGCTGCCAGCGGGGCCGAGCAGGGACAAGCCCAGCATATCACCGGAGGCCGTGCGCACCGGCAGGCTGATCTGTGGCAGGCCGCACAGACCCGCGATGCAGGTGATGGCCATGGTGCGCAGGCGCACCGTGTCCACGGCGGCCGGGTCGGCGTCGCGCAGCGGGGGCAGGCTGGCGGCCGAGGGCAGCAGCAGCAAGCCGTCGTCACCCAGCAGCGCGCGTACCTGCGCGCGCACTTGCGCTTGCATGGCGCGCGCGGCTTCGGCGGCCTCGGCGCTGACCTGGCTCGCAGCGCGCCAGCGCCCTGCGATGGCGGGGGCGAAGGTCGGCTTGGCTTCGGTGATCCATGCGCCGTGCACCTGCCAGCCCTCAAAGGCGCCCGCGGTCACATAGGTCTGACGCCAGGCCGGCAGACCGGCTTCGCCCGCGATGCGCAGGTTCTCGGGCACGCAGGCGAGCAGTTGCGCCAGGGCCTCGCGCGCGCGGTGCAGGGGCGTGGTGAAGAGGTCGTCGGCCAGTTCCCAGGCGTCCAGCGGCAGCAGCAGGCGGCGTGGGCGGTAGCCGCTTTCGGGCAGCAGCACACGGCCCACGCGCTCGAAGACGTCGCTCTTGGCTGCCAGCCAGGTGGCGGTGTCGAAGCTGGGGTGCAGGGGTACGAGTCCCGCAGTCGAAACCAGGCCGTGCGTGCTGCGCAGACCCCAGAGGCCGCAGTAACTGGCGGGCACGCGGGTGGAGCCGCCGGTGTCCGTGCCCAGGGCGAAGTCCACCAGGCCCG
>NZ_AEGR01000043.1 GCF_000211835.1 Hylemonella gracilis ATCC 19624 | reverse complement strand
CCGCTGCGCGAGGTTCGCTGCCCCCCGAGGGGGCCTTCGCGCCTTGGGGCGGCCCGGCGGCGCTCAAGCGCGAGGATGGATCGCATGCAGCAACTTGAAACCTATCGCGAGGTCGGCGCATGCTGAGACTCGAACCACGTCCCCAGCCTTCCCAGTGGATGGCCTGGGTGTCGCCCTTGCTGGCCTTGGCCTTGACGGTGCTGTTGGCCAGCCTGCTCTTCATCGCCCTCGACAAGGACCCGCTGGCGGGCCTGGCGGTCTTCTTCGTCGAACCGCTGCGCGGCCTGCGGCCGATCTCCGAGTTGCTGCTCAAGGCCACGCCACTGATGCTATGTGCCCTGGGTTTGGCGGCCTGCTATCGGGCCAACATCTGGAACATCGGGGCCGAGGGGCAGTTCCTGCTGGGTGCCATCACCGGGGGTGGCGTGGCGCTGTGGTTGACCATGTACAACCTGGACGGCCAGACGCTGATGCCTTTCCAGTCACCCGAGCCCCTGGGTCCGCGCGGCCTGTACGCGCCGGTGGTGTTGCTGGCGGGCGCTCTGGGCGGCGCGCTCTGGGCGGCCATCGTCGCCTGGCTGCGCGACAAGTTCAACGCCAATGAAATCCTGGTCAGCCTGATGCTGGTCTACGTGGCGCAGCAACTGCTGAACTACCTGGTCTTCGGCCCCTGGAAAGACCCGCAGGGCTACAACTTCCCACAGACCAAAACCTTCGACGTCTCGACCTGGCTGCCCGTGCTGCTGCCCCCCACGCGGCTGCACTGGGGCTTCGTGGTCGCGCTGGTGGCGGTGCTGGCGTTCTGGCTTTTCCTCTCCAAGTCCTGGCGTGGTTACCAGTTGCAGGTGGGCGGCTTGGCGCCGGCCGCGGCGCGCTACGCGGGCTTTTCCAGCCGCGGCACGCTGTGGACGGCCATGCTGCTGTCGGGGGCCATGGCCGGATTGGCCGGCGCCATGGAGGTGGCGGGCCCGGTTCGCCAGCTGACGCCGCACCTGTCCACGGGCTACGGTTTCGCGGCCATCATCGCCTGCTTCGTCGGGCGGCTGCACCCGGTGGGCATCGTGTTCTCCAGCCTGCTGCTGTCCATGCTGCTGATCGGCGGCGAGCTGTCGCAGTCGCGCCTGGGCCTGCCCAATGCGCTGACCAGTGTGTTCCAGGGCGCGCTGCTGTTCATGCTGCTGGCCTGTGACACCCTGATCAATTACCGAGTGCGTTGGTCCGTGCGTCGGGCTGGTCTGAAGAAAGAGGCGAAACACGAACCGCGCGGAGCACAGGCATGAACGAAACCGCATTGCTGATCGCGGCGGCCTTGGCCTCGGGCACGCCCTTGGTGTTGGCGGGTTTGGGCCTGCTGCTCAATGAAAAAGCGGGCGTGCTCAACCTGGGCGCTGAAGGCATGATGCTGGTCGCTGCGATCGCGGGCTTCGCCGCCGCCTTCCACACCGGCGAAGCGGCCGTGGGCTTCGTCGCGGGCGCGGCGGCGGGCGCGGGCATGGCGGCCGTCTTCGGTCTGCTGGTAATCTGGCTCAACACCAACCAGTACGCCACCGGCTTGGCGCTCAGCCTCTTCGGCACCGGCTTCTCCGCCTTCGTGGGCGTGAGCATGGTGGGCAAGAAGTTGGAAGACCAGACCCCGAACGCGGTGCCGCTGCTGTCGGACATCCCCTTCTTCGGCCCGGCCTTCTTCCAACTGCACCCGATGGTCTACGCGGCCATGGCGCTGGCGGCGCTGATGGCCTGGTTCCTCTACCGCAGCCGTGCCGGGCTGGTGCTGCGCGCCGTGGGTGAGTCCCCCGCCGCGGCCCATGCCCTGGGTTACCCGGTGCGTCGCATCCGTTTCCTGGCGGTGCTGGTCGGCGGCGCTTTGTGCGGCGTGGCCGGTGCCTTTCTGTCGGTCGTTTACGCGCCGCTCTGGGTGCAGGGCCTGGTGGCGGGGCGGGGCTGGATCGCCTTGGCCCTGACCGCCTTCGCCACCTGGCGGCCAGCCCGCGTGCTGTTGGGCGCTTACCTGTTCGGCGGCGTGACCATGATGCAGTTCGCGCTGCAGAGCGCGGGGGTGCAGATTCCCAGCCAGTTGCTGGCCATGCTGCCCTACCTGGCCACCATCGTGGTTCTGGTGCTGATCTCGCGCAACCCGGTCTGGATTCGCGTCAACATGCCTGCGTCTTTGGGCAAGCCCTTCCATCCCGGTGGGTGATCTCACGGACCCCAGGCGGTGTCGCGCAGATCGACGCTCTGACAGCCCAGGGTTTCGCGCGCGATCAGGCGCCGGCGGCGGTACTTCTGTTTGCTGGCCAGTCGCGCCATAATCCCGGCGTGGTTTTTGCTTGATTCCCTCATCATTTTTTCTCCTCAGAAGGAAGCACCATGAACAAACGTTCTCTCTTCAAGGCCGGTCTGGCCGCGGCCGTGCTGGCCGCCTCCAGCCTGTCGGCCTTCGCCGCCGAGCCGCTCAAGGCCGCCTGGGTCTATGTGGGCCCGGTGGGCGATGCCGGCTGGACCTACGCGCACGACCTCGGCCGCAAGGCAGTCGAGAAGAAGTTCGGCGCCAAGGTCAAGACCACCTATGTCGAGAACGTGCCGGAAGGCGCTGACGCCGAGCGTGTGATCCGTGACCTGGCCGCCCAAGGCAACAAGATCATCTTCGCGACGTCCTTCGGTTTCATGGAGCCCATGTTGCGCGTGGCCCAGGAGTTCCCGGACGTGAAGTTCGAGCACGCCACGGGTTACAAGACGGCGTCCAACATGCGCATCTATGACGCGTCCTTCTACCAGGACACCTACCTGGCGGGCATCATCGCGGCCAAGATGAGCAAGTCCGGCACGCTGGGTTTCGTCGGTTCCTTCCCGATCCCCGAAGTGCTGCGCAACATCAACGGCTTCACGCTTGGCGCGCAGTCGGTCAATCCCAACATCAAGGTCAAGGTGGTCTGGATCAACACCTGGTTCGATCCGCCGAAGGAAAGCGAAGCCGCGCAAAGCCTGATCAACGCAGGCGCCGACGTGCTGCTGCAAAACACCGATTCCTCCGCCGTGCTGCAGACCGCCGAGAAGAACGGCAAGTACGCCTTCGGGTGGGACAGCGACATGAGCGCCTTCGCCAAGAAGGCTCACCTGGGTTCGGCCATCGCGAACTGGGGTCCCTACTATGAGCGCGCCATCAACGACGTGCTCAACGGCACCTGGAAGACCGGTCGCACCATCCTGGGCGTGCCCGATGGCGTGAACGATCTGATCAAGATTTCGCCCGAAGTCCCCGCCGCCACCAAGGCCCAAGTGGACAAGATCAAGGCCGAGATGAAGGCTGGCAAGTTCGAAGTCTTCACCGGCCCCATCGTGACCAACGAAGGCAAGGAAGTGCTGGCCAAGGGCAAGAGCGCCGACCAGGCTTGGAAGGACAGCGTGAACTTCTACGTCAAGGGCGTGGAAGGCAAGATCCCCTCGGGCAAGTGACGGAGCGGTCCGTTTCGACCGTCCGTTTTCTTTGATCCTCTCTCGGGCAGCCAGCCAGCCTGGTTGCCCGTTTTTCTTTGACCATGATCGAACGCGCTTTCTTCCATCCCGTCGCTTTGTGCCGTGATGTGCACGAGCAGCCCTTGCCCGTGCGCCTGCTCGGCGAGGACCTGGTGCTCTGGCGCGACGCGACCGGGCAGGCGCGTGTCTTCACCGACCGCTGCCCGCACCGTGGCGCGGCGCTGTCCATGGGGCGGGTGGTGGACGGCGAGCTCGAGTGTCCCTATCACGGCTGGCGCTTCGAACCCCAAGGGCGTTGCGTCGCGATTCCGGCGGTGCCGGGGTTCACGCCGCCCGAGGGGCACCGGGCCTGCGCGCACCAGGTGCGCGAGGCTTATGGCCTGGTCTGGGTCTGTCTGAATCCGGCGCACACGGCCCCGCCGGCCCAAGTGCCCGTGCCCTTGCCGGCTTTCGCCGCCGAGGACGATGTGAACCTGCGCAAAGTCACCTCCGGCCCCTACGAGGTGCAGGCCAGCGCGCCGCGCATCGTCGAGAACTTCCTGGACATGTCGCACTTCGGCTTCATCCACACCGGATGGCTGGGCGCGCGCGACCACACGGCCATGCAGCCGTACAAGGTCGAGAAGACGCCCACGGGCATCTTTGTCTCGGACTGCTTTGCCTGGCAGCCGCAATCCAGCGTGCACGCTCAGGGTGGGGCGATGGTGGAGTACACCTATGAAGTCGCGGGGCCCTACCACTGCGTGCTGACCAAGGTGCCCGAGGCCACGGCGGTGAAGCTGGCCAACTTCCGCGAGTCCATCGCGCTCTTCGTCTGCCCGGTCGATCCCGAGCGCAGCCGCGTGTGGATCCGCATGGCGATGAACCACAGCGAAGACCCGGACCAGACGCTGATTGATTTCCAGAACACCATCTTCGGGCAGGACCAGCCCGTGCTCGAATCTCAGCGGCCCAAGTTGCTGCCCATCAGCGAGCACGCGCCCGTCAAGGAAGTGCACAGCGCGGCGGACTTGGCCTCGTCCCATTACCGCCGCTATTTGCGCGAGCTGGGTGTGCGCTTCGGAACCTGCTGAGGCGTGCAGCGCCAAGGTGCCGCCTGCCCAAGAAACAACGACCGATCGGGAGCCGATGATGACGACCAACCCATTTCCCGCCATCAGCGCCGCGCGCCTGCCCGATGTGCTGCGTGGCATGCCCAAGGCCGAGCTGCACATGCACATCGAGGGCTCGCTGGAGCCCGAGCTGATCTTCCAGCTCGCGCAACGCAACGGTGTGTCGATTCCCTATGCGAGTGTCGAGGACTTGCGCCGCGCTTACGCCTTCACCGACTTGCAGAGTTTTCTCGACATCTACTATGCGGGCGCCAGCGTGCTGCTGCAAGAGCAGGACTTCTACGACATGGCCTGGGCCTACTTCGAACGCGCGGCGGCCGACCAAGTGAGCCGCGCCGAGCTGTTCTTCGACCCGCAAACCCACACCGCGCGCGGCGTGTCCATGGACACTGTCATCACCGGCCTGCACCGGGCCTGCGCCGATGCGGAACAGAAACTGGGTATCAGCGCCGCGCTCATCCTCTGTTTCCTGCGCCATCTCAGCGAGGAGGACGGCCTGGCCACGCTGGAGGCTGCTCTGCCCTACCGCGACCAGTTCATCGGTGTGGGGCTGGACAGCAGCGAGGTGGGCCACCCGCCGGAAAAATTCACCCGCCTGTTCGCGCGCTGCCGTGAGCAGGGCCTGCGCATCGTGGCCCACGCGGGCGAGGAAGGGCCACCGGCCTATGTCTGGGGCGCGCTCGATCTGCTGGGCGCCGAGCGCATCGACCACGGCGTGCAGTCCGTGCATGACGCGGCCTTGATGACTCGGCTGGCGAAGGAGCGCGTGCCGCTCACCGTCTGCCCGCTGTCCAACCTCAAGCTCTGCGTCTTCCCCACGCTCGCGCAGCACAACCTGGGCGCCCTGTTGGATGCGGGCCTGTGCGCCACGGTCAATTCCGACGATCCGGCCTACTTCGGCGGCTACGTCAACGAGAACTACCTGCAAACCTTCGCGGCCTTGCCTGCCTTGCACGCCGGCCATGCCTATACCTTGGCGCGCAACAGTTTCGAGGGCAGCTTCATGGACGAAGCGGCCAAGCAGCGCGAGATCGCGCGGTTGGACGCTTACTTCGCGGCGTTCGCCTGACGAGCTAGACCATTGCCGCCGGGCGTGTTCACATGAAATTGCGGGTGTGCAGCGCCGCCAGGTGCTCGGCCTGGTCCCGCGCGAAACCCAGCCGAACCAGCTTGGCGTAGCGGCCATCCGCCATGTCGCGCATCAGCTGTTGCACGCGGGCGTAACCCCGTGCGATTGCCGTGGGCGTGAGTTCACCGGCCGCGACCAGGATGAGCGCGTCGAAGACCTCCTCGTTCAGGCCCGCGGTGCCGGCCAGCGCGTCGTGGCGCTGCGCCACGGACTGTGCCAGTCGGTGCTGGAAACCGGGCTCCCGCGCGAGGCGGTAGAGCAGGTGTGACATGCCCAGCGCGACATGGCGCGCCTCGTCGCGCGCGGCCAGGCGGCAGATCTGACGTGTCAGCGGATCGGGCGCTTCGGTCTGCAGGAACTGCAGCAGGTTGACGAAGCTGCCTTCGCCCAGCACAGAAAGCAGGAAGGAGGCCACGGAGAAGTCGGGCTCGTCCAGCAGACTCTTGAGCGAGGCTTGGCCACCGGCGGTGGACAGCGCGGGCTCGCGGCCATGGCGACGGATGCGGCGCGTGAACACATCGATGTGCCGTGCCTCGTCGGCGACCTGGATCGCCAGCGCGGCCTGCAACTCGCGGTAGTGCGGGTGCAGTTGACCCAGAAAACGCGCGGGCACCAGCAGCGCCGCGTTTTCATTCTCGATCATGTAGGTCATGACCTGGACGATGGCGTCCTCGATCTCCGGTGGGGGTTCAGGTGCATCGTCCCAATCGATGACCGTGTCGGGGTTCCACTGTGCATTCACCGCCTGAGCGTAGAGCTCGGCCGCGCTGTCAGTCCACAGTTCCTGCTTGTCGCGCAGGCGAAATTCGAACTCCGGCGATCCCGCCTCGACACGTGCTCCTCGCGCCGCCAGACCCCAGGCCGGACTGGCCTCGGCCCGTACCGCGTCCGGATGGCGTGGGTCGCTGGCACCGGTGGCGGAGGCGCCGCGCCAACGGCCCGCCTGCGCGTGGCCGCGGCGCAGCTGGGCCCAACGGCGCATGTCCAGCGGCTGCGTGTCGTCGTCCCAGTGCAGGCCGTGGCCTTGGCCACGGCACCAGTCCGCCAATTGCACCTGCCAAGCTGGGGCATGACCTGTCACACGCAGCACCTCGCCCAGGGGCAAGGTGGCGAGGGCGTGCTTGACCAGCAGGTGAGCACCCGCGTCGAAGCCCAGGGCTTCAATATCGATAGTCGGTGGCGGTGATGTGGCCTTGTCCGTCATAGAAGCCTTCCTCGCTCACGGCGCGTTCGAGCAGCGCGTAGCCGCTGGTGCGGCCCGGCTGCCAGGATTTCAGGCCCTCGAGTTCCAGCAAGGGGCGTGTCCGCGCGTCGTTCCAGTCCATGCCCAGCAAGATGTCGCCAAAGCGCTGGGCGATCCCCGCGTCCACGCCCGGGCTGACCGTCATGTTGCAGTGGTCGAAGGCCGCCGTGGTGGCGAGGATGCGCGTGCCGCTGGCGGGCAGCGTGCCCTCGTGGGCAAAGGCGCGGTGATTGCCCGCGATCATCCAGGCCGCGTCGATGTCGCCTTTCATCAGGGCCACCGCCGCGTCGCGTTCACCCCCGATGTGGTCGCCGTGCTTGCCGCCCAGCACGTCGAAGCGGCGCGCGTTGTAGTCGCGCCCGGCCACCATGCCCGCTTGGTGGCGAAGATGGTCGAGCGGAATCAGTGTCGCCTGCGGCGAATCCACCGCGCCGAAGCCGATCGTTCTGCCGCTCAGGTCCGCCGGGTTTTGCGCGGGGCTGTCGCTACGCACGACCAGCACGGAATGCAGATCGATGTCGCTGTCGCGCATGGCCAGGGCCCGCACTTGCTGGCCGCGCGCGCGGGCCATGCGGTCGGCGCGCACCCAGGCCAGTGGTGAATTCCAGGCGAAGGCGATGTCGCCCTTGAACTGGGCCTCGACCTGCGTTTCGTAATTGGAATAGAGGATGTAGTCGAAGGCGTAGCCGCGTTCGGCGAAATAGGCCTTGAAGCCCTCCCAGATCGTGACGACCTTGGGTGCGTAGGCGACGGCACCGAGCATCGGAGGTTGCGGTGATGGCATGAAGTTTCCTGGTGAGTGTTCACACGAAAATGCGCTGGCTTGCCCGAGCGGAGGGCAAACGAACAGGGGGGAAGGCGCGTCGCGCCTCGGGGGAGTGTTGCATCTCAGGCCAGCGGCATGCCGCAGAGCGCGCGGCCGATGAAGTCGTAGAGCACGTCGGACGTGGGGGCCATGATGGAGGCCGCGCGGGCGTCGCGGAACAGGCGTTCCAGGCCGGCTTCCTTGCGGAAAGCCGCGCCACCGCCGACGCGCATGGCCAGGTCGGTCACTTCCAGCGCGGCCTCGGCCGCGCTGGCTTTGACCTCGAGCACGCGCAACATGGCATCGGCACGGCCACTGGCCAACGCGGCCAGTGTGTCGTCGCGCAGTGCGCGGGCCTGATCGGCCCGGATGCGGGCGCGGGCGAGGTAGGCGCGCACCGTGGGCAGGTCGGCTAGCGTGGTGCCGCTCTCGGCGAAGCGGTTGCCCGTGACGTGCGCCGTGGCGCGCTGCAGCGCGCCTTCCATCAGGCCGATGGACGCGGAGGCCACCAGCAGGGTGAACAGTGGCAGGGTGTCGCCGTTCATGATGTCGCCTCCGCCGCCGTCCCGCCCCAGCATCGCACTGGCGGGCACGCGCACGCCGTTGGCGCGGATGGGCGCGGAGGCATTGCCACGCAGGCCCAGGCCATCGAAGGCCTGCGGGCGGCTCAGGCCCGGCAGGCGGCTGTCCACCAGCCAGATCGTGCTCGGTCCTTCGGCCTGGACCGGTTGCGAGGACCAGACGTAGGAGTCGGCTTCGAGCGCCGAGGTGACCATGCTCTTGCTGCCATCGAGCAGGTAGTCCTTGCCGTCGGCCTTGGCCGTGCCGACCGGGGCCCAAAAATGGCTCCGGGTCCCCGTTTCAGACCAGGCCAGGGTGCTGAGGTGCTTGCCTGCGGCGATCGCCTTGCGGGTTTCGGCGGGGCCGTATTTCTCGATCAGGGCCGTGCTCGCGTAGTGCATGCAGACGATCATGGCGGTGGACGGACAGTCTTGCGCGATGCGTTCGACAACCTTGGCGGCCTCGGGCTGGCCCAGCCCCAGGCCACCCACGTCCTTGGCGCTGATCAGGCCCAGCAGGCCGGCTCGGCCCAGTGCATCGAGTGCCGCGCGCGGAAAGCGGGCCTGCTGATCGGTCTCCAGCGCGGCGGGCGCGATGCTGTCCTGGACTATGGATTCGAGCGTGGCGAGATAGGGCATGAAGTGCTCCTTCGAATGACGTCGGGAAAAACCGCCGTCGTTGAAGGAGTCCCCTGAGGGAAGTGTTGCTGCCCGATTGCTTGAGCATCACCCGGGACTTTCAAGGATTCCGGGAAAGATGACAAACAATGCGCATGCCGCACGCAGACCTGCAATGACGACACCGGATGATGTCCTCCGTGGACTGACCACGGGGCGATTCATTATAGGAACGCAGTAGCGCGCGCTGAAGTGCGGGGCGGAAAGCAGCAGGAGTCGAACCTACCAGGAAGCGACTGACGCCCCCTACCGGGTTTGAAGCCCGGGCGCACCACCGGGTGCGTATGCCTTCCTTCGGTCACGAACAGCGGTCCGTGAACGGTGGCTGATTCTAGAAGAGCTCAGTCGGCAGCGCTTTGCCAGCTCACGCCGGGTCGCAGCAGGTGCGCGTCACGCACGCGGCGCGTGTAGCCCACGCGGTCGAAGTACTCCAGCACCTGGATGGCGCGCTTGCGGCCCAGGCCCGTCGCGTCGCGAAAGTGCGCCGCTTCGACGGCGCCGCGCATGGCGGGCATCGCACGCCCGCCGTCATCCGCGGGTGCCGGGGCCGCCTCGGCGGCAAGGCGAGCGATCAGCGCGGCCAGTTCGTCCATGCGTTCGGCGGTGTAGAACAGGTCTTTGACCACCTGGTGCAGCGCGCCTTGGCGTGCGAGCTTGCGCAGCAACTGGCGCACCACTTCCTCTCCGACGTGGAAGTCTTTCGCCAGGTCGCGCACCCAGGGCGGGTCGTACCCTTTGGCCGGCGTCATGCCCCGCAACGCGGGCAACAGCCGTTCGGCCAAGGACTGTTCGCTGGCGCTCAGCTCCACGCGGTGCGCGGGCAGATGCAGCCAGGCGCCGCTCTGGGCGAGTGAGCCCTCCGCCAGCAGGGCCGCCAGCAATCCTTGCCAGAGCGCGTCACCGTGGGTCTGCGTGGCCGCGCTCAGGGTGGGCAAGGCCATGCGACGCAGGCGCGCCGCATTCACGCCGGGCTCGTCGGGCGACTGCGTGTGCAGCCGCGACAGGGCGTCCAGTACCTGCGTGCGCAGCACCTGCCAGTGCGCGGGGAGGACGAGCAGGGCATCGTCCTCGGCCTGCGGCAGCACCAGCGTGTCGGTCGGCAGCGGCAGTGATTCGGGCGGGCGCCCCAGCAGCAGGGCCAGGTGGGCGCGCGTGAGCCCCTGTGGCGCTTGCGCAAGCAGCGGCCCCACCGTTCCTTCCGCCAGGGTTTGCTGCACAGCGTCCAGCCAGGCCATGCGCGCGGGACTGCGGCGCTTGCGTTCGGGGGCGTAAGGGTCAAGCACATGCCCCCCACCGAGAGTGCGGCTGGCCTGCGCATTGCGCAGGATGTAGCGGTCACCGGACGTGGCGTAGACATCGGTATCGAAAACCAGCTGCACGCGTGTTCCTTGCACCGAGGGCACATCGGACGTCCGGTCTGCGGTGTCGGAGTTCCGCGTGCTGTCCCCGTGGCGCACGACGTCGCCCTCCAGCGGCACCGCATGCGCGAGGTGATGGGCCGCGCCCAGGTGCACGTGCACGGCCGTCCAGGGGCGGATCTCCGCGCCGGGCAGCAGCTGCAGGCGCACGTCCATGCGCCGACTGGCCTGCAAGGCGCGCGCGTCGGCGATCCAGTCGCCTCGTTGGATCGCATCTTTCTCGATGCCTGCGAGAGCCAGCGCGACCCGCTGGCCGGCATGGCCGCTGGGGCTGGCGCGGTTCTGGGCGTGGATGCTGCGCACGCGCACCCCCTGGCCGCTGGCCGAATGGCGCAGGCTGTCGCCGATGCGAGCCGTGCCACCGAACACCGTGCCCGTGACCACCGTGCCCTGGCCCGCCAGGGTGAACACCCGGTCGACCGCGAGGCGAAACAGCCCGCCATCGGGCCGCATGGCATGCGCGCGCGCGCATGCGAAGAGATGGTCGCGCAGCGCGGCCACGCCGGGGTCGCCCTCGCGCGTGGCCGTGGTTTCAAACAGCGCGGCGCCGGCCAGCGGCGTACCGTCGAGCAGGGCTTGCAGCTCGGCGCGCACGGCGCTGATGCGCGCGGCATCGACGCGGTCGGTCTTGGTCAGCGCGATGCTGCCCTCGCGCACACCCAGCAGCAGGGCGATGGCGAGGTGCTCGCGGGTCTGCGGCATCACGCCGTCGTCGGCCGCGACCACGAGCAAGGCGTGGTCGATGCCCGCCACGCCCGCCGCCATGGTGTGGACGAATTTCTCGTGGCCCGGCACGTCGATGAAACCCAGCACTTCGCGGGCGTCCTCGCCCGTGGTCTGCGGCAGGGGCGTGTAGGCATACCCCAGCTCGATGGAGATGCCGCGCGCCTTCTCCTCCTTGAGGCGGTCGGTGTCCACGCCGGTCAGCGCGCGCACCAGCGTGGTCTTGCCGTGGTCGATGTGACCGGCGGTACCGATGATCACGGAAACTTCCTCCCCATTGCTCCCCCACGTCGTGTGGGTCGGCATCTGCGCCACGGCCAGAGGTCGGGGCTCTTCGGGCCGCCCAAGCCTGCGCAGGCAGGCATAGATCCGCGGCCTCTCAGCCCCTCATGGTGGCGCTCCCGCATCGGCACCGCATCTTTGCCCGGCAAAGCCAGTTCTGCGGGAGCCCGCGTTTTGCCCGCTCCGCGGCCTGTGAATGTCATCCAGTCCCTCATGCCTTCATCACCGTCGTGCCCAGCAAAGGCAACTGCGCCGTGAAGTCCGCCTCGTCCTTCGTTTCCAGGCAACGCAGGTCAAGCCAGAGCGCGTTGTCGGCCACGCGGCCGATGACGGGTCGCGGTAGCTGGCGCAGCGCGGTTTCGAGGCGGCTGATCTGACGGCCCGCGCGCTTGGCGTCCACGGGCTGGATGCGCAGGCCATGGCTGGGCAAGGTGTCCGAGGGCAGGGCGCCGCTGCCGATCTGGCTGAAGAGAGGCACGCTTTCCACGGCGTACGCGTTGCCGAGTGCCGTTTGCAGCAGGGGCCGAAGCGCCGCGGCCTGCGCATGCATCTGCGCCTGCGGGCGGGTGAAGAGGCGCAGCGTGGTCAGCCGCTCGGCCAGGCGCTCGGGCGTGAGGTAGAGGCGCAGCACCGGCTCGAGCGCGGCCAGGGTCAGCTTGCCGACGCGCAGCGCGCGCTTGAGTGGGTTCTTCTTGATCTTCGCGATCAGGTCCTTGCGGCCCACGATCAAGCCGGCCTGCGGGCCACCCAGCAATTTGTCGCCGCTGAAGGTGACGAGGTCGGCGCCCGCGGCGATGGTCTCGCGCACCGTGGGTTCGTGCGGCAGGCCCCAGCGCGACAGGTCCACCAAGGTGCCGCTGCCCAGGTCCACCACCAGCGGCAGGCCTTGCGGGTCCGCCGCGCTCGCCGCGTGGGCGATCTGCGCGACCTCGCTTTCAGGCACGCTCTTGGTGAAGCCAGTCACCGCGTAATTGCTGGTGTGAACCTTCATCAGCAAGGCAGTGCGAACCGTGATGGCCTCGGCGTAGTCTTTGGCATGGGTGCGGTTGGTGGTCCCGACCTCGACCAGTGTCGCCCCCGCGCGCTTCATGATGTCCGGAATGCGGAAGGCGCCACCGATTTCCACCAGCTCACCGCGCGAGACGATGACTTCCTTCTTCGCGGCCAGGGCGCTGAGCGTGAGCAGCACGGCGGCGGCGTTGTTGTTGACCACCGTCGCGGCTTCGGCGCCGGTCAGCTCGCGCAGCAGCTCATCGACGAGGTCATCGCGATCGCCGCGCCCGCCGGTCGCCAGGTCGAATTCCAGGTTGGCGGGCGTGGTCAGCGCGCGCACCACGGCCTGCACCGCGTCGTCGGGCAGCAGGGCGCGGCCCAGATTGGTGTGCAGCACCGTGCCGCTGAGGTTGAAGACAGCGCGCAGGCGCGGGGCGAATTTCGCCTCCAGGCGCCGCGCGACGGTGCCAGCCAAGGCGTCGGTGGCGGCTTGCGTGTCCAGTTGCTCGGCCGTGAGTGCGCCGGCCTGGGCTTGCGCGCGCAAGCCGTCGAGCGCGGCGCGCAGCGTGTCCGTGACCTGGCCTAGTCCGTACTGCGTGCTCAATTCGCGCAGCGCCGGGCTGGCGAGCACGCGGTCGACGGAGGGCAGCTTGGCCAACAGGCTGGGTGTGGGGGCGATGGGGGCGGGGGAGGATGAACTCATCACTCGCGCAAGAAGGTGGACGGTGGAGGGCGGCGGTCCGTCAGGCTATCACGTTGGGGTGTGCTCGCACAGGCTATTCAGCGGCGAAGGCGAGCAACGGGTTGGAACCGGCGCGGGCGTAGGGGGTTTCACTCATCAGCAGGTCCAGCGTGAGCGTGGCGAGGTCGTCGGCCAGCGGTTCGGCGAGTGGGTCTTTTTCCTGGTTGACGATCTTGCGGTAGCCGTGGCAGTGGTCGCAAGTCTCGGCCAGCACGACCTCCTGCTCCTTCTTGCCGCCAGCCCCCTTGTGCGCGATCTCGGTCCCAGCCTCGGCCTCCTGTGCCTGGCTCTCGACGCCCTGGTAGCGGACGCCCTCGGTCGATTCGCAGTGGCTGCACTTGACGCGCACCATGTGCCATTCGGTGCCGCACAGGCCGCAGTGCAGGTAGCGGTGGCCGGCGGACTGGCCACCGATGCGCAGCACGCTGACCACGGGCGGAGCCGCGCAGACGGGGCAGATGCTGGCCGGGTCGGTGTAGGGGATGTCGGCTGCGCGCAGGTGGCTGGCGCGGTGGGTGTAGGTCACTTGCAGCGCGGACAGCACCAGGGGCTGCAGCGCCAGCTCATCGGCCTCGGTCGTCTTGCTGGGCGTCTGCAGCAAGGCCAGGCGCGTGACCATGCGGTGGGCCAACGCGTCGAGTTCTTCGACGGTCATGCCGCGCAGGCGGGTGATCAGACCGGCCATCGCCGTGGGCAAGGGTTCGACCGGTTTCGTGGAGGACTTCTCACCTTTTTCCAGCGCGTCCAGCACTTGAGTCAACACCGCGCGCCAGCCCGGGTCGATGTGCTCGGCGGCGGGGAAGAGGGGCATGGAGTGTTCCTGCGCCCGCGCCACCTGCTGCACTGCGGCGTCGGTGAAGGACAGCGGCGCCAGCTGCGCGGCGGCTTGGCCCTGGGCACGCACCAGGCGCGCCGCGAAGCGCAGGTAGTCGGCGATCGGGTTGCCGTCGGCCAGTTGCGCCAAGCGCGCGGCGCGGTCGGTGTAGAGGCTGTTGGGCTCGGGCAGGCGCACGCGGGTGAAGGCGGTGTGGTCGAGCGCTTCGATGTCGCCGGGCTGGAGGATGCGTTGCATGGGGGTCCTGAAAAATGAAAACGCCGCCGGGTCCTCCGGCGGCGTGGCGCGGCAACCGCGGCGGCGTGTCAGCGATTGTCGCCGGTCTGCTCGCGGTACCAGCCGCGGTGGTGCTGCTTGGCCCAGGCGCGGGTGACCGTACCGTAGAGCATGGCACGGATGGTGCCACGGGTCCAGATGGCCGCGTAGACGTGCAGGATGATCAGGCCGATCATGCCCACCGCCGCGACGGCGTGCAGCACCGAGGCCAGGCGCACCAGCGTCACGGGCAGGTTGAACCAGGCCCGCCACATCAGCACGCCGCTGATCAGCAGCAAGGCCATGCAGATCACCAGACCCCAGAACAGAACCTTCTGGCCGCCGTTGTACTTGCCTTGCTCGGGCATGTCGTGGTCGTTGCCATCCACCATCTTGCGCACGTTCTTCAGCCATTCCTTGTCGCGGGCTTCGATGACATTGAGGCGCCAGAAGCGCAGGAACATCATGACGAAGCCCGCCGACATGAGCAGGCCGATGTAGGGATGCAGGATGCGTGTCCACGGCCCGCCGCCGAACAGCTGCGTGAGCGGGAAGAAGGCGGGGTGGAAGAAGGCCAGGCCCGAGAGCGCCAGCAGGATGAAGCAGATGCCCACGGCCCAATGGTTGGCGCGCTCGGACGCCGTGTAGCGTTGCAAATCGCGGGGGTTGCGTTGCATGGTCAGGCCTCCTTCGCTTTCTGGTCTTCGCGTTCCATCTCGTCTTCCAATTCCTTGGAGACTTCGTTGGGACCCTTGGTGATGAAGTGGAACAGGCCACCCAGCGCGGCCGCGCCCAGCGCGAACATCGCCAGCGGCTTGGCCACGCCCTTCCACAGGCTGACCATGGGGCTGATCTTCGGTTCGTTGGGCAGGCCCGCGTACAGCGAGGGCTGGTCCGCGTGGTGCAGCACGTACATGACGTGCGTGCCACCCACGCCGAGCGGGTCGTACAGACCGGCCTTCTCAAAGCCACGCGACTTCAGGTCCTCGATGCGCTCGGCGGCCTGGTCCTTCATGGCGTCCTTGGTGCCGAACATGATGGCGCCGGTCGGGCAGGTCTTGACGCAGGCCGGTTCCTGGCCCACGGCCACGCGGTCGGAGCACAGCGTGCACTTGTAGGCTTTCTTGTCCTTCGTCGAGATGCGGGGCACGTCGAAGGGGCAGCCGGTGACGCAGTAGCCGCAGCCGATGCAGTGCTCTTCCTGAAAGTCCACGATGCCATTGGCGTACTGCACGATGGCGCCGGGCGAGGGGCAGGCCTTGAGGCAGCCCGGGTCCGCGCAGTGCATGCAGCCGTCCTTGCGGATCAGCCACTCCAGATTGCCCGTGGCCGTGTTCTCGTACTCGGTGAACCGCATGACGGTCCAGGAGTGCTCGGTCAGGTCCATCGGGTTGTCGTAGACGCCGTGGTTGGAGCCGACTTCCTCGCGCAGGTCGTTCCACTCCATGCAGGCGGTCTGGCAGGCCTTGCAGCCGATGCACTTGGACACGTCGATGAGCTTGGCGACCTCGCCGGAGTGGGCCTCGCGGATGCTTGGCGAGGGCGTGGTGGTGGCGGAGCGCCGCCGGATGTCGAGGGATTGCAGTGATGACATGGCAGCTTCCTTTAGGCCTTTTCAACTTTGACCAGGAAGGTCTTGAACTCGGGCGTGTTGGTGTTGCCATCGCCCACGAAAGGCGTCAGCGTGTTCGCCAGGTAGCCCTTCTTGGTCACGCCGGTGAAGCCCCAGTGGATGGGGATGCCCACGTGGTGCAGCGGCTTGCCGTCCACCTGCATCGGCTTGATGCGCTTGGTGACGAGCGCCACCGCCACGATGTGACCGCGTTTGGACGAGACCCGGATGCGCTCGCCGGTCTTCACGCCCACCTCCTTGGCCAGGGCTTCGCCGATCTCGACGAACTGCTCGGGCTGGGTGATGGCGTTGAGCACCGCGTGCTTGGTCCAGTAGTGGAAGTGCTCGGTCAGTCGGTAGGTGGTGCCGACGTGCGGGTAGTCCTTGGCCTCGCCGAAGGTCTTCCAGATTTCCGGGAACACGCGCGCGGCCGGGTTGCTGGTCGCCTTGGGGTTCTTCGGGTTCAGCGGGTTGTAGCCCAGCGGCGTGTCGAAGGGCTCGTAGTGCTCGGGGAAGGGACCTTCGTTCAAGCCCTTGCGCGCGAAGAAGCGGGCCACGCCCTCGGGGTTCATGATGAAGGGCCCGGCACCGGTCTCGGGCGCGAGCGTGCCACCGAAGTCCGGCACGTCCGCGCCGCCCCAGCCGCCCGCGCCACCGTTGGCGGCCGGGTTCCAGGCCACCAGCTTGCGCTTGGGGTTGAAGGGCTTGCCGCTGGGGTCGCAGGACGCGCGGTTGTACAGCACGCGGCGGTTGGCCGGCCAGGCCCAGGCCCAGTTGAGCGTGTTGCCGATGCCGGTGGGGTCGCTGTTGTCGCGCCGTGCCATCTGGTTGCCCGCGGTGGTCCAGGCGCCGGCGTAGATCCAGCAGCCGCTGATCGTCGTGCCGTCGTCACGCAACTCGCCAAAGCCGGAGACCTGCTCGCCCGCCTTGCGCAGCACGGTGGCCTTGTCCTTGGGGTCGATCAGATCGACCAGGGCGCGACCGTTGTACTCCTTGGCCACTTCCTCGGGCGAGGGTTCCTCGGCCTTCGCGTACGGCCACCAGAGGTTCTGGATGGGGTCCGGGAACTTGCCGCCGTCCTTGGCGTACAGCGTCTTCATGCGCTGGTGCAGCGAGGACATGATGTGGATGTCCGTGCGCGCCTCACCCGGGGGTTGGGCCGCCTTCCAGTGCCATTGCAGCACGCGCGAGGAACTGACGACCGCGCCGTCTTCCTCCGCGAAGCAGGTGGTCGGTAGGCGGAACACCTCGGTCTGGATCTGCGCGGTGTCCACGTCGTTGTATTCGCCGTGGTTCTTCCAGAACTCAGCCGTTTCCGTCGCCAGCGGATCCATCACGACCAGGAACTTGAGCTTGGACAGCCCATCGCGCACGCGGTCCTTGTTGGACAGAGAGGCGATGGGGTTGAAGCCCTGGGCGATGTAGCCGTTGACCTTGCCCTGGTGCATCAGTTCGAAGACCTGCAGCATGTCGTACTGCTTGTCGAGCTTGGGCAGGTAGTTGAAGGCCCAGTTGTTCTCCTTGGTCGCGGCGGGGCCGTACCAGGCCTTCATCAGGCTGACGTGGAACTTGCCGTAGTTCTGCCAGTAGCTCATCTGGTTGGCGCGCAGGGGCTTCTGCGCGCGCACTTCGATGTACTTGGCGTAGTCTTGCTCGGCTTGTCCCGGCAGGGTGAGGTAGCCCGGCAGGCTGCCCGACAGCAGGCCCAGGTCCGTCAGGCCCTGGATGTTGCTGTGGCCGCGCAGCGCGTTCATGCCGCCGCCCGCCACGCCGATGTTGCCGCACAGCAGCTGCACCATGGCGCCGGTGCGCAGCATCTGCGCGCCCGTGCTGTGCTGCGTCCAGCCCAGCGCGTACATGATGGTGGCCGCGCGGCCCGGCACGGCCGTCGACGCGAACTGTTCGGCCACGTGCAGGAACTTGGTCCTAGGCGTGCCGCAGACGCGCTCGACCATCTCGGGCGTGTAGCGCGCGTAGTGCTGCTTCATCAGCTGGTAGACGCAACGTGGATGCTTGAGCGTGGGGTCGGTCTTGACGAACCCATCCGCTCCCAGCTCGTAGTCCCAGCTGCCCTTGTCGTAGGTGCGCTTCTCGGGGTTGTAGCCGGAGAAGATGCCCTCGTCGAACTTGAAGTCCTCGCGCACGATGAAGGTGAAGTCCGTGTAGGCCTTCACGTACTCATGGTGGATCTTGTCGTTCGTCAGCAGGTAATTGATGATCCCGCCCAGGAAGGCGATGTCACTGCCGGAACGGATCGGCGCGTAGAAGTCGGCCACGGACGCCGAGCGGTTGAAGCGCGGGTCCACCACCATGAAGTGCGCCTTGTTGTGCGCCTTCGCTTCCGTCACCCACTTGAATCCGCAGGGGTGCGCCTCGGCGGCATTGCCGCCCATAATCAAAATCACATCCGCGTTCTTGATGTCGACCCAATGGTTCGTCATCGCTCCACGGCCAAACGTCGGGGCAAGACCTGCCACCGTCGGGCCGTGTCAGACACGGGCTTGGTTGTCGAATGCGAGCAGGCCCCAGGAACGGGCGACCTTGTGGGTGATGTAACCAGCTTCGTTGCTGGAGGCGGAAGCCGCCAGCATGCCGGTGGTGAGCCAGCGGTTGACCGTCAGGCCGTCCGCCGTCTTTTCAACGAAGTTGGCGTCGCGGTCGGCCTTGAGAAGCTTCGCGATGCGGTCCAGTGCCTCGTCCCAGGACATGCGCTTCCACTCGTTGGAGCCGGGCGCGCGGTACTCGGGGTACATCAGGCGGTTGGGACTGTTGATGATGTCCAGCAGGCCCGCGCCCTTGGGGCACAGCGTGCCGCGGTTCACCGGATGGTCGGGGTCGCCCTCGACGTGGAACACCGTGGAGCGCACGTTCTTCGCGCCATCACCGTGCGAGTACATCAGGATGCCGCAACCGACCGAGCAATACGTGCAGGTCTGGCGGGTGACGGTGGCGGCGGAGAGTTTGTACTGTCGGACGTCGGCCAAGGCGGTGGCGGGCGAAAAGCCCATCAGCGCCAGGCTCGAACCCGCCAGCGTGGTGCCAGTCACTTTCATGAACTGGCGTCTGGAGAGCTGCACCATAGGAGCACCTTCTTTTCGTGTTGAAAGGAAGAGGCGGCGCACCAGCCTGGCGACGACTTTGCCTCAAGCGTGGGGCGGATTCTAGGAGGACTTTTTCACTTTTCCAGGGTTCTTACCCTGGTTTGGCACGCCTGCAATTGAGATGCACTTGCAACAACATGCGGGGCCGCGCCGGTGGTGCGCCGTGGCGTCCTGGAAGTTCGTGGGAAAATCGGCCCGCGCGCGGCTGTGTCCCAGGCCGCGCGCGTTTTTATTCCGGGATCATGTAGAGGAACACCATGTACAAAAACCTCGTGGCCGCGCCATGCCTGGCGTTCGCAGCCGCCTTGTTTTGCCCCCCTGTTTTTTCCCAGTCCGCCCGGCCTGCGGGGCCAGCGCCTGCTCCAGCAACGGCGCCAGCTCCAGCTCCAGTGCCGCTCAAGGCCGCCTTCGTGTATGTTGCCCCGCTCACCGACGCGGGGTGGGTGCGCCAGCACGAGGACGGGCGCCTGGCCGTCGAGGCCGCATTCAAGGACAGTGGCAAGGTACGCACCAGCTATGTCGAGAACGTGCCCGAGGGCGCGGACGCCGAGCGCGTGATCCGTGACCTGGCGCAGCAAGGAAACAAGCTTATCTTCACGCCCAGCTTTGGCTACATGGAACCGACGCTGCGCGTGGCGGCGGAGTTTCCGGACGTGAAGTTCGAGTCGATCACCGGCTACAAGACCGCGCCCAACGTGGCCGCGGCCAACGCGCGTTATTACGAGGGCCGCTACCTCGCGGGCGTGGCGGCGGGGCGCCTGGCCACCCAGGCCGGCTACGTGGCGGGCTTCCCCATCCCCGAGGTGCTCCAGGGCATCAACGCCTTTACTTTGGGCATGCGCTCGGTCAATCCGCAGGCCACGGTGCGTGTGCTCTTCATCAGCGAGTGGTTCAATCCGCCCAAGGAGCGCGAGGCGGCGCTGAGCCTGCTCAACCAGGGTGCCCAGGTGCTGGCCTTCCACACTGGAAGCCCGGCGGTCATGACCGCCGCCCAAGAACGCGGCGCCCTGGCCGTGGCTTATCACTCCGACATGCGCAAGATCGCGCCCGATGCGCAGATCGTCGCCGTGACCCACCAATGGGGCGAGTACTACACCCGCCGCGTGCAGGCCGTGCTGGACGGCACCTGGAAGAGCGGCACGGTCTGGGGTGGCGTCAAGGACGGCATGATCCGTGTGGAGGGTTTTGGCCCCAAGGTGCCGCCCCAGGTGCGCGAGGAAGTGCTGGCACGCCAGCGTGACATCGCCGCGGGCCGTCTGCATCCCTTCCATGCCGTGGCCGAGGTGCGTGACAACGAAGGCCATGTCGTCATCGCACGCGGCCAGACCTTGAGTGACGCGCAGATTCTGAGCATGAACTGGCTGGTCGACGGGGTGCCGACCCGTTTGCCGAAATGAGCACCGTCATGCCAAGGCCGCCAGCTGACACACGCTAATCGAACCAGCGTTGCCGCTGCAATTCGGCCAGCAGCCAGCGTGCGCCAACGCCCAAGGGCCGCTGGCGTTGGTGGATGGCAAACAGGCCGATGGAACCGGGCAGCAGTCCGGGGTCGTCGATGGGCAACCTTACCAGCCGGCCCGCTTCGAGATGCTGCTGCACCAAGTGCAGCGGCATCGTGCCCCAGCCGAAACCCGCGAGCAGGAATTCCAAGCGGCGAGCGATCTCGACGAAGCGCCAGATGCGGGGGCTCACCACGCTGAAGCTCGGGCCTGGCCGTTGCAGTGGATCGGTCAAGATCAATTGCACATGCTCCGCCAGGATGTCGCGCGTCAGCGCCCTGGTCTCGCGCGCCAAGGCGTGGGTGGATGACACCACGGGCACCAGGGTGACCTCGGTCAATGCGCTGGCCTGCAGATCCTGGTTCATGGAGGGCAGCAGCACGCAAAGCCCGAGGGTGGCGGAACCCTCGCTCACCCTGCGTTCGGCCGCGCCCATGCCTTCGGTGAACAGGGTCACGGTGAGATCGGGGTGCTGCGCCTGCAGCCCGGCCAAGCCGCGGATCAAGGGCCCCGTGGGCACGAAGCTGTCCACCGCAAGGCTCAACTCGGGTTCCAGTCCGGTGGCCATGGACTTGGCCGCGCGCTCGAAGGCCTCCGCTTGGCGGAGCACCTGGCGCGCTTGTGACGCCAGTACCCGGCCCGCTTCGGTGAAGCGCGGCACGCGCCCGCTGCGATCGAACAGATCGATGCCCTGCGCCGTTTCGAGCGCCTGCACGGTGTGACTGATGGCGGACTGCACCCGGCGCAACCTTCGGCCGGCAGCGGAAAAGCTGCCCGTCTCTTCTATCGCCACCAGCACACGCAGCTGGTCCAAGGTGAGCGAGCCAATCATCATCCATCTCCTTTGGAGATGATTTTCATCGAATTTTTATCGCTTCCGTAAATGCTTCGGCGGCCTTACCTTCGCTGCAGTGCCCCTGGTAGGCGGGGGCCACAACCCAAAGGAGTTTTTTCATGAAGTCCGACGCCATGGCCCCAGGCCGTGCCAGAACTGTTCTCAACATCGTCCTGTGGCTGATCCAAGGCTTGCTGGCGATCTTCTTTGTCTACGCGGGGTACACCAAGCTCGCGACGCCCGCGGTGGAGCTGGCCCGGATGATGCCGTGGACCGCGGAGCTGCCCTCCCTGGTGCCGGTGACGGGCATCGCTGATTTGCTCGGCGGCTTGGGCATTTTTCTGCCCACGCTCACGCGCATCCGGCCCCGGCTGACCGCCTTGGCCGCCCTGGGCTTGCTGGTGCTGCAGGGACTCGCAATGGGCTTTCACGCCGTGCGCGGCGAGATGGCGGTGTTGCCGATGAATATCGTGCTGATCCTGCTGGTGGCTGTCGTGCTGTGGGGCCGAACACGCGCGATTCCCGTGGCTGGCCGCTGAGCGCGGATCACCGATTTCCGGGGCTCACTCCGCCAGCATCACGCGGTTGCGCCCGCCCTGCTTGGCGGCGTAGAGCGCCACGTCGGCGCGCGCGAGCAGGGCCTCCGTGCTTTCGTTCGGCTTGCGCTGCGCCACGCCAATGGACACCGTGATCGGTACCGGCGGCTCGGCGATCAAGGGCATGCCCGCGATCGCGGCGCGCACGCGCTCCGCGATCACCAAAGCCTTGGGTGCGTCGGTGCCGGGCAGCAGCACGGTGAACTCCTCGCCGCCGTAGCGCGCGAACAAATCGGGTTTGCGCAGTTGCTGGCTGGTGCGGGCCGCGAAAGCCTTGAGGATCTGGTCACCCACGTCATGCCCGTGCGTGTCGTTCACGCGCTTGAAATGGTCCAGGTCCAGCATCAGCACCGACAGCGGGCGTTCCCGCCGATCATTGAGTCCGCCGACTTGCCAACGGCTCGACAGCGTGCTGTCCAGCAGGCGCCGGTTGGCCAGGCCCGTCAGGGCGTCGGTCTCGGCATCGCGCCGCGCCACGCGCAGCAGACCGGCCAGACGCTCGTTCTGCGCGGTGTTCTTCAGCTGCTGGCGCAGGGCCTCCTCCGCCGAATGGCCGATGCGGCGGATGTGCCAGGTCAGCAGCACGAGGAAGAGGATCAGCCCCAGGGTGATGCTCAGATGCGCCAAGTCCTGGTACTGCCACAGGGCATGTCCGAGCAAGACGCCAAACAAGCCCGCCAGGTAGGAAAAGTGGGCGCGGACATAAGAGGCATAGATGGGCGCCGTCACGGCCGCGCCGCCACACAGAAGCACGATCAGCCAAGGCAGTAGCGCATTGGCTCCCTTGTCTGGCATCAGCAGGGGCACCATGGCCGCCCAGGCCATGCCATCGAGCGCCGCTGCTCCGTGGAGCAGCCAGCCATGGCGGCGGCGTTGTGGGGATGGCAGCCGCAGCAGCAGGGTGAGCAGCAGCAGCGCGATCATCCAGCTGACCGCAAATCCGCCCAGCCACCCGCCCAGTCGCTCCATGGGCACCCGATCCCAGCAGAGCCATCCCACCATCAACCAGGCCAGGGGCGTGGTCAGGAGCAGCCCGCGCAGATCCTGGGCGCAGCGCCGGAAACCAAGCTCCAGCGCAACGTTCCTCGACGTGCGGGCGGCGGTTGGCGGCTTGGTGCGCATGAGCCAGGATGCTAATGGGTTTCGGCTCGAATCGGTCCAGAAAGGTTAAGCTCGTCGGCATGATGCATGCCTATCGATCCGCACTGTTGCGTTTCAATCAACAGGGCCAGGTGCTCTACGACGAAGACGGAGTGCTGGTCATAGGCCCGGACGCGACGGGTCGACAAGTGGTGCAACTCGCCGGGGACTACGGGGCCCTGCAAGCCAGGTTGGCCAGTGCCTTTCCCGGGCTGGCGGTAACGCCGCTGCCGGGCCGCATCCTGGCGCCGGGCTTTGTCGATCTGCACATCCATTACCCTCAGACGGATGTGATTGGCTCGCCCGCCGATGGGCTGCTGCCCTGGCTGGAGAACTACACCTTTCCGCACGAGAGCCGCTTTGGCGACCCTGCCTACGCCGCGGAAGTCGCGCGCTTCTTTCTTGACGAGTTGCAACGCAACGGCGTCACGACGGCGCTGACCTTCGCCACCTCCCACCCTTCATCGGTTGACGCCTTGATGAGCGAAGCGCGGGCGCGCGGACTGCGTCTGATCGCGGGCAAGGTCTTGCAGGACCGCCACTCTCCCGACGGCGTGCGCGACGAGACCGAGCAGAGCTTGATTGACACCGAGACCTTGATCCGCAAGTGGCACGGCGTGGAACGCCTGGGGTATGCCATCACCCCGCGCTTCGCGCCCACCTCCAGCGAGCGGCAACTGCGCGGCGCCGGTGAACTGGCCGCGAAGTACAGGGATGTCTGGATCCAGTCTCATGTGGCCGAAAACCGCGAAGAGATCGCCTGGGTGCATGAGCTGTTTCCGCAGTCACGCAGCTACCTCTCCGTCTATGAAGAATTCGGCCTGCTGCGCGAGCGTGCCGTCTACGCCCACTGCATCCACGTCGATGACGCGGACCGCGCCCTGATGCGCGACCGCGGCGCGGTGGCCGCCGTATGCCCAACGAGCAATCTGTTCCTGGGCAGCGGCTTCTTCGACTACGCTGGCGCGGACCGCGTGGGCCACGGCTACGGCCTGGCCAGCGACGTGGGCGGCGGCACCAGCTTCAGTCCCTTTCGCACCATGCTGGCGGCCTACTACGTGGGGCGAGAAGGTGTGGCCAAGCCGGGCCTGTCCTTGAGTCCGCAGCGACTCTGGTGGCTGCACACGGCCGGCGCCGCCCAAGCCCTGGGGCTAGAGGGCGTGATCGGCAATCTGCAGCCCGGCCACGAGGCTGACTTCCTCGTGCTCAATCCCGCCGCCACGCCCCTGCTGGCGCGCAAGACCGCGCAAGCGCGCAACCTCGACGAGCTGCTGTTCGCGCTCATCGTGCTGGGCGATGAGCGCGTGGTGGAGCGCGTGGCCGTCAACGGCGCCTGGGCCGCGCCGGTGCCCGCCTGAGCGCGGGGGATCGCGGGCCATGAGGGGGACGCTGCGGGAGTGGGCGCGGGGTTTGAAACGTCAAACCCTGCTCGTGTACTTCGCGGCCCGGGATGCGCGCACGCCGTGGGCGGTGCGGCTGCTGGCCTTGCTGGTGGCAGCCTATGCTCTGAGCCCCATCGACCTCATCCCCGACTTCATCCCCGTGCTCGGTTATCTGGACGACGTGATCCTCGTGCCCCTGGGCCTGGCCCTGGTTCTGCGCCTGATGCCTCCGCCCGTCATGGTGACCGCCCGGGAACGGGCCGAGGCCGTGGTGGACCGTCCCGTCAGCGTCGCAATGGCGGCGGCTTTTGTCCTGGCGTGGGTGATCGTGCTGTTTGGCCTGGGTGCCTGGGCCTACCGCCGTTTCAGCTGAGCCGCGGGACCGCACGAAAGATCCCCGCGTAAGAGACAGACCTTCAGCTCACTTGAGTGGCTGGCCTGCCGCATCTTTCACGCTGAGGCGCAAAGGGATGCCCTGCGCCACGCTCATGCCCACGGTGCAGAAGTCCTCGAATTGGGCGAGCACGCGGTCCAGGTGTTCCAACTGAGCGGCGGGCACGCCCAGCGTCAGCGCCACGTCCAGGCCCAGCACGCGCAGCCGGTTCTGTTCGTTGCGGCCAATGTCGGCGCGTACTTCACAAGTGATGGGCTCGGGTTGCTGCTTGAACTTGCGCAGCGCGAACAGCAACGAATCCGCCATGCAGTTGCCCACGGCCGCGCAGAGCAGCTGAACCGGCGAGGGGCCTGCGCCCTGGCCCAGCGGAGGGTTCTCATCGGCCAGCAGCGTGGGACGGGGCGCGCCGAAATCGATGTCGAACTGGAAGTCCTGGCGTTGGCGCAGGACCGCGTGGGGGGCGGTGTTCGGGCTGTCGTTGCTCATGATGGGGGGTATGGCGCTATGCAGAAACCAGGGTGTTCGCAGCATAGCCCAGCTGGGTGGAGACGATCACCCCATGAGCCGCCAGTCTTTTCTTGAGCTTGAGCACGGCCTTGTCCTTGCTCAGCAACAGGGTGGCGGCGCCAGCCGAGCCCAGTTGGTAGGCGAGGTCGATGAACTTTTGATCGTCAGCGTCCTTGCAGGTGTAGGGGGCCTTGGGTGCGACCCCCATCAATTCCACCTGCGCGTCGTAATCGGCCAGCAGGGCATCGGCGGGGCGCTGGTGGAAGTCCATGCGCGCGGCGATGTGCGGGTAGGCCAGCACGCGGCGCAGTTCCTCGCGCATGACGGCCGTGGTCACCCAGCGCAGTTGACCGGCATCCAGCGCCGCGCGCAAGGCGGGGGTGGCCGGGTCGGCGAAGAGCAGCAGGTCCAGCACGACATTGGTGTCGAGGACCAGCGTTGGCTGGGCTGGGCGGGCGGGCGGGATCATGCCGTGCCCGTCACGGTGAGTTGGCGCGATGAAGCGAAGGGCGGGCGCCTCTTCGCCCCTGCGATCGGAGCCATGTCGGTCAATCGTGCAGACCCCGCGCGAGGGCGCGAGTGACCTCGGCCGCGCTGATGCCACGGTCCACCGTCAAGGCGCTGAGGTTCTGACCGCACCACAGCGGCGAAAAATCGTCCAGGCCGGTTTTTTCAGCGGCTGCGCGCAGGGGGGTGATGGCCGCCGTCGCCAGGGGGAAGGCGGGCGCGGCGTTGTGCAGGGGGCCGAGTTCGCGCATGGCGCGGTTCACCAGGCCGCGCGCCGCGCCGCCGGTGAACAGCGTCGTCAGGGTCGTGCCTCGCGGGGTCTCGCCCTGCGCGATGCGCCGCGCTTCGGCTTGCAGCGCGGCGCGGTGCACGGGGCTGGTGGTGGCTTCGGTGCAGAGCAGGTAGGCCGTGCCCGCTTGCACACCGGAGGCGCCGAGCGCCAAAGCGGCGGCCACGCCCGCCGCGTCAACGATGCCGCCCGCCGCGATCACCGGAATGCGCACGGCGCGCGCGATCTGGGGCAGCAAGGCGAAGGTGCCCATCTGGGTGCTGACCTCACGCGACAGGAAATGGCCGCGGTGTCCGCCCGCTTCCAGGCCTTGGGCGATGACGGCGTCCACGCCCTGGCGTTCCAGCCACAGAGCTTCTTCCACCGTGGTGGCACTGGACAGAATTTTCGAACCCCAGCCGCGCACGCGTGCCAGCAAATCGGGGGCCGGCAGGCCAAAGTGGAAGCTCACCACCGGGGGGCGGAACTCCTCCACCAAGTCGGCCAGGGCCGCGCTGAAGGGGCTGCGGCCCGCGCCCGTGGGGACCTGGGCCGGATCGATGCCGTATTCGGCGTAATAGGGCGCGAGGCTCTGGCGCCAGGCCACCTCACGCGCCGCGTCCGGCACGGGCGGTTGGTGGCAGAAGAAATTGACGTTCCAGGGCCGGCCCTGGCTTTGTTCGCCCAGCAGGCTCAGCTCGGCGCGCAGGGCCTCGGGCGTGAGCGCAGCGGCGGGCAGCGAGCCCAGACCCCCGGTCGCGCACACGGCCAGCGCCAGGGCACTGCCTTGCGAGCCGGCCATCGGTGCCTGGATGATGGGCAACTCGGTGCCCAGCAGGGCGGTCAGCCGACGGGTGCGTGCATCAGTGGTCAGTGACATTCTGTGCGGTCTCCATTTTTCCCGCCACCAGGTCGAAGCGGAACATGCGGCACTCGATGGGTCCGTTCCAAAGTGGCACGCGCCGGGTTTCCTTCAGGCGCATGCGGCCCGGCAGCTTGAGGTCGGGCGTGAGCACCCAGGCCGTCCAGCCCGCGTAGTTCTTTTTCCAATGCGAGGCCAGGCGGGAGAAAAATTCGCCCCCGTCCTCGGTCTGCGCCGTCTCGCGCGCCGCCCGCTGGGCGCCACCCGCGTCTGCGCGGGTGCGATCCCCCCGCGCGATGCCGGCGACGGCGATGCGTTCGTTGTAAGGCGGGTTGAGCAGCAGGACCCCTGGCTTGTCGCTCGGGGGCATGCGCTGCAACGCGTCGCCGCCGCGGAATTCCACGGCGCTGGCCACCCCGGCGCGCTCGGCGTTGCGCTGGGCGAAGTCCACCATGCGGTGGGCCACGTCGCTGCCGAACACCAGGGGCTCGGCCAGCGGGCGGATGGCGGCTTCCGCCTCGGCCTTGATGCGTTGCCAGGCCGCAGCCTGGAAAGGCAGCAGGCGTTCAAAGCCAAAGCGGCGCTGCCGGCCCGGGGCCATGCGGCAGGCGATTTGCGCGGCTTCGATGGCGATGGTGCCGCTGCCACAGCAGGGGTCGTAGAGCGGCAGGGGCGTCGCCCCCGGGTTCCAGACGCCGCCCCATCCGGATGCCGCGAGCATCGCGGCGGCCAGGGTCTCTTTGAGCGGCGCCTCGCCCTTGTCTTCGCGCCAGCCGCGCTTGAACAGCGGCTCGCCCGAGGTGTCGATGTAGAGCGTCACCTGCTCACGCGTCAGGTGGGCGTGGATGCGCGCGTCTGGCCATTGCGTGTCCACGTCCGGGCGCGCACCGCTCTTGTCGCGGAAGCGGTCGGCCACCGCGTCCTTGACGCGCAGGGTCGCGAAGTTCAGGCTCTTGAGCGGGCTGTGCTGCGCGGTCAGCTCGATCTTGAAGCTCTGCTTGGCGGTGAACCACAACTCCCAGGCGACGCCGCTGGCAGCCTCGTAGATGTCCTGCTCATCGCGGTAGGGACGGTGGGCCAGCTGCACCAGCACGCGCTGGCTCAATCGGCTGTGCAGGTTGAGCTTGAGTGCGTCGTGCCAGCTGGCCCGCACCGCGACACCGCCTCGGCCCTTGCGCAGGGCCTCACCTGAGGCCCCCGTGATGGCCTGGACCTCGGTCGCGAGGAAGTCCTCCACGCCGGCGGCGCAGGGCAGGAAGAGCTGTAGATCATTCATGAGGGGGAAGGCGAGGCGCTCAGAGCGTCTTGCGTAAATTCGCCGGGGCGATTTTGAGCGTCTCGCGGTACTTGGCCACGGTGCGGCGCGCGCACTCGATGCCCTGTTCCTTGAGCATGTCCGAGAGTTGGCTGTCGGACAAGGGTTTCTTGGGGTTCTCCGCGCCCACGAACTGCTTGATCAAGGCCCGCACCGCGGTGCTGGAAGCGCTGCTGCCCGATTCAGTGCCCAGTCCGGAGCCGAAGAAATACTTGAGTTCGTAGGTGCCGTAAGGCGTGGACATGTACTTGGCCGTGGTCACGCGGCTGATGGTGGACTCGTGCAGGCCCAGCTCGTCGGCGATTTCGCGCAGCACCAGCGGTCGCATGGCCAGTTCGCCATGGACGAAGAAGTTCTTCTGCCGGTCCACGATGGCGTTGGCCACGCGCAGGATGGTGTCGAAGCGCTGCTGGATGTTCTTGATGAACCAGCGCGCCTCTTGCAGGCGCTGCTGCAGCGCGGCGTGGCTGCTGGAATCGCGCGTGCCCCCGCCCGAACCACGCTGCCCCTTGAGCGCGTTGGCGTAGATGTCGTGCACGCGCAGGCGGGGCATCACGTCGGGGTTGAGCATGACGCGAAAGCGCGCGTTGCTGGCATTGCCGCCCACGCGCTGCACCAGCACGTCGGGCGTGATGATGTGGCGTTCCACGTCCACGAAACGGCGCCCGGGCTTGGGTTCCAACCGCGCGATCAAGGCCAGGGCCTCGCGGGTCAACGCCTCGCCCGCCGCACCCGCGCCGCCGGTGAGCTGGGTCAGGCGGCGCAGGTCGCGCCGTGCCAGCAGTTCTGGCGGCTGCTCGATCAGGCGCAGCGCGTGCGCCAGGGTTTGGCGCAGTGGGCCGCAGGTGTCTTGCTTTTGGGGCGCCGTGGACGCCAGGGGCAAGGGCGGCAGCTCCTGCATTTGCTGCTGCAACTGCAGGCGCAGGCATTCGCTGAGCGAACGCGCCCCCACGCCCGAGGGTTCCATCTGCTGCAGCAGGCGCAGCGCGAGCTGGAAGTGCTCCAGCAGTTCCTCGAGCTGGGTGGGGTCGTCGCCTGCCAGGCTGGCGGCCAGCGTCTCGAGCGAGTCTTCCAGGTAGCCGTCGTCGTTGAGCGACTCCACGAGGAAGAGCAGCGCGGCACGGTCGGCCGGTGCCAGCCGCAAGGCCAAGGCTTGCTGGCGCAAGTGGTCCTGCAGGGTTTCGTGCGCGCGCGCGAGTTCGGTGGCGTCCGCCGCCTCGTCGTCATCTTGCTTGCCGTTGCGCGGGGGGGCGTCGCCGCCCCATTCGCTGTCGTCAGGGGCCAGCTCCACGCTGCCATCCCCTTCCCAGTCTCCATCGCTCGCCAGATCCACCGCCGCCGACTCTTCGCTGGCTGCCTCGGTGCTTGTCTCCTGGACGTGCTCGGAGGGCCCGTCGATGGGCCCGCTGCTGACCGTGTCGCCGTGGTCTTCGTCGTTCACCGCCGGTGTGTCGGCCTGTTCCAGGCCAAAGGCCTCACGCTCGGCGCTGTCGTCGGCGCGTTCCAGGAACGGGTTTTCGTCCAGCAGTTGCTCCACCTCCTGGTTCAGCTCCAGCGTGGACAGTTGCAACAGGCGTATGGACTGCTGCAGCTGGGGCGTGAGCGCCAGATGCTGGGAGATGCGCAGCGAGAGGCTTTGCTTCATGCGCTCAACCATGCCCAAGCGTGCGCCCATGTGAGCGCCGCCGGGCCGCCCCAAGGCGCGAAGGCCCCCCCGGGGGGCAGCGCAGTACACGGAGTGACAAGCGTGGGGGCCAACATGCTTACATCTTGAAGTTTTCGCCGAGGTACACGCGGCGTACGTCGGCGTTGTTGACGATGTCGGCGGGCGTGCCCTCGGCCAGCACGCGGCCCTCGCTGATGATGTAGGCGTGGTCGCAGATGCCCAAGGTCTCGCGCACGTTGTGGTCAGTGATCAGCACGCCCAGTCCGCGCGATTTCAGGAAGCTGATGATGCGCTGGATCTCGATCACCGCGATGGGGTCGATGCCCGCGAAGGGCTCGTCGAGCAGGATGAAGCGCGGCTGCGTGGCCAGCGCGCGCGCGATCTCGACGCGGCGCCGCTCACCCCCCGAGAGCGCGAGCGAGGGCGACAGGCGCAGCTTCTCGACGCGCAAGTCCTGCAGCAGGCTCGTGAGTCGGTGCTCGATCTCGTCGCGTTTCAGCCGTTTGCCCTTGTCGTCGTGCTGCAGTTCCAGCACGGCGCGCACGTTGTCCTCGACGTTGAGCTTGCGAAAGATTGAGGCTTCCTGCGGCAGATAGGACAGACCCATGCGCGCGCGCTGGTGGATGGGCATGTGTTCCACGCGTTGGCCATCGATTTCAATGGCGCCCGCGCTGGCGCGCACCAGGCCCACGATCATGTAGAAGCTGGTGGTCTTGCCCGCGCCATTGGGGCCGAGCAGACCCACCACTTCGCCGCGTCGCACGGCGAGTGACACATCCTTCACGGCTTCGCGGCTGCCATAGAACTTCTTGAGGTTACGCGCCTCCAGGCGGCTGGCTTGCGCGGGGTCGAACTCGGCGTGGGAGACCCCGGGGGCCTGGCTCGCGGATGCGGGGGCGCTCGCGGGCGCCGTGGTCGTGTGCTGTTCACTCATGCGTGTGTCGATGGCCGGGGTGGGCGCGGAGGCGTTAACGGGCGCCGCGCGCGGGCGTCGGGGCGAGGCGGGCGTCGTCGCGCAGGTTCAGGTCTTGTTTCACGCTGCTGGTGGTCGGCGTCTTGCCCGTGGCCGCCGGCGCTCCCGCGGTCCCGGCCGGCGTGGCGGGTGTGGCTGGGGTGGTCGTGCGCGGGGACAGGGTGGCGCGCACCCGGGTGTCGGTGCCCGGCCGCGGGGCCACGCCGCCGGTGGCGCGCGCCCCGTCGATGGTGAAGATGTCCTTCAGGTTGTCGTAGACGACCACCTGGCCGGTCATGATGTCGGCTTCGGCGCCGCTGCGCAGGCGGCGCAGGACGGCGTCGCCCAAGAGCTTGAACACGTCGGTGCGGCCGTCGTATTCGATGGTGTTGCTTTCCGCCACCACCGTTTCATCCATGCCCTCGCGCAGTTGCGTGAACCGGGCGCGCTGGCCCAACGCTGCGGTGATGTTGCCGTACTGATAGCCCAGGGCGTCCTGACGAACTTCTATGCGCTCCCCTTCGATCCGGATGCCGCCGCGCGTCAGCACGACGTTGCCACTGAACACACTGATCTGTCGCTGGTCGTCGTAGCGCAGCGCGTCCGCCTCGATGTGCATGGCTTGGGGGACCGGAGCCGCTGCTGCTGGCGCTGTCGTGGTGCCTGGGCTCGGGGTCGCGGCCTTCGTCTGCGCGCCCGCTGACAGGCTGGCGACCACCCAAAAGCAAGCGCCCCAGGCGAAACCCAAGCGAGACAGAAACAGGCGGAGCGGAGAGCAGCGGGAGGGCATCGCAGGACGGAAGGGCGGGAAGGAAGGGCGGGAAGGAAGGGCGGTGTGCCGTTTTAAAACCTGGACATGACCGCTGGGGGCGGTGCGGGAGGAGCCAGCCGAACGGGCAAGCTGAATGGGAGGGCCATTTTAAACACCACTGAAAACTGGCTCGGGTTTTGCTTGTCCCTGCATCCGGAATGCACGGGCCCGGCGCTTGGGCGCCCGGCGTCTGCGGCCTTTGCAGGGCAGCGATCCATGCGATCCGCAATTCGTGCGAGACTTCCCCGCATGAAGTTCCTGTTCATCGCCGACCCGCTCGAGTCCTTCAAGATCAACAAAGACAGCACCTACGCCATGATGCGGGAGTCGGCGCGCCGAGGGCACGAGCTGGCGGCTTGCGAACCCGGTCGATTGCGATGGGTGTCGGACGGGCGAACCGGCGGCCCCGTGCGGGCGCAGGTGCGAGACATCGTGCTCACGGGCCATTCCGATCCGTGGTTTCGCGAGTCGACCGTGAGAGACACGGCATTGCGTGACTTTGACGCCGTTCTGATGCGCAAGGACCCGCCTTTCGACAGCGAGTATTTCTATGCCACCCACTTGCTGGAGCAGGCCGAGCGCGAAGGCGCACGGGTCTACAACAAGCCGCGTGCGCTGCGTGACCACCCTGAAAAGCTCGCCATCTTGGAGTTTCCCCAATTCATCGCGCCCACCCTGGTCACGCGCGAGCCGCAAGCGGTACGGGACTTTCACTCGGAACACCGCGACATCATCCTCAAGCCGCTCGATGGCATGGGCGGCATGGGCATCTTCCGCGTCAAGGACGATGGCCTGAATCTGGGCAGCATCATCGAAACCCTGAACCAGGATGGCGCGCAGACCCTGATGGTGCAAAAGTTCATCCCCGCCATCGCCCAGGGTGACAAGCGCATCCTCGTGATTGGTGGCCAGCCCGTGCCGTATGCCCTGGCGCGCATTCCCCAGGGCGGCGAGGTGCGGGGCAACTTGGCGGCTGGCGGCAAGGGCGTGGCTCAGCCGCTGACCGCGCGAGACCGTGAAATCGCCGACAGCCTGGGGCCCTTGCTCGCATCGCGGGGCCTCCTGCTCGTGGGGCTGGATGTGATCGGTGAGCAGCTGACCGAGATCAATGTGACCAGCCCGACGTGCTTCCAGGAGATCAGCGACCAGAGCGGCTTTGATGTGGCCAAGCGCTTCGTCGACGCCCTGGAAGCCGCCATCGCGGCTGGCTAGCGCCTTGCGCTTCGCGTACCGGCCGCCTCGCGCCACGCCCGATGTTCGGGGGCTCAGGCGAAATGGTCGAAGGACGCGAACCGGCCGGCGAGCCGCTGGCCCTGGGCGTCCACCACGCGCAGGCCTTCCTGTGCCTCGATCTGGCCAATGCGGGTCACCGGCGTGTTGGCGACCGCGGCCGCGGTCGCCACGGCCTCGCGCCGGTTGGCCGGCGCTGTGAAGAGCAGCTCGTAATCATCTCCTCCTGACAAGACCAGGCTCAGGCGTTCGGGCGGGGTGAGCGCGTTGCCATCGAGGCGGTGCGAGGCCAGCAGTTCGCTCAACACCGGTGCCAGCAAGCGCGCGCCGCAACGCGAGGCTTCCAGGATGTGCTGCAGGTCGCCGACCAAGCCGTCGCTCAGGTCCATGCAGGCGTTGGCAATGCCACGCAGCGCCACGCCCAGGGCCACGCGTGGCGTGGGGCGCTCCAACCGGCCGCGTGCGGTTTTCAATACCTCGGGCGGCAACTGCAGCCAGCGGGCCGCAGCGGGGCCACGTTCGCCGCGCTGGGCCTTGATCGCCAGCAGCGCGAGCCGGGCGTCGCCCAGCGTGCCGCTGACCCAGATGTCATCACCCGGCCGCGCCCCCGATCGCAGCAGGGCCTGACCGCGGCCCTGCGCCGCAGGCACCGAACCCAAGACCGTGATGCAAATGTTGAGCGGGCCGCGCGTGGTGTCCCCGCCGATCAAGGTGCAGCCCTGGGCGTCGGCCAGGGCGAACAGTCCGCGCGTGAAAGCGTCGACCCAGGCTTCGCGCGCGGCATTGCTGTCGGGCAAGGCCAGCGCGAGCGTGAAGGCCACGGGTTGGGCGCCGCAGGCGGCCAGATCGCTGAGGTTCACGGCCAAGGCCTTGTGGCCCAGCGCCTCGGGGGCCACGTCGGGGAAGAAGTGCTGTCCTTCGACCAGCATGTCGGTGCTGATCGCCCATTGCATCGAGGACGGCGCGTCCGGGGGCTGGCCAGGCATCAGGCCCGGCGGGGCTTGCAGCAAGGCGCAGTCATCGCCGATGCCCAGGGCCACGGCTGGGTTGCGCGGCGCGGCGTTGCGCTGAAAGTAGCGCGCGATCAGCTCGAATTCGCCGAGGGCCATGCTGTCGGCCGCCAGCTCAGTGCAGGGTCCGCTGGCCACCGCCCGTGCTCAGGGCGTCCAGCACGAACAGCGGGATGTCCACGTCAAAGCGATCACCCTCTTCCGTGACGAAGAAATAGCTGCCGTGCATGGTGCCGGTGGGCGTGCGCAGGCGCGCGCCGCTGGTGTATTCGAAACGCATGCCGGGCTTGAGCAAGGGTTGCTGGCCCACCACGCCCAGGCCGCGCACCTTCTCGGTGTGGCCGTTGGCGTCGTTCACATTCCAGCTGCGCGAAATGAGCTGCGCCGCCACGTCGCCCCGATTGGTGATGGTGATCGTGTAGGCGAAGGCGTAAATGCCGCGCGCCGGATCGGACTGCTCGGGCAGGTGACGCGGCTGGGTTTCGATCAGGATGTCGGTGGGGTCGGACATGGCGGGTGGCGCGAAGGCTGGAACACGTGAACGAGGAGGGCCGGCAGACTGTCATCCTACCTGCGAAAATACCTTTTGACTTC
Organism: Hylemonella gracilis ATCC 19624; assembly: GCF_000211835.1. Classification (GTDB taxonomy): domain Bacteria; phylum Pseudomonadota; class Gammaproteobacteria; order Burkholderiales; family Burkholderiaceae_C; genus Hylemonella; species Hylemonella gracilis. The sequence continues at coordinate 10,580 of NZ_AEGR01000043.1, read as the reverse complement.
CCCTGACTTTGGCCCGCATGCGGGCCCCCGCCATGAGCCATACCGCCCCCCCTGCCTACCGCATTGCCCCCTCCATCCTGTCCGCCGACTTCGCCCGCCTGGGTGATGAGCTGAAGAACGTCATTGCCGCTGGCGCGGACTGGATCCATTTCGACGTGATGGACAACCATTACGTGCCCAACCTGACCTTCGGCCCCATGATTTGTCAGGCGCTCAAGCCCCACGCGAAACGCGCGGATGGCACGCCCGTGCCCTTGGACGTGCACATGATGGTTCAGCCGGTCGACGCGCTGGCGGCGGCCTTCGCCGAGTCGGGCGCGGACCTCATCAGCTTCCACCCCGACGCCTCCCCGCACGTGCACCGCAGCATCCAGGCCATCAAGGCCAAGGGCGTGAAGGCGGGCCTGACCTTCAACCCGGCCGCTCCGCTGGACGTCTTGGATTGGGTGATCGAGGACATCGACCTGATCTTGATCATGAGCGTTAACCCGGGATTCGGGGGGCAGAGCTTCATTGACTCGGCGCTGCGCAAGATCGAAGCCGCGCGCAAGCGCATCGAGGCGTGTGGCAAGGACATCCGCCTGGAAGTGGACGGCGGCATCAAGGTCGACAACATCCGCCGCGTGGCCGACGCCGGGGCGGACACGTTCGTGGCGGGCAGCGCCATTTTCGGCAAGCCGGACTACAAGGCGGTGGTGGATGCCATGCGCCGGGCGCTGGCTTAGCCCGAAAAGCAAGGCCGAAGCCCATCATCCATGGGCTTTGTTCCCTGCGGGGTCCTGCTACGCTAGGACAACCATAGGGGTATGCGGACATGGCGCGAAGGTGGTGGATGAGACGGGGCGCCCGACAAGAGGCAGATGAGCGGGTGGTCCCGAGCGCTGACGCCTGGGCCGCTGAGCCGTCGCACGCGGCGCCTCACACGGGGGATGCGCGTGGTTGGCGTGCCAAGGTCGAGGCGTTGGGCCGTGCAACGTTCGCTTCCGCCTCGGGCTTCTCCACATTCCAGGCGGATGCCGCGCCCAAGGCGGGGCGGCACACTCGGACCCATTGCCGAGTGAGGCTGGCGCTCTACTTCGTGCTCCTGGCCGTCGGGGTGGTGGCGTGGCTCCAGAGCCGTCAGCAAATGCGTCTCGAGGAGGTGCGGCAGGCGGACGCGGAAGTCATCCGGGTCGCCGCGCTGCAGGAGACATTCGCACAACGACTGCGCCTTCAGCTCACCCGTTTGCAGGCCAGGCTGGATTCCGGCGAGACCAGCATCGATGCGCTGAACGAGACCGTGCATCTCATGCAGACCCAGGCCGAGGCGCTGGACACGCTGCTCGGTGAGCAGCACGAGCTTCCCGCTGCCGAGTCCGAGCCCGCGGACGAATTGAGGCAGACCATCACCCGCTGGCAGGATCAGCGCGAAAGGATCTGGTACCACACGCAATCCCTGCTCTGGCATGTGGATGGGGCCGATCCCGCTGGGCGTGAACGCGCCATTGCGCGGCTCTATGCCGAGTTGGATGTCTTCACGGGCACCCTTCAGCGACTGGGGCGTGATCTGCAGGAGGCCGCGCAGTGGCGCGCGTCCGAGACGCGGCGGGGCATCCGGGTTGCTTTCCTCGTCACCCTGGTGCTTCTGTTCCTGCTGATGCTGGGGGTTGCCGAGCCGCTGGTGCGTTTTGTGCGCGAGCAAAACGCGAGCCTGCGCCAGCAGACGCAACAACGCCGTCAACTGGCACTGGTCGCCGAGCGCACGGCCAACTGGGTGGCCATGCTCGATGGCGCCGGTCGGGTGCTCTGGTGCAACGACGCCTTCCTGCGTGGCAAGGGGTTGCCACGCGAGCAAGTCATTGGAGTTCAGGGCGTGCTGTTGGGACAAGCCGACGATGGCGAAGCCCGCGAGCAGGCGTTGCTGGAGGAGTTGCGCCAGGGCAGGCCCGTGCGCACCGAGATACTGCATCGGGCCGCGGACGGTCGCGAGGTTTGGCTGGACGTGGACTACCAACCCATTCGTGGGGCGGAGGGGGAGCCTCAGGGGTGCACCTTGGTCGCCACCGACATCACCGAGGCCCAAAGTCAGCGCTTGCGCCTGCGCGCGCTGATCGACGCCGTGCCCGTGGGCGTGGTGCTTCAGGATTTGGAGGGGCGCGTGCTCGACTGCAATGTGCTGGCCGCCGAGATGCTGGGCTTGCCCGTGGATACCCTGGTGGGTCGCGTGGGGTTGTCGGCGCAAGGGGTCACCACCGTCCGCGCGGACATGACGCCTTATCCGGAGGACGAGCGCCCGACGCAACGCACGCTGCGCACGGGCCAACCGCTGCGCGCGGAATCCGTCGGCATCGTGCTGCCCGGCGCGCCGGTGCGCTGGCTGCTGACCAACACCCAGCCGCTGCGCGATGCGGCGGGGCACATGACGGGCGTGGCGTCCAGTGTCATCGACGTGACCGAGCAACGGGACCAGCAGCAACTGTTGTCGATCGCGGTGGAAAGTGCCGCGCTCGGGGTCTGGCAATGGGACTTCGCCAGCGGCCGCTTGGAGGTGAACGAGCGTTTCTACGCCCTGCTGGGGTATGCCAGTGGCTCCTTGGAGTTGACGGCGCGCACCCTCGTGGACCTGATCCATCCCGAGGACCTCGATGCGATGTCGCGGGCCCTGCGCGCAAACCTGCGCGATTCACGCCGCCCCGTGCACGTGCAGATGCGCGTGCGTCACGCGGACGGCCGCTGGCGCTGGATGCTTTTCTCCGGCACGGTGGTGTCGCGCGATGGTCGTGGCCGCGCGGCGCGCATGGCGGGCGTCTGCTACGACGTCAGCGCGCAAAAGGAGCTGGAAGAACAGTTGCGCCAGAGCGCGCGCATCGACAGCCTGACTCACCTGCCCAACCGTGCCGAGTTGCTGCGCCGCATCCGAGCGGCCCTGGATCGCGCCCGCCGCGAGCCGGGCTACGGCTTCGCCGTGCTGTTCATGGACTTCGACCGCTTCAAGCAGGTCAATGACACGCTGGGCCATTCGGCCGGTGACGAGTTGCTGCGCCAGATCGCGGGGCGGCTGCAGGAGAGTCTGCGCGCGGGCGATGCCTTCGTTCAGGCCAGTGACATCGACGTGCTGACCGGTCAGCCCGCGCAGCAACTGGCGGCGCGCATCGGCGGTGACGAGTTCGTGGTGCTGCTGGACAACATCCGCAGCGACCTGGACGCCAAGGTTGTCGCCACGCGCTTGTTGCAGACCTTGGCGGAGCCCTACGAGATCGGCGGGCACCGCGTCAGTTCGACGGCCAGCATCGGCATCGTCACGCCCACGCACATGGCCGACGACCCAGACAGCGTGCTGCGTGACGCCGACATCGCGATGTACGAGGCCAAGCGGCAGGGGCGTGGACGCTATGAACTGTTCGAGCCATCCCTACGCAAGCGCGTGCACGACGACGCCGAACTGGAAAATGACCTGCGCCAAGCCCTGGCCCGTGACGAGATCCGCGTGGTCTACCAGCCCTTGATCGATCTGGCCACGGGACGGCTCGCCAGCGTGGAAGCGCTGGCGCGCTGGCATCACCCCAAGCGCGGGCTGATTTCTCCGCTGGCTTTCATCCCGGTGGCCGAGGGCTCTGGCCTGATCGGCCCCTTGGGGGAGCGTGTGCTGCGCACGGCTTGCCATGAGCTGGTGCGCCTGCGACAGATGCTGGGCGACCGCGCACCGCAGACGGTGTCGGTCAACGTGTCGCGGGCGCAGTTGCGGCAGACGGACTTTGTCGCGCGCCTGTCCGAGTTGCTCAGAAGCACGGGCATCGGCCCCGAGGCCCTGATGCTGGAGGTCACCGAGAGCCTGGCCGCGCAGGACGAAGGTGTGCAGAGCGTGTTGCGTGAGGTGAGTGCGTTGGGCGTGGCCTTGTCCTTGGACGATTTCGGCACGGGGTATTCATCCTTGTCCTGCTTGCATGCGTTGCCTGTGAATCAAGTGAAGGTGGACCGCTCCTTCGTGAGCGAGGCGCTGGACAGCAATTACCACCGCGTGATGATCGAGGCCACCATCCGCATGGCCAAGGCCTTGCACCTGCAGACCGTGGCCGAGGGCATCGAGACCCTGGAGCAGGCCGCGCTGATGCAGTACCTGGGCATCAACAAGGGTCAGGGCTACCTCTACAGTCATCCGCTGAACGCAGGAGAGCTGGAGGCGTGGGCGGGCCAGCAGGCCGCGCACACGCGCTGAAGGCGCCAACGCCTCTTTGCTCAAGCTCTGGGCCCCGTGCCTACCGAAGGTGCTATAAAGCAGCCTATGTTCATTCATCGCCTCATCAGCAAAGGTTGCAGCGACCGGGGAGCCTGGCCCTGGCGTCGGCCTGCTCGCTTGTCAAGCTGATGCGCGGCGCGCGCCGCGCGCCCCTGGGCCGTGCAACGCAAGGCCTGTCCGAATGAACGCGTGACCGTCCCCTGGCGGGGCGGTCCGCACGAGCCGGAGGCTCTCCCTTGATCACCGAACTTGAATTCAAAAGCCTGGTTCAGGCTGGCTATAACCGCATCCCCCTCATTGCCGAGGCCTTTGCCGATCTCGAAACACCGCTCTCGCTCTACCTCAAGCTGGCCCATGTGCAGGATGGCGGCCGCAACAGCTTTCTGCTGGAATCCGTCGTCGGCGGCGAGCGCTTTGGTCGCTACAGTTTCATCGGTTTGCCCGCGCGGGTCTGGCTGCGCAGCAGCGGCTTCGGCGCGCACGCACGCACCGACGTTCTGCGCGATGGGAACGTGATCGAAACCGACCGTGGCAATCCGCTGGACTTCATCACGGCTTACCAGCAGCGTTTCAAGGTCGCGCTGACGCCAGGCTTGCCGCGCTTTTGCGGTGGCCTGGCGGGCTACTTTGGGTACGACGCCGTGCGCTACATCGAGAAGAAACTCGAGGATTCCTGCCCGCCGGACACGCTGGGCATGCCCGACATCCTGTTGTTGCAGTGCGAGGAGCTGGCCGTCATCGACAACTTGTCGGGCAAGCTGTACCTCATCGTGTACGTCGACCCGGCGCAACCGGAGGCTTACACGGCGGCCAAGCGCCGCTTGCGCGAGCTGCGTGATCGCCTGCGCGAGCCTGCCAGCGCGCCGCCCATCACGGCCCTCGCGCCCAGCGCCCACCACCCGGCCGAGCGCGAATTCGCGAAGGCCGACTACCTGAAGGCCGTGGAACGGGCCAAGGAGTTGATCGCCGCGGGCGATTTCATGCAGGTGCAGGTGGGCCAGCGCATCAGCAAGAAGTTCGAGTCGCATCCGCTGTCGTTGTACCGAGCGCTGCGCACGCTCAATCCCTCGCCCTACATGTATTACTACGACTTTGGCGAGAGCCAAGTCGTGGGCGCTTCGCCGGAAATCCTGGTGCGGCAGGAGCGGGTGGCTGCCCCCGGCACGGCCACGGGTTCGGCGCAGAAGATCACGATCCGTCCCTTGGCGGGCACGCGTCCGCGTGGCGCCACGCCCGAGGCCGATCTGGCCGCCGAGCAGGAACTGGTCAGCGACCCCAAGGAGCGCGCCGAGCACGTCATGCTGATCGATCTGGCGCGCAACGACATCGGGCGCATCGCGCGCATCGGCAGCGTCAAGGTGACCGAGGCTTTCGCGGTGGAGCGTTACAGCCACGTCATGCACATCGTCAGCAACGTCGAAGGATTGCTCAAGGACGGCATGGGCAGCATGGACGTGCTCAAGGCCACCTTCCCGGCGGGCACGCTGACCGGCGCACCCAAGGTGCACGCCATGGAACTGATCGACCAGCTCGAGCCGAGCAAGCGCGGTCTCTACGGCGGTGCCTGCGGTTACCTGAGCTATGCAGGCGACATGGACTTGGCCATCGCCATCCGCACCGGCGTGGTCAAGGGCGGGCGGCTGTATGTGCAAGCCGCCGCAGGCGTCGTGGCCGATTCCGTGCCCGAGCTGGAGTGGAAGGAAACCGAGGCCAAGGCGCGTGCGCTGCTGCGAGCCGCCGAGCTGGTTGAAGAAGGTCTGGAGTGAAAGGAAGCCGCACCATGAAACTCTTGATGATCGACAACTACGACAGCTTCACCTACAACCTGGTCCAGTATTTCGGCGAACTCGGCGCCGAGGTCGAGGTGTTCCGTAACGATGAGATCACGGTGGAGGGCGTGGCGCAGCGCCGCCCCGACCGGCTCGTGGTCTCCCCCGGGCCTTGTTCGCCCGCGGAGGCGGGCATCTCGATCGCGGCCATTCAGCACTTCGCGGGCAAGCTGCCCGTCCTGGGGGTGTGCCTGGGACACCAGAGCATCGGCGCGGCCTTCGGCGGCAAGGTGGTCCGCGCACGCGAGTTGATGCATGGCAAGACCAGCGAGATCACCACGACTCGCCAGGGCGTGTTCGCCGGCCTGCCCGAGAAATTCACGGTCAATCGCTACCACTCCCTGGCCGTCGAGCGCGCGAGCTGTCCGCCCGAGCTGGAGGTGACGGCCTGGACCGACGACGGTGAAATCATGGGGCTGCGTCACAAGACGCTGGACGTGGAGGGCGTGCAGTTCCATCCCGAGTCCATCCTGACCGAGCATGGGCATGCGATGCTGAAGAACTTCCTGGAGCGGCGCGCGCCATGAACCTGTTCGATCTGTCCTCCCTGGGCATCACTCACCTGCCCTTGTTCCTGCTGGCTGGTTTGCTGCTCAACCTCACGCCCGGGCCCGACGTGCTCTACATCACCAGCAGTGCCCTGCGCCAGGACGCGCGCGCGGGCGTGGTGGCCAGTTTGGGCATCACGACCGGTTGCTTCGTGCATGTCAGCGCTGCGGCGCTGGGCGTCGGCGCCCTGCTCGCGGCGTCCGCCACCGCTTTCACCGTGCTCAAGTGGGTGGGTGCGGCTTATCTGTGCTGGACGGGCGTGAAGCTCTTGCTGGCCCGGGCAGCGGACGGTTCCGGGCTGGGTGACGGCGCCGCGATAACGAGGAGCCAGGCCGCCGTATCCCTGCGTGCCGTCTATGCGGGTGGATTTCTGACCAATGCGCTCAATCCCAAGGTGGCGATCTTTTTCCTCGCCTTCCTGCCCCAGTTCATCGTGCCCGAGGCGCCGCACAAGACCCTGGCCTTCCTCGTGCTGGGCTGCCTGTTCACGCTGGGCAGCATTCCCGTGGACATCGGCTGGGCACTCGCAGCGGCCTGGCTGGCCCGCCGCGCTTGGGTGCGTCGGAGCATGCACTGGCTCGACCGCCTGGCTGGCGCCATGTTCCTGGGCTTCGGCCTGCGCCTGGCGTTCTCCGACAATCCGTCCCGTTAACTGTCCGGCCTGATGGCGATGCAGGAAAAGACCATGAACATTTCCCCCCACGAAGCCTTGCAGCGGGTCATCGAGCACCGCGAGATCTTCCACGACGAGATGCTGCACATCATGCGGCTCATCATGAGCGGTGAAATGTCGCCGGTGATGATGGCCGCGCTGACCACGGGCTTGCGCGTGAAGAAGGAGACCATCGGCGAAATCACCGCCGCCGCGCAGGTGATGCGCGAGTTCTCGACCAAGGTCGAGGTGGCCGACGCCACGCACCTGGTCGACATCGTGGGCACGGGTGGCGATGGGGCCCACACCTTCAATATTTCCACCTGTGCCATGTTCGTCGCCGCGGCGGCGGGAGCCAAAGTCAGCAAGCATGGCGGGCGCAGCGTGTCCAGCAAGAGCGGCAGCGCCGACGTGATGGAGGCGCTGGGCGTCAACATCCACCTCAAGCCCGAGGCCATCGCGCGCTGCATCGCCGAGACCGGGGTCGGCTTCATGTTCGCCCCCAACCACCACCCAGCGATGAAGAACGTGGCCCCGGTGCGCAAGGAACTGGGCGTCAAGACCATCTTCAACATCCTCGGGCCGCTGACCAATCCGGCGAGCGCGCCCAATATCCTGATGGGCGTGTTCCATCCCGACCTGGTGGGTATCCAGGTGCGTGCCTTGCAAAGACTGGGCGCAACGCACGCCGTGGTGGTACACGGCAAGGACGGGTTGGACGAAATCAGCCTGGGCGCAGCGACCCTGGTCGGTGAACTGAAAGATGGGCAGATCCGCGAGTACGAAATCCATCCCGAGGACTTCGGCTTCCAGATGGCCAGCATGCGCCAGGTGCGGGTGGAAACCCCCGAAGCCTCGCGCGCCATGCTGCTGGGGGTGCTGGACGGCCAGCCTGGCGTGGCGAGTGATCTGGTGGCCTTGAATGCTGGCGCGGCGTTGTACGCCGCCGACGTGGTGCCCTCGATGGCCCAAGGCGTGTTGAAGGCGCAGGCCGCCATCGCCAGCGGCGCGGCCAAGGCCAAGCTAGCGCAACTGGTGGCCGTGGCCAGCCGGTTGGCATGAAGCAATAAGGGCGAATCGGCATGAGCGACATCCTGGAAAAAATCGTTACCGTCAAACGCGAGGAAGTCGCGGCGGCGGTCAAGAAGGTCTCCCTGGCGGCCATGCGCGCCGACGCCGAAAGCCGCGTGCTCACGCGCGACTTCGTGGGCGCCTTGCGCGGCAAGATCGGCAGGGGTCAGGCGGCGGTGATCGCCGAAGTGAAGAAGGCCAGCCCGAGCAAGGGCGTGCTGCGCGCGGACTTCATCCCCGCCGATATCGCGCAGAGTTATGCCGAAGGCAACACGGGCAGCGGCGGTAAGGTCTCGGCGGCCTGCCTGTCGGTGTTGACCGACCGGCAGTTCTTCCAGGGCCAACCCGACTACCTGAAGCAGGCCCGGGCTTCCTGCGATCTGCCCGTGCTGCGCAAGGACTTCTTGATCGACCCCTACCAGGTCTACGAGTCGCGCGCCATGGGGGCGGACTGCGTGCTGCTGATCGCGGCCTGCCTGGACGACGCGCAAATGCGTGACTTCGAAGCCATCGCCCTGGGGCTGGGCATGGCTGTGCTGGTGGAAGTACATGACGGCGCCGAGTTGGACCGGGCCCTCAAGCTCAAGACTCCCTTGATGGGCATCAACAACCGCAATCTGCGCACCTTCGAGGTCTCGCTCGACACGACGCTGGCCTTGCGGGAGCGGGTGCCCCCTGATCGTCTGCTGGTGACGGAATCCGGCATCCTGCAGCGCGCCGACGTGGCGCGCATGCGCGACGCGGGCGTGCACGCCTTCCTGGTCGGGGAGGCCGTCATGCGCGCGCCCGAGCCTGGCTTGGCCTTGGCTGAGCTGTTTGCCTGACGGTGTCCAGGCGGGTCGCGACATGAACGATCGGGTCGGCTTGGCCCCGCCGCAGGGGCTGTTCTCCGCCGAGCGACTGCGGGCCTGGGCGCCCGCGGAGTGGCTGGCTCCCTTGACGCCAGATTGGCGTGCTCTGGCGCAGACATTTTTCGACGGCGACGCCGGGCGGTCGCTGGGGCGGCAGATCCAGGCGCGGTTGGACGCTGGCGCGGTGATCTACCCGCCGCGTCCCCTGCGTGCGTTGGAACTCACCCCCCTCTCGGCCGTGCGCGTGTTGATCTTGGGGCAGGACCCGTACCATGGCGCCGGGCAGGCCGAAGGGCTGGCGTTTTCCGTCGCGCCCGGCGTCAAGCCGCCGCCTTCTTTGCGCAACATTCACAAGGAGCTGGCGCGGGACCCGCAACTGGCGCCTCGACCCGTCCCGGCAGACGGATCGTTGCAGGGCTGGGCCCGCCAAGGGGTGCTGCTGCTCAACACCTGCTTGACCGTGGAAGACAGCGAGCCGGCCAGCCATGCGGGGTTGGGGTGGGAAGTGCTCACTCAGCGGATCATCCTTGCTGTGACTGAACAAGTTTCTCCGGTTGTGTTCATGCTGTGGGGTGCCCACGCGCAAAAAGCGCTGGCGCACGCCTGCGCAGGCCAAGGTTGGAAGGAGGAGCGCGTCGGAGCCCAAGGTCGCCATCTGGTGTTGACGGCCAATCACCCTTCGCCGCTGTCGGCCCTGCGCGGCCCCCAACCTTTTCTGGGGTGCGGGCATTTCAGTCAGTCCAACAGCTTCTTGCAGGCACACGGGCGGGGTGCACTGACCTGGTGATCGTGTCCTCAAAGGCGCATGGCAGCCTGGGAGGTGTGCCTGACTGGGCGGGCCCTCGTCGGGGTGCTTCCAGTGTCAAGAAATCATGGCATAATCGCAGGCTCACCGTGGAGAGGTGGCCGAGTGGTTAATGGCAGCAGACTGTAAATCTGCCCTCTTACGAGTACGCTGGTTCGAATCCAGCCCTCTCCACCAGTGTTTGCGATGAACGGCAGAGTCGTCGCTGGTTCGGGCGTGTGATGCGCTGGGCTGGTGGCGCGAGGCGGGAGTAGTTCAATGGTAGAACCCCAGCCTTCCAAGCTGATGACGCGGGTTCGATTCCCGTCTCCCGCTCCAGCGGTTCATCGTTGAATGCGTGTGTGCTGGTGCGCAGGCCGGTCGGTGTTGAAGCTGAATTCTGCCCATGTGGCTCAGTGGTAGAGCACTCCCTTGGTAAGGGAGAGGTCGCGGGTCCGATTCCCGCCATGGGCACCATCTACAGGTGCGCGGTTGGTGCTGGCTGTGCCATCCGTTGCGCCTTGGTGTTTCAAGTCGTGTTGCTTTTCCTTTTCTGGAGAATTGAAAGATGGCAAAAGAGAAATTTGAGCGGACCAAGCCGCACGTGAACGTGGGCACGATTGGTCAC
>NZ_AEGR01000044.1 GCF_000211835.1 Hylemonella gracilis ATCC 19624 | reverse complement strand
CCCTAAACCCGCCTCAACATTGTGGCGGTGCCAGTCCAGCGTACCCGTTTTTTCTGGCACAACACCAATGTACGTGCAGGTGCCAAAGATATAACGTTCACCATCACGGTGGGCATCGAGTTCGGAGGTGAAGTTATTGCACTCCCCATGCGGTTCCGAAATCAGGGTGACGAGCTGGTGTATTGCTCGCCGGACGACTCGGTAGTCGGCAATCTTGCGTTTCTAAAGTACGCCGCGCAAATCAGCGTGGAGTTGCTCTACCCCATGTCGGGTCTGGAAACAGAGGAGCCCATTCTGCAGCCGGGTCGCATAGATGTGCTACTTGGTCAAGGTCAAACCGCACAGGTGCTGCGCAACCTCTGTCTGATGGTGGCAAAGGACAACCCAGATGACTGGACCAGCATCGTCAAACTCATGAAGCGCTTGTTCAACGTGATGCTGGAAACTCCGCAAGAGACAACCCGAGGCGCTATTGAAATGCGTTACAAGCAGCCAGGTGTCCGCGAGGCATTGGATGTCTCATCGAGTGGGCGCGGCTTTCAGCAAATGTTACTGATATTTTCCTACTTGTATTCCCATAAGCGCAGCGTGTTGCTGGTGGATGAGCCGGATGCTCACTTGGAAATTCTGCGTCAGAAGCAGGTGTATGTGCTGTTGCGTGACATCGCTGCGGAAAACAATTCTCAGGTGGTTATGGTGTCGCATTCAGAGGTCATATTGGATGAAGCACTAGACAATAATTTGACGCTGCTGATAGATGGCAAGGCTGACGATTTAGCCCGAAAAACCGATATACGCAACAGCCTCAAGCACTTTGGTGCGGAGCATTACATCAAGGCACGTGAACGAGGCTATGTGTTGTATGTTGAAGGCGGTACAGATGTGGACATGTTGCGTGCCTTGGCCGAGCGGCTCAATCACCCGGTAGCGTCAGCCTGGGACGAGCGAATCAACTCGTTTTATGTGCAGAACAATTACCCTGACAAGTCGCTTGACAGCGAATTAGAGCGAGTTGAAGGCGGGTTTGGTGTAACGCCTCGCGAACATTTCAAAGGCCTTTGCAATTTGTTGCCGCAACTTAGGGGATTGGCGGTGCTGGATAACGATGGGCGAGACCGTCAAAGCAGTACAGAAGGGAATTTGCAGCTCACTTATTGGCGGCGGTACGAGGCAGAAAATTACTTCGTCACCCCTGATGTGTTGCGTCGGTATGCCACCGAGTATTTTGCTGAGATGGAGTTATTTGGTGGGCATCAAATGGAAATTGATGAGGTGTTGGACGGCCTGCTGCTGGAACAGGTATTTGAGGGCGTGCAAACGGACTTTGATGCTTGGAAAAATTCGCCAGCGGAAGCTGTGCGGATTGTGTGGGAGGCCAAGACGCAGCGCATGAAGCTCAGCACGTTTGCCGAGGAGTTTTTCCGTCGCCTAGCCGCACGCTTAGGCGGCAGTATTCTTCTGAAAAAAGGCGAGTTGCATCGTTTGGTTGCGCTTGCAGAACCAAAGTCCATTCCCGCTGAAGTCACGGAAAAGCTGGATTTGTTGTATGCGCTATTTCAATTCTCAGCGCCAACGCAAGCCACCAACAATCTTGTGTGACTAACGCGGTTAGTATTTTCAGCATCAAAAGTGTTTAACGAGCCCGACTACAGCGGGCAAAAGGTAGCGGCCAAAGTTTACGAAGCCAGTCAGGGCTTCGTGGTCAAGGCGGGATCGCAGGCGGTAGGGGAGTCGGTGCCATCCATGCAGCAACATGTGCGCGGCATGTACGACCTGCGGCAGGAGCTGATCGCCAACGGTGTCTTGGTGCAAGAAGGTTCGGGCTACCGATTCACGCAAGACTATCCTTTCAGTTCCCCCAGCACCGCAGCGGCGGTGGTCCTGGGGCGCAGTGCCAATGGCCGCATCGAGTGGAAAGACGCCAAGGGACGGACGCTGAAAGAGCTGCAGGAGGCGGAGGCAGGACGGTGACAGCGTTCCTGGCCGAGTTGCGGAAATGAGCAACCACGCCCCGCTTGCTTGCATGCATGTCACAGGGCTTTGATTTACATTTTGCATTCGAAAATCGCGAATACAGAATGTAAATGCAGCTCAAACCCCAAGATTTCCTGGTGGCCCTCAAGCTCATCGCTTGGGGCGATCAACGCTGGACGTATGCACGCCTTGCGCAGGAGCTGGGTCTGAGTGCTTCCGAGGCGCATGGCGCCGTCAAGCGCGGTTTGTTGGCCGGCTTGCTGCTGCACAACCACCCTGCCAGCGACGACAGCCAGGCGTTGGCGGCGCAAGAGCCCCAGGCCATTTACCGCGTGGCCGCCAAGCTGGTGCGTCGTGCCGCCGCGGCTGAAAACGGCGCGGGTGCTGACAACCCGGTGCGTCCGCACCCGCACAACCTGGCGGAGTTCGCCCTGTACGGGGCCAAATACGCCTTCCCCGCAGTGCAGTTGCCCTTGGCAGTGGGCGTGCCCACCAGTCACAGTGCGCCGGCGTTTGCCGGGGTGTTCGCTCCGGGTGGCACAGACTTCGTATGGCCCCACCCCAATGGCGCGGTGCGTGGCGTGGGGGTGGAGCCGCTGCATCCATCCGTGCCTTATGCCGCGATGCAGGACGCCAAGCTCTACGACATGCTGGCGCTGTTTGATGCATTGCGCGTGGGCAAGGCGCGCGAGCGGGGCATGGCGCAGGAGCGCCTGCCGTCATTGATAGACCCTGCCGTGCCTAAGCCGGTCAAGAAGGCGCTGCGTGGTTAATGTCAGTCTAGATCGCTCGATCGCGGGCGATCTCCAGTCCGAAACCCCCGAGGCCTGAAGCCCGAGCGGAGCGCGGCCTTTACTTCTCGGCAGGCGCCGCTCCCATCATCGGCAGCTTGATCACTCCCACCGCCAACGCAGTACCCAGCAGCACGACGCCGCATCCCAGGGCCATCGCAAGGTTGACGGTTTCGTCCAGCAGCAGCCAGCCCCACAGCAGCGCGAACACGGGGATCAGGAAGGTCACCGAGATGGTGTTGGTGGGGCCGACCCGCTTCATGAGGCGGAAGAACAGGATGTAGGCGACGCTGGTGCAGAGCAGGGCCAGCAGCGTGACCGCGATCCAGGCCTTGGCGCTGGGCAGGGTGGTGGGTTGCAGCGCGAGCGCTGGCGCGGCCAGCAACAGGGCAGCGAAGAACTGGCTGCCGGTGGCGACGGCCAGCGGGCTGGCGGCACCCAGGTAGCGCTTGGTGGCGCTCGCGGCAATGCCATAACAGAGGGTCGCTGTGAGGCAGGCCAGGATGGCGAGACCACCGCCACCGGGGGTGAACGAGGCCTTGTCCCAGGCCAGCAGCACCACGCCGCCGAAGCCGAGCGCCAAACCGACCAGGCGCGATGCGTCCAAGCGCTGCCCGAACCAGGCCCAGGCGACCAGCGCGCCCCACATGGGCGTGGTGGCGTTGAGGATGCTGGACAGGCCCGCGTTGATCGACAGTGCCGCGAAGCTGAACAGCGCGAAGGGGAAGGCGCCGTTGAGGAAGCCGACCAGCAGCAGGCCCTTCCAGTGCGTGCGCAGGTCGCTCAGTCCCTCACGGAAGGCGAGCAACGGCAACAGCAGCAAGGACGCGCCGGCCACGCGCACCGCAGCCGTGGCCACCGGGCCGAACTCCGGCGCTGCGACCCGCATGAACAGGAAAGACGCTCCCCAGATGGCGGCCAGCACCATCAACTCAATCACATCACGTTGTTTCAAACAAGAACTCCAGAGAACAGGGACGGCGCCATGGCCGTCCGGGATGATGCGCGGGCAGGTGTCGCGCTGAGCGGCGTGGTCTCGCGCCAGGCGCCTTCCAGCGTCAGCAGCGCCTGCTTGCGGTGCAGACCACCGGCATAACCGGTCAGCGCGCCGTCGGCGCCCAGCACCCGATGACAGGGAATGATCACCGACAGGGGATTGCGTCCCACCGCCGCCGCCGCCGCGCGCACCGCCTGCGGTCGGCCAACCCGCCGGGCCAGTTCACCGTAGCTGAGCGTCGTGCCTGCCGGGATAGCGAGCAGGGCGCGCCAGACGGCTTGCTGGAACGGGGTACCGGACGGTGACAGCGGCAGCGCACGCAACGGTTTGCCGACGAAATAATCGCACAAGTTGATGACGGCCTCTGTCAACAGCGCGTCATCGTCGCGTCGTGGCGCGGCCAGCGTGCCGGGATGGTACTTCTGGCCCTCGAACCAGAGGCCGGACAGGCCGTCCGCGTTGCGCGCGATCAGCACGGCGCCCAAGGGCGTGTCCAGGGTGGTGTGGCACAGGTGATTCATGAGGCGGCTCCTGGTGGGCGGGGGGCTGATCGGGCGCGGCGCTTCGGATCGGTTGTCCGTCTCGTCGCAACGGGAGATGCATGTGGGGCCTTGCCCTTGACGGTGCTTTCTTCTGTGCGTTGGACCATGTGCTTGATCGTGCGCTTGACCGTGTGTTTGACTTTGTGTCCGGCGTCGCGTCCGGAAGCACTACGGGCGCTGCGGGCGCTGGTGGCTTGCGCCGCTTCGCGCCACAGCTGCAGCACCGCGTAGCTGCGGTAGGGCGCGAATGCCTGTGCGGCGGCGGCCACTTCCGAGGGCTTGAGCGCCCGATCGGCGCGTTGTTCCATGCGCTGCTTCAGCACCACGTCCGCCGGTGGAAAAGCATCCGGCCAGCTCCAGCCGCGCATCAGCATGTAGTGCGCGGTCCAGGGGCCGAGGCCGGGCAGTTCGACCAGCTCGGCAATGGCCGCGGTCACCTCGCCGCGTCCCTGGGCGTAGGCAAGCGTGGGCCAGCGCTGCACCAGGGTGATCAGCGCCTGCGCGCGACGGGCTGGCAGGCCGAGCGAGGCGATGTCGTCCACCGTCGCGGCGGCGAGTCGCTCCGGCGGCGGGAAGGCGTGGGTGATGCCATCCGGGGCGCCGAGTGCGGGTGGCAGCCGCTCGCCGAAGCGCGTGATCAGCCGCGTGGCGAGCGTGCGCGCCGCCGCCACGGTCACTTGCTGCCCCAGCACCGCGCGGATCGCGAGTTCGAAGCGGTCGATGGTGCCCGGCAGCCGCAGGCCGGTCGCCGGGCCACCGAGTTCGTCACCGAGCGCGGCGGCGATCGCGGCCGGATCGGCGTCCAGGTCCAGCCAGCGGCGCAGCCGTGGCATCAGTGTGGCGATGGCGGGCCACAAGGACGCACTCAGCCGCGCCCGGACTTGCGCACGCTCCGTGTCGTCCGGCGGCAGATGGATTTGCACCCAGCCCAGCAGATCTTCCGCGCCGGGGCGGCTCAGGCGCACGCTGCGCAACACCGTCATCGCTTCGACATCGACCTGCTCTACGCCCGGCACCGCGCGTGCCACCAGAAATTGCAGCAGCGCGCGGCCAAGCAAGGGCGGACGCAGGTCCAGGCGCAGTTCAACTGTGTCTGGTGCCGCGGCTGTGGCCTCTTGCGAAGTTCGGCGCAAGGCACTGGGCTTGAGGCGATAGTGGTCAGCGAAGGAGGCGTTGAAGCGTCGCAGGCTGCCGAAGCCCGACGCGAGCGCCACTTCGGACACGGGCATCGCCGTGTCGGTCAGCAGCTGCTTGGCAAGCAGCAGCCGACGCGTCTGCAAATACTGCAGCGGGCCGACGCCGTGCACGGCGGTGAAGACGCGCCGCACATGCCGTTCGCTGACCCCGAGGTGGGCCGCCAAGGCGGGCAGCGTCGCCATCTCGGGCGAGCATTCGTCTAGCCAGCGCACGGCTTCGCGGGCCAGCACGTCGGTCGCGTCCATCGCGCTCCAGCGGCGGGCGAGGGGCGCCAGTTCCGGGCGGCATTTCAGGCAGGGACGGAAGTGTGCCGCTTCCGCCAGCGCGGCGGTCGGGAAGAAGCGGCAGTTCTCGCGCTTGGGTGGGCGCACGCGGCAGATGGGGCGGCAGTAAACCCCGGTGGTGCGGACCGCGACGAACCAGACGCCATCGAAGCGCGCATCCCGCGCCAGCAAGGCCGGGTAGCAGTGGTCGGGGTCCAGGGGCGTGTCCATGGGCTGGATCATAGGCAGTCGGCCCAGACTGGACTCGCCGTTTTCGGACCTGTTCCTTCGAAACCCAGAACCTGTGGAGGGTGGCGCATCGCCCGATCACAAGGCCAAGCTGGTGAAGCGGCCAGGAGCCCATATCAGGTGGCTGCTGGGCCCGCTTTGCTCCGGTTGCTGGCGACCACCTCGCGCACGCGCTGCGCCAGGCTGCCATCGTTTTCCACGGTCATGAATTGGGCGAGCAGGGTGTCTGCCTGGCTTGCGGGCTCACTGCGCACGGCGCGCGCACGCCGTGCGGCTGCATCAAAGCTGGCAATGGCGGTTTGCGCTTCCTGCGCGGTCAGGCCACTGCGCTCCACGATGCGGCCCAGCGTGGCCCAGTATTCCACCTGACCCGCCACCGAGCGGCGCATGGGCTGCGCGGCCTCGCGCGCCTGGTTCACCAAAGTGGCGGGCAGTTTGACGGATGCAAAACCGGTGTCGGATTGAGGCATGGCGCTTCTCCTGTTTGGCGCATTTTGCGCCAAACAGAACCATTTCGCAGCTCGGGTTGACGCGCGACGACCTTCCGGCGGGAATTCATGACCGCTCAATGGTCGAGGGTCACGCATGCACAATGCAGCCCAAAGCCGCAAGACACCCAGCTCGCCCGCGGCTGGGTGGGCCTTGGGTGGTGCAGCGCTGGACGAGATGCGCGATGGCGACGAGGTGGAGCGGCTCTTCAAGCCGCGGCAAGCGAGACGGAGTGACATGACCGACAAATGGAAAAGCCTGGACCCGCGCACCTTGCCTGGCCACCTGGCGCGGCGGCTGCAGCAGTTGGCCGTGGCCTTGTTCAGTGAGGAAGTGGCGGAGCTGGGCCTCACGCCCGTGCAGTACTCGGCGCTGCACGCGATCTGCCAGCAGCCGGGGATCGACCAGAAAACGCTGGCGCAGTCCATCAGTTACGACGCGGCCACCATCGGAGGCGTGATCGACCGTCTGGAGGCGCGGGGCTTGGTGCTGCGCAGCATGAGCCCCCAAGACCGGCGTGTGCGCCTGATCAGCCCCACGGACGAGGGTCTGCGCATCCTTAAGGCGGTGATCCCGCGCGTGCTCACGACGCAGGAGCGTTTGCTGGAGCCGTTGTCGGCCAGCGAGCGCGACGAACTGATGCGCCTGATGGCGCTGATCATCGAGGCCCAGGCCGAACTCAGCAGCACGCCCGCGCGCGACTGAACGCTGTTCCTGTCTGTTTTTGAGGAGGCGTGGCCGTCGGTCCGCCGCCAGGGGCTGGCATGTCCGAGCTGGCCCCACGGTCTTGGATGGCCCTCTTGACGGCAACTAAACAGCATGCATATAGTATTCATACATATTAATTGTGTCCGGGTCACGCCGGACCTGTCTGGAGACCCGCCATGCAATTCCACCTCGACGGCTTTCGCGCCGGTGACCCCCACATCCATCCCGCCTCACCCTTGGCCCTGCCGCATACCGAGGCCGTGCCCGCCCAGGTGGACGTGCTCATCGTGGGCTGCGGCCCGGCCGGGCTGACGCTGGCCACGCAGCTGGCGGCTTTTCCGGAGATCCGCACCGCCATCGTCGAACAGAAGGACGGCCCGCTGGAGAAAGGGCAGGCCGATGGCATCGCCTGCCGCACCATGGAGATGTTCGAGGCCTTCAACTTCTCGGAGCGGGTGCTGAAGGAGGCTTGCTGGATCAACGAGGTGACGTTCTGGAAACCCGATCCGCAACGTCCTGACCGCATCGTGCGCCATGGCCGCGTGCAAGACACGGAAGATGGCCTGTCGGAGTTCCCGCACGTGGTGCTGAACCAGGCCCGTGTGCACGACTTCTACCTGGAGACCATGCGCCATTCGCCCAGCCGCCTGGAGCCGCACTATGGACGCAAGCTGCTGGAGGTGACGGTGGATGACCAGGCGGTCGACTACCCCGTCACGGTCACGCTGGAGCGCGTCGATGCCGCGCACGCCGGCCAGCGCGAGACGGTGCGCGCGCGCTACGTGGTGGGTTGCGACGGCGCGCGCAGCGCCACCCGCGCGGCCATCGGCCGTGAACTGGTGGGCGAGGCCGCGCACCAGGCCTGGGGCGTGATGGACGTGCTGCCGCTGACGGACTTTCCGGACATCCGGCACAAGGTGGCCATCCAGTCGAACGAGGGCAGCCTGATGATCATCCCGCGCGAGGGCGGGCACCTGGTGCGCTTCTATGTGGAGATGGACAAGCTGGGCGAGGATGAGCGCGTGGCCCAGAAGCAGATCACGGTCGAGCAGCTGATCGGCGCGGCCCAGCGCATCTTCCAGCCGCATACGTTGGAGGTGAAAGAGGTCGCCTGGTGGTCGGTGTACGAGATCGGCCACCGCATCTGTGACAAGTACGACGACGTGCCCGCGGGACGGGAAGCGGTGCAATTGCCGCGCGTCTTCATCGCGGGCGATGCCTGCCACACCCACAGCCCCAAGGCGGGCCAGGGCATGAACTTCTCCATGCAGGACACCTTCAACCTGGGCTGGAAGCTGGCCGCCGTGTTGCGCGGCCTGTGTCCGCCCTCGCTGCTGCACAGCTACAACGCCGAGCGCCAGACCGTGGGCCAGCAGCTGATCGACTTCGACCGCGAGTGGGCCAAGATGATCAGCGAGAAACCAGCTTCAGAGGAAGCTGGTGGCGGGCCGGGTCAGGGCGGCGTGGACCCGAAGGAATTCCAGAGCTACTTCGAGCGGCACCTGCGCTTCACAGCGGGCATGGGCACGAAGTACAGCGCCTCGCTGATCTGCGGTGATGGCGCGCATCAGGCGCTGGCCACGGGGTTCGAGGTGGGGACGCGTTTCCATTCCGCCGAGGTCTTGCGCATCACCGACGCCAAGGTGGTTCACCTGGGGCATGCGGGCAAGGCCGACGGGCGCTGGCGTCTTTACGCTTTCGCAGGGCAGAACGACGCCGTGGATGACAAGAACGGTGTGCGCGCGCTCTGCCGTTTTCTGGAGACCTCGCCCGATTCGCCCGTGCGCAAGTTCACTCCTGCGGGCCAGGACCCGGACGCCGTGTTCGACCTGCGCGCCATCTTCCAACCCAGCCACCGGGACCTGGCCATCGAAACCATGCCCGCGCTGCTGTGGCCGCGCAAGGGCCACCACGGTCTGCGTGACTACGAGAAGCTGTTCAGCGCGCAGATCAAGCCAGGCCGTCCCGCACCGGACATTTTTGACCTGCGCGGCGTGGACCGCGCGCAGGGGGCGCTGGTCGTGGTGCGCCCCGATCAGTACATCGCGCTCGTGCTGCCGCTGGCCGCGCATGCGCAACTGGCCAGTTTCTTCGCAGGGTTCATGCGGCCAGCTGCTTGAGCACGGGCAGATCCTGCGAGGCTTTCTGGCCAGGGTAGGTCGTCGAGCGGCTGGGCATGTTGACCGCCGCCGCGATGGCCCGATCCGAGGGCAGGCGGAAGCTGGCCACGGTGCGCACCAAGGTCTGCGATTTTTCGTGCAAGCCGCGCGCCGAGACGGACATCTCTTCCACCATGGCCGCGTTGTCCTGCGTGACGCGGTCCATGAAGACGATGGCCTCGCTCACCTGCGTTACGCCCGCGCTTTGCTCCTTGCTGGCGCTGGCGATCTCTTCCACCACCTCGGTCACCTGACGGATGCTGCTGACCATGCGTTCCATGGTCGCGCCCGCCGTTTCCGCCAGCTCGGTGCCCCTCGTGATTTGCGCCACGCTGCCGGTGATCAGGGTCTTGATTTCCTTCGCAGCCTCGGCGCTGCGGCCGGCGAGGTTGCGCACCTCGCTGGCCACGACCGCGAAGCCACGACCTTGCTCGCCCGCGCGGGCGGCTTCGACCGCCGCGTTCAGCGCGAGGATGTTGGTCTGGAAGGCAATGCCGTCGATCACGCCGATGATCTCGGAAATCTTGCGCGAACTTTGGTTGATGCCCTGCATGGTTTGCACCACCTGGCCCACGACCTCGCCGCCGTTCAAGGCGACGTCGCGGGCTTGGCGGGCCAGCTCGTCGGCGCGGGCGGCGTTGTCGGCGTTCTGACGCACCGTCGCGCCGAATTGCTCCATGGCCGCGGCCGTCTGCTCCAGCGAGCTGGCCTGGCTTTCGGTGCGCGAGGCCAGCTCCGCGTTGCCCGCCGCGATCTGCTCGGAAGCCAGCGAGACTTCGCGGGCTTCTTCCCGGACCGTGGCGACGATGCCGCGCAGGCTGCCCTGCATGCGCGCCATGGTCGCCAGCACGCTGCGCTGATCGCCCTCGCGCACCGCGAGCGCGGCGGACAAGTCACCGGCCGCCACCGTGCCGACCAGCTGGCGCATCTGCGCGGGCTCCGTGCCCAGGTCATGCTGCAGATTGCGCTCAATCAGCAGACCGGCCGCCACCGCCAAGGCGATGGCGAGTCCGCACACCGCGATCAGCAGCGCGCGTTGACTCTCATAGGCTTCGCTTGCCGCGGCCACCCGCTGATCGGCGCGCGAGGCGGTGAACTTGGCGTAGCTGTCGGTGGCCTGGATCAAGCGCGCCAGCAGCGGTCGGCACTCCTCGTTCATCTTGCGTATGGCTTCCTCGCGCTGACCGCGCACGGCGAGGTCCACGATGTTCAGCGCCACGGGGGCGTACTGGGCCTCGACCGCCGCGATGTCACGGATGAATTCGCGCGCTTCTCGGGAAGCCTCCGGGTCTTGCGCCAGCTCGGTCAGGCGCTTGAGGGCCACGGTGGCTTCCTGGTGCGCTTGCTGAGCGATGCGGCTTTCTTCGGCGATGTCCTCGGCGCGGGTGACCAGGACGAGGTTGCGCGCGGCGATCGCGCGTTGGTCCACCGCCGCGCGGACCTGAGCGGCGGTGAGGGCCCGCGCGTTGATGCCCGACACGTAGTTGTCAAAGCGCGCGTTCGCCTCGGAGAGCAGATAGATGGCAAGCCCGATGGCCAGCAAGACGATGGCCACCACCGAGCCAAAGGCGAGCAGGAGTTTGTTGCGTATGGACATGGATGAGAGAGGGGGTGAACAGCCGGGGGAGGTGTGATGTGGCGGCACCTTCACCGCCAAGGTCACAGCCAGGTTCAGCGGGCGCCGGGCTTCGCAAGCAGCATGTGCACGTCGCCGAGGGCGCGTTCCTCGAAGCCGCCCTCACAGTAGCAGAGGTAGAAATCCCACATGCGGATGAACGTGTCCGGATAACCGAGTAGACGAACTTCGTCAAGCCGGGCCATGAAACGCTCGCGCCAGTGACGCAGCGTGGTGGCGTAGTGCGGGCCGATGTCGTCGAGCCGCACCAGTTTCATGTCGGTCTCGGCCGTGATGGCGTTGAGCATGGCCGTGATGGACGGGATGGTGCTGCCGGGGAAGATGTGGCGCTGGATGAAATCCACGGACTTGCGCGCCGCTTCGTAGCGCTGGTCGGCGATGGTGATGGCCTGCAACAGCATCAGTCCGTCGTCCTTGAGCAGGCGCGCGCATTGCGCGAAGTAGTCGCCGTAGAACTGGTGGCCCACGGCTTCGATCATTTCCAGCGACACCAGCTTGTCGTATTGGCCGGTCAGGTCACGGTAGTCTTCCAGCAGCAAGGTGATGCGGTCTTGCAGCCCGGCGGCGGCCACGCGTTCTTGCGCCAATTCGTACTGCTGGCGCGAGATGGTGGTGGTGGTCACGCGGCAGCCGTAGTGCTGGGCCGCGTGGATGGCCATGCCACCCCAGCCGGTGCCGATTTCGAGCAGATGGTCGTCGGGCCCCAGCTTCAGGTGCTGGCAGACGCGGTGCAATCTCGCCTGTTGGGCTTCTTCGAGCGTGGTCTGCGGCGTTTCGTAGTACGCGCAGGAGTACATCATCGTCGGGTCGAGAAAGAGGGCGAAGAAGTCGTTGCCCAGGTCGTAGTGCGCGGCGATGTTGCGGCGCGAGCCGCTGCGCGTGTTGCGGTTGGCCCAGTGCAAGGCCTTTTGCAGGGGCGCGGTCAGTCGGGCCAGGCCGCCCTCCATGCCGTCGAGGACGTCCCGGTTCTGCAGCAGGATGCGCACCAGGCCGGTCAGGTCGTCACAGCGCCAGTAGCCCGCCATGTAGGCTTCACCGGCCCCGATGGAGCCGCCAAACGCCAGCTCACCCCAGAAACGCGGGTCCAGCACTTCGAGTTGCACGCTCAGGGGGCAGCGCGCGTCGGGCAGGCCGTAGTCCACGCGCTGGCCCTGATCGATCAGGCTGACGCGGCCATGCCGCAGCTGCGCCAGGCGCTCGCGCACGCCGCGCTGGGCCAAGCCGTCAAGGAAGTGGGGCTTGGGGGTGTAGCCAGCGATGGAGGCGGGCGCGCTGTTGGGGACGGTGTTCGCGAGGGTGTTCATGGCCTGGGTTCCTGTGGGGTGGCGGCACCCGCCGAGACCGGATCGGGCGCGCGCTTGCTCGGGTGGATGTGGAAGGGCGTGCGCTTGAGCCAGAGCTTGAGCGCTTGCCAGTGGATGCCAACGACGACCTGCAAGGTCATGGCCGGGTAGAACAGGAGGGCGCGCGCGAGGTTGGCGCCGGTCAGCGGCCTGCGTTCGAGGGCCAAGGTCGCGTCGAAGACTTTCTGACCCGCTTGCAGGTTCTCCATGTGCACCGAGAGGGTCTCGCCGGGTGACGTGAAGCGCCAGTCGTACTCCTGCTCCATGGGCATGAAGGGGGAAACGTGAAAATTCTTGGTGAAGCGGTGGCGATGCAAGTCCGGCTTGGGGGCGTGCGCGTCCTGCGGCAGCACATAGCTGTGCCGCTCTTTCCAGGGCGTGTTGGTGATCTCCGCGACGATGGTTTCCACCCGCGTGTCGGCCGCATCGTGCACGTAATAGAACGTCACCGGATTGAAGACATAACCGAAGTAGCGCAGGTGCGTGAGCATGCGGATCGGTCCGGTGGGGCGTTGCCCCGTGGCTTGGGCCACGCGCAGTCGCACGGCCTCGTCCAGCGGCAGGGCCGGGTCACCCAAGTAGTCCTCGCGCCGGAAGCGGGCCAGGGCCATGCGCCGCGTGGACCAGAACCAGCGGCCCGCGAACACGCGGTCCAGTTCGGCCAGGTCCAGGTAGACCATGAAGAGGCCGTAGCGGAAATCATGGGGCCGGGGCAGCAAGCGCCGGTGCCGCACGCGCCCGACGTAGAGCGCGCTAAACATGGGCGCGCGCCTTGAAATGTTCCAGCGCGGCCAGGGCGCTGACCACGCCATCCTCGTGGAAGCCGTAGCGCCAGTACGCGCCGCAGAAATAGGTGCGCAGGGGGCCGTTGATCTCGCCCTGGCGCGCCTGAGCCGCCACGCCCGCACGGGTGTACAGCGGGTGCTCGTAGGGAATGCGTTTGATCACCTTGGCCGGATCGATGGCATCGCTGTGGTTGAGCGTGACCAGGAAGGGCGTGGGCGCATCCAGCGACTGCAGGATGTTCATGTTGTAGGTCAGCGCGACCCGGCCCGTGTCCTTGGGCAGCACGTGGTAGTTCCACGCGGCCCACGCGCGGCGCGTTCGCGGCAGCAGGCGGGCGTCGGTATGCAGCACGGCCTCGTTGGGCTGGTAGCGGATGGCGCCCAGCACCTCTCGTTCGGCCGCGCTGGGGTCGGCCAGCAGGCGCAGGGCCTGGTCGCTGTGGCAGGCCAGGAAGACCGCGTCGTAGCGCTCAG
Organism: Hylemonella gracilis ATCC 19624; assembly: GCF_000211835.1. Lineage (GTDB taxonomy): Bacteria > Pseudomonadota > Gammaproteobacteria > Burkholderiales > Burkholderiaceae_C > Hylemonella > Hylemonella gracilis. The sequence goes on along the minus strand of NZ_AEGR01000044.1, from coordinate 44,457 downwards.
CCGCCTGGCCTTGCGCCTGCACCCAAGCGTGGTCACCCTCGCGGCGGATCGACTGCACCGGGGTGTTCAGACGAATGCGATCGCGGAAGGGGGCCACCAGCGCTTCGACGTAGCGCGCGGAGCCGCCACGGATCACGCGCCACTGGGGGCGTTCGTTCACCGAGAGCATGCCGTGGTTGTGGAAGAAGCGCACGAAGTAGCGGGCTGGGAAGGCAAGCATGTTCACCGGGTCGGTGGACCAGATCGCCGCGCCCATGGGCACGATGTAGTGCTCGATGAATCCGCGTGTGTAGCGGCCTCGCTCCAGGTAGTCGCCCAGCGTGATGTCTTCGGCACCGTCTTGCAGCAGGGCCGGCGCCTCGCGGTTGAAGCGCAGGATGTCACGGATCATGCGCAGGAAGGAGGGGCGCAGCAGGTTGCGCCGCTGCGCGAACAAGGTGTTGAGCGTGGTGCCGTTGTATTCGAGGCCACTGCCCTCGTCGCGCACCGAGAAGCTCATGCTGCTGGCTTGCGTGGCCACGCCCAGTTCTTCCAGCAGGGCGATGAAGTTCGGGTAGGTCCAGTCGTTGTAGACGATGAAGCCCGTGTCCACCTGGTAGCTGCGGCCGCCCTGCTGGACTTCGTGGGTGTGGGTGTGGCCGCCGACATGGGAGCCGGCTTCGTAGACCGTGATGTCGTGCTCGCGCGCCAGATGGTGGGCGACCACGTTGCCAGCGATGCCGGTGCCAACGATGGCGATCCTCATGCCGGCCCTCCCGGCAGGTCGTCGTGGTCAGGCTGCTCCACGCGGCCGCCAGCGCGGATGGCCGCAGGCACGGGACGCAGGTCGCGCACGAGGCCCACGGCGGACAGCGCGCGCAAGCCGTAGTAGGTGAGGTCGATTTCCCACCAATAGAAGCCCTGGCGCGCCGAGCCGGGGTAGCGGTGGTGGTTGTTGTGCCAGCCTTCACCAAAGGTCAGCAGGGCCAGCCAGAAATTGTTGCGCGAGGTGTCCCGCACGGCGTAGCGCCGGCTGCCGATCTTGTGGGCCATCGAGTTGACCAGGAAGGTCGCGTGGTAAAGCGCGACGGTCGAAATGCAAAAACCCCAGACCAGCAGCATGGGGCCATCGGTCCCCAGCGCAGGCCAGGCAGCGGCCAGCCATTCGCCCGTGCCGTAGAGACCCACGCCGAGCAGCACCGGCACGAGCACGTCGAAACGGTCAAGGAAGCGCAGCTCGGGATAACGCGCCAGGTCCGGCACCTGGGCCATGCGCGTCGCGAAGTTTTCCCGCGCGAGGAACCAACCCATGTGGGACCACAGCAGGCCTTGGTGATGCGGAGAGTGCGCGTCGGTCTCGCGGTCCGCATGCGCGTGATGGTGCCGGTGGTGCGAAGCCCACCAGAGCGGTCCGCGCTGGGCCGCGCTCGCACCCAGCAACGCGAAGACCAGTTGCATGGGGCGAGAGGCGCGGAAGGCCTTGTGCGCGAAATAGCGGTGGTAGAAGCCCGTGATGGCGAACATGCGCACGGCATACAGCGCCAGCGCCACCGCCAACGCGGTCGCGCTCACGCCGGTCCAGAACGCCGCCAGGCAGCCCAGGTGCAGCCCGATGAAAGGCAGCACGCGCAGCCAGTCCACGCGGCGCGCGGGCGCGCCCTGGGCATCCGAGGGTTCGGTGTCGGTGACGGGGGCGTACTGGTTGTCGAACCAGGCAAGCAGGCTGCGCATCATTGCTCCTTGGCCGAGTGCCAGCGCTGTGGCACCTTTTGCAGCCGGTTGACGTCGTAGCCCAGTGCGGCGACGTGGCGCACCAGGGTAGCGTAGTCGGTCTCTGAAATCGAGGGGGTGCGCGCCATGATCCAGACGTAGTCGCGCGCTTGGCGCGCGATCACGGTCTGGCTGTAGCTGGCGTCCAGGTAGGTGATGCGGTAGTCGGCCTTGATCGGCCAGACGAAACGCATGCCCCACAAGGCGTTGCTGGCGTCCAGCACGAAGCCTCGCGGGTTGTAGACCTTCTCGGCGCCGTCGAAGCCGCCGGCGCGGAAACGGAAGGTGGTGGCGATGCTGCCGTCAGCGTCGATGCGGTAGCTCTCGACGGCGTTGTGCGCGCCGCGCTCGATGAAGGTGGGAATGTTGGCGATGACGTACCAGTCGCCCATGAAGCGTGGCAAGTCCACTTGGGGCACCGTGGGCATGGGCGCCACGGGGCTGCTTTGGCAGCCCGCCAGCAAGCCGACGAGGCCGCTCAGGCCGAGCGTCGCGAGGAAAGGTTTGAGTCGTTGCAGCATGGTGGTGTCGGGTGGAGATCGGGTTGCGTCAGAGGCGCTGGTAGCGCAAGGTGCGGCCGCCGGTCACGCGGGACTCCAGCTGAACCCAGTCGTCGGCGTCGGTGTACCAAAGGTCGATGTCCAGCTTCTCGCCGCGCAGGGCGTAACGGCGGGTGCGGGTGGGCGTGCCACGCACGTTCAACGTTTCCTCGCCCCGGGGTTCGATCCGCACCTCTTGCCACAAACCACTCTGACTGTTGAGCAGGCGGCTCTGTTTCAGCATGCGCGGATTCCAGTAGGCGAAGCTCATCACGCAGTCCGCCACTTGCTCGCGCCCCTTGGGGCCGTCCACGGAAAAGCCGCCCGCGCGGCGTTCCCCCTGAACGGAGAGGATGTCACCATCATCGTCGGTGCGGGCTTCGATGCGGGCCAGGCAATCACCCTGCCAGACTTCACGCGCTTGGTGGGCGTAGCGGTAGGCCTCCACGAAGAGAACGCGGACCGTGAACTTCGCATCGCTGCGGACTTCGCGCTCGCCACGCCGGGCATCCTCGGTGACGCGAAAACTGTGGCTGCCGACCTCGTCGCCGTCCAGCAGCACGCGGAATTGCCAGACACGCTCGTTGGACCAGGCCGGGGTCGAGCCCAATCCAAGCACGAGCGCGAGCCCGCCCAGCAGAGGCAACCAAGCCGCGCTAAGGCCGGACTGGAGTCTCCTGGCCAGCACTCGCACGGTGCGAGGCTCGGGCGCGTGCGCGGGCGAACCCAGGGTCATGCGCGCTCCTTGGGAAACCAAGGCACAAAGGCGTTGGTGCGGCGGATGTAGTCGGCATAGGCCGGCCGGCGTTGCGCGATGTCTTGTTCCAGCAGGGCCACGCCCGAGACCTTGAGCAGCAGCACGGTCATGAGCAGGGGGCCAAACACGCTCCACCAGCCGCCAGCAGCGACGGCGATCAAGAAGAAGCCCCACCACAGCAGCGCCTCGCCGAAGTAATTGGGGTGGCGGGTGTAGCGCCACAAACCGGTGTCGAGCACACGGCCACGCTCGGCGGGGTTGCTCTTGAAGCGCGCGAGCTGCGCGTCGCCCACGGTTTCAAAGAACATGCCGATCAACCAAGCGGCGGCGCCCAGGGCGTCCAGCCAACCCAGGGGCTCGGTGCTGCCGAGCGCCGCGAACAGGGGGGCGGCGATGATCCAGGCCAGCACGACTTGCAAGCCGAAGACCAGGTAGAGGCTCTTGACCGAGAATCCCGGCTCATTGCGCGCCCGGATCACTTGGTAACGATGGTCCTCCGGCTGTCCCCAGTTGCGCCAGGTCAGGTAGACCGACAGACGCAGGGCCCAGATCAGCACGAGGCCCAGCAGCAGCAGGGCGCGCGGGCCGGGGCTGGCCATGCCCGTCTGCGCGATCACATGGACCCAAGCGCCCAGCAGGAAGAACAGGGGCCACAGGCTGTCGACGATGCTGACGTCGCGCTTGGCGAGGCTGAGCAGCCAGCCGGCGAAGCCCAACAGGCTCATCGCAAGCAAGGCCCAGAGGGCGGCATTCCAGTCAAACATGAGAAGGCTCCAAGGGTTTTGCGGTCATCGCGCGAAAGCCGTCGAAACGGCGCGCGATCACACACAGCAGGGGGGTGATGAGCGCCCAGCCGAGTGCCAGCAGCGGCAGGGCGAGGTTGGTGTCGGGCAGGGACAAGGCGCCGAGCTTGGCGCCCGCCAGGTACGCCAAAGGCCCACCCACGGCGCCCAGGATGGCGGCGCCCAGCAGGTGTTCCTTGAGCCAGGCCAGGCTGACGTTGAGCGTCATGCCGAACAGCACCCACAGCGCGACCATCCAGTACGCCGCGGTGCCGTCGATCAGCACGCCGTTGGTGAAGCGCACCAGGCCGGTGGCGGCCAGCGCGGTGTCCCAGAGCGCGCCGACCAGGCCCGCGATCAGGGCCAGGCGCAGTTCCGCGCGCAGGTCTTCGGCCTGGCGCAGATGCCAGGCCAGGGCCAGCAGCACGAAGACCACGCCGGCCCAGGGCCAGCCTCGGGCGGCGCCCAGCACGCAGACCAGCCAGCCGGTCTGATAGATCAGAAAGTTGATGAGTTTGCGCACAAAGGTCTCGGGGTCGGGGTCAGGGAAAGGATGTCGGCCCGGTGAAGGCGGTCATCCGGCAGGAGGACGGTCGATCGCTCTCTTTTGGGACGTCACCGTCTCAGTCGGCGGGACGTTCGAACAGGTAGTGGCTGACCCACCATTGCTGACCCTGTTCATAGCCAAAGAGTTCCGCGCAAGCCATGAAGAAGATGCGCCAGCGTTGGAACCAGAGCGCCGCCTGGTCCGGGCCATAGGTGGCGGCCAGCACCGGCATGACCTCGGCGCGCCGCTCGTCGATGTTGCGCAGCCAGGCGTTGGCGGTTTTCTCGTAATGGGTGCCGTCCCAGCGCCAGCGCTGCACCAGCCGCAGCTTGCGCTGGAAGTGCAGGGCCATGTCATCGCTGGGCATCATGCCGCCGGTGAAGAAGAACTGGCTCATCCAATCGCTCTCGTCGCGCACTTCGAAGGCGTAGGGCACGGACCGGTGCACGAAGACGTGCATGAAGAAGCGGCCCCCGGGCAGCAGCCAGCCGTGCACGCGGCGGAAGATTTCGTCCCAGTTGCGCATGTGCTCCAGCATCTCCACCGAGACCACGCGGTCGTAGTGCTCCGGGGCCTCGAAGCGGTTCATGTCGCAGGTGATCACGTTCACGTTGCCGAGATTGCGACGTTTCGCCTCGGCCATGATGTGCTCGCGCTGCGAGTTTGAGTTGGACACTGCGGTGATGCGCGCCTGCGGGTAGTGCTCGGCCATCCACAAGGTCAGCGAACCCCAGCCGCAGCCGAGTTCGAGGATACGTTGCCCGTCCGCCAGGCCAGCGTGCTCGCAGGTCGCGGCCAGGCCGCGAGCTTCGGCCTCGTCCAGGGTCTGCACGCCCTCGGGCCACCAGGCCGAGCTGTACTTGCGGTGCTTGCCCAGGGCGTGGCGGAAGAATTCGGCCGGCACCTCGTAGTGCTGGGCATTCGCGGCCTCGGGCACCAGGGCCACGGGCAGGTGGGGCAGGGCGGAGATGAAGCGGGTGGCCCGCTCGGCGCTGGCCTCGGCGTCATCGGCGTCGATCTCTTGCAGGCGTTCGCGCGTCAGGCGTCGGATGCCGTGGCGGATCAGCGCATCGGGCAGGTAGCCCTGTTCGGCCCAGCGCAGCGCGAGGGACACGGGCGCCTTCGAAGGCGGTGCATTCTGGGTCAGGGCGGTCATGGATTTACTCCGTAGGGTTGAGGGTGAGGTGCAGCAGTTGCAGTCCACGGGCGATGTCCGTGCCCAGGGGAACGGCGCCTGCGGCGCGCACTTCATCTTGCTGGTGCACCGAGGTCGGACCGCCCACGAATACGGGGATGGCAGCGTCGCGCACGAGCGCTGGCAGGGCTTCGGCGTGCAGCGCGCGCGGGGCTTCGATCGAACCGGACAGCACGATGCCCGCGGCCTGCGTGCGTTCGGCGGCGTGGGGCAGTTGGTCCAGTGGCATGTTGGCACCGAGCAGCACCATGCGGTAGCCCTGTTCGTGCGCGGCCAGCGCGAACAACAGCAAGCCGATTTCGTGTTGCTCGCCCGGCAGGCAGGCCGCAATCAGCTTGGGGCCTAGCACCGCGCGGCTGCGATGGTGCAGGCGCGCACCGAGCTTGATGCGCATGTACATGCCGAAGAAATGCTCTTCCGCGATGCCGCCGGGCTGGTTGTTGTCCCAGCGTTGGCCCAGCTCCACCAGCAGCGGCAGCAACAGGCGCGCCGTGACCTCCTCGATCGCATGCACCGCCAGCAGTTCGTTGTAGAGCGTTTCCAGCCGGGCTTCGTCGAAGCGCGAAATCGCATCCACCATCTGGGCCCGAGCCCGGACCCAAGGGCCTTCGTCGGTGGCGGCCAGTGAGGAAGATCGCGCTTGAGCGGCCAGAGCCTCGCTCACATGGCTGATCGTGACGCCCGAGTCCACCAGGGCGAGGATGCGATGCACCGTGTCGATGTCGGAACGCGTGTAGACCCGATGACCGGTGGCCGTGCGCGTGGGGCGGATCAGTCCGTGGCGTCGCTCCCAGGCGCGCAGGGTGATCGGATTCACACCGGTCAGCGTGGACACGGTGCGGATCGGAAAAAACTCCTGGGCGTTGGGGTCCTGCGACGGATCGGTGGACATCGGTTCTTGTACAAAAGTTGTACAGACTTTATCCGAACACCGAATCCGCAGGGCGATATGCGGATATTTTGATCAAAAAGTTATACAAAAATGTTACAAATATGGGCGTATATCCAGTATTTGCGTGGCCCAGGTGGAGCCCCCTGCATTGAGCTTGCACAGCCCTAGGTCGGTGGGGCAGGGGCTCCGACACCCGGCAGCTTTCTGCTTCGGTCGTCGCGGCCGCTCGCTGGACCGGTAACCGATTCAGTCGAGTGAAGCACTCCAGCGCTCGCCCCAGCCGCTCGACGCCGACTGCGGGCTGCCGCGTTCGCGGTCGAGCTGGCGTCGGTCCCGTTTGGTGGGGCGGCCCTGGGTCAGCGACAGCGCGGGCTCGGCCGCCAAGCGCTGTTGTTCGGCAGCGGCCGCGCGCAGGGCGATGGACTCGGGGGTTTCGTCGTAGAGCAAGGCGGCCACCGGGGCCGGGCCGCGCTGGGCGCTCAAGGCCAGCACGCGCACCGTGCGTCCGATCGCACCCTGGCGCAGTTCCACCGTGTCGCCGGGTTTGAGATCGCGCGCGGGCTTGGCGACCTGGCCGTTCACGCGCGCACGGCCTTTGCTGATTTCTTCGGCGGCCAGCGCCCGGGTCTTGTAGAAGCGTGCGGCCCACAGCCATTTGTCCAGTCGCATCGTGTCCAGGCCCGCGCGTTCGGACGTTGTGGGATCGGGGTGATGCGAGGCGCGATGGGAGGTCATGCGGGGGCGTGTCGTTGCTGCGCGCGATTCTAGGCCGACCCCGCGCATGCGATTACGTACAACTACGCAGGGCTGGAAAACCCTCTGGGGCGCCGGGTTGAAGCTCCACACAATGCGGCGGCGCAAGAGGCTGGGCCTTGACCTGCGAGCCATGCCAAGGGTCGTGCCCGTAGTTCAACCCACGCACAACAAGCACGAGAGGAGACAACCATGCAACGACGCACGTTCACGGTCGCAGCGGCCCTGTTGGCGACCCTGTTGGCCGCATCGGTCCAGGCGCAGACCGGCGAAATCCGCATCGCCCAGATCCACAGCAAGACCGGTCCGCTCGAGGCTTACGCCAAGCAGAGCAACGTGGGCCTGGTGATGGGCCTGTCCTACGCCACTGGCGGCACCATGGTGGTCGCGGGCAAGAAGTTGGTCGTGATCGAGAAGGACGACCAGGGCAAGCCCGACGTGGGCAAGAGCCTGCTGGCCGCGGCCTACGCCGACGACAAGGTGGACATCGCCATCGGCCCGACCGCCTCGCCCGTGGCGCTGGCCATGCTGCCCGTGGCCGAGGAGTACCAAAAGATCCTGTTGGTGGAGCCCGCCGTGGCCGACTCCATCACCGGCGACAAGTGGAACCGCTACATCTTCCGCACGGGCCGCAGCAGCAGCCAGGACGCCGCCGCCAACGCCATCGCGCTGGACGCGCCGGGCAACGTGATCGCCACCCTGGCCAACGACAACGCCTTTGGCCGCGACGGCGTGAAGGCCAGCAAGGACTTCATCAAGAAGGCCAAGGTCGTGCACGAGGAGTACCTGCCCGTGGGCACGACGGACTTCACGGCGGGCCTGCTGCGCATCGTGGACAAGCTCAAGAGCGAGAAGGGCCGCAAGTTCATCTCCGTCATCTGGTCGGGCTCGCCCACGCCTTTCCCCAAGATCGCGGAGATGGACCTGAAGAACCGCTACGGCATCGAACTGGCCACGGGCGGGAACATCCTGCCTGCCATGGTGGCCTACAAGCAGTTCCCCGGCATGGAAGGCGCGCTGTACTACTACTTCGGCATTCCGAAGAACCCGATCAATGACCACATGGTCAAGGAGCACCAGAAGCAGTTCAACGCGCCGCCGGACTTTTTCACCGCGGGTGGTTTCTCGGCGGCCATGGCCATCGTCACGGCGCTCAAGAAGACCAACGGCGATGCGAATGCCGAGAAGCTGATCGCCGCCATGGAGGGCATGAGCTTCGACACGCCCAAGGGCAAGATGACCTTCCGCAAGGAAGACCACCAGGCCCTCCAAAGCATGTACCACTTCCGCATCAAGGCCGACCAGGCCTACGCCTGGGGCGTGCCCGAGCTGGTGCGCGAGATCAAGGCGGAAGACATCGATCTGCCGATCCGCAACAAGCGCTGATCGTTCGATCTGACGAACACGCGCCCGGCGCTCGCCGGGCGCTTCTTTTGCGATCCATGCTGCAAACAGAAAACCTCACCGTGCGTTTTGGTGGCCATGTCGCGGTCAACGCCGTGTCCTGCGCCTTCGCGCCCGGCACGCTGACCGCCATCGTCGGTCCCAACGGGGCGGGCAAGACCACGTACTTCAATCTGATCTCGGGCCAGATCCCAGCCAGCGCGGGGCGTGTGCTGCTCAACGGACAGGACCTCACACCGCTGTCCGCCCCGCTGCGCACGCGCGCGGGCCTGGGCCGCGCTTTTCAGTTGACCAACCTGTTTCCCAAGCTCAGCGTGCTGGAGAACGTGCGGCTGGCCGTGCAGGCCAAGGCAGGAGCGGGGCTGGACTTCTGGCGTATCTGGAGCGACCGGCGGGATTTGCTGGAAAAAGCGGAGCAGGTGCTGGAGGCCGTGGCCCTGACCGCCCAGCGCGACGCAGATGCCGCCAGCCTGCCACACGGTGACCAGCGCAAGTTGGAAGTGGCCTTGCTGATGGCGCTGGAGCCCAGCGTCTTCATGTTCGACGAACCCACGGCGGGCATGAGCGTGGACGAGGCGCCGGTGATCCTGAACCTGATTCGCAAGCTCAAGCGCGACAAGAGCAAGACCATCCTGCTCGTTGAGCACAAGATGGATGTGGTGCGGGAGCTGGCCGACCGCATCATCGTGCTGCACAACGGCGAGCTGGTGGCCGATGGGCTGCCCGCGGAGGTGATCGCCTCGCCCGTCGTGCAGCAAGCCTATCTGGGCGTGAGCCCCAAGGAAGAGGCTGTTTGAAATGTCCGAACCCCTGTTGAAGCTAGAGGGTGTCCACACGCACATTGGCGCGTACCACATCCTGCACGGCGTGGATCTTGTCGTGCCGGCGAACCAACTCACCATGCTGCTGGGCCGCAACGGCGCGGGCAAGACGACCACGCTGCGCACCATCATGGGCCTGTGGCGCGCCAGCGCGGGGCGCATCACGCTGGCGGTGAATCAAGACAAAACGAAGCGCGTCAACACGAAGCGCGTGTTGGACATCACGCAGTTTCAGACCCCCGAGATCGCGCGAGGTGACGGCGGCGGCGTGGCCTACGTGCCTGAAAACATGGGCATCTTTTCCGACCTCAGCGTCAAGGAGAACCTGCTCCTGGCCGCGCGCGGCGCACGCACGGTGGACGACATGGACACGGCGCGGCTGGAATGGATCTTCGGCTTCTTTCCCGCGCTGAAGAAGTTCTGGCTGCATCCTGCCGGCAAGCTCAGTGGCGGGCAAAAGCAGATGCTGGCCGTGGCGCGCGCCATCGTCGAGCCACGCCAATTGCTGCTGATCGACGAACCCAGCAAGGGACTGGCGCCGGCCATCGTGCAGAACATGATCACGGCCTTCAAGGAACTCAAGGCCGCGCGGACCACCATCCTGCTCGTGGAGCAGAACTTCAACTTCGCCAAGCAGCTGGGCGACAGCGTGGCCGTGATGGACGAAGGGCGTGTGGTGCACAGCGGCAGCATGCAGGCCTTGGCGGAGGACGAAGCCTTGCAGGCTCGGCTGTTGGGTCTTTCCTTGGGGGCGCACGGATGAAGTACCTCCACGCTCAACGCTTCGTGTGTTTGCGGCCCTCAGGTGCAGGCGGGTCCCGCACTTTGCTTAGATTTGGATCTAGGGCCTTCGCCTCCCTTGGGGTGGCTCGGCGGGAGGTTCAATGACCACGCTGAAAGACTTCGACTGGAAGCCGCTGGCCCTGGTGCCGGTGCTGGCGCTTTTCGCGCTGCCGGCCATCGGCAGTCCCTCAACGTGGCTCACGCTGACGGTGGCGGGCCTGGCCATGGGCCTGATCATCTTCATCATCGCCTCGGGCCTGACCCTGGTCTTCGGTCTGATGGACGTGCTCAATTTCGGCCATGGCGTCTTCATCGCACTGGGCGCATTCGTCGCCGTGTCGGTGCTGGGTGGCATGGGGAGTTATGTGCAGGCCGGCAGTCTGTGGCTCAATCTGCTGGCCCTGCTGCCCGCGATGTTGGTGGCCATGGCCGTGGCGGGCGCGCTGGGCTGGGCCTTCGAGCGGCTCATCGTGCGGCCGGTCTATGGCCAACACCTGAAGCAGATCCTCATCACCATGGGCGGCATGATCATCGGCGAGGAACTCATCAAGGTCATCTGGGGCCCGCAGCAGATCGCGCTGCCGCTGCCGCCGGCCTTGAGCGGCGTGCTCTACCTGGGCGACGCGGCGGTGGAGAAGTTCCGCTTGCTTTGCGTGCTCGTGGGCCTGGCCGTGTTCACGGCGCTGGCCTGGACGCTGAACCGCACCAAGATCGGCTTGCTGATCCGTGCTGGCGTGCAGGACCGCGAAATGGTCGAAAGCCTGGGCTACCGCATCCAGCGCCTTTTCATCGGCGTCTTTGTCGCGGGCAGCGCGCTGGCGGGCCTGGGCGGTGTGATGTGGGGCCTGTACCAGCAGAGCGTGACGCCGCAGATGGGCGCCCAGGTCAATGTGCTGATCTTCATCGTCATCATCATCGGCGGTCTCGGCTCCACGCTCGGGGCCTTGATCGGCGCGCTGCTGGTGGGCCTGATGGCGAACTACACCGGCTTTCTGGTGCCGAAGGTGGCGCTGTTTTCCAACATCGCGCTGATGGTGGCCATCCTGCTCTGGCGGCCGCAAGGCGTGTACCCGGTCACCGACAGATGAAGCATCCCCAGGCTACGCGTCTCGTTGGACGCTTCACCACCCCCTCAAGAGGGCGCTCTCAGCGGCCTGGCAAAGCCAGCTCCGCGGGAGCCCTGGTGTTGAGAATGCTCGGTATGGATGGGATGTCCACTGAGAGAAATGGTTTGAGATGCTGACACGTATTCTGTCCAAGGACCTGCCGCGCAGCCGCGTGCTCGCGTTGCTGCTCATCGTGCTCGTGCTGGGTCTGGCCTTGGCGCCTTTCCTGGTGCCGGGCGTCAAGGCACTCAACGTCGCGGCCAAGGTGCTGATCTTCATTGCTCTGGTGGCGAGCTTCGACCTGCTGCTGGGCTACACCGGCATCGTCAGCTTCGCGCACACCATGTTCTTCGGCATCGGCGCCTATGGCGTGGCGATCGCCTTCACGCGCTTGGGGGCGAACTGGACGGCCTTGGCCACCGGGGTGGCCAGCGCCTTGGCCGTCTCGCTGCTGCTGTCCCTGCTGATCGGCCTGTTCTCCTTGCGGGTCAAGGCGATCTTCTACGCCATGATCACGCTGGCCGTGGCCTCGGCCTTTCTCACGCTGGCGTCTCAGCTCTCGGACTTGACCGGCGGCGAGGATGGCCTGACCTTCCGCGTGCCGCAGCTGCTGATGCCGGGCTTCCGCCTGTTCGAGCAGGACGTCTTGGGCGTGGCCGTCAATGGCCGCATCGTCACCTACTACCTGATCTTCCTGACGGTGGTGCTGATGTTCCTGGCCCTGCTGCGCATCGTCAACTCGCCCTTTGGCCGGGTGCTGCAGGCCATCCGCGAGAACGACTTCCGCGCCGAGGCGCTGGGTTACCGCACCGTGGTGTACCGCACCTTGTCCAACGTGATCTCGGCGGGTTTCGCCACCTTGGCGGGTTGCCTGCTCGCGCTCTGGCTGCGCTACAACGGGCCGGACACCTCGCTGTCTTTCGAGATCATGCTGGACATCCTGCTCATCGTCGTCATCGGCGGCATGGGCACGCTCTATGGCGCCATCCTCGGCAGCACGCTCTTCCTGCTCGCGCAGAGTTATTTGCAGGACGTGTTGAAGCTGCTCGGTGCGGCGATGGAAGGCTGGCCCTTGCTGCCCGCCATCTTCACGCCCGACCGCTGGCTGCTTTGGCTGGGCCTGCTCTTCGTGCTCTCGGTCTACCACTTTCCAACCGGCATCGTCGGCCGCCTGCGGGAGCGCGCGGCCCGGCCCGCCGCGCGCAAGACTTTGAAGGAACCCGCATGACGCAAGCCACCTCCCACTACCTGCGCTGCGAGGGGCGTGAAATCCATTACATGGACTGGAATGCCTCGAGCGCCCGGGTAGGCGGCCGTACCGTCATCGCTTGGCATGGCCTGGCGCGCACGGGGCGCGACATGGACGAACTCGCCGCGCACCTGTGTGCCAACGGTTACCGCGTGATCTGCCCCGACACGGTAGGCCGTGGCCTGAGCCAGTGGAGCCCCGACCCCGTCCAGGAATACTGCCTGGACTTCTATGCCAGGCTGGCCCTGTCCCTGGCCGACCAGCTCGGTCTGTGCCAGTTCGATTGGGTGGGCACCTCCATGGGCGGTGCCATCGGCATGGTCTGCGCTGCTGGCCCCTTGCGAGGACGCATCACCCGCCTGGTGCTCAACGACATCGGCACCGAGCTGGCGGCGGCTGCGGAGCAGCGCATCCGCTCCTATGCGGGCAACCCCCCGGCCTTCGACACCGTGAGCGAGCTGGAGGCCTACTTCCGCACCATCTACAAGCCCTACGGCTGGATCAGCGACGCGCAATGGCGCCGCATGACGGAGACCTCGGTCCGTCGCCTGCCCGACGGCCGCGTGACGCCGCATTACGACCCGGCCATGGCCGGGCAGTTCATCCACCATCCAGACGACTACAAGCTGCATGACACGTACGCCCGCATCGAGGTGCCCGTACTGCTGTTGCGTGGCGAGTCCTCCGACCTGCTTTTGCCGGAGACCGTGGCGGCCATGCGCGAGACCGGCCCTGGCCGGGCCGGGCGCTTGCAGGTCATCGAGGTGCCTGGCTGCGGCCATGCCCCCGCGCTCAACGTGCCTGACCAGTTGGGTGCCGTGCTCAAGTTCCTGCGCACCTGAGACGCTGAACTGACCGTCGCGCTGTGTGGACAATACGCGCCAAGCCCGTCCCCATCCTTTTTTTGATGCCGCTTGTCGCCGGCCGTTGGGGCGGCAGTATCTGAGAGGAACTTCATGCCCTTGACCATCTACGGCATCCTGGCGTCCCGCGCGCTGCGGCCACTGTGGGCCGCGACCGAGCTGGGCCTGCCCTTCGAGCATGTGCAGACCGATTACCGCCAGGGCTACACGCGCACGCCGGAATTCCTGGCGCTCAACCCCAACGGGCGCGTGCCCGTGGTGGTGGACCATCGGCCCGACAGCGAAGGCGGTGACGTCGTGATCTGGGAAAGCATGGCTTGCGCGCTCTACATCGCGCGTTATCACGGCACGGTGGCCGGCAAGGCCGATGGCACCACGATTACCCCTGCCACGCCGCGTGAGGACGCCGAGGCGCTGCGCTGGTCCTTCTGGACCATGACGGAAGTGGAGAAGGACGCGCTCACCGTGCTCATGCACCGCTTCAGCATGCCCGAGCCCCAGCGCAAGCCCGAGCTGGCCGACCAGGCCGAGCGCCGCCTGCACGTCCCGCTGCGCGTGCTCGAAGCGCACCTGGCGCAACAGCAAGCCCGAGGCGAAGCGCACATCGCCGCCGACCGTTTCACCGTGGCCGACCTCTGCGTCGCCAGCGTGCTTTTGTGGGTGCGGGCGACGCGCACGCTGATGGACCAATTTCCGCTGACGAGTGCGTGGCTCAAGGGGTGCTTGGCGCGGGACGCTTACCAGGCTTTGAAGAAGAAGTCGGCCTAGAAGACAGCGTCGCGCGCACCACCTTGGACATCAGATCGAGGTCATTCCCGTGAAACGTCAGACGGCTCTCATCATCATTGACATGCAGCGCGGTATGCAGAGCCCATTGGCAGGTTCGCGCAACAACCCCCAAGCCGAACTCGCCATCGCGATGACGCTGGAGGCTTGGCGCACGGCCCAAGCTCCGGTTGTTCATGTGCGGCATATTTCCAGGACGCCTGGCTCACCCTTTTGGCCAGGTCAAGCAGGCGTTGAGTTCCAGCAGGATTTGCGGCCTTTGGATGTGGAGCATGTCGTCGAGAAGAATGTGCCCGATGCGTTCATCCACACTGGGCTCGAACGTTGGCTTCGTGTCAGAGGTATCGAGTCCGTTGCCATCGTGGGCGTGAGCACCAACAACTCGGTTGAAGCGACTGCGCGAACCGCGGGGAATCTGGGGTTCACCACCTATGTGGCCTCCGATGCAACGTTCGCATTCGCGAAATCCGACTACAACGGTGTCCCGCGCAGCGCGGAAGAGGTCCATGCCATGGCCTTGGCCAATTTGCAGGGAGAGTATGCGCAGGTTCTCACCAGCGCCGAGCTGCGACAACAACTTCAGTGGTTGTGAGTGCCGCCCTCGCATTGAGATTTGGCGTTCGACGGCCGCATGGGAATCACAGCCAACCGCTCAAATGCTTTTGCGCGATCCGTTCCAGGGCACTGATCCACGCCAACTCGTCATTCAGACAAGGGATGTAGCGGAACTCTTGTCCCCCTGAGGTCAAAAAGGCCTCGCGCACCTCCTGGTCGATTTCTTCCAGGGTCTCGATGCAGTCGCTGGTGAAGCCGGGGCAGGCGACATCCACGCGCTGCACGCCCGAGCGGGCCAGGGCCATGACCGTGGGTTCGGTGTAGGGTTGCAGCCACTTCGCCGCGCCGAAGCGCGACTGGAAGGTGACGAGGTATTGATCGGGGGTGAGCCGCAGTGCTTCGGCCAGCAGCCGTGCCGTGGTCTGGCATTCGTCGTAGTACGGGTCACCCAAGGTGCGGTTGCGCTCGGGCAGGCCGTGGAAACTGAGCACGAGCTTGCTGATTTTTCCGTCTGGGCGGCCGTGCTGTGCCCAATGCGTGTTGATGCGCGCGGCCAGCGCGTTGATGTAGCCCGTGTCGTCGTGGTAGCGGTTGACGAAGCGCAGTTCGGGCAGGGAGCGGATCTTGCTGGTCCAGTGCGCCACCGCGTCGACCACGCTGGCCGTGGTGGTGGCGGAGTACTGCGGGTAGGCCGGCAGGATGAGGATGCGTTGCACGCCCTCGGCCTGCAGGGCGTCGAGTTGTTGGGCGATGGAAGGTGAGCCGTAGCGCATGGCGTAGCGCACGGTGACGTGCTGGCCCGACGCCTTCAGTTGCGCATCCAGGGCGTTGGCCTGTCGTTCGGTCCACACCCGCAGGGGCGAACCCGAGGTGTCGCCGTCCCGCATCCAGATGCTGGCGTACTTCTTTGCCGACTTGGCCGGGCGCACGCGCAGGATGATGCCGTGCAGGATAGGCCACCAGACGAAGCGGGGGAGTTCGACCACGCGCTGGTCACTCAGGAACTCGCCCAGATAACGACGCAGGGCCGCTGGCGTGGGCGCGTCGGGCGTGCCGAGGTTGCAGAGCAGGACGGCGGTCTTGGGGGTGGACATGGAAGAGGGCAGCGGGGTCATGGGTCGGGTTCAATCGTCGGGTTGCAGCAGCAGGATGCTGCGCGTGGACTTGCGCACGTCGTCGGCATTCAGGTGCATGGTGTAGTAGCGGCCGAGCACGTAGTCCACGGCTTGGTCCTTGTAATGCGGGTCGAACAGCACGCCGCTTTGGCCCACGGGGTTGATGCCCTGGGCTTGGCCGGGCGCGGCGAAATCGATCACGCGGCGCGTCGAGGGGCCGTGGTGCACGCTCCAAGGGGCGGGCCCTATGGGGAAATTGAGGTTGTTCGGCAGTTCACGCCCGCCCGACACGGGGTAAGGCCCCACGTTGAACAGCAGGTTCAGCGGCTTGACCTGGCCCAGCGGGTGGTTGTGGGTG
Organism: Hylemonella gracilis ATCC 19624; assembly: GCF_000211835.1. Classification (GTDB taxonomy): domain Bacteria; phylum Pseudomonadota; class Gammaproteobacteria; order Burkholderiales; family Burkholderiaceae_C; genus Hylemonella; species Hylemonella gracilis. The sequence continues at coordinate 28,203 of NZ_AEGR01000044.1, read as the reverse complement.
AGCTGGTGGTTGGCGCTCCAGGCCCAGTGGTTGATGGCCGATTTGCCGTGCAGTTTCACCAAATGGGCCAGGGTGGCTTCCCAGGCTTGCGCCACGATGTCGGCGCGGGTTTCCTGGTCGGCCAGCGTGCCGCGGTCATCCCACCAGGGGGAGTTCTCGTCGGTGACCAAGCGGGTCATCGCCGCGTCGATCACGCGGGTGCGCAGCAAGTTGTTGAACAGGGCGGGCCCCAGCTCATCGGCCAGCGCCGCGCGCGCCAGTTCGTAGACGAATTGGTTGAACACCGTGGCCGCGATGCTGCCCGCCTCGTGCCGGCCGTCCCACTCGCTGAGCTGGTTCAACAGGACGGTTTGCTCGACGGTGTTTTCTTGCGAGTGCTCGGCCGCCGCGCGCAGCAAGGGCAGCAAAGGGCGCAGGATACGCACCGCATAGCCGCTTTGCTCATCCAATTGCAGGGCCTGGCTGTCGGCCACAGTCCAGCCGCCGCGCTTGCTGCTGAGCACGAAGTCCAGGCGGCGCGCGCGCTCCGGGTTGTTGTAGTAGCCGTACACCGGCACGCCGCTGCGCGGCAGGGGTTGCTGGTTGCCCGACACGATGTAGCCGCGCGCGGGGTTTTCCTCCTGCGGGTTGTCGGCGAAGCGGTAGTAACCGGGCTTATCGGCCTGGCCTTGCGTGCTGTCGAGGATGAAGTTGGGATTCACGCCAGCGGGTCGCTGCACCAGCTTGGCGGCTGCCCACCAGCCGATGTCTCCCGCCGCGTTGGCCCACACGATGTTCAAGCCCGGCACGTGCAGCTTGCTGGCGGCCTGGCGGGCCTTGGCCAGGGTGTCGGCGCGGTTGAGCTCGTAGAAGGCTTCGAGGATGGGATTCTCGGCATCGTAGAAGGCCCACCACAGCGCGATGGGCGTGGCCGATGAACTGGTGCCCAGCGTGTCCGCGAAAACCGCGTTGATGATGGGACCGTAGGGAGACTGCGGTACTTGCAGAGACTCAGGCTCGGCGCCCTTGACCTCGATGACTTCCTGCCGGCTGCCCAGGTCCACCCATTGCCCTCGGTACCAAATTTGGCGGGAGTTGGCGGGGTTGGAGCGCAAGGCCACCAGGTCCATGTCGTCGTTCTGGAACATGGTCAGGCTCCAGCCAAAGGCACTGTTGTGGCCCAGCAAGGCGTAGGGGCTCAGCGCCTGGAAGTGGCCGTAGAGTTCGAAGCCGGGGGCGCTGAGGTGAGCTTCCCACCACACCGCCGGCAAGCTGAAGGCGATGTGCGGGTCCCCCGCCAGCATGGGCTTGCCGCTGGCCGTGCGCTGGCCGCCGATGGCCCAGGCGTTGCTGCCTTCCATCATCGGCACACCGGCCAGCTCCAGGGCCTGCTGGCTGACCTCGCCCACGCGGGCCAGGGTCTGCCAGTCTGCGTCGCTCAAAGACGCCAGGCGGGGCGCCTGCCCCTGCGTGCCCGCAGTGCCTGGGCGCGCGGGACTTGCCTGCCCCAGCAACTGGGCCTGCGGGCTGAGCACGCCCAGCGGGTTCCAGTCCACGTCGAAGATGCGCAGGTAGTCGGGGCCGAGCCGGTCGCGCACATAGGTCAACACGGGTTCGGTGCGCAGGGCGGCGGCGAAGCTGTAGGCCAGGTAGCCGGTGACGGCCAGGGTGTCTTCGGGGGAATAGGGCAGCGGGTTGCGGATGCCCAGGATTTCGAACTCCAGCGGCAGCGGCCGGGTCTCTTGGAACTCGTTGATGCCATCCAGGTAGGCCTGCAATGCCGGCCAGGACGGATGGCGCGGGTTGATGGACTGCACCCGCGCCTCGGCCTGGGCGCGCAGGCCCAGGGTGCGGAAGAGCTTGTCGGTCTCCAGCAGCTTGGGGCCGAGGATCTCCGACAGCTCGCCCTTGGCCAAGCGGCGCATCAGTTCCATCTGGAACAGACGGTCCTGGGCATGCAGAAAACCCAGGGCGCGGTAGAGGTCGGTCTCGTTCTTGGCCTGGATGTGCGGCACGCCGCGCTCGTCCCAGCGCACCTGCACGGGGGCCGCCAGGCCGCGCAGGTAGAGTTCGCCATCGCGCTGCGGCAGCTTGCCGCGTGCGTACCCATAGCCCAGCGCGGTCGCCAGCAGCAGGGCGATGAGCAGGGTGAGCAGGGAAACGGCGAGGAGCTTGAGCAGGGTTTTCATGCGGAGCGTCGGGAGGAGACCGTTGGCCACTCGGTGGGCCCGATGACGTGCGGACTGCGCGTTTGTATCACTCCGCAGCTACCCTGACAGCCCATGCGGTGACACGCGGTCTGCGGCGCAGGCCTCGGCGGCCGCAATGCCGCTGCGCACGGCACCTTCCAGCGTGGCGGGGTAAGGCCCCGCCACGTAGTCACCGCAGGCGTGCAGCCGGGGGCCGATCCGCGCGGACGGTCGCGCCAGGCCGGGGGTGCAGGCGAAGGTCGCGCGTTTTTCGACGATGGTTCGCACGGCTTGCAGTTCAAGGCCCAGCTGCGTCCGCGCCTGCCGCAGCACGCTGGCTTCGATCTCCTCGCGTTCGCCCGTGCTGGCGCTGACCACGAAGGCCAGCAGCCCCTGGCTCTTGCCCGAGGGGTCCAGCCGCCCGCGGTCAAAGACGAACTGGGCCGGGCATGGTGCCGAGCTGGGCAGGGCCAGCATGGGCGCGTGCAGCCGGGCATGGGCGCTCCAGGCGTAGACCGTGGCGATGGTGGTGTGCCCCAGCGCCTGGGCCTGCGCGGCCCAGCGCGGGTTGATGGCGTGTGACAGCCGCGCCGCCTCCGGGGCGGGACAGGCCAGGACGATGCTGTCCTGGCCCTGCAAGGCCGCCAGATCGTGCACGCGCTCGCCGAGACGGACCGTGACGCCATGTGCCTGGAGCCAGCGCAGGGCCGGCTCGGGCAGCAGCGAGCCCAAGTCCACGCGGGGCAGCAGCAGGTCAGCGCCCTGGGGTTGTGCAAACAGGGCGTCGCGCAGCACGCGCAGGAAGACTTGGGCGCTGGCTTCGGGGGCCGGGGTGTTGAGCGCGGACACGCACAGCGGTTCGATCAACTCGGTCAGCACACGCGGGCCGATGGCGCCACGCGCCTGGGCGCAGAGGTCGGCCACGCTCAAGCGGTCGTCACATTGGAAGCCCTGGGCTTGCCAGCGCAGAGCGGCCCGCAGCAGGCCCAGGCGTTCACGCCAAGGCCAGTCCGGATGCCGCAGCACGCCCGCCAGCACCGCCCAGGACGCGGGCAGAAATCCCGGCAGGCGAGGCAGGCGCAGGCCTTGGCCGTCCGGGCCGATCAGCGCCAGGGGCAGGCGCAGCAAGGGGCTCTCGGCGCCAGCCTGGGGACCGGATGCCACGTTCACGCCCACGGTGCGCAATAGCCGCAAGGTCTCGGTGTAGGCACCGATCAGGATGTGCTGGCCGTTGTCCAGCGTGAGCGTCTGGCCGTTGGGCAGCGCCATGTCCACGCCGCGAGCCCGTCCGCCCGCCACGCGCGCGGCCTCATGCAAGGTGACGTGGTGGCCGGCTTGTGTGGCCGCGACGGCGGCCGCCAGGCCGGCCCAGCCCGCCCCGACGATGGTGATCTTCACGGCCGCCGCAATCTCGGGGGGCAAGCGCGTGGCAGCGCACGGCGCATGCGGGGCAGATTCACAGCCGGCCCAGGGCCTGGACTTTCCAGGCCAGCCACAGCTTGCGCAAGGGCGTCAGGCCGATGCGCTGATGCAGTACCTGGAAGTCGTCGCGCTCGATCTCGCGCAGCAGGGTGCGGTAGATGCTGGCCATCATCAGGCCCGGCTTCTGAGCGCGCCGTTCCTCGGAGGGCATCTGGGCGTGCAGGCTCAGTGCTTCGTCGTACAAGGACTGGGCGCGTTCCGTCTGGAAACGCATCAGCGCCGTGAAGCGCTCCGAGTACTGGCGGTTCAGGATTTCGTGGGCCTTGACCTCGAAACGCTGCAGTTCGTTGATGGGCAGGTAGATGCGCCCGCGCAGGGCGTCCTCGCCGACGTCGCGGATGATGTTGGTGAGCTGGAAGGCCAGTCCCAGGGTGTGTGCGTAGCGTGTGCGGAGCTCATCCAGGGTCGGGTCTGTCCCCGAATGGCCGCCAAAGATGCGCGCGGCCACTTCGCCCACCACGCCCGCGACCAGATGACAGTAGCGCTGCAGACCCGGATAGTCCAGGTAGCGGCTCTGCTGCAAGTCCATCTCGCAGCCCTCGATGACGGCCAGCAAATGCCGCGCCTCGATGCCGTAGGTGGTGACGTGGGGCATCAGCGCCTGCAGCACGGGGTGACTGGGCTGACCCTGCCAGGCGCGCGCCACTTCGGCCCGCCACCAGCCTAGCTTGGCGGCGGCCACCCCCGCGTCGTTCACCTCGTCCACCACGTCGTCCACTTCACGGCAGAAAGCGTAGAACGCGGTGATGGCCGCCCGCCGGGGCGCTGGCAGGAACAGAAAGGCGTAGTAGAAGCTGCTGCCCGAGGCGGCGGCCTTGTCCTGGACGTACTGCGCGGGAGAGGAAGACGAGGGAACGTGAACCGGCATGGCTGGGCATTCTCCCATGCCGAGCTTCATGGTTCGCGACGGGCCCGGTTTTGCGTGCAGTCCTGTCGAGGGTTTACCCTGATGTCATCGCAGACGCAACGCGTTGTTAACAAGTGCCGGCCAATGCCGACAATCTATGTACTATCCATGTGCGCCTGAAGCGTTGGCAGGCCCGGGCCGCAACCGGCCCCTTTTCCCTTGTTTGATCAGAAGAAAGACGATCCAGATGAGTCACCGGCTGTTCGCGCTGATGCGCCAATTCACCATTCGTTTCCGCATGTACGCCGCCATTGGCGTCGTGCTGGTGCTGTTGCTGCTGGTGGGGGGCGCGGGCATTTTCGGCATGTTCCGCATCCATCAGATCAGTGGCAAGGTGATCAACGAGTCCCTGGAGGCGGTGGATCGGGTGTCCAAGCTCCGCCTTGAAATGGCGCTGGCGCGCCAGCATGAGAAGGACATGATCATCCAGTACGAGCAGCCCGAGCGCGTGGCCGAGACCCGCACGCGTTGGGACGCCTCGGCGACCCGCATCGAGCAGGCCCTGAATGAGCTGTCCCAAACCCTGCAAGGTGAGCAAAAAGATCAGATCACCAAGGCGATGGAACATTTCAAGCAGTACCACAACCTGTTTGCCCATCTCTCCCGGCAGATCGAGAGCAGCGTCTATGACACCGCCACGGCCGCCAACCGCATGAGCATGCGCGCCGTGGGCGAGCTGACCGCCACCGACAAGGCCTTGACGCAGTTGGACGAAGCCTTGCGCGTGGAGGCCAAGGACGCCAACACCAACCGCAATGACCTGCTCGACAACATGCTGTTCATCTTCGCGGGGCTGGTGGTCGTGAGTTTGCTGATCGTCGTGCCGCTGACGCTGTTGAACATGCGGGCCATCTGCCAGCCGGTCGAGCTGGCGCGGCAGCTGTCGCAGTCCATCGCCAGTGGCGATCTGACACAGAGCCAGCAGGCCGAGGGACGCGATGAGGTGGCGGATCTCTTGCGCGCCTTGGAACAGATGCGCTCCGAACTGGCGGGCATGGTGGGCCAGTTGCGCGATGCCGGCGAAAGCATCGCGACGGCCAGCCGCGAGATCGCCACGGGCAACCACGACCTGTCCACCCGCACCGAGCAGACCGCGAGCAATGTGCAGCAGACCGTCAGCTCCATCAGCGGCTTGACGGGCCACGTCCAGCACACGGCCAGCGCCGCTCAGAATGCCAACCAGCTGGTCGCCAGCGCCACCCAGTCGGCCCAGCGCGGCGGCAAGGAGATGGAAGAGGCCGTGCAAAGCATGTACAGCATCAGCACCAGCGGCAAGAAAATCGCGGACATCGTCGCCGTGATCGATGGCATCGCTTTCCAGACCAACATCCTGGCGTTGAACGCGGCGGTCGAAGCCGCGCGCGCGGGCGAGCAGGGCCGCGGCTTCGCGGTGGTGGCGGGCGAAGTGCGCAGTCTCGCCGGCCGTAGCGCCGAGGCGGCCAAGGAAATCAAGCGTTTGATCGACGCCAGCGTGTCCGCCATCGACGGTGGCGCGCGCCAGGTGGAGGCCGCGGGCGCGGCCATGCAGGAGATCGTCTCGGGCGTGCAGCGCGTGCGCGACATCATGGGCGAGATCACCACGGCGGCCGACAGCCAGTCACATGGCATTGGCCAGGTGGATCAGGCGGTCCAGGAAATCGACCGCATGACCCAGCAGAACGCTGCGCTGGTGGAGGAGTCCACGGCGGCGGCCGAATCCATGCGTGAGCAAGCGGATCGTCTGGCCGACATCGTGCGCCAGTTCCGCCTCGCGTCGTCGGGGATGGGCCGTTCCGCCCCGGGCGGCGCGGTGGGCGCTTCCGCGCGGCCCTTGTTGCTCACGTCCTGAGTGTCCGAGCGCGCGGCGCGCTCAAGTGTTCAGTCGTTCAGTCGTTCAGTCTGAAGCATTCCTGGGCCGCCGCACGGCGCGGAACTCGCTCGGGCTCAGGCCCGTGTGGTCTCGAAACACCCGACTGAAATGCGCGGGGCTGCTGAAGCCCCAGGACATCGCGATCTCGGTGATCGCGCGTTCCTTCAGCGTGGCGTCCGCTGCCGGGCGTGACAGTTCTCGAATGCAGCCCTCCAGCCGCAGCGTCTGGATGTGGTTGGACAGCGTGCGCTCTTCGTCGGCCCAGGCGTTGTAGAGGTGCCGCTTGCTGCAATTGAGCGCGGCGGCCATGCGTTCCACCGTCAGCGCCGGATCGCGCAGGTGCAGGGCCAGGTAGCCGCGTATGCGGTCTTTCAGCGCCTGCCGTTGCGTGTGGTGGGTTTCCCGGCCCGACAGCTCAATCAGTGAGAGCCGCACGAGCTGAGCGATGAGTTCCCCGGCCCCGTGGGCGGCATCGGTGCTCATGTGCGGCAGTTCATGGAAGGTGCTGCGCATGGTCGACAGCGCGACGCGCGCAATGCCCGAGGCTTCACCGCCAGGGCTCGCGCCAACCAGACGAGCCACCAGCGGCTCCAGCCGCAGCCCACGTTCGATGAGTTGCGCCTTGGGCAGCATCACGATCAGGTGTTCCACCTTGCCCGGGTTGTCGACCGTGTAGCCCCGCGTGGTGTCGTAGAGCGTCCAGGCACCGGGGCCCACCCAGGCTTCACGGCCATCCTGCTCGACGCGCGCGCGTCCCTGCAAGGGGGCGACGATCTTGAGGTAGCCGGGTGCGACGTCGGCGCGCGCCAGTTGCGCCGTGCGATCCACGCGATGGCGCCGCGCTTCCAGTCGGGTCAGGATGATGTCGCCCGCGTGCGCGCGGGCGATGTGACCGTCGAAGTCGCTGTCGCCGTACAGGTCGCATTCGAGTCCACCGAACAGCGACCAATTCCAGTCACGCCAGATCGATGCCCGCTCGGTGGGGGCATAGGCATCGGTGCTCAAGGTGGCGGCATGCATGCAGGGATTATGGGAGCCTCATCCGCGTGGACAAGGGGCGCGCGGGTTAACCCCGATGCCCGTGCGCGCAGCGGCAATTACTTTGTGCACGCTCAGCAAAGCCGCGCGGCGGGCAGGCCCCTAGGATTGCAGAGCTTCCAAGATGGCAAATCAGCCCCACAACTCGAGAGGAGACCAGCATGGCCCGAGCCCAGGTTCAACAGAGCAAGCGCACCTTGATCAAAGGTGCCGCGGCCGCCGTCGGCGCCGCGACCTTTGCCCCGCAATTGATGGCCCAGAACGCGCCGGTGCGCATCGGCTACACCATGGCCCGCACGGGCCCGTGGACTGGCGGCGCGCAGACCAGCCAGGAGCCCAACTACCTGCTGTGGGCCGAGCAGCAGAACGCCGCGGGGGGGCTGGACGTCAAAGGCGTGCGCCGCAAGATCGAGCTCATCAGCAGCGACGACCAGAGCAATGTGGAGACCGTCGTGCGCACCTATGAAAAGCTCATGGGCAGCGACAAGGTGGATCTGGTCTTGCCGCCCTGGGGCAGCGGCGCGAACTTCGCCGTCGCTCCGCTGGCCAACCGTTACGGCTACCCCTTCTTGGCGCCGACCGCGCTGTCCAAGAAGTTGGTGGACCTGAAGCTGCCTTACTTCTTCTTGCTGCTGCAGCAGCCGGCGCCGATGATCGGTGCGCTGGTGGACCTGCTCAAGTCGCAGGGGGTGAAGACCGTCGCGGTGATCTACGTCGACGACCTGTTCGGCCTGGAGAACTACGCCGCGCTGAAAGAGGCCGTCAAGGGCAGTGGCATCCGGCTGGTGGAGGAGAAAAGCTATCCCGGTAGCACGCAAGACCTGTCGCCCGTGTTGCGCTCGATCAAGGACAAGAACCCGGATGCCTTCATCGGCTTCTCCTACCCGCCGGACACCATCCTGGCCAGCAAGCAGTCCAAGGAAGTCGGCTTCAATCCGAAGTTCTATTACGCCTCGGTGGGCACGGCTTTCCCGCTCTATACCAAGGTCATGACGGTGGCGGGCGCGGAGGGCGTGATGGGCATGGGCTCCTGGAACGCGAAGACCAGCCCGGGCGCCAAGGCTTACTTCGACGCGCATGTGGCCAGCCAGAAGAAAGAGCCGGACCGTTGGGCCAGCGGTGCTGCCTGGGCCGGGTTGGAGATCCTGACCAACGCCGTCAAGAGCGTGGGCTTGGACCGCAAGGCCATTCGCGATTACGTGGCGAACACCACGCACCAGACCATCCTGGGCGAGATCAAGTTCAACGGCAGCGAGAACGTGGGCACGCCGGGCACGGTGGGGCAGTGGCAGAAGGGCGAGTTCGAGGTGGTGTGGCCACCGGCGCGCGCGACGGCCAAGCTGATTGCCAAACCCAAGTGGTAAATATCGAAGCACGACCGGAATCGCGGGGTAAAAGCTCCGCGAATGTCCCCCGGCCCGGCGTATGCCGGGCCTCCTCCTTTATTTCGCTGCGCTTTCACCCCGCACTTCCGGTCTTTCGGCGCACAGGCGGCACCTGGGTGACGCTCAGTAGGCCGATTCATCGTCATGTCTTTCACCGCCTGGTTTGAACTCATCGTCTCCGGTCTGATCACCGGGGGCATCTATGCGCTGATCGCCCTGGGGCTGAACCTCCAGTACGGTCTGATGCGCATCCTCAACATCGCGCACGGCGAGTTCCTGATGGTCGGGGCCTACCTCACCTGGTTGGTGCAGACGCAGTTCGGCATCTCGCCCCTGCTGATGATTCCCGTGTCCTTCGCCGTGCTGATGGCGCTGGGCATGGTGCTGCATTTCCTGTGCTTTCGGCGGCTGACGCGGACCTCACCCAACCTCGATGTGTTCGAGGCACGCAGTCTGATGGTGGCCTTTGGTTTGATGTTCCTGGTGCAGAACTTTGTGTCCTGGCTCTGGGGCGGTGACCTGCGCGGTTACGACTACCTGACCGAGCCGGTGAAGTTCGGCGAGATGCAGTTCGCGGCCAACAAGTTGCTGATCTTTTTCCTGGCCCTGCTGTTTGCCGGTGCACTGATCGTGCTGATGCGCCAGACCTTGCTCGGCAAGGGCGTGCGTGCTCTCATGCAATCGCCCACGGGCGCGCAGCTCATGGGCATCGACACGCAGAAGCTGCACCCGCTGATGTTCGGCATCGGGCTGGGGCTCTCGGGCGTGGCGGGCGCCTTGCTGTCCATGGCCTACACCATCACGCCCTTCATGGGGCAGCCGTACACGGTCACGGCCTTGATCGTCATCACCCTGGGCGGCTTCGGCAGCATGGGCGGGGCCTTGGTGGGCGGGCTGTTCCTGGGAGTCATCGAGGCGCTGGGCATGCACTTCACGAACCCTTCCCTCAAGGCCTTGCTGTCCTACACGGTCTTCATCGCTGTGCTGTTGTTGCGACCTGAGGGCTTGTTCACGCGCAAGAGCCGCAAGGCCTGAGGTGGCGGCCACCGATTCCTGATGTTTGTGATGACTTCAAGACAAATCCTGATCCGCGACCTGCTGGTGCTGTTGGCTTTCACGGGCTGGGCCCTGGCGCTGCCGGCCTACGCCAGCGAGTTCGTGGCCTCCATGGCGCTGACCTGCCTGATGTACGTCGCCCTCTCTTCCAGCTGGGGCCTGTTCTGCGGCAGCACGCGCTACCTTTCGCTGGCGACCTCGGCCTTCTTCGGCATCGGTGCCTACACCTCGGCCATCCTGCTCGGAGAGTTCGCCTGGCTCACGGTGATCCTGATCGGCGCCGGCATCGCGGTGGTCGTCGCCGTCCTCATGGGGGCGGCTGTCCTGCACCTGCGCGGCACTTATTTCGCGGTGCTGACGTTCGGCATGACGGAACTCATCCTGCATGCCGTGACCTATTTCGAGAAGTCGGTCACGGGCACGGTGGGCCGGGTGCTCATGGTCGTGCCCGAGCGCGAGACCATCTACCTCACGGTGCTGGCGCTGGCCGTGCTGGCGGTGGCCACGTCCATCGTCGTGCGGCGCACGCGTTTTGGCCTGGCGCTGCTGGCCATCGGTGCCGATGAGCAGCGCGCGCAGACCCTGGGCGTCAACACGCGGCTGGTGAAGGTCGCGGGATTCGCTTTGACGGCAGCCTTCGCAGGCGCGGTGGGCGCGGCCATGGCCGTGCGCTGGACCTACATCGATCCGCACACCGTGTTCAACCCCTTCATCGGTTTTCAGACCGTGTTGATCACCCTGATCGGCGGCGTTCTAACCCTGTGGGGGCCCTTGCTCGCCGCCATCATCTTCAGCGTGTTGGCCGAATCGCTGCGCCTGCAGTTCCCGCAGATCTACCTGATGTCGCTGGGTCTGCTGCTCATCCTCTGCGTGCTGTATCTCCCCGGTGGACTGGCGTCCTTGCGCTGGGCCACCTTCAAGGGTTGGTGGACCGACAGCCGCGAGTGGGCACGGGACTTGAAGCGCGACCTGTCCGGTGAGAAAGAACGCGAGAAGCAGCGTGCCTTGAAACGCGCCCGGGAGAGCTACTTTGTCTAGCACCTCGACACCGGCACCCGCGCTGATCGCCGCGGCGCATGCCGCGCACACCCCTGAAGCAAACCAGTCCGCCTTGGCGCGCTCTGGCGGCGACGGGGCTCGGAAATTCTTGCTCGAAGCCCGGGACGTCACCGTGCGTTTTGGTGGCTTGACCGCCGTGGACGCGGTCAGTGCTTCCTTCATGCCGGGCGAGTTGGTCGGCATCATCGGTCCCAACGGCGCGGGCAAGACGACGTTCTTCAACGCCATATCCGGCGTGCAGCCCCTGACCGATGGCCGTTTGATGTGCCAAGGCCATGACCTGACGGGCAGTCGACCGCATCGCTACGCGGCGCACGGTGTGGCGCGAACCTTCCAGACGCCGCGCGTCTTCGGCGACATGACGGTGCTGGACAACATCGCCTTCGGTCTGAAATTCGCGGGACGGCGGCCGCGCAAGTACATCTTGTGGGGCGAGGAAAAAGACGTGCCGTGGGCGCTGCGGGACGCGAGCAGCATCCTGCAACTGATCGGTTTGTCCGCGCAGGCCGGATTGCCCGCCGCGGCCATCACACCGAGCCAGCAGCGTCTGCTGGAAATTGGCATGGCGCTGGGCACGCGGCCCAGGCTGCTGCTGCTCGACGAGGTGGCGGCGGGTCTGACCGAAGCCGAGATCGAGGACATGGCGCGCCTGATCGGGCGGCTGCGTGACGAGCTGGACCTGACCGTGATCTGGATCGAGCATGCCGTGACTACCCTGCTGCGCCATGTGGAGCGCGTGATCGTGCTGCACCAGGGCCGCAAGATCGCCGACGACACGCCCGCCAACGTGGTGCGCAACCCCGAGGTCATCGAGGCTTACCTGGGCGACGAAATGGCCGAGCCTGAAACGGTGGCATCCACGCGAACCGAGGAGGCCGCAGCATGATGTGGTGGCGTGACACCCCTTTCGTGCTTGGCGACGCCAAGCGCGCGCACCTGCAAGTGCAGGGCCTCTCCGCGGGCTACGGTGCCTTCCTCGTGCTGCGCGATCTGCGTTTCGAGGTCAAGCCTGGCCTGACCGTGATCCTGGGACCCAATGGGGCGGGCAAGACCACGCTGTTGAAGGCCTTGATGGGCTTGATTCCGCGCCAGGGCCTGGCATTGCTCGACGGCGAGGAGCTGCCCGACAAGACGCACGAGGTGGTGCGCGGCGGCGTGACCTTGGTGGCCGAAGGCCGACAACTCTTCCCGCAGATGACGGTGCTGGAGAACCTGGAGCTGGGCGGCTGGCTGGTGCCGAAGGCCGAGCGCGCACACCGCATCGAGCAGGTACTGGCTGACTTTCCCAAGTTGCGCGAACGTGCCCAGCAACTCGCCGGCACCATGAGCGGCGGCGAGCAGCAGATGGTGGCCGTGGCCCGCGCCATGATGAGCGCACCCCGTCTGCTGATGCTGGACGAACCTTCGCTGGGCCTGGCACCCCGCATGGTCGACGAATTGCTGACCATCGCTCGCCGCATCGCCGATGCCGGCACCACCGTGTTGATGGTGGAGCAGAACGTCAAGAAAGCGCTGGCCGTGGCCGACCGTGGGTATGTCCTCGAACGCGGTGTGCTGGTGGCCAGCGGCCCGGCCCGTCTGCTGGAGCGCAGCAACGTCATCCGAGAGGCTTACCTGGGGGCGGGTGCCGCCGACCAGACCACGGCGAGCGACGCCGTGCAACGACGCAAAACCCTGGCCAATTCCGGCACCCATTCCGGCACCCATTCCGCCGCCGATGCCGCGGCACCTGTTTAAGGAGAACACCATGTCCGATCTGTCCATGCTCATCAACGGCCTGAAAGTCACGGCCGAAAAAGGCGCGACCTTCGAGCGCCGCAATCCCCTGGATGGCACCGTGGCCACGCGCGCGCCCGCCGCTTCGGCCGCCGACGCGGTGATGGCCGTCGAGGCCGCTGCCGAGGCCTTCAAGACCTGGAGCCAGACCGGCCCCACCGAAAGGCGCATGTTGCTGCTCAAGGCCGCGGATGCGATGGAAGCCAAGACGCCCAAGTTCATCGAGGCCGTCGGCGCGGAGACTGGCGGCACGGCCATGTGGGCGGGCTTCAATGTGCACTTGGCCGCCGGCATGCTGCGCGAGGCGGCGGGGCTGACCACGCAGATCGCAGGCGAGGTGATCCCGTCCGATGTGCCGGGTTCGCTGGCCATGGCCGTGCGGCAGCCCGCGGGCGTGGTGCTGGGCATCGCGCCCTGGAACGCGCCCGTCATCTTGGCCACGCGCGCCATCGCCGTGCCCTTGGCTTGCGGCAACACGGTGGTGCTCAAGGGCTCGGAGAACAGCCCGCGCACGCACCAGCTCATCATCGAATCTTTCATCGACGCGGGCTTCCCGCCGGGCGTGGTGAACTACATCACCAACGCACCGGCCGACGCGGGTGCCGTGGTCGAAGCCATGGTTGCGCACCCGGCGGTGCGGCGCGTCAATTTCACGGGGTCGACCCGCGTCGGTCGCATCATCGCCATGACTTGCGCCAAGTACCTCAAGCCCGTGGTGCTGGAACTGGGCGGCAAGGCCCCCATGGTGGTGCTGGACGACGCTGACCTCGACGACGCCGTCAACGGCGCGGCCTTTGGCTGCTTCGCCAACAGTGGGCAGATCTGCATGAGCACCGAGCGCCTGATCGTGGACGAAAAGATCGCCGACGCCTTCGTCAAGAAGTTCGCGGACAAGGCCAAGAACCTGCCGCTGGGCGACCCGCGCAAGCCCGAACCCGTGGTGCTGGGCTCGGTGATCGGCATGAGCACGGTCGAGCATTGCAATGCCTTGATCGACGACGCGCTGGCCAAGGGGGCCAAGCTGCTGTGCGGCGGCAAGGCCACCAACACGCTGATGCCCGCGACCGTGCTGGACCACGTCACGCCGGCCATGAAGATCTACCACGAGGAGACCTTCGGCCCGGTCAAGGCCGTCGTGCGCGTCAAGGGCGTGGAAGAAGCCATCGCTTGCGCCAACGACAACGAGTACGGCTTGTCCTCGGCTGTGTTCGGCGGCGACATCGCGCGCGCCATGAACGTGGCGCGTCGCATCGACAGCGGCATTTGCCACGTCAACGGACCGACCGTGCACGACGAAGCCCAGATGCCTTTTGGCGGTGTCAAGGCCTCGGGCATCGGGCGCTTCGGCGGCCGGCAAGGCGTCAACGAATTCACCGAACTGCGCTGGATCACGGTGCAGACGACCCCGCGCCACTACCCCTTCTAAGGAAGACACCGGTCGACCTAGAGTGCGGGCCGCTCCCGCGCTTGCGATGCTCGCCGTACTCGCAGTGTGAGTCAGAGTACGGTTGATCGATGCCTTCAGAGAGAAGGCGGATCGGGCTCAGAGCACCATGCCACCCGAGGCTTCGATGCGTTGCGCGTTGATCCAGCGGCTGCCCGGCGCAAGCAGCGCGGCGATGGCGCCGCCGATGTCGTCCGGCAAGCCGACGCGGCCCAGCGCGGTCTGCGCGGCGATGGAGCGATTGAGTTCCGCGTTGTCACGCACATGGCCACCGCCGAAGTCAGTCTCGATCGCGCCAGGCGCCAGCGTGTTCACGGCGATGCCGCGCGATCCCAGCTCCTTGGCCATGTAGCGGGTCATCACCTCGACGCCGCCCTTCATCACGGCGTAGGCCGAGCTGCCGGCGAAACTGAAGCGCGCCAGGCCACTGGAGATATTGATGATGCGGCCACCGTCGGCGATCAGCGGCAGCAATACCTGCGTCAGGAAATACGGTCCCTTGAGGTGCACGCGGTACAGCGCGTCGAAGTCGGCTTCCTTTGTTTCCGCAAAGGCGGCGTAGTGGCCGAAGCCGGCGTTGTTGATCAGATGGTCGAAGTTTTTCCGCTGCCATTGCTTGGACAGCAGCTCGAGCACGCGGGTGGCAAAGGCAGCGAAGCTGGCGCTGTCGCCTGCGTCCAGCTGCAGTGCGGCTGCGCGGCGGCCCAAGGCTTCGATCCGCGCCACCACGGCCTGGGCCTCGGCCTGCTGGCGCTGGTAGGTGACGATGATGTCGCTGCCCTGGGCGGCGAGGGTGAGCGCGGCGTTGCGGCCCAGTCCGCGGCTACCGCCGGTGATGAGAGCGATGGGTGTGGGTGTCTGTAACGGTGTGGGGTTCATGGTCATGCTCCTGGTGAGGTGGTTGAGACAGGAGTGACTTTATTGATTCGTCCCATTGCGATAAATTGGGAAAATTTGATAAATTTGTTCATTTAAATTGAACAATGGAAGCGTCTGACCCGGCCACACTCACCCTCCCACCAGGAGTCCGCCATGCTGCGTCCCGAGCAATTGCAGATCTACACCCGCGTGGCCGAACTGGCCAGCTTCACCCAGGCGGCCGACAGCCTGGGCCTACCAAAAGCCAGCGTGTCGCAGGCAGTGCAGCAACTGGAAGCCAGCTTGGGCACGCGGCTCTTGCACCGCACGACCCGCCGCGTTCAGACCACGCAGGACGGCCAAGTGTTCTACGAGCGTTGCAAGGAGTTGTTGGCACAACTGGACGACGCGCAGTCCCTGTTCCGCAGAGGTGGCGAGGCGGTGCGCGGGCGCCTGCGCGTGGACATGCCCAGCGGCGTGGCGCGCCAGCAGGTGCTGCCCCGGCTCGGTGAGTTCCTCGCGCTGCATCCCGAGCTGGAGCTGGAACTCAGCAGCACCGACCGACGCGTGGACTTGGTGCGCGAGGGCTTCGACTGCGTGCTGCGCATCGGCACGCTGGACGACTCGGCCCTGGTGGCCCGGCCCCTGGGTTACATGGTGCAGCTCAACTGCGCCAGTCCGGCCTATCTGGCCCAGCACGGCACCCCCCAAACGCTGGAAGATCTGGCGAAGCACCGCCTCGTGCACTACTTGCCGACCTTGGGAGGGCGGCCCGTGGGCTGGGAGTACGTGGAGCAGGGCGATGTCCGTAACCTGCCCATGGCGGGGGCGTTGACGGTGAACGACACAGCGGCGTACTCGGCCGCCTGCATGGCGGGGCTGGGCCTGATCCAGGCACCGGCCATTGGCACGCGGCCCCTGATCGAGCAGGGCCTGCTGGTCGAGGTGCTGCCCCAGTGGCGTGCGCCCGCCATGCCGGTGTCGCTGGTCTACGCGAACCGCAGGCAACTGCCGCGCCGCACGCAGGTGTTCATGAACTGGCTGGCCGAGGTTCTGAGCGCCAAGTTGGCGCGGACGCCCACCGATCCG
This sequence comes from Hylemonella gracilis ATCC 19624, assembly GCF_000211835.1. Classification (GTDB taxonomy): domain Bacteria; phylum Pseudomonadota; class Gammaproteobacteria; order Burkholderiales; family Burkholderiaceae_C; genus Hylemonella; species Hylemonella gracilis. The sequence goes on along the minus strand of NZ_AEGR01000044.1, from coordinate 12,092 downwards.
GCACCAGGCTAGCCGGCATCGACATCGGCATCGGCATCGGCATCGGCAAGCTGCCCACGCTGGCCGAAGCAGGGGCGCTTCAAGGCCCCGGGCTCGTGGCCCGCGCGCGCATGCCGAGGGCGCGCCACAGCAGCAGTGCTCCGTCGGCCACGGTGATTCGCGGTCGGCGCTGCAGGGTGTTGAAGCCCTGGGCCTCGATCTTGTCGAGGATGCGCAGGCCGCCTTGCACGACGAAGCGCAACTCCCAGGCCATGCGGCCAGGCATGCGGTGGACCAGTGGAGCGCCTTGCCGCATCAGTTGCCTTGCCCAGGCGCAGCAGTCGGCGATCAGGGCTTGCGTTTGTGCCGTGCCGCGCAGCGCTTGCAAGTCCGCGTCGTTCACGCCGTGGGCAGCGCGGTCGGCCGCCGTCAGATAGTGCCGACCACGCGGGATATCCCGGCTGAGGTCTTGCCAGAAATTGATGAGCTGCAAGGCCGTGCAGATCGCATCGCTTTGCGCCAGCGATGCCGGGTCGTCAATGCCATGCAGGTGCAGCACCAGCCGGCCCACCGGGTTAGCCGACCTGCGGCAATAGTCCAGCAACTCAGCGCGATCGGCATAGGCTGCGCCCGGCCGGCTGCCTTGGCGGATCGTTTGTTCGGTTTTTTCAACGTCCTGCATGAAGGCGGACAGGAGGTCGGTCAGCGGTGTTTCTGGAAGCTCGACACGATGGACGACGAGGCGCAGCGGGTCGAAGATGTGGGGCCAGCGGGACGGAGTCTTGGCCTGCGCCGCAGAGGCGGCGAAACAGGTCTGTAGCTCGTCCCGGTAGGCAGTCAAATCCGCCAGGCGCTGCGTGGCCGGGGCATCTCCTTCGTCGGCGATGTCATCTGCCGTGCGGGCGTAGTGGTAGAGCGCCTGGATCGGAGCACGCAGCCGCGGTGGACAGAGCAGCGATGCAACGGGAAAGTTTTCGTAGTGCTGTACGGAGGAGGCGGGGTTCACGACAGGGATGGCTTGACAAGCAACAGGGGTTTTAATAAATTACTGACTGGTCAGTCATTAGCATTCAAACGGCGGAATAATTCTCATGCGGCATCGTTTTTCATCTTCCTTGTCCCGGGTGGGCGCCATCGGCCTCACGCTGGCGGCTGCGATTGTGCTTGCCGCCTGTTCAAAGCAGTCCCCCGTGGAAGAGCCGGTGCGGGCCGTCAAGGTGCTGACGGTGGGCGCCAGTCCCTTGCAGTCCACGCGCGAGTTCGCGGGCGAGGTGCGTGCCCGCACCGAGTCGCGGCTGGGCTTCCGGGTCGCTGGCAAGATCGTTCAGCGCCAAGTGGACCTGGGCCAGCATGTGAACGTGGGCGATGTGCTCGCGCAGCTGGACGCGCAGGATTATCAGCTGACGGCGGACGCGGCCCGCGCGCAGGCGGCGGCGGCTCGCACCAATCGCGACCTGGCGGCGGCCGATCTGCAACGCTACCGCGAACTGCGGGCGCAGAACTTCATCAGCGATGCGGAACTGGACCGGCGCGAGGCGCAGCTGAAAGCCGCTCAGGCCCAGTTGGATCAGGCCGAGGCCCAACTGACGACGCAAGGCAACCAGGCCCGCTATGCCAAGCTCGTTGCCGATGCCGCGGGTGTCGTCACCGCGATCGAGGCGGAGCCGGGTCAGGTGGTCGCGGCAGGCGCTCCGGTGTTGCGCATCGCTCAGGATGGTCCCCGCGACGTGGTGTTTTCCGTGCCCGAAGGGCAAGTGGCGTTGATGATCAACGGCATGCCGGTTCAGCTGCGAATCTGGGCCACGGGGGAGATGCTGCCTGGTCGCGTGCGTGAGGTCGCGGCCAGCGCTGATCCGGTGACGCGCACCTTCTTGGTCAAGGCCAGCATCGAAGCGTCGGATTCCGCACGCAAGCTGCCGCCCTTGGGTGCGACCGTGGCGGTACTGCCGTCCACCCCGGTGCAGGCAAAGAACGCCAACACGAACGCCACCACCATGCAGGCCATCAAGTTGCCCAGCAGTGCCTTGCGCCAGGACGGGCAGGTGACCGCGGTGTGGGTGCTGGACACGGCCACCATGACTGTCCGGTCGCAGCCGGTCCAGGTTTCGACGGCCGATGGCAACGAGGCCGTGATCGCGTCTGGCTTGCAGCCGGGTCAGCTGGTCGTGGCCACGGGAGTCCACGTGCTCTCGCCAGGTCAGAAAGTGACGATCTACCAACCGAAGTCGGCCCAGGCTGCGGAGTGAGACGGTCATGACGCAGATGGAACCTAAAAAGGGCTTCAACCCCTCGCGCTGGGCCCTGGAGCATCCCGCGCTCACGCGCTACCTGATGGTGGTGCTGATGGTGCTGGGTTTGACGGCGTATTTCCAACTGGGGCAGGACGAAGACCCGCCCTTCACTTTCCGGGCCATGGTGGTGCGCACCAGTTGGCCGGGTGCCACCGCGCAACAGGTGGCCGAGCAGGTCACGGACAAGCTCGAGCGCACCCTGCAGGAGGTGCCTTACGCCGACAAGATTCGCAGCTATTCCAAGCCAGGCGAATCGCAGATCGTCTTCAACCTCAAGGACTCGATGCCCCCGTCGGAAGTGGCGGACACCTGGTACCAGGTGCGCAAGCGAGTGGGCGACATGCGTCATACGCTGCCCGCAGGCATCCAGGGGCCTTACTTCAACGATGACTTCGGTGACGTGTACGGGGTCATCTACGCGCTGGACGCCGAGGGTTTCAGCTACGCCGAACTCAAGGACTTCGCCAATGACGCCCGCCAGCAGCTGCTGCGCGTGCCCGATGTGGCCAAGGTCGAATTGTTCGGCGCTCAGGACGAAAAGGTGTTTGTCGAGATCTCCCAGAAGACGGCGGCGCAACTGGGACTGGACATGAACCAAGTGCTGGCCCAGTTGGGTCAGCAAAACGCCGTGGAGAGCGCGGGTGCCGTGCAAACGCCGCTGGACGTGGTGCAGGTGCGCGTGGCTGGGCAGTTCAATGCGCTGGAAGAACTGCGCGAGATGCCAATCCGTGGCACCTCGGGTGCGCAGTTGCGCCTGGGCGACATCGCCACCATCACGCGCGGCTACGCCGATCCGCCAGCGGTCAAGGTCCACCATGACGGGCGTGAAGTCATCGCCCTGGGTGTGTCCATGGTCAAGGGTGGCGACATCATTGCCCTCGGCAAGGCGCTCAAGGCAGTCTCGGCGCGCATCGAGAAAACTTTGCCCGCGGGCGTGCGCCTGTTGCAGGTGCAGGACCAACCCAGATCCGTGTCTGAATCTGTCAACGAGTTCGTGCACGTGCTGATCGAAGCCGTGGTGATCGTGCTAGCCGTGAGCTTCCTCAGCCTGGGCCTGCACAAACGTGACACCCCTGTCGGGGGCACTCTGCCGCCGTGGCGCCGCTGGTACGTGGACATGCGCCCGGGTCTCGTCGTCGGCATCACCATTCCACTGGTGCTGGCGGTGACCTTCCTGGCCATGCACTACTGGGGTATCGGCCTGCACAAGGTGTCGCTGGGGTCCCTCATCATCGCGCTGGGCCTGCTGGTGGACGACGCCATCATCGCCGTCGAGATGATGGTGCGCAAGATGGAAGAGGGCTACGACAAGGCCCGCGCCGCGACCTTCGCCTACGAGGTGACGGCCATGCCAATGCTGACCGGCACGCTGATCACGGCCACGGGCTTCCTGCCCATCGGCATGGCCAAGTCCTCGACGGGTGAGTACACCTTCGCCATCTTCGCGGTCACGGGCATCGCGCTGGTGCTGTCCTGGCTGGCCTCGATCTATTTCGTGCCGTATCTGGGCAATGTGCTGCTCAAGGTCAAGCCCACGGCGGCGGGGGCCGAGCACCACGAACACTTCGACACGCCCTTCTACCAGGCCTTCCGCCGAGCGGTCGATTGGTGCGTCCAGCATCGGTGGCTGACCATCGGTGCGACTTTGCTGACTTTTGCGCTTGGCCTGGTTGGGATGAGCCGGGTGCAGCAGCAGTTCTTTCCCGATTCCGTGCGTCCGGAGATTCTGGTGGATCTCTGGCTGCCCGAGGGAACATCCTTCGCGGCCAACGAGGAGGTGACGCGCCGCGTCGAGCGCCGCCTGATGGCCGAGGAAGGTGTCACCGCTGTCAGTACCTGGGTGGGTTCGGGCGTGCCACGCTTCTATCTGCCGCTGGACCAGGTGTTTCCGCAGACCAACGTGTCCCAGCTCATCGTCATGTCGAAGGATCTGAAGGTGCGCGAGTCGCTGCGGCTGAAGCTGCCCGTGGTGCTGGCCCAGGAATTCCCGGAGGTGCGTGGACGCGTCAAGTTGCTGCCCAATGGCCCGCCCGTGGCCTACCCCGTTCAGTTCCGCGTGATGGGGCCGGACCCGGCGGTGCTGCGCGCGCGCGCGGACGAGGTCAAAGCCCTCATGCGCGAGAACGCCAACACCCGTGGCGTCAATGACAACTGGAACGAATCGGTCAAGGTGATCCGTTTGGAGGTGGATCAAGACAAAGCCCGTGCCCTGGGCGTGACCAGCCAGTCCATCGCGCAGGCCACCAAGACCACGCTGGTCGGCGCGACAGTGGGGCAGTTCCGCGAGGGTGACAAGCTCATCGACATTGTGTTGCGCCAGCCGCTGGACGAACGTGATGCCGTCACCGACCTGGGCAACGCCTACCTGCCCACGGCCAGCGGCCGCCAGATTCCGTTGACCCAGATCGCCAAGCCCCAGTTCACCTGGGAGCCCGGCGTGATGTGGCGCCAGAACCGAGATTACGCCATCACGGTTCAAAGCGACATTGCCGAGGGCCTGCAGGGCGCGACCGTCACGGCGGAACTGTTGCCCGTGCTCAAAACCCTGGAGTTGCGCTGGCCCAACGGCTACCGCATCGAGGTGGCGGGCACCGTGGAGGAGAGCTCCAAGGGCTCCAGTTCCATTGCGGCTGGCATGCCGGTCATGCTCTTCATTACCTTCACCCTGCTGATGCTGCAATTGCAGAGTTTCAGCCGTGCCCTGCTGGTTTACCTGACAGGTCCCCTCGGCATCGCGGGCGTGGCCGCGGCCTTGCTGCTGTTCAATCGGCCGTTTGGTTTCGTCGCGCTGCTGGGCGTGATCGCGCTCATGGGCATGATTCAGCGCAATTCGGTGATCCTGATTGACCAGATCGAACAGGAGCGCGCGAACGGGGTGGCTGCCTGGGATGCGATTGTCGAGTCCGCCGTGCGGCGTTTGCGCCCCATCGTATTGACGGCCGCCGCCGCGGTGCTGGCGATGATCCCCTTGTCGCGCAGCGTGTTCTGGGGGCCGATGGCGATTGCCATCATGGGGGGGCTGGTCGTGGCGACCGTCCTGACGCTACTGGCATTGCCGGCGATGTATGCCGCTTGGTTCCGCGTCAAGCGTGACAAACCGGCGTTGTACTGATCTGCGGTGGGCATGGCCCGCCACGGCTTGAGTCCCGCAGGCTCATCGCCCTTGCATGACGCCATGCCCAGGCGCGGAATCAGGGTGTCGGCCCGGTTAAAATAGACGGTTCACCGATTTCGTAAGGCGGTGTTGCATGCCTTCGGGCCTGCGATCACCGCCTTTTGTCTTTCTTTGCGCGGGTGGCGAAATTGGTAGACGCACCAGGTTTAGGTCCTGACGCCCGCAAGGGTGTGGGGGTTCGAGTCCCCCCCCGCGCACCACACTGTGGCAATTCCTGGCGGCCAAGGCCGCTGTATTTGCCCCGATCTGTCCGAATCGTCGATTTTTTGGAGTAGACCATGGCCGTTACCGTTGAAACCCTCGAGAAGCTCGAGCGCAAGATCACCCTGAACCTGCCCGTGGACGTGATCAAGACCGAGGTGGATGCTCGCCTCAAGAAGCTCGCGCGTACCGTGCGCATGGACGGCTTTCGTCCGGGCAAGGCGCCGATGAGCGTCGTGGCCCAGCGCTATGGTTTCTCCGTGCAGTACGAGGTCATGAACGACAAGGTGGGCGAGGCGTTTGCCTCCGCCGCCAATGAAGCCAAGTTGCGCGTCGCTGGTCAACCGCGCATCACCGAAAAGGACAATGCACCCGAGGGTCAGGTCAGTTTCGACGCGGTGTTCGAGGTCTATCCCGAAGTGAAGATCGGTGAACTCTCCGGCGCCGAGATTGAAAAGGTGAACGCCGAAGTCAGCGAGGCCGCGATCCAGAAAACCGTGGACATCCTGCGCAAGCAACGCCGCACCTTCGCCCAGCGGGGCAAGGACGAGGCCGCCCAGGATGGCGACCGCGTGTCGGTGGACTTCGAGGGCAAGATCGACGGCGAACCCTTCCAGGGCGGCAAGGCCGACGGCTTCCAATTCCTGGTGGGCGAAGGCCAGATGCTCAAGGAGTTCGAAGATGCCGTGCGTGGCATGAAGGCGGGCGAGAGCAAGACCTTCCCTCTGGCTTTCCCGGCCGACTACCACGGCCAGGACGTGGCCGGTAAGACCGCCGACTTCTTGGTCACGGTCAAGAAGATCGAGGCCGCCCACCTGCCCGAGGTGGACGATGCGCTGGCCAAGTCCCTGGGCGTGGCCGAGGGCACCGTGGCCGCCTTGCATGCCGACATCCGCAAGAACCTGGAGCGCGAGGTCAAGGCCCGCCTTGTGGCGCGCAACAAGCAGGCGGTGATGGACACCCTGATCGCCAAGGCCGAGCTCGACCTGCCCAAGAGCATTGTCGCTGCCGAGTTGGATCGCATGGTCGAGAGCGCGCGCGCTGATCTGAAGGCCCGCGGCATCAAGGACGCCGACAAAGCCCCGATTCCGACCGAGCTTTTCACGCCGCAGGCCGAGCGCCGCGTGCGCCTGGGCCTGGTGGTGGCCGAACTGGTGCGCGCCAACAAGCTGGAAGCCACGCCCGAGCAGATCAAGGCCCACGTGGATGAACTGGCTGCCAGCTACGAGCGTCCGGAAGACGTCAAGCGCTGGTATTTCAGCGACAACCGCCGCATGGCCGAGGTCGAAGCCGTGGTGATTGAGAACAACGTCACGGAGTTCGTGCTGTCCAAGGCCAAGGTTACGGAAAAGGCGATTTCCTTCGATGATCTGATGGGACAGCCCGGCTGATTCCCGGCGTCGCACGTGGTTGGGGCCTGAGCCGGGGCTTGCAGTCCCGGTTGCAGGCCCCATTTGCTTGAACGGCGGTCTTTCCGCCGTTCGCGGCCCCGGCGATTTCCGTTATATAAATGGCGATAAAGTCCGGGTCTCTAATTTGGAGTCAACATGAATCTGCGCAACTCTGTCGCTCATCCCTCCGCCTACCATGGCGCCACCGAAACGCAAGCCTTGGGCATGGTGCCGATCGTGATCGAGCAGTCGGGGCGTGGCGAACGTTCCTATGACATCTACTCGCGCCTGTTGCGCGAGCGCGTGATCTTCCTGGTGGGGCCGGTGAACGACCAGACCGCCAACCTGGTGGTGGCGCAGTTGCTGTTCCTGGAAAGCGAGAACCCCGACAAGGAGATTTCGCTCTACATCAACTCCCCGGGCGGCAGCGTCAGCGCGGGCATGTCCATCTTCGACACGATGAACTTCATCAAGCCCGACGTGTCCACGCTGTGCATCGGCATGGCGGCCAGCATGGGCGCTTTCCTTCTGGCGGCCGGTGCCAAAGGCAAGCGTTTCTCCCTGCCCAATTCCAAGATCATGATCCACCAGCCACTTGGCGGCGCGCAGGGCCAGGCGACGGAAATCGAGATCCACGCCCGCGAGATCCTCAAGACGCGCGAGCAGTTGAACAAGATCCTGGCGGAACGCACGGGTCAGCCGCTGGAAAAAATCGAACGCGACACCGAACGTGACTACTACCTCTCGGCTGACGAGGCCAAGGACTACGGTCTGGTCGACCAGGTGATCGCAAAACGGCCTTGAGTTCCCCGGGCGGCACGGTTTTTGTCGGGCCAACCCCGTGCCTTTTTCAAGGCCAGGAGGGCTCGCCAGAGCAGGGCGCGCGCTTGGTTATGATCTGCCCGGGAATTTCCCGGTGGGCAAGGAAGGTGATGAATATATGGCCGACAAAAAAAGCACATCCAGCGAAAAAACCTTGTACTGCTCTTTCTGCGGCAAGAGCCAGCACGAGGTGCGCAAACTGATTGCCGGTCCCTCGGTCTTCGTCTGCGACGAATGCATCGAGCTGTGCAATGAAATCATCCGTGACGAGCTGCCTGCCCCCACCGACCAGAACGCGGGGCGCGGCAGCTTGCCTACCCCGGCCGAGATCAAGGCCAACCTGGACAACTACGTGATTGGACAGGATGCCGCCAAGCGCACGCTCGCGGTGGCGGTGTACAACCACTACAAGCGTTTGCAGCACAAAGAGACCGCGCGCAAGGATGAGGTGGAACTGGCCAAGAGCAACATCTTGCTGATCGGCCCCACCGGATCGGGCAAGACCCTGCTGGCGCAGACCCTGGCGCGCCAGCTCAACGTGCCTTTCGTGATGGCTGACGCGACCACCCTCACCGAGGCCGGTTACGTGGGTGAGGATGTCGAAAACATCATTGCCAAGTTGCTGCAGAACTGCAATTACGAGGTCGAGAAGGCCCAGCGTGGCATCGTCTACATCGACGAAATCGACAAGATCTCACGCAAGAGCGACAACCCCAGCATTACCCGCGACGTCTCCGGCGAAGGTGTGCAGCAGGCCTTGCTGAAGCTCATCGAGGGCACGATGGCCTCGGTGCCGCCGCAGGGCGGGCGCAAGCACCCGAACCAGGATTTCATCCAGGTCGACACGACCAACATCCTGTTCATCTGTGGTGGCGCGTTCGCTGGTCTGGAGAAGGTGATCGAGCGACGCACGGAATCGTCGGGCATCGGCTTTGGTGCGGCCGTCAAAAGCAAGACTCAGCGCAGCTTGACGGAAGTGTTCAAGGAAGTCGAGCCGGAAGACCTGATCAAGTACGGCCTGATTCCCGAACTCGTGGGGCGCATGCCCGTGGTCGCCACGTTGGCCGAGCTGAGCGAGGATGCCCTGGTGCAGATCCTGACCGAGCCCAAGAATGCGCTGGTCAAGCAGTACGCCAAGCTTTTCGGCATGGAGGGCGTGGAGCTGGAGATTCGCCCCACGGCGCTGGCCGCGATCGCCAAGAAAAGTCTGGCCCGCAAGACTGGCGCGCGTGGGCTGCGTTCGATCATGGAGCAGTCCCTGATCGACACGATGTTTGATTTGCCGACCTTGAGCAATGTGGAGAAGGTCGTCGTGGATGAGTCCACGATCGAGGAACATAAGCCGCCGCTGTTGGTGTACCGCGAGGCGGCCAAGCAAGCTTGACGCGAATGCGTGATTCCTTGGGGGCGGTGCGCTTGCCAATCCCAGGGGGCGTCTGATCGGGGCGGTTTTGCCAGAAAATCATGCGAAAAACGCAGGAACATGGAAAGCTGTCGGTTTTCCATGGTTTCCTTCGTGGTTTCAGCAGGTCTAATCCTGCTTAACATCATCCTCAGCGGCTTAATATGCATCGCAGGGCTGGAAAAAGAGAATCTTCCCCGCATCTAACCCTTCACAGCCTGCTCATCAAAAACATTGCGAGGACCCTCCATGTCCGGTCAAACTCATCTGCCGCCTGAACCCCTGGAATTGCCGCTGCTGCCTCTGCGCGACGTGGTGATCTTCCCCCATATGGTGATTCCGCTGTTCGTGGGGCGCCCCAAGAGCATCAAGGCCCTCGAAGCCGCGATGGAAGCTGAGCGCCGCATCATGCTGGTGGCGCAGAAAGCCGCTGCGAAGGACGAACCCCAAGTCTCGGACATGTTCGACGTGGGCTGTGTTTCCACGATTCTGCAGATGCTCAAGTTGCCCGATGGCACGGTGAAGGTGCTGGTCGAAGGGCAGCAGCGCGCCAACGTTCAAAACATCACGGAAGGCGAAACCCATTTCACCGCGACGGTGGTCCCGGTGCAGGCCGCTGCCTCGGAGGTGATGGGAGAGAAGCTGAGCAGTGAAATCGAAGCCTTGCGCCGGGCCGTGATGCAGCAGTTTGACCAGTACGTCAAGCTCAATAAGAAGATTCCTCCCGAAATCCTGACTTCGATTTCCAGCATCGATGACCCCGGCCGACTGGCCGATACCATCGCCGCGCATTTGCCACTCAAGCTGGAGAACAAGCAGACGGTGCTGAGCTTGTCCGAGGTGAAAGACAGGCTTGAGAATCTGTTTGAGCAGATCGAGCGCGAAGTCGACATCCTGAACGTGGACAAGCGCATCCGTGGGCGTGTCAAGCGTCAGATGGAGAAGAATCAGCGCGATTTTTACCTGAACGAGCAGGTCAAGGCCATCCAGAAAGAACTGGGCGAGGGCGAGGACGGTGCGGATCTCGAGGAGATCGAGAAAAAGATCAAGCTCGCCCGCATGCCCGCCGAGGCGCGCAAGAAGGCCGAGAACGAACTCAAGAAGCTCAAGCTCATGTCGCCCATGTCGGCCGAGGCCACCGTGGTGCGCAACTACATTGACGCCCTGGTCGGTTTGCCCTGGAGCAAAAAAACCAAGATCAAGCATGACCTGGCGAATGCCGAGGAAGTGCTGAACCAGGATCACTTCGGCCTGGAAAAAGTCAAGGACCGCATCCTTGAATACCTCGCGGTCCAGCAGCGCGTGGACAAGGTCAAGGCGCCGATCCTGTGCTTGGTCGGGCCACCCGGCGTCGGCAAGACCTCGCTCGGGCAGTCGATTGCCAAGGCCACCGGACGCAAGTATGTCCGCATGGCGTTGGGAGGCATGCGCGACGAAGCGGAGATCCGGGGCCATCGACGGACTTACATTGGCGCCATGCCGGGCAAGGTGCTGCAGTCGCTGGCCAAGGTCGGCACGCGCAACCCGCTCTTCCTGTTGGATGAGATCGATAAGCTGGGCACGGATTTTCGGGGTGATCCGTCGAGCGCTCTGTTGGAAGTGCTGGATCCTGAGCAGAACAACAAGTTCGGCGACCACTATGTCGAGGTCGATTTCGACCTGTCGGATGTGATGTTCGTCGCCACCTCCAACTCCATGAACATCCCGCCAGCGTTGCTGGATCGCATGGAGGTCATCCGTCTCTCAGGCTACACGGAAGATGAGAAGGTCAATATCGCTCAGCGCTACCTGAGTCCCAAGCAGCTGAAGAACAATGGCGTCAAGGACGAGGAGTTGCTGATCACCGAAGACGCGATCCGCGACATCGTTCGTTACTACACCCGTGAGGCGGGTGTCCGCTCGTTGGAACGAGAGATCTCCAAGATCTGCCGCAAGGTCGTCAAGGGCTTGCAGCTCAAGAAACTGACGCCCCAGGTTCAGGTCAACGCGGAGAATCTGCACGATTATCTGGGTGTGCGCAAGTTCAACTATGGGCGCGCCGAACAGCAGAACCAAGTGGGCCAGGTCGTGGGGTTGGCGTGGACGGAGGTGGGCGGCGATTTGCTGACCATCGAGGCAGCGCTCATGCCCGGCAAGGGCAATATCACACGTACCGGCTCTCTGGGCGACGTGATGAAAGAGTCGGTCGAGGCCGCCCGCACTGTGGTTCGCAGCCGCGCACGCAGTCTGGGTATTCCAGACGAGTACTTTGAGAAGCGTGATCTCCACGTGCACGTGCCGGATGGCGCCACACCGAAGGACGGTCCCAGCGCGGGTGCGGCGATGACCACGGCCATGGTCTCCGCCATGACCGGCATTCCCGTGCGCGGTGAAGTGGCCATGACCGGCGAAATCACCCTACGCGGCGAAGTCACAGCCATTGGTGGCTTGAAGGAAAAACTGCTCGCGGCCCTGCGAGGCGGCATCAAGACCGTGCTGATTCCGGAGGAGAACGTCAAGGACCTTCAGGAGATTCCTGACAACGTCAAGAGTGGACTGGATATCGTGCCGGTCAAATGGATTGACAAGGTCCTGGAGATTGCCCTGGAACGCCTGCCCACGCCTTTGCCAGACGATGAGCCCGCCGCCGCAGCAGCAGCAGCTGCGACGGTGGAAGCCGTGACGCCAGCGGCTGCTCAGGGCTCGATCAAACATTGAGCTTGGCCCCTTGGGCCAGTGTGAAAAAAATTCACACTGGCCCTCGTGACGAGACTGAAATTCGTTCTATAATCATGGTCTCTTAACGCGGGAATAGCTCAGTTGGTAGAGCGCAACCTTGCCAAGGTTGAGGT
>NZ_AEGR01000045.1 GCF_000211835.1 Hylemonella gracilis ATCC 19624 | reverse complement strand
TGGTGATCGTCACCGTCCCGCCGAAGTTGTTCGCGTTGTTCAGCGTGATGGTGTTCGAGCCCGCTGCCAAGGTCGTCGTGCCTGCGACCGTCAGCGTCTGGGCCCCGCTTTGACTGACGGCCCCACCCGAAGTGATCGAGAAGTCCACACCCACGCTCGATGCCCCGATGCCCGTGACCCCGCCCGCACCGGCCGTCATGGAGAGACTTCCAACGGTCGTGATCCCATGGCCATTCATGGTGATCGCATGGCCGGCATTCAAGGTCAGGGTGTCCGCCGCGCCTTGAGCAGCCATGCTCAGGTCACTCAGGAAAATGACGTCGTTACCCGCCAGCAAGGTGACGTTCCCCGAGACGGCGGCCAGGGTCGCGGTATTCACCCAATAATCATCGATTTGGTCATTGGCCTCGAAAGGACCGGAGACGAGCTCAAGTTGCCCCGCCGCAGGATCGGTGTTGGAGATATAAAGATTGTCCGGGTCAAGCAGCAGCGAACCTTGTTGCCCATCGGAGGCCGAGAGATCCACGGCGCCCGCGAACGCCAGACGCTGCTTGCCCGACACCTCGACGAACCCGCCATTGCCGCCGACGGCGCCACCGCGGGCGCTGATCGAACCGAAATACCGTGTGTCCCCATCGGCCCACAGAATGACCTTGCCGCCATTGCCCCGCTCGATCGCATCGGCCTTGATGCGCACGCCGGACCCCACGAAGACCCGCTCCGCGTTGGGGATGTCCGGGTTCTTGCCCTGGTAGTCACCCCCGATCAGGATTTCGCCGCCGCCTTGGGCGCCGCTGGCGTCGACCAGGGCATTGCCGGTCAGGGCCACGCGCTCGCCCAGCACATGCACCTGGCCACCGGTGCTGGACGCGTCACGGCCGGCGGCGTCCAGCGTGCCGCTGTTGAGCACGGAGCTTTCACTGCCGCCGAAGCCCACCAAGCGGATCACACCGCCAGCGTTGTCGATGCGCCCGGCCTTGATGACGCCTTCGTTATTGACCACATGGGCGAACACATCGCGCGCCACGCGGCCCTCCAAGACCACCTGCCCCCCTTCGGCCCGCAATTCGCCGGTGTTGAGGATGGCCGTGTCCAAGCCGTCGATCTGCTCTCGCAGGGCCTCGTCCACGGCGAAGCGCATCAGGCCATCGCCATCGAAATCGAGCGTGATGCGCTCGCCCACGCCCAGATGGATGCGACCCGCGTTGGCGACGATGGTGCCGGAGTTCTCGACGCTGGCACCCAGCAAGCTCACGCTGCCGCCGGTGGCCGCCTGAATGACGCCGCGGTTCACGACCCGGCCGCTGGTTCCCGCCTGACGCTCGAACTTGAGCTGCCCGGCCATGAAGTTTTCGGTGGACAAGCCCAAGCCCGAGGCCACCAGGGAGCCCACGCTCAGCTGCGCGGTGGAGCTGAAGTAGACGCCATTGCCATTGACCAGAATAACGTTGCCGTTGGCGTTGATCTGCCCCCGGATGACGCTGGCATTCTGGTCCAGGATCTGGTTGAGCACCCAGGCGCTGGACGAAGGCTGATAGAAATTGACGCGCTCATTCGCCCCGACGTTGAAGCTGTCCCATTGAACCGCCAAGCGCTGGCTGTTCTGCTGCACTTGGGTGGTGTTGGCATCGGGCTGGCTGATGCTGCCACTGCCGCCCACCACGGTGCCACCCTTGGGACCGGCATACAGCGGCATGGGCAGGGCTACGCCGCCCAGGGCCAAGGCGGCAGCCAGGGCGATGGGCGTGATGCGGGTCAGCGTGACCCGATCAGAAAAGCCAGGCGAGGTCGAACCAGAACCTGGGGTCTGATTTCGCCGCTGCACTTTGCTCATTGCCGCTCTCATCGGTCAGTGGAAAGGCAAGCTGAATCCGTGAATTCAGCTTGTTCGGGATGTTGAAGCGCAGGCCCACGCCCGCGTCGGACAGTTGGTAGTTGTTCTGTGGTTCATTGGGCAGGGGCTGATTCTTCCGCCCCAGCGCATGATCATAAAAAATGGACACCTGGAACAGATCGCGCCAGCGCCAGCCGCCGCCAAAACCATTGAAGGGGGCTTGGACATCACCGAAGCCTGGCGCCTGCAAGATGTACTCCAGCGACAGCAAACCGCCTGTGTCGTACAGCGTGTAGGAGCTGTCAAAACCCCGCAAATGATCGGCGCCACCCACCGCGTACTGCTCCATCGGCACCAGCAGATCATTGGAGAACTGGAACTCGGTTCTGAACAGCACGGACGAACTGCCTGTGATGTTCTGCAGGCGCGAATAAAAAGCCAGCACCTTGCTGAACGCGCCTTCGGCGTAGATGTTCTCGTTCGAGGAGGTTCTCTCGCCACTCAGGCGACTCGGGCGCCGGCCTTGGTCCAGGGAGCGCGCACTCTTGGTGTCCCCCATCGCGCCCAGCAGGTCATTGAAGCCCTGACTGAACTCCAGACCGGCGTAGTTCAGACCGCTGTAGCGTGTGTCCACCGAGTCATAGTTCATGCTCAGTTTCAGCACGGTCAACTTGTCTTCGTTGGCGAGTTCACCAAAACGCTCGGTGGACGAGGTCTTGGAGGCGAGTTCCTGCTGAGTGGAAAAGTTGCCTTCGCGACTGCGCCGCCACACCTGCTTCACATAGAGCCCGTACTGATCCGAGGACCCGCTGAGCTTCTGATCCTCGAAATCACCACCCACGGTGAACTGGTTGCTGCGTGCGAAGCCGCCACCCTGCCAGAAGCCGTCGTGAATCAGCTGGTACTCCAAGCCGCCGTAAAAGTTATTGGCCGGCTGCGCGCTCTGTTGCAAGGTGAGTGACACACGGTCGGCATGGTCGGTCGGGTTGTTCCAATGCAACTGCGCGCGCACCCGATACAGCCCGGTGGTTTCACTGCCCTGGTTGTCGATGTGCACATTGCCGTTGAAACGTTCCTCGTTCGGCACGCGCAGCAGCAAGTCCGCCTCGCCAACCCGCTTGCCCGGTTGGAAGGTTCCGAAGACCGCGAGACCGGGATAGTCTGTGAGCGTGAGCAGGGCGGATTCAGCTTCCTGCTGGCTCACGGGCTCACCCAGCAAATCGTGAAATGGACGCGCCAGCGCACGGGTGGAATACACCTGATTGCCCTCGGCCAGCACTTGCCCCAGGTGGCCCTCGATGACCTGCAAGGTCACGACACCGTCGGTGACGGTCTGCACGGGCAAAACGACCTTGGCCAGAATCAAGCCACGCTGCCGGTAGTAGTTGGTCACCCGGTTGGCGACGGCCTCCATCTCACCGATGGTGAAGCCCTCGGGGGCTTGCTCGCGCAGGGCTTGGTCCAGCAGTTCGCGCGCTTCGTTCAGGGCGATCCCGTAGCGAGGAAGATCACGTGCATCCTGCAAATTGAACCGCGCCACCCGGACGCGCGGACCTTCGCCAGGCGACAGGGAACGCTCCACCAAGGGCGGGATTTCCAGCAAGCCTCCTGGCGTCGGCGCGGGCGGCATGCGATTGGTGGCGTCCGGACGCACAGCCCCAGGTTGCAAGGCATCCGGCAGCGAGGTTTGCTGCGCCCAGACCTCAGCACCCATGATCAATGCCGCGCACGCCATCAGCATCATCCTCCGCGCCGCCAACGCGCCGCGGATTCCAAACAGACCGGCGGGCTTCAGATGCGGCGTAAAGACAGTTTCCCCGTGACTGACGCTGGGATTTTTTGTCATGAGCACCGGCACAACGGAGAAAGCAAAGCAAGTGGTTATTTACTCAGGGAATAGCCTCCGAGTGTAAAAGAGATTTTTTCCTTTACACAGTGGTAAATGGTTGCAAGCAGGTGTATCCGAGCACTTGTGCGCAAGACAACAACAAATTGCACAACTTGGCTCTGTTTCGAGCGGGCTAAGCCGGTGACTCAGCTGGCCCGTGTTACGTATTCGCTGTTACAAATTCGATGGGTTGCGCACCATGCGAATCATGCAGCCCGCCAGAGTCAGGGCCAGTCCGAGCCAGCCGGTGGGTCAGGAACAAGGATTGCCAGGTTCGGCGCGTGCGGCGCCCGATGAGCGGGCGGCGGCTGGCGCGTCGGAACCTCGCTGCGCCAGGCCCGAGCTGAGTTGCGCCACGCGGACCTGCATGCCTTCGCCACGCATGCGCTGCTGGCCTGCGGTGACCACGACATCTCCGGCCGCCAAGCCCTGGACCACTTCCACGCGGCCCGGCTGGCGCAACCCGGTGGTCACTTCGATGCGACGCACCGAACGCAGGACAGGATCGCCATCCTGTCCGCCAACACCAGCGCCGCGACCCGGCCCATCCAGCTTGAACACATACTGCTTGCTGCCCTGGGGGACGATGGCCTCCTCCGGAACGACCAGCGCGTTGTCGCGCGCGCCGAAGACGGTGGTGACCCGCGCGAACATGCCCGGACGCAGCAGTTGCTTGCGGTTGTCGATGCATCCGCGCACCGCCAGCGAACGGCCGTCGGCGTCCACCAGGGGATCGATGGCCTGGATCACCGCAGGTATGGATTGCCCGGGCAGCGCGTCCACCGAAACGAAGGCACTCTGCCCCGCCCGCACCTTGGATTGCAGCCGCTCGGGCAGACGGAAGTCCACGTAAAGCGCCTCGATGTCTTCCAGGTTGACGATGTCGGCGCCGTCACGCACATACTCGCCCAAATCCACCTTGGCGATGCCCACCATGCCATCGAAAGGCGCCGTGATGCGCATGCGGGCCAGCCGCGCGCGAGCCAGCGCGGCCTGGGCCTCGGCCACCTGCAAGCTGGCGCGGCTTTCATCGAGCACGCTGCGCGCGACGAAACTCTGGGCCACCAACTCCTCATTGCGCCGCAGATTGGCGCGCGCGATGGACAACTGCGCTTCGGCTTGACTCAATTCGGCGCGCGGGAGTTCGTCCTCAAGGCGCGCCAGCAACTGGCCGCGCCGCACGCGCGTGCCGTCACGGAAGGCGATCTCGGCGATGCGTCCGGCCACCTCGGGGCGCAGCACCACGCTCTGGCGCGAGCGCAAGGTGCCCACGGCCTGGGCGTCGTCCTGGACGCGAGCCAGCACGACCGCCGCGGCTTCTACACTGGGCAAGCCGCCGCCGCCCCCGCCTGCGCCCGGGGCAGGCCGGGTGGCCGGCTGCCCCACACCAGCGCCCGCCGCACCGGCCACGGGGGACGCGTCGGCGCCCGGCGCAGGTTGGCGGTGCTGGAACCACCACGCGGCACCCGAGGCCACGCCGATGCCCAGGGCCGCGATCACCGGATAAAGAAGTCTGGAAGCCATGCAAATCCATCAGGAAAGAAACTTGAGCGCGTGCGCCCGTGCTTTGCACCCGGGTGGGACGGCATCACCGGACCCGATCACCGGACCCGGCAACGTTCACCGCGAAAGCGGCAAGCATGCCAGAACCATGTAAACCCTTGGTCAAGCCATGGGGTGCCGCGGGCACGCACCGCCGCGGAATCTCGGGCCCTCAACGATGGGACACGACCTGCTCCACGCCCCGGTTGGCCAGCGCATCCGCGCGCTCGTTGCCCGGATCGCCATCGTGCCCCTTGACCCAGCGCCACTCGATGCGGTGCGTCGCGACCTGACCCGGCGCGCCATTGACCAGCAGGTCCAGGCGCTGCCACAGATCGACGTTCTTGACCGGTTGCTTGCTCGCGGTCTTCCAACCCTTGGCCTTCCAGCCGACCAGCCACTCGGTGATGCCTTTGAGGACGTACTGGCTGTCCGCATGCAAGACGACATGGCAAGGGCGCTTGAGGGCCTCCAGCGCCTGAATCACCGCCATCAACTCCATGCGGTTGTTCGTGGTCGCCGGCTCACCGCCGAACAGTTCCTTCTCCACCCCTGCGGAACGCAGCAGCACGCCCCAGCCCCCGGGTCCGGGGTTGCCCTTGCAGGCGCCATCGGTGTAAATCTCCACCGGACTCCCGTCGACTTTCACATCCCTGCTTGCTTGTGGTTGCGCGAGGCTCAAACCAGCCATCCTTTCCTTGTTCTTGGGCTTGCCTTGTTCATCTTGACCGTGACGGAGTGGTGACACGCTCATCCGGCGCTTCCGGACTCGCCATGACGGACTCCGAAACCACCGATTCTCGCCGGTGCCGCACCAGGGACGCCGGCGCAGCCTGCTGCGCCGCGCTCGCGGCGCGACGCCAGCGCGGCTCCAGCAAGCGCACGCCCTGCACGCGCTTGACGGCCACCACGAAATAAACGGCGCCGAGCACGGGCCACCAACGCCCGCCCGCGGAGTCCAACCAGCGCCAGCGATGCAACCAAGACGCACTGCGCAGCAAGGGCCGCCAAAGACCGTAGCGGTCTCCGCCCCCTGCCTCGACCTCCAGATTCAACAGGCGCAACCAATCGCGCAAGCGCCAGGGACTGATGAACTCCAGGTCCGCGGGCAGCACGGGTTGGCAGCGTTGGGCCAGCCAATGCCAGCCGGCCTCGCGCGTGGTTCGCGCCCACCAGGTTTCGCGCCGCTGCCGCCAGCCCCACAGACTCATGGGGTTGAAGCCGCTGATGAGCACCTTGCCGTTGGGCGCGAGCACGCGCGCCACTTCACGCAGCACGGCATGCGGGTCGGGATGGAGGTCCAGGGTATGGGGCAGAGTCACCAGGTCTAAGCTGCCCTCGGAAAAAGGCAATGCGGCGTAGTCGGTGTGGAGCGTGATCGGCCGAGGCGTGGCATCGGCGGTGAGCGAGCCCGTGCCGCAGTGCGCCAGCCAGCGGTGCGGCATGCGATTGGCGGACAGGCTGTCCAGCGCAGGCAAGCCCAACTGCAGGGCGTGGTAGCCGAAAATGTCGGCCACGGCGCGCTCGTACTGCTCGCGCTCCCAGGCGAGAAGATAGCTTCCAGCAGGGGTCTCGCACCAGGACTGCAAATCTATAATTTCGCCGCTCATGACTTCACGCCATGCCTCCTCAAGATAACCCCGACCTGTGACGCTGCTTCCTCTGCCCGCCCTGACCGACAACTACATCTGGCTGTTGCACGATGAGCAACACGCCATCGTTGTGGACCCGGCCGAGGCAGCGCCGGTGCTGGACACTCTGCGAGCTCGGCGTCTGACGCTGCGGGCGATTCTAGTCACCCATCACCACACAGACCATGTGGGCGGCGTGCCCGAGTTACGCGACGCAACGGGCGCGGCCGTCTATGGCCCCGCGAGTGAAGAGATGCCCGAGCCCATCACCCGGGTGAGCGAAGGGGATGCCGTGGAACTGCTGGGCCTGCGTTTCGAGGTACTGGACGTGCCTGGACACACCGCCGGCCACATCGCCTGGTACTGCGCCGAGGCCACCGCGCTGGGCGCGCCTTCGCCCTTGCTCTTCTGTGGCGACACCCTGTTCTCGGGGGGCTGCGGACGCATCTTCGAAGGCACGCCCGCGCAGATGCTGGCTTCACTCGACAAACTCAATCGCCTGCCAGCCGCCACCCGCGTATGCTGCGCGCACGAGTACACCCTGAGCAATCTGCGTTTCGCGCGGGCAGTCGAGCCCGCCAACGAGGCCTTGCGTCAGTACAGCCTGGATTGCGAGGCCTTGCGCGCTCGCGGCGAGCCCACCCTGCCGTCCACGCTCGCGCGCGAGCGCGCCATCAACCCCTTTTTTCGCAGCCGCCAACCCGACGTCGCTCAAGCCGTCGCGCGGACTGCTGGCCACGCATTGACCGGCATGCAGCCCGCGGAAGTCGAGACTTTCGCCGCGCTGCGCCAGTGGAAAAACGAATTCCGATGAAACACTTCTCGCCGCCCTCGCCCCACCCGACGCTGACCGATCCTGCGACTGCGCCGTTCAGCCGCCACCCCGAACGTCTCCGCGCCTCCGCTTGCGCGATCTTGCTCACGCTGGGCTTGAGCGCTTGCGCGGTGACCGATGAACTGGCGCAGCGCACCGCACCCCAGCCTGCGGTCGCGTCATCCGCGCCGGAGCGTGAATCGGCTGCGCCCTTGACTGCGGTCGTGGACACCAACACCCGCAGCTCGCGCGCGGCGATTTCTGCCCCCGCGCCGCAAACACAGGCCGCGCCAATGCCGCCTCCCGCATCGCCAGCGCCGGGCCCCGCAGCCGCACGCACTTCGGAGCCGGCAGCCGCGGCGGCGCTCCCCCTCCAGCCCCTGCCGAAACCGTTGACGCCCGCCACGCACTCGGTGGTTGAATTGGCCCCGCCGGATGATCTTTGGCAGCGCATCCGCCAAGGCTTCGCCATGCCGGACCTGGACAGCCCCCTGGTACCCGGACGCGAGCAGTGGTACGCGGCCCGGCCGGAGGAGTTCATCGCGATGACCGAGCGATCACGCATGTACCTCTTCCACATCGTCGAGGAGATCGAGCGCCGTGGCCTGCCCACCGAGTTGGCGCTGCTGCCTTTCGTCGAAAGCGCCTACAACCCGCTGGCCTACTCCAGCGCGCGCGCAGCCGGCATGTGGCAGTTCATTCCGAGCACAGGACGGGTCTACCAGCTGCGGCAGAACGCCTTCCGAGACGACCGGCGCGACGTGCTGGCCTCCACCCGTGCCGCGTTGGACTACCTTGAAAAACTGCACGGCATGTTCGGGGACTGGCACCTGGCCCTGGCGGCCTACAACTGGGGCGAAGGCGCGGTGGGCCGTGCCATCGCCAAGAACAAGCGCTTGAAGAAACCAACGGACTATGTCTCCCTCTCCCGGCTGATGCCCAAGGAGACACGCTACTACGTGCCCAAGTTCCAGGCGGTGAAGAGCCTGATCGCCGATCCGGCGCGCTTCGCCATCACGCTGCCCGAGTTTGGCAATCACCCTTATTTCGACAGCGTGGAAATCACGCGCGACATCGACGTGGAACTCGCCGCGGAGCTGGCCGAGGTGCGGCTAGAAGACTTCAAGGCGCTCAACCCGTCCCTGCACCGGCCGGTCATCCTCGCGGCGGGCACCCCGCAGATCCTGCTGCCCTGGGATAACGCGATCGTGTTCGAGCAAAACCTGAACGCCTTCCTCGAACAGCAAAAAGGTCAGTTGGCAAGCTGGACGGTCTGGACCGCCCCCAAGACCATGAAGACCACGGAAGTGGCGCAGCGGCTCAAGATCGACGA
Organism: Hylemonella gracilis ATCC 19624; assembly: GCF_000211835.1. GTDB lineage: Bacteria > Pseudomonadota > Gammaproteobacteria > Burkholderiales > Burkholderiaceae_C > Hylemonella > Hylemonella gracilis. Next base: position 74,727 of record NZ_AEGR01000045.1, on the reverse strand, counting down.
GAAGGCACTGCGCCAGGCCAACGCCATTCCCAGTCACATGATCATCCGCGCCGGCTCCACCCTGCTGGTGCCGCGCCCCAGCGATCACGAGCACGATGTGACGGAACGCATCGCCGATCATGGTCAGCTCAATATCTTCCCTGAGACTGAGCTACGCCGCGTGGTCTACAAAGCCGGCAAGCGTGACACGGTGAACATCATCGCGCGCCGCTACGGACTGGCTCCGGCCAAGGTGGCTGAGTGGAACAAACTGAAGGTGAGCGACAAGTTCGAGCCTGGCCAAACCGTCGTGCTCTTCCGTTGGATGCCCGTGACCTCCACCATCGGCACGCCGGTGCGCAAGGACAGCTGAATAACGGCACGGCCAATCATCATCCTGGACCGAGTCATCGGCGCAGCAAAAAAACGGCCGGGCTTGAAGCCCGGCCGTTTTGCTGTGTGAGCGTTGCTTTCCCGGACGGGCCCTTGCCCCGCTGGGAGGCAAGGCTGCTCACTTGCCCCGCTGGTGCTCGGGCACTTCCAGGCGCTTGGCGGCCAGCGACAACAGCAAGGTCATCACCAGGTACAGGGCCGAAATCGCCAGGTAGGGCTCCCAGTAGCGCGAGTAGGCCCCCGCGACCGTGCGCGCGGCCAGGGCCAGGTCAGCCAGGCCGATCGCGGAAACCAAGGACGAATCCTTGAGCAGCATGATGGCCTCGTTGACCAGCGGCGGCACCATGCGGCGCGCCGCCTGGGGCACAACCACGTAGCGCATGGACTGCGCGTGCGTGAAGCCCAGGCTGTAGGCAGCCTGTGTTTGCCCCTGGTGGATGGACTGGATGCCGGCGCGGAAGATTTCCGAGATGTAGGCCCCAGCATTCAACGACAGCGCCACGGCCCCCGAGAAGAAGGCGCCGTAGTTCTGGCGGAACTCACTGGCCAGCGGGCCGGTCAGCAAGAGGCCATGCTCGGAATGCACCAGCGTGGGCATCAGCGCAAAGTGCACCAGCAGAATCTGCACGAACAGCGGCGTGCCGCGGAAGAAAGTGACGTAAGCCACGGCCAGCCATTGCACGGGCTTGAGCGCCCAACGCGCGAGGGTGGAATTCGGGGGCGGTGCCTTGCGGGAGCTGGTGACCAGGCCCGTCAACAGCCCCAGCACCAGTCCGACCACGATGGCCACGAGCGTCACCAGGATGGTCGTCTTCAGACCCGAGACAAACAGGGGCGCGTACCCGGCAAGGATGTTCCAGCGCAAATCCATGTCGTATGACTACTTTCTTATTGAACAGGCGACCGCGCCAATCGAGGACTGGGCTCACGAGCCCCAAACACGGACGGCCTGCGTGACACCGTTGCAGGTCACGCAGGCCGTCGCCGTTCGGTTCAGATCAGGCCGGTCCGATCGATACGGCTTTCAGCCGATTACTTCTTGCCGCCGAACCACTGAGCGTGGATCTTGGCGTAAGTGCCATCGGCCTTGATCGCCGCCAGGCCCTTGTTGATCTTCTCCAGCAGCTCGGTGTTGCCCTTGCGAACGGCGATGCCGTACTGCTCGGGCGTGAAGCTGTCGTCGCTCACGGTCTTGAACTTGAAGTTGGCGTTGTTGTTGACATAGTTCTCGACCACGCCATTGTCAGCCACCACGGCTTGCACGCCGCCAGCTTCCAGTTCCTTCAGGGCCAGGGGGGTGGATTCGAAACGCTTGATGTTGGCGCTGTCCTTGCCCAGCAGGCCTTGCACGACATCGTCACCCGTGGTGCCGGTTTGCACGCCCACCTTCAGGGTCTTGATGTCAGCGAACTTGGTCACGGTGGACTTCTCGGCCACGGCGATCAGTTGCTTGGCGTCGAAATAGGGGTTGGAGAAATCCATCGTCTGCTTGCGCTCGGCGGTGATGGTGATGGCCGACACCAGCAGATCGCGGTCACCTTGAGCCAGGGTGTTGAAGATGCCTTCCCACGGCGTGTTGACGAACTTGACTTCCAGGCCCTGATTGGCGGCGATGGCCTTCACCACGTCAATGTCGAAACCAACGATGTTGCCTTGGGCGTCCTGGGATTCGAAAGGTGCATAGGCGGCATCGGTACCCACCACCAGAGCCTTGGCGGGGGCGGCTTCTTCCTTCTTACCGCAGGCGGCCAGGCCGGCAATGGCGAAGCCAGCCAGCACCAGGGCAGCCAGCTTGAGAGTGGATCGTTTGGATTGAGCGGTTTGCATAAAAGTCCTTGTAGGGGGTGAGAAACAAAAAAGAAACCGGAACCTCTATTGTCGCTTGCTTTGCGAGCGTCCCACCCCGCCAGACGCAGGTCCTGCGCTCAGCCAGGTGGGCCTGCGGGCCGGGCACCGGGTTCCGGGTTCCGTTCGGGCCGAGCCCTAAACGCAGCCACAAACGCAGCCCATGCGAGCAATATTCATACCTGCGTCGACACTCTTTGCGCCAAGCTGCCAGCGCAAGCGTCTGCGTGGAACAGCCCCTCAACGCCGATCTGCCAGCGCGTGGGCGATGGTGCCCAGGTCCACGTACTCCAACTCACTGCCGATGGGCACGCCTCGAGCGAGCCGCGTGACAGCCACCCCCCGGCTCTTCATGGCCTCGGCGATCACATGGGCTGTCGCTTCTCCCTCACCGGTGAAATTGGTGGCAATGATGACCTCGCGCACGGTGCCATCGCTGGCACGCGCCAACAGGGCGGGCAGCCCGATGTCCTTGGGGCCAATGCCATCGAGTGGGCTCAGCCGCCCCATCAGCACGTGGTACAGACCTTTGTAGGCGCCCGTGCGCTCAAGCGCCATCTGATCGGCAGGGGTTTCCACGACGCACAAGCGGCTGGCGTCGCGCGCCGGATCGCTGCACAACGCACAGATTTCGGTTTCGCTGAAGGTGTGGCAGCGGGCGCAATGGCGTACTTGGGCCACCGCCTGCTGCAGTGCTCCGGCCAGGAGCTGCGCGCCCTCGCGGTCATGCTGCAGGAGGTGGAAGGCCATGCGCTGAGCAGAGCGCTGCCCCACACCGGGCAGGCGACGCAGGGCATGGATCAGCGCGTCGAGAGAATGGGGGTCGGACACGCGGTGAACAGGTCAGAGCGTCAGACGGTCAGAAGGGAAACTTCAAACCGCCGGGCAAACCCGGCATGCCCGAGGTCAGCTTGCCCATCTTCTCCTGCGAGGTTTCCTCGACCTTGCGCACGGCGGCATTGAAGGCCGCGGCCACCAGGTCCTCCAGCATGTCCTTGTCGTCGGCCAGCAGGCTTGGGTCGATGACCACGCGCTTGACGTCGTGCTTGCCCGTCATCGTGACCTTGACTAGACCGGCCCCGGACTCGCCCGTGACTTCCATCAGGGCGATCTCGTCTTGCGCCTTCTTGAGGTTGTCCTGCATGGCCTGGGCCTGCTTCATGAGGCCGGCGAGTTGTCCTTTGTTGAACATGCTTTTCCTTTTCAGATGATTGAATCGAAGCGAGGGCTATGCCCGAAACGCCTCGGCGGCACGGGCTCAGGCATCCACTGCCTTGATGCTGCCAGGCACGATTTTCGCGCCAAAGTCTCGCATCATCGCCTGCACGAAGGGGTTTTCGTGGACCAGTTGCTCGGCCGCCTGCTGCCGCTCGGCCGCGGCCGCCGCGTTGCGCTTGGCCGGGCTGTCACTCACCCGCCCGATTTCCACGGTCAGTGTCACGGCATGCCCCGCGGCCTGCAAGGCCGCTTGCAAACGCTCGCGGCTGCTGCCCGAGTTCAGCGATTCACGCTCCACGCGCAGCAGCCAATGCTGGCTGTTGCCGCTGGTGTCGCGCGCGACGAGTTGAGATTGCAAGGCGAGTTCACGCACCAGCGCGGTCACGGCCTCGGCGGCGATGAGTTGGCGCACCAGGCCATGCCAGAAATCGCCCTCCTCGGTCGGCACCAAGGGTGTCCCCGTGGCGCCAGGCATCGGCGCATCCAAGCGTGCTTCGGGCGCCGTGCGCACCGGCAAGGGCACGGGCTCCGCGGGCGGCTGTGGGGCCGCCGGCATCGGGCGCGAAGGCTGCGGCGGAGCCGGTCGCACCGCATCCACCACGGGCAAGCGTTGACCCGGCCGAGGCGCGGTCATCGCTGAAGAGCCGGCGGGCGCAGATGCAGTCGCGGGAGACGCAACAGCCGCATGAACCGCCGACGAGGGCGTTACGGCGGACGATGCCGATGCGGAAGATGCAGACGTGGCCTCGGGCACGAGGGGCCGTGTCGGCGCAACGGCCTGCGGCACGGTCATCCGTGTGACGACTTGCGGGGCCGGGCTGTATGGCGCGGGCATCGGTGACGGCCGGGGTGCCGGCGCAGACCCGGCCGCAGATGCGGGCAAAGCCGCAACCGGTACGCGCGGCTGGCTTTCGGCCTCGGCTTCAGCCGACGCTAGAGTTTTTTTTTCCTGCGAGGCGCTGGCGCTCGAACCTGGATGGGCGCCGACAGAAGCTCCGGGCTTGAACGCCAGAAGCCGCAGCAGCACCATGGTTAGGCCCGCGTATTCGTCGGGGGCCAAGCCCAGCTCGGCGCGGCCATGCAAGCAGATGCTGTAGAGCAGCTGCGTCTCGTCGGGCGGCAACACCGCGGCCAGGCGCGCAATCTCCGCGGCGTCCGGATCGGCGAGGTCAGCGGCATCCGCCGGGCGCGCGCCCCCGGTGGCCTGGTGGACGGCCATGCGCTGCAGCACCGCGCTCATCTCTTCCAGGGTCGCGGGCGCGGACAGGCCATGCAGGCGCAAGGCCTCGGAGGTTTCCACCACGGTCAGCCCATCGCCCCGCGCCAAGGCATCGATCAGGCGCAGCACATGGCCGCGGTCCGCGCTGCCCAGCATCTGACGCACGGCGGCCTCTTCCAAGCGGCCGCCGCCAAAGGCGATGGCCTGGTCGGTCAGGCTGAGAGCGTCGCGCATGGAGCCGCGCGCCGCGCGCGCCAACAGGCGCAAGGCGCCCGTCTCTGCCGCCACGTTCTCGGCGGCCAGCACACGGGTCAGGTGCTCCAGCACTGTTTCCGGCGCCATGGGCCTCAGATTGAACTGCAGGCAGCGCGACAGCACGGTGACCGGCACCTTCTGCGGATCGGTGGTCGCCAGCACGAACTTGAGGTACTCGGGCGGCTCTTCCAGCGTCTTCAACATGGCGTTGAAGGCCGTGTTGGTCAGCATGTGCACTTCGTCGATCATGAAGACCTTGAAGCGCCCCTGAACCGGCTTGTAGACCGCCTGCTCCAGCAAGGCCTGCACTTCATCGACGCCGCGGTTGGAGGCCGCGTCCAGCTCGGTGTAATCGACAAAACGGCCCGCGTCGATGTCCAGGCAGGCCGGGCAGGTGCCGCAGGGTTGGGCGGTGATGCCGCCCTGCCCGTCGGGCCCGATGCAATTCAGCGACTTGGCCAGCACGCGCGAGACCGTGGTCTTGCCCACGCCACGCGTGCCGGTGAACAGATAAGCATGGTGCAGGCGCTGCTGCGTGAGCGCGTTGGCAAGCGCCTGCACCACGTGCTCCTGGCCCACCATTTCGGAAAAGCTCCGGGGACGGTATTTGCGGGCGAGCACGAGGTAAGACATGGGCACGGATTCTATGTGGTGCCCGCCACCAGCCTGCGCGGCCTGTACCAGCCACCAAAATTTTCACAACAAGAATCAGTCAATCCGAAAAAACCCTAAAAATTTATCAGAAATGCCAACTTGTTAACCTTCGCAACTTGTAACAAAGCCTCCCGCTCCCGGGCCATGCCAGGCGGGCCCCATCCCATGAAGAACCATCGCATCGGCACCCGCCTTGCCGCAGGCTTCGGCTTGCTCATCCTCTTTTCCCTGATCATGCTGGTCAGCGGGATCTACCAGCTGCGCCACACCGCCGAGGCCACGCGCCAGATGATGCAGGAGCCCTTGCAAAAGGAGCGCCTGGTCACGGACTGGTACGCCGGCATCAGCGCCAGCGTGCAACGCGCCACGGCCGTCGCGCGCAGCAACGACAACGCCTTGACCGAACTGTTCGCCGCGGCGAACGCCGCCTCCAGCAAGGAAATCAGCGAACGCCAGGCGCAATTCGCCAAGCTGATTTCCAACCCTCAAGAACAGGCGTTGTTCGACAAAGTCATCGAATACCGGCAGGCCTACATCAAGGCGCGGGACGCGATCATCGCGGCCAAGACCGCCGGCCAACTCGACCAGGTCCAGCGCTTGTTCGAGCAGACCTTCCTGCCCGCCTCGCGCGATTACCTGGGTGGACTGCAAAGCCTGCGCGATCACCAGCGCGCCAGCATTGACCGCGTGGGCGCGGAGATCGATGGCAGCGCGGCGCGCGGCTACGCCCTGCTGGGGGGCATCGGCCTGGCCATCGCACTCACGGGCGCGCTGATCGCTTGGTCGCTCACGCGCAGCATCGTCCAACCCCTGACGCAAGCCGTGCAGGCCGCGCGGGCCGTGGCCGACGGAAACCTGACGCTTGAGCTGCGAGCCGAGGGCCGGGACGAAGCGGCGCAGCTGCTCCACGCCTTACGGGACATGACCCAGCGCTTGCGCGGCATCGTCGGGGACGTTCTGCAAGGTTCGCAAACCATCGCCAGCGCGGCGACGCAGATCGCGGCCGGCAATCGGGACCTGTCCAGCCGCACCGAAGAGCAAGCGGGCTCATTGCAACAAACGGCGGCTTCGATGGAAGAGATCACGTCCACCGTGCGGCACAACGCGGACAACGCCCGCCAAGCCAATCAATTGGCGCGGGAAACCGCCACGCAAGCGGCTCGCAGCGGCCAGGTGGCCGACCAAGTGGTGGAGACCATGGGGGGCATCCATGACGCCTCGCGCCGCATCGTGGACATCATCGGCGTGATCGATGGCATTGCCTTCCAGACCAACATCCTCGCCCTGAACGCGGCGGTGGAGGCCGCGCGCGCGGGCGAACAAGGTCGGGGTTTTGCGGTGGTCGCCAGCGAGGTGCGCAACCTGGCCCAGCGTTCGGCGGAAGCCGCGAAAGAAATCAAGGGCCTGATTGGCGACACGGTGAACAAAGTGGACGCGGGCACACAACTCGTGGAACAGGCTGGCGCCTCCATCCGCGATGTCGTCAACAGCGTCCAGCGTGTGCACGACATCGTGGCCGAGATCAGCGCGGCCACGCAGGAACAAACCGCGGGACTGGAACTGGTCAACCAAAACATGGCCCAGATGGACCTGGTGACGCAGCAGAACGCCGCGCTGGTGGAGGAGTCCACCGCCGCGACGCAGTCCTTGGAAGCCCAGGCAAGTCAGCTCGCGCGGACTGTCAGCGTCTTTCGCGTTGGCGCAGCACCTAGTGCGACGGTGCCCCCGCACGGCGCGTGGCGGCGCACTTCCCAGCCATCGCTCGACCGGCCACGGCCTGAGCATGACGGCGGGGACATAGGGATAAGACCAGCCAGACATCCACAGCCGCTACAATCGGCAGCGACGGGCCTTCCCGCATGGTGAAGCGGCCAACCGGGTCAGGTGGGGAACCAAGCAGCCCTAACCACGGAGCCAGTGCCGGGGTCGAGGTCCGTCACCCTACATCCCATACCCCGCTAGCCACGCCTTTCGTAGGGCTTGGTACGGCTGGCGAACTGCACGCACGAAGCTCAAAAAACAAAATGCCGTTTGCTGAATTTCAGCAAACGGCATTCGCTATTGAGATGGTGGAGCTGGGGGGATTTGAACCCCCGTCCGCAAGCCTTCTTCGTACAGTTCTACATGTGTAGCCATCTGATTTAAGTCTCGCTTCTTACACCGCGCAGTGGCACGCTGTGCAAGACGCCAGCAACCTATTTTCTCGACCCGCCCTAAGTTACCCAAGGCGGGCCCAGCCGAATGAAGTTACCCCACAGCCTGGACAGCTTGCGCCACCCTTGCCCAGCCTATCGGCTTGCTGTTGTGAGGCTCACGTGCAATTAAGCAGCGAGTGCGAAACGTTCGTCGTTTGCAGTTAGTTTGTTTGAATCTGTTTTACGAGCACATTCAGCTCGACATGCCCTGCCACGCGTCCGAACCCACGTCGAAACCAGTGCAGCCCCTGAGGCTCTCATTTTAGGCCGGTTCGGGCGATTTCAAGCGAGTAGGGCCAGAAGTTCTTGCGGATGTTCAATGGCGGCGTCAGCACCCCAGGCCGCAGCATCCGTTTTCGACCCGAGGTAGCCGTAAGTCGCCGCCACCGTGCGCATGCCGGCGGCCTTGCCCGCGACGATGTCGCGCTCGTCATCGCCCACGTACACGCAAAGCTGGGGCGCCAGCCCCAGCCTGCGCGCGGCTTCCAACAGGGGGGCGGGATGTGGCTTGGGGTGGGGCGTGGTGTCACCACTGACGATGGCCTGGGCGCAGGTGAAGAGAGGCATGCCCGCCGTCAGCGGCAAGGTGAAGCGCTCGAATTTGTTCGTGACCACGCCCCAGGCGAGGCCACGTCCGTGGAGCGACACCACCAACTCAGGCACGCCCTCGAAGATCACGGTGCGCTCGCGCATGCAACGCTCATAGTTGTCGAGGAATTCCGCGCGCAGGGCCGGAAACTCGGGGTGCTCGGGCGTGTAGCCGCGGTCCGCGAATGCCACGCCGATCATGCCGCGCGCGCCCGCGCCGGCCATGGGCCGGTACTGCGCCAGGGGCAACTCAGGCAGGCCACGTGCCACGCGCATGAGGTTCGCGGCATGACCCAGGTCGGGCGCGCTGTCGATCAAGGTACCGTCCAGATCGAACAACACGGCTCGGATCCCTGCGCCCCCAGCGCCAGACCCCTTCATGCGGCCACCACTTTGCGGGTGGCGAGGAGGTAGTTGACGCTGGTGTCGTCGTTGAGCGCATAACGCCGCGTCAGCGGGTTGTAGCCCATGCCGCGCGAGGCCCGCAGCTCCAGACCGGCGTCGCGCACATCGCGCGCGAGTTCGCTGGGGCGGATGAACTTGGCGTATTCGTGGGTGCCACGCGGCAACAGGTTCAGCACGTACTCGGCCCCGACGATGGCGAACAGGAAGGACTTGGGGTTGCGGTTGATGGTGGAGAAAAACACCCACCCGCCTGGCTTGACCAGGGTGGAGCAGGCGCGCACGACCGAGGCGGGATCAGGCACATGCTCCAGCATCTCCATGCAGGTCACCACATCGAAGCTGGCGGGCGCCTCGGCGGCCAGGGCTTCGGCGCTGATTTCGCGGTAGTTGATGTTGGGCGTGCCGGCTTCCAGTGCGTGCAATTGCGCGACCTTCAGCGCCTTGGTGGAGAGGTCGATGCCCGTCACCTGCGCGCCGGCCCGCGCCATGCTGTCGGCCAGGATGCCGCCACCGCAGCCCACGTCCAGCACCGCCTTGCCAGCGAGGCCCTTGCCCGAGCCCTCAGCCACCAGACCGGACAACCAGTTCAGCCGCAGGGGGTTGATTTCATGCAAGGGACGGAATTCGCTCTGCGGGTCCCACCAGCGGTGGGCCAGTTCGGAGAACTTCGCCAGTTCGGCGGGATCGGCATTGACTCGGGTTGCGCTCATGGGGCGGGATTATCGCGCGGCAGGCCAGCGCCAAGACTGAACCGCACAAACACCAAGGGCTGTCATGGACAGCCCTTGGTGTTTGCCTAGCCCGCGCGAGGCGGGCCGCAATGATCAGCGAACGATGACCAATTCGATGTCGGCACGGCGGTTCACGGCACGGCCCTCGGCGGTGTCGTTCGGACGCGCGGGAGCAGTCAAGCCCTTGCCTTCGGTGAAGACGCTGGCGGAGTTGATGCCCTGGGCCGTCAGATGCGCCTTGACAGCCTCGGCGCGGCGCACGGACAGCTTCAGGTTGTACTCGGGCGTGCCAATGGAGTCGGTGTGGCCGACCACGATGGTGGCCTCCACGGTCCGGCCCTTGGCTTTGGCGGCCAGCGTGTCCAGGGAGGCGATCGCCTCGGGCTTGAGTTCCGACTTATCGAAATCAAAGAACACGGTGACCGTCTCCACCTGCTTGACGCCCAGCGGGGAGGTCAGCACGACATCGGGTTGGGGCTTGGCCTCGGGCTTGGGCGCAGCCGCAGCGGGGGCCGGTGTCGCGGCAGGCGCCGCAGCCGGGGCTTGGCCCGTGGTTGCGGGCGCGGTCTCGGCCTGAGGCGCTGGCGCCTGGACCGAGGCGGCACAGCCGGCCAGCACGATGGCCGCGGTCATGACCGCGAGCACTTGGGAGAAACGGGAGAAAGCGGAATGCGATCGAGCGCGGGCCTCACTGATATTTTTCATGGAATCCTCGTTGTGGGGGCTGGGCCCCGGCGGAAAAGACGGCTGACACGGGGTCAGGGTGTGTGCAGGCGGTCGATTCTGCCAGAGCCCCCATGAAAAAGCGCCGCTTGGCCGTGAATCCAACTGTTGCTTGGTGTAAGTCTGTGGGCGGCGCAACCCGCTTGGCCGGGCTCCAAAAGGTCAGGCACGGGCACCGCGGCGTGCGGCGGGCGCGGACCACGAACCGGGGTCGAACTAAAATGGCGGATTGCCTTCGCTCGGCGAGCCTTCTTTCGCCACCGCGCGGCCCCTCGGATCCCCAAAGAACACCTCGTTCCAGCCCATGACCGAATTCGCCAAGGAAACCCTGCCCATCAGCCTGGAAGAGGAGATGCGCCGCAGCTACCTCGACTACGCCATGAGCGTCATCATCGGCCGGGCCCTGCCGGATGCGCGCGACGGCTTCAAGCCGGTGCACCGCCGCGTGCTGTTCGCCATGCACGAGCTGAACAACGACTGGAACCGCCCGTACAAGAAATCGGCGCGCATCGTTGGCGACGTGATCGGCAAGTACCACCCGCACGGCGATCAGTCGGTGTACGACACCATCGTGCGCATGGCGCAGGACTTCTCCATGCGCCACATGCTGGTGGATGGCCAGGGCAACTTCGGCTCGGTGGACGGCGACCCCGCCGCCGCCATGCGTTACACCGAAATCCGCCTGGCCAAGATCGCGCATGAGGCTCTGGCCGACATCGACAAGGAAACCGTGGACTTCGGGCCCAACTACGACGGCTCGGAAAAAGAACCCCTGGTGCTGCCGACGCGCGTGCCCAACCTGCTGGTCAACGGCTCGGGCGGCATCGCCGTGGGCATGGCGACCAACATCCCGCCGCACAACCTCAACGAGGTGGTGGACGCGTGCCTGCACGTGCTGAAGAACCCAGGCGCCTCCATCGACGAACTGATGGAAATCATCCCCGCTCCGGACTTCCCAACCGCGGGCATCATCTACGGCATGCAGGGCGTGAAGGACGGCTACCGCACGGGTCGGGGCCGGGTTGTCATGCGCGCCCGCTGCCACTTCGAGGACATCGACAAGGGCCAGCGCCAGTCCATCATCGTCGACGAGCTGCCCTACCAGGTCAACAAGAAGAGCCTGCTGGAACGCATCGCCGAGCTGGTGCACGAGAAGAAGATCGAAGGCATCAGCCACATCCAGGACGAGAGCGACAAGTCCGGCATGCGCGTGGTGATCGAACTCAAGCGCGGCGAACTGCCCGAGGTGGTGCTGAACAACCTCTACAAGCAGACGCAGCTGCAAGACACCTTCGGCATGAACATGGTGGCCCTGGTGGGCGGTCAGCCCAAGCTGTGCAACCTGAAGGACCTGATCGTGGTCTTCCTGGACCACCGCCGCGAAGTGGTCACCCGCCGCACGGTGTTCGAGCTGCGCAAGGCCCGCGAACGCGGCCATGTGCTCGAAGGCCTGGCCGTGGCCCTGGCCAACATCGACGAGTTCATCCGCATCATCCGCGAGTCGCCCACGCCGCCGGTGGCCAAGGCTGAACTGATGACCCGCGCCTGGGACAGCAAGCTGGTGCGCGAGATGCTCACGCGCAGCCGCGCCGATGGCGGCGTGATCAACGCCGACGACTACCGCCCCGAAGGGTTGGAGCGCGAATTCGGCATGCAGAACGATGGCCTCTATCGCCTGTCTGAAACCCAGGCCCAGGAAATCCTGCAGATGCGCCTGCAGCGCCTGACCGGGCTGGAACAAGACAAGATCGTCGCCGAGTACAAGGACGTCATGGCCGAGATCGAGAACCTGCTCGACATCCTGGCCAGGCCCGAACGCGTGGCCGCCATCGTGGGCGAGGAACTGGCGGGCATCAAACAGGAATTCGGCCAGACCAAACTGGGCGCGCGCCGCAGCGTGGTGGAGCACAACGCGCAAGACCTGGCCACCGAGGACCTGATCGCTCCCGAGGACAAGGTGGTCACACTTTCACATGCGGGCTACATCAAGAGCCAGCCCCTGTCCGAATACCGCGCCCAAAAGCGCGGCGGACGCGGCAAGCAGGCCACCCAGACCAAGGAAGACGACTGGATCGACCAGCTCTTCATCGCCAACACGCACGACTACATCCTGTGCTTCTCCAACCGCGGCCGCCTGTATTGGCTCAAGGTCTGGGAAGTGCCGGAAGGCTCGCGCAACTCGCGCGGCCGTCCCATCGTCAACATGTTCCCGCTGGCCGAGGGCGAGAAGATCACGGTCGTGCTGCCGCTGACCGGTGAGTTCAGCAGCTTCCCGTCCGACCACTACGTGTTCATGGCCACCCGCATGGGCACGGTCAAGAAGACGTCACTGGACGAATTCAACAACCCGCGCAAGGCCGGCATCATCGCCGTGGACCTGGACGCGGGCGACTTCCTGATTGGCGCCGCGTTGACCGATGGCCGGCATGACGTCATGCTGTTCTCCGACGGCGGCAAGGCCGTGCGCTTCGACGAAAACGACGTGCGCCCCATGGGTCGCAACGCGCGCGGCGTGCGCGGCATGATGCTGGACGATGGCCAGAGCGTCATCGCCATGCTGGTCGCCCAGGATGAAACCCAGAACGACGTCAACGGCGAGGCCGCGCGCACCAGCGTGCTGACCGCCACGGAAAACGGCTACGGCAAGCGCACGCCGATCGCCGAATACACCCGCCACGGGCGTGGCACCAAGGGCATGATCGCCATCCAGCAGAGCGAGCGCAATGGCAAGGTCGTGGCGGCCACCCTGGTGCACACCGACGACGAGATCATGCTCATCACCGACAAGGGCGTGCTGGTGCGAACCCGCGTGAGCGAAATCCGCGAAATGGGCCGTGCCACGCAAGGCGTGACCCTGATCGCGCTGGACGACGGCACCCAGCTCAGCGGCCTGCAGCGCATCGTCGAGAACGACGCCAACGGTGAGATCCACGGCGACGCGAATGGCAACGGGACCGAGGAAGGCGGCGAGGCATGAACGCGCGCGCGCTGTCCGCCCGTCCTTACAACTTCTCCGCCGGGCCGGCGGCCATTCCCGCCGAGGTGCTGAGCCAGGCCGCCGCCGAAATGCTCGATTGGCACGGCAGCGGCATGAGCGTCATGGAGATGAGCCATCGCGGCAAGGAGTTCGACAGCATCCACAACCAGGCGCTGGCGGATTTGCGCGAGCTGCTGGCCGTGCCGGCGAACTTCCGCATCCTCTTCATGCAAGGCGGCGGGCTGGCGGAAAACGCCATCGTGCCCTTGAACCTGGCGGGGCGCACGTCCGGCGTGGGCCAAGGCGGCGGTGTGATGGACTACGTGGTCACGGGCAGCTGGAGCCAGAAATCGGCCAAGGAAGCCCGTCGCTATGGTGAAGTCCGTGTCGCCGCAAGTGGGGAGACCGAAGGCTTCACTCGCGTTCCAGACCCAGCCGGCTGGCAACTCAGCGCCAAGGCCAGCTATGTGCACCTCTGCTCGAACGAAACCATCCATGGCGTGGAATACCACCAGCTGCCCGATCTGAAGGCCCTGGGATCGGATGCCCCCTTGGTGGTGGATTTTTCCTCGCACGCGGCTTCGCGCCCGGTGGACTGGTCGCGCGTCGGCCTGGCCTATGGCGGCGCGCAGAAAAACCTCGGCCCGGCGGGCCTGACGCTGGTGATCGTTCGCGAGGATCTGCTGGGTCACGCCCTGCCCGTCTGCCCAAGCGCCTTCAACTACCAGACCGTGGCCGAGAACAACTCCATGTTCAACACGCCGCCCACCTACGCCATCTACATCGCGGGCCTGGTGTTCCAGTGGCTCAAGAAGCAAGGCGGCATTCAAGCGGTCGAGGCGCGCAACATCGCCAAGGCGCGGCTGCTGTACGACTTCATCGATGGCTCGCAGCTCTACGTGAACAAGGTCGCCAAGGACAACCGCTCGCGCATGAACGTGCCCTTCTTCCTGCGCGACGAGGCACGCAACACCGCCTTCCTGGACGGTGCCAAGGCCGCTGGCTTGCTGCAGCTCAAGGGCCACAAGTCGGTGGGCGGCATGCGCGCCTCCATCTACAACGCCATGCCCCTCAAAGGCGTGCAGGCGCTGGTGGACTACATGCGCGACTTCGAGAAAACCCAAGCCTGACACCGAGACCCCATGGCCCGATCCCTCGCCGAACTCCGCACCGCGATCGACGCGGTGGATCAGGAACTGCTGGCCCTGCTGAACCGCCGCGCGGCGCTCGCGCATGAGGTGGGTGAAGTCAAGAAGCTCGATGGCTCGCCGGTCTTCCGTCCCGAGCGCGAAGCCCAGGTGATCGCCAGCCTGCAACAGGCCAATCCCGGCCCCCTCAAGCCCGAGGGCATCGCCCACGTTTGGCGCGAAATCATGTCGGCCTGCCGCGCGCTGGAAGCGCGACTGCGCGTGGCCTACCTCGGCCCGGCCGGCACCTTCAGCGAGCAAGCCGCGCTGCAATTCTTCGGCGCCAGCATTGAACGCGTGCCCTGCGCCAGCATCGACGAGGTCTTCCAAGCCACCGCCGCGGGACGCGCCGACTATGGCGTCGCCCCCATGGAGAACTCCACCGAGGGCGTGGTGTCGCGCTCGCTGGACCTGCTGTTGAATTCTCCGGTCCACGTGGTGGGCGAAACCAGTCTGCTGGTGCGCCACAACTTGCTGCGCAGCTCGCCGTCGCTGGAGGGCATCACCGCCGTGTACGCGCATCCGCAGGCCCTGGCCCAATGCCAGCAGTGGCTCAACACCCATCTGCCCCACGCCGAACGGCATGCCGCCAGCAGCAATGCCGAGGGCGCGCGCCTGGCCAGCACCCATCCGGCCTGGGCGGGCATTGCCAGCGAACGCGCGGCCAGCGAATTCGGCCTGCACGTCGTCGTGCCCGCCATCCAGGACGAGGCCGGCAACCGCACCCGTTTTGCCATCCTGTGCCTGCCCTCCACCCTGGCCATGCCCGCGCCCAGCGGCCCCCAGGGCGGACGTGACTGCGTGAGCCTGGTCCTGTCCGTGCCCAACCGCCCCGGCGCCGTGCACGACCTGCTGACGCCGCTGAAGAAGCACGGCGTGTCGATGACGCGCTTCGAGTCGCGCCCCGCGCGCTCCGGCAGCCCTGTCTCGGCCTGGGAATACCACTTTTACATCGACCTGCAAGGCCACCCCTCCGAACCGCACGTGGCCGCGGCCTTGCAGGAGTTGCAGGGTCTGTGCGCTTTCTACAAAGTGCTGGGCGCCTACCCGGTTTCGGAATGACGCACGGCATGGACCCTCACGCCGGGCCGGACACCGCCCGCCCATCGGCGCAGGCCGCGCCCTATTTCGAGCAGCTCGGCCTGATCGGCTGCGGCCTGATTGGCGGCTGCTTCGCCCTGGCGCTCAAGCAAGCCGGATTGGTGCGCCATGTGGTGGGCTACGACGCCCGTCCGGCCTCCATCGAGGAGGCGCTGGCACGGGGCGTGATCGACCGCGCCGCGCCCACGGCTGCCCACACGGTGGGCGCGTGGCGCGACGACACCAACGGCCAAGACGTCGCCGGGGCGGATTTGATTTTCCTGGCCGTGCCCGTGTCCGCCACGGAAGAGGTGCTGCGCGGCATTGCCCCCTACATCCAGCCCCGCGCCCTGCTGATGGACGCGGGCTCCACCAAGGGCGACGTCATCGCGGCGGCGCGGCCGGCGCTGGGCGAACGCATCGGCAACTTCGTGCCCGCCCACCCGATCGCAGGCAAGGAAAAGGCTGGTGTCGCGCACGCGGACGCGGAACTGTTCCGGGGACGGCAGGTCATCCTCACACCCATGCAGGAGACGCAGACCGGACCCTTGGCCCAGGCGGCCCGGCTTTGGCGGGCCCTGGGCTGCGAGGTGCGCCACATGAGCGCCGAGGCCCATGACGCGGCCTTCGCCGCGGTCAGCCATCTGCCGCACCTGCTGGCTTTCGCGCTGATGGACAGCGTGGCGGGCCAGACCCTGGGCCCGGAATGGCTGGATCTGGCCGGCAGCGGTTTTCGCGACAGCACCCGCATCGCGGCCAGTGACCCCAAGGTATGGCGCGACATCCTGCTGGCCAATCGCACGCAGGTGCTCGCGCAGTCACGCCAGTTGCAGCAAGCCTTGCGGGCGTTCGACACGCTGATCGAGCACCAACAAGCAGGCGCGCTGGAGGCCCGCATCGCCCGGGCCAGCGCCGAGCGCGCACGCATGAATGGCCCGCAGGGGGCCCACTGAGATGTACACCACCCCTTTCATCGACCTTCCCCCGCTCAGCCAGGCCCAGGGCACGGTGCGCCTGCCCGGATCCAAGAGCATTTCGAACCGGGTGCTGCTGCTGTCAGCCCTGTGCGAGGGGCGGACCACGCTGCACGACGTGCTGGATTCCGACGACACGCGCGTGATGCTGACCGCCCTGCGCCAGCTCGGCTGCGGAGTGACGCAACACGGCAGCACCGTGGTCATCGACGGCATCGCGGGCCAGTTGCCGCGGGTGCCCCTGAAATTCTTCATGGGCAACGCGGGCACGGCCATGCGCCCCCTCACCGCGGTGCTGGCCATCGCGGGGGGAGACTTCGAGCTTTCCGGCGTGGCCCGCATGCACGAGCGCCCTATTGGCGACCTCGTGGACGCGCTGCGCCCGCTGGGCTGCCGCATCGATTACCTGGGCAAGGAGGGTTACCCGCCGCTGCGCGTGGGTCAGCCTGCGTTGAAGCTCGATGCCCCCATCCAGGTACGCGGCGACGTGTCCAGCCAGTTCCTCACGGCGCTGCTGATGGCCCTGCCCCTGGTGGCCATGCATCAGACCGCCCCGCTCGGCGCGGGCGTGTCCTCGCTGCCCCCCGGGGGGGCAGTCCCATCTTGGGGCGGCCCGGCGACGGGACGCGGCATCACCATTGAAGTGGTCGGTGAACTGATCTCCAAGCCCTACATCGAGATCACGCTCAAGCTGCTCGCGCGCTACGGCATCGAGGTCGAACGCGATGGCTGGCAACGGTTCACCATCCCGTCTGGCAGCCGCTACCGCACCCCCGGGACGCTGCACGTGGAAGCCGATGCCTCCTCGGCCAGCTACTTCATCGCCCTGGGTGCCCTGGCGGCCGACACCGCCACCCCGGTACGCATCGAGGGCGTGGGCGAAGACTCCATCCAGGGTGACATCCGCTTTGTCGAGGCCGCGCGCCGCATGGGCGCGCAGATCTGGAGCGGCCCCAACTGGCTCGAGGTATCGCGCGGCCACGGCCCGCTCAAAGCCATCGACCTGGATTGCAACCACATTCCCGACGCGGCCATGACGCTGGCGGTGATGGCCTTGTTCACCGACCCGGCCGGCGGGCCGACCACGCTGCGCAACATCGCCAGCTGGCGCGTCAAGGAGACCGACCGCATCGCCGCCATGGCGGCAGAGTGCGCCAAGCTGGGCGCCATCGTGGAAGAAGGTCCCGACTACCTGCGCATCCATCCGCCGACCACGGCGCAATGGCGGGCCGCCGCCATCCACACCTACGACGACCACCGGGTGGCGATGTGCTTCTCGCTGGCGGCGTTCAACCCGGCCCATCTGCCCGTGCGCATCCTGGACCCGCAGTGCGTGGCCAAGACCTTCCCGGACTATTTCGAGACCCTGTTCACCGTCACCAGCCCCGTCGCGGGCACCGTGCCGGTGCTCTGCGTGGACGGCCCCACGGCCTCGGGCAAGGGCACCCTGGCCGCGCGACTGGCCGCGCGCCTGGGCTACCACTTGCTGGATTCCGGTGCGCTCTACCGCGTGACCGCCCTGGCCGCGTTGCAAGCCGGGCTGAACATCGACGCGGCGAACGAGACCGCCATCGCCGAGCTGGCTCGGCGCCTGCCCGTGCGCTTCGAGGGCGACCGCGTGCTGCTGAACGGCCAGGACGTGAGCGACGCCATCCGCAGCGAGGAAGGCGGCATGAACGCCTCCAAGGTCTCCGCCCTGCCCGCCGTGCGCATCGCCTTGGTCGCCCTGCAGCACAGCTTTGCCCGCCTGCCCGGCCTGGTGGCCGACGGGCGTGACATGGGCACCGTCATCTTCCCGGCCGCGCCGCTCAAGGTCTTCCTCACGGCCAGCGCCGCCCAGCGCGCCGAGCGCCGGCATAAGCAATTGATTTCCAAGGGAATTCCGGCTAGAATCGACGTCCTTCGCGCTGACCTTGAGGCGCGTGACGCACGGGACATGAACCGCGCGGTCGCGCCCTTGAAGCCCGCCGAAGACGCCCTGCTCCTGGACAACTCCAGCCTCTCCATCGAAGCCTCGGTGGATCAGGTGTTGGCCTGGTGGCAGGACAAACAGCCGTTCAAGGCTGCTTGACTCAAACACGCTGTCAAGCACCGTGTGTTGAACACCTTGAACAGTTGACCGGTCCCGTCGGTCCTTCTCGCGCAGCAGCGCACCGATCGACGGGTTCATTCACTCTTGCCGCGGAATATCCGCACACAACCACCGTCGAAAGCTAGCCCCCATCGGCAATGGTGCCGGTGTCACGCCACATGCCGCGCCGCAAGCGGGCCGTGGACGCTGAGACGGTCAAGGAAACTCAATGTCTGAATCTTTTGCCGCCCTGTTTGAAGAATCCCTCAAGCGCTCCGAAATGAAAGCGGGCGAGGTCATCACGGCCGAGGTCGTGCGCATCGACCACAACCACGTCGTGGTGAACGCGGGCCTCAAGTCCGAAGCCTTCGTGCCCGTCGAGGAATTCAAGAACGATCAGGGCGAGCTCGAAGTCCAAGTGGGTGACTTCGTGTCGGTGGCCGTGGACGCCATCGAAAACGGCTACGGCGACACCATCCTGTCGCGCGACAAGGCCAAGCGCCTCGCCTCGTGGATGAGCCTGGAAAAGGCCCTGGAATCCGGCGAATTCGTCACTGGCACCACCAGCGGCAAGGTCAAGGGTGGCCTGACCGTGCTGGTCAACGGCATCCGCGCCTTCCTGCCCGGCTCCCTGGTCGACACCCGTCCGACCAAGGACCTCACGCCCTACGAGAACAAGACCCTGGAATTCAAGGTCATCAAGCTGGATCGCAAGCGCAACAACGTGGTGCTGAGCCGCCGCGCCGTGGTGGAAGCCTCCATGGGCGAAGAGCGCGCCAAGCTGATGCAGAACCTCAAGGAAGGCGCCATCGTGCAAGGCGTGGTCAAGAACATCACCGAGTACGGTGCGTTCGTGGACCTCGGCGGCATCGACGGCCTGCTGCACATCACCGACATGGCCTGGCGCCGTGTCCGCCACCCGAGCGAAGTCGTTCAGGCTGGTCAGGAAATCACCGCCAAGATCCTCAAGTTCGACACCGAGAAGAACCGTGTCTCCCTGGGTCTGAAGCAAATGGGCGACGATCCCTGGCTGGGCGTTTCGCGCCGCTACCCGCAAAGCACGCGCCTGTTCGGCAAGGTCACGAACATCGCCGACTACGGCGCGTTCGTGGAACTGGAGCCGGGCATCGAAGGTCTGGTGCACGTGTCCGAAATGGACTGGACCAACAAGAACGTGGCCCCGTCCAAGCTCGTCTCCCTGGGTGACGAAGTGGAAGTCATGGTGCTCGAGATCGACGAAGACAAGCGCCGCATCTCCCTGGGCATGAAGCAGTGCAAGGCCAACCCCTGGCAAGAGTTCGCGCAGAACACCAAGCGCGGCGACCGCGTCAAGGGCCCCGTCAAGTCCATCACCGACTTCGGCGTGTTCGTGGGCCTGGCCGCTGGCATCGACGGCCTGGTGCACCTGTCCGACCTGTCCTGGAACGAGCCGGGCGAAGCCGCCGTGCGCAACTACAAGAAGGGCCAAGACGTGGAAGCCATCGTTCTGGCCATCGACGTGGACCGCGAGCGCATCAGCCTGGGTATCAAGCAGCTGGACGGCGACCCCTTCGCCACCTTCACCTCGATCAACGACAAGGGCGCGACCGTGACCGGCAAGGTCAAGACGGTGGATGCCCGCGGCGCCGAGATCGATCTGGGCGAGGACGTGATCGGTTACCTGCGCGCCTCCGAAATCAGCCGTGACCGCGTGGAAGACGCGCGCAACGTGCTGAAGGAAGGCGACGAAGTCACGGCCGTGGTCACCAACGTGGACCGCAAGACGCGCAACATCCAGTTGTCGATCCGCGCCAAGGACTTGGCCGACGAGCAAGGCGCCATGGCGAACCTGAACCAAAATTCGGGCAACGCTGGCACGACCAACCTGGGCGCGCTGCTCAAGGCCAAGCTCGACGGCAACAACGGCTGATGATGTCTGACTGACCCTGCCGCCCACGCGGCCCCGCCGACGCAGGACCCTCGCGGGTCCTGCTTGTCGACGGAGTCCAAGCGGCTGGGTTCCGCATCGACCCACGCGCACGTCACGTCATGACCCGCTCCGACCTGGTTGAAGCGTTGGCTGCCCGTTTCGAGCAGCTCACGCACCGAGACGCCGAATCGGCCGTCAAGGCCATCCTGGACGCGATGAACGACGCGCTGGTGCGTGGGCGCCGCATCGAGATTCGCGGCTTCGGTAGTTTTTCCATCAACCGTCGTCCACCGCGCATGGGTCGCAACCCGCGCAGTGGCGAAAGTGTCGCGATCCCGGAGAAGCGCGTCCCCCATTTCAAGCCGGGCAAGGCCCTGCGCGAGGCGGTGGACGAGAGTGCGCCAAGCGAAGATCCGGACTGAACGGCGCGTGCTTAAAATCGGGCCTCCCACCCGCACGGAACGAAGGTGGACAACTGAGGTCGCACGATGAACAAACTGATCTGGCTGCTCAAGTGGATGCTTCGAGCGGCCATTTTTTTCGCCCTGCTGGTATTCGCCCTCAACAACCAGACGCGGGTCACGCTGAATTTCTTCTTCGACTACCAATGGACTGCGCCCCTGGTGTTCGTCGTGCTGGCGACCTTCACGCTGGGCTTGGTCTTGGGCATCGTGGTCATGCTGCCGCGCTGGCTGACCCAGCGGCACGCGGCGCGCAAGGCACGCCGACAGCTCGAATCCGACAACGAGAGCAAGCTGGGCATGAGCACGCAGTTCATACCCTCCAGACCCTTCCCCCACGACCGAACCGCCGGATGACGCGCGCCCTTCCCGACCGCCGCACACTCTCAACTTATGACTCCTGAACTGAGCTGGCTACCCAGCTGGTTGTCTTTTGGCCTGATGGCCCTGCCCGTCGCGTTTGCCTTGGGCTGGCTGGCCTCCCGCCTGGATTGGCGCCAATTACGCCTGGAAGACCGCCGCAATCCCCGGGCCTACTTCCGGGGACTGAACTTCCTGCTCAACGAGCAGCAAGACCAGGCGATCGACGCCTTCATCGAGGCCGTGCAGAACGACCCCGATACCTCCGAACTGCATTTCGCGCTCGGCAATCTGTTTCGCCGCCGTGGCGACTACGAACGCGCGGTGCGTGTGCACCAGCACTTGCTGTCGCGCGGTGACTTGAGTGAAACCGAGCACCAGCGCGCCCAGCACGCCTTGGCGCTGGACTACCTCAAGGCAGGCTTGCTGGACCACGCGGAAAACGCCCTGCTCAAGCTGGAAGGGACCCCCTTTCAAACCCAGGCCCGCTTGGCGCGCTTGGCCAACCACGAGCGCGCACGCGACTGGGCACAGGCCGCCGCGATCGCTCGTTCCCTCGACAACGCCCGGGACTTGGGTGCGGGGGGGACCAGCGCCGGCACGCAACTCGCGGGCAGCTTCGCGCCCCGACTGGCGCACTATTTGTGCGAGCAGGCCGCCGAGCGGCTGGCTTCCCGGAACGTGGAAGGCGCGCAGGAACTGCTCTTGCGCGCCATTGACACCGCACCCCAGGCGCCGCGTCCGCGCATCGATCTCGCCCGGCTGCAAATGCAGCGGGGCCAAGCCTCGGACAACGAAACGGTGCGTCGCGAAGCCGCAAGCCAGGCGTGCGAGACCCTGAGTGCAGCGTTGGATGCCAGCCCCGCCGCGGCGCCCTTGATCGCGGCGCCCCTGGTCAAGGCCGCTCAAGCCTGCGGGCAGGAAGCCTCGGTCCAGGCCCGCTTGCGCGCGTTGTACGAACAGGCGCCTTCGCTGGATCTGCTGGAAGCCCTGATCGCCTTGCACGCGCCCGTGCCCGATGCCGCCCCAGGGGACGCGTCCAAGCCCGAGAACTTGCGGGGCTGGTACCTGCGCCATCTGCGGCACGAACCCTCCCTGGCGGCGGCCAGCAAATGGCTGGCCGGTGAAAAACTGGAGCACGAGGAAGAGCGCCCGCTGGTCCAGCGTGCCCTGGACCGCGCGGCGCAACCCTTGCTGCGCTACCGCTGCGCCGCCTGCGGCTTCGAGGCCAAACAGCATTTCTGGCAGTGCCCAGGCTGCCAGTCCTGGGACAGCTACCCCGCGCGCCGGGTGGAAGAGTTGTGAGCGGACGCCCTCGGCGAACTTCTCTCCCCGCGTCACGGCCCCTCCACCATGGAAATCACCCCGGCTCAGCTCTCGCGTTCCCGCGTGCTGGTGGTGGGCGACGCCATGCTCGACCGCTACTGGCACGGCGCGGTGGACCGCATCAGCCCCGAAGCGCCGGTGCCCGTCGTGCGGGTGACGCGCGAGGACGTGCGCATGGGAGGTGCCGCCAATGCGGCCGCCAATGTGGTGGCGCTGGGCGCGCGAGCGTCCCTGCTCACGAGGGTGGGAGATGACGATGCCGGTCGCACCCTGGACAGATTGATCGCGCACAGTGGCATTCAAGCGCACGTGGGACGGGACCCGGGATTAACAACCACGGTGAAGCTGCGGGTCATCGGCCGTCAACAGCAATTGATCCGCCTCGATTTCGAGAACCACCCGCCCCAGGACGTGCTGGCAGCGCAGACAGCCAAGTTTGAGCAGTTGCTGCCCGCGCATGACGCCGTCCTGTTTTCCGACTATGGCAAGGGCAGCTTGGCCCACCTGCCCGGGATGATCGGACAGGCGCGAGCGATGCGTCGGCCGGTGCTGATCGACCCCAAAGGCCCGGACTACACCCCCTATGCAGGCGCCACGGTCATCACGCCCAACCGAGAAGAACTGCGACAAGTCGTCGGCACTTGGCGCAACGAGGACGAACTGAGTGCCAAGGCTCAGGCCTTGCGTGCAGGTCTTCAGCTCAGCGCCCTGCTGCTGACCCGCAGCGAAGAAGGCATGACGCTGTATGACGCCGACGGGGAGATCAGCGTGGCGGCTGAGTCACGCGAGGTCTACGACGTGACGGGCGCGGGCGACACGGTGATCGCCACCCTCGCGGCCTTCATCGGCGCGGGCTTTTCAGCCCGCGCGGCCATGCCTTGGGTCAACAAGGCTGCGGGCATTGTCGTGGGCAAGTTCGGCACGGCCACCGTCAGCTACGAGGAGCTGATGGGCGCTTGAGCTAACCCCGCGGCCCAGCCTCTGCGGCACGGAGGGACCACGGGGTCGGCCTCAGTGGACGGCCCCACGGTCGATGCGCAAGGCTCAGGGGCAGCGGTACACCTCGAAAGTGCGCTGCCCCAGCTGGGGCGACGCACCACTCACCAGCGCATTGCCACCCAATCGAAACGCTTGACGTCGCGCCTCGATCAGCAGGTTTTCTTCCACGGCTTCGGAAACGCGAGCCACGGGCCCCACGCCGGCCCACACGGTCACCGCGGTGCTGCCCAGGTGTCGGCAAGGGAACACCTCGACCTCCGTCGCGAGGCGGATGTCCTCGTGCTGGCGCGGGTTCAGGGCGCTGCAGGCCGACAAGCCGCAAACCGCCAACAAGGCCCAGGCGCCAAGCCAACGGCCACGCCGCACCTTGAAGTGCGCGGATGTACGGTTCAGCTTCCAGTGTGTCATGCCATGTCCTTGTCAAGCGCGGATGCCAGTGACCTGCAGATAGCCCGTGCGGGTGGCGGGTGACACCGCGTCGAGCAACTGGGCGTGCCGGGTTTGGTGACGGGTCACCATGCGCGCGTCGGCCACGCCGCGCGAGCGGCAGAACCAGTGGCAGCTGTGCTGCATCAGCAGCAATTCCGCCATCAGGGTGAAGGCCTTGTCACGGGGCGAGCGCTGCTCGCGGTTGTCCGCCACCGCGCCAATGCCCTCGGCATGGACGGTCAGCAAGGCGCGCATGTCGAAGGTGCGCCGAGGCAGCAGCTTGTCCGCGTAGGGGAAAGACCAGTCCAGGGTGCTGACCAGGGTCTGGTCGTTCCAGACCTTGGAAAAATCCTCGGCGAAACGCTTGAATTGTCGACTGAGGTCCTGTTCGGCGCCTTGCAGACTGGCCCAGATCTGCTCGCGGCGGATGGGCTCACTGGCGTCGAGCGCGCGCAGGTAGCCTTCCGTCACGGTCTGCATCAGCTTTTCGATCTGGTGCTGGTTCAGGAACCGCGCCAGCAGCAGGATGCGCCGGCGCTGGTCTTGAACCTTGAGGAATTGGAAGCCCAGAACGGGCGCGAGCACGAGGGCGAGGAAGATCTCCATGCGTTCTTCTGATGGGTCGTTGCGGATGAACAGCCCATCAGTGTAGCCAAGGCTCAGATCGCCGCGCCGTATCCCCCACCGCCCGGCGTGTGGATTTCAAAGACGTCGCCAGGCCGCATCTCCGCGGTCCCGATGTGTCCCAGCACTTCCACCGATTCGGTCGATCCATCGCTGGATGCGCGGACCACGCGGTTGATGCCCGCTTGCCCCGGTGCGCCGCCAGCCATGCCAAACGCGCCATGCACGCGACCGTTGGACAAGATGCCCGCGGTCATGGGTTCGAGGAACTGCACGCGCCGCACGCCGCCGTCACCGCCGCGCCAACGGCCTGCACCGCCGGAACCTCGTCGGATCTCGTAGGCCAGCAGGCGCACCGGGAAGCGGAACTCCAACACCTCGGGATCGGTCAGGCGCGAGTTGGTCATGTGCGTCTGCACCACGCTCGTGCCATCGAAGCCGCCCACCACCCGACCCGTGTCGTCGACCACCGCGCCCGCGCCAGAGCCCCCGGAAATGGTCTCGTAATACTGGTACTGCGCGTTGCCGAAGGTAAAGTTGTTCATCGTGCACTGGCTGGCCGCCATCATGCCCAGGGCGCCGTAGAGCGCGTTGGTGATGCACGACGAGGTTTCGACATTGCCCGCCACCACCGAAGCGGGCGGATTCGGGTTCAGCATCGAGCCCGGCGGGATGATGACCTTGAGCGGCTTGAGGCAACCCGCGTTGAGCGGGATGTCGTCGTCGACCAAGGTGCGGAAGACATAGAGCACCGCCGCCATGCAGACCGCCGTGGGCGCGTTGAAGTTGTTGATTTGCTGCGGACTGGTGCCCGTGAAGTCGATCTCCGCGCCCCGGTTGGCGGCATCGACGCGCACCGCGACGCTGATCTGCGCGCCGTTGTCCAAGGGCAGTGTGTAGCGGCCATCCTTGAGCCGGGTGATGACCCGGCGCACCGACTCCTCGGCGTTGTCCTGCACGTGCCGCATGTAGGCCTGCACCACGTCCAGACCGAACTGAGCGACCATCTTGCGCAGTTCCTGCACGCCTTTTTCATTGGCGGCGATCTGCGCCTTCAAATCGGCCATGTTCTGCTGCGGGTTGCGCGAGGGGTACTCACCACTGGCCAGCAGGGCCAGCACCTCGGCCTCGCGCAGCGCACCGCGGTCCACCAGCTTCACGTTGTTGATCTGCACACCCTCTTCCTCGATGCGCGTCGAGAACGGCGGCATGGAGCCCGGCGTCGTGCCGCCGATGTCGGCGTGGTGCCCGCGCGAGCCGACGTAGAAGGTCGGCTCCGTGCTGCCCGCGATGTAGACCGGTGTGATCACCGTCACGTCGGGCAGGTGGGTGCCGCCGTGGTAGGGGTCGTTGAGCATGTAGACATCGCCCGGCTGCATGCGCCCCGTGTTCTCACGGATCACGGTCTTGATGCTCTCGCCCATGGAGCCCAGGTGGACCGGCATGTGCGGCGCGTTGGCAATCAGATTGCCTGCGGCGTCGAACAGCGCGCAGGAGAAATCCAGCCGTTCCTTGATGTTGACCGAGTGCGCGGTGTTCTGCAGTTGCAGGCCCATCTGCTCGGCGATGTTCATGAACAGGTTGTTGAACACCTCGAGCAGCACCGGATCGGCCTGCGTGCCCGCCGCGTAGCGCTGTTCGCGCGCGAGGCGGCGCTCCAGCACCAGGTGGTCCAGGGCAGTCAACTTCGCTTCCCAGCCGGGTTCGACCACCGTGGTCGCGTTCTTCTCGGCGATGATGGCCGGGCCAGTGATCACATCACCCGGACGCAAATCCTCGCGCACGACCAGGGCGGCGGGGTGCCAAGCGCCGCCGGAGTACAGCCGCACGGTGTCGCGGCGCGGCGTCTCGCGCGGCACGCTCAAGGCATGCCGACGCTCAGCCGGCGCGTCGCCAGCGATCACGGCCTCCACCGAAACCGCCTCGACGATCAGGCCCTTGCCCGGCATGAGGAAGGCGTAACGCTGGCGGTAGGCGGACTCGAAGCCAGCGACGATGCCCGCCTGGATGGCGGCTGGACTCGCCGCCTGGGGATAGGACACGACCAAGGCCGCATCGCTGCCCTCGTAGCGCACGTGCACGCGCCGCTGCACGGTGATCGCGCCCTGGCTGACCTGCTGCCCGGACAGTGCCTCGGCCGCGCTGTCCGCCAGCGCATCGAGCCGCGCCTTGAGGTCCGGCAGCGCGGCCGCGCTCAGGGCGATTTCCACGGCTTGCTCGCGGATCAAGCTCTGATCGGCCAGGCCCATGCCGTAGGCCGACAACACGCCCGCGAGCGGATGCACCAGCACGCGCGTCATGCCCAGGGCGTCGGCGACCAGACAGGCGTGCTGACCACCCGCGCCGCCGAAGCATTGCAAGGTGTAGCGCGTCACGTCGTAACCGCGGGCCACCGAGATCTTCTTGATGGCATTGGCCATCTGTTGCACGGCGATGTTGATGAAGCCTTCGGCCACCTCCTCCGGACTGCGGCCCGTGCGGGTCGCGAGTTCGCCGAACTTGAGGCGCACGGCCTCGGCGTCCAATGTTTCATTCGCCTTCGGGCCAAACACCTGGGGGAACCAGGCCGGCTGAATCTTTCCGAGCAGCACGTTCGCGTCGGTCACGGCCAGCGGCCCGCCGCGCCGATAGCTGGCTGGGCCCGGGTTGGCGCCAGCGCTCTCGGGTCCGACGCGGAAACGCGCGCCGTCAAAACTCAGGATGGAGCCACCGCCTGCCGCGACCGTGTGGATGCTCATCATGGGCGCGCGCATGCGCACGCCCGCCACCTGGGTCTCGAATTCGCGTTCGAAGGAACCCGCGTAGTGGCTCACGTCGGTGCTGGTGCCCCCCATGTCGAAACCGATGACCTTGACGCCGCCCTCGGTCGGCGCGGACGCCGCATCGGTGAAGGCCAGCTCCGCCGTGCGCGCCATGCCCACGATGCCGCCGGCCGGGCCCGACAGGATGGCGTCCTTGCCTTGAAAGGCTCGTGCGTCCGTCAGCCCGCCCGAGGACTGCATGAAGTACAGCGGCACGCCCGGCATCTCGCTCGCCACTTGCTCGACGTAGCGGCGCAGGATGGGCGAGAGGTAGGCGTCCACCACCGTGGTGTCGCCCCGGCTCACGAACTTCATGAGCGGGCTGGTGCCGTGCGAGGTGCTGATCTGGGTGAAGCCGACTTCGCGCGCGATGGCGGCGGCTCGCGCCTCGTAGGCGCTGTAACGGTAGCCGTGCATGAACACGATGGCCACGCTGCGCAGGCCCGCGTCGAACTGCGCCTGCAAGTCGCGACGCAAGGTCGACGCGGCCACATCTCCCAGCGGCGCCACCACATCCCCATGCGCGCCCATGCGTTCATGAGCCTCGATGACGGCGGTGTAGAGCAGTTCCGGCAGCAAGATGCGGCGGTCGAACAGACGGGGCCGATTCTGATAAGCGATGCGCAGCGCGTCGCGAAACCCCCGGGTGGTGACCAGCAGCGTGGGCTCGCCCTTGCGCTCGAGCAAGGCGTTGGTCGCCACCGTCGTGCCCATCTTCACGCACTCCACCTGCGCGGGCGTGACGGGCTCGCCTGGCTTGAGACCCAGCAGATGGCGGATGCCCGCCACCGCCGCGTCCTTGTACTGCTCCGGGTTTTCGGACAGCAACTTGTGGGTGGTGAGGGAACCGTCGGGCCGCTTGGCCACGATGTCGGTGAAAGTGCCGCCGCGGTCGATCCAGAATTGCCAGCGACCCGCGTGCGTGAGCGTGTTGTTTTCAGCCATGTTTGGAAAGTGCGTGTAAGTGCGTATGAGAGCGCGTGAAAGGAAATCGTTAGAAAACCGCCATGCGGCTGTTCAACAGGTCGGTGACCAGCATGTGACCGGGCGCATGGGTGATGCAGAACTCAGGCTTGACCGCGGCCACCACCGACTGCGGCGTGACGCCACAGGCCCAGAACACGGGGACTTCGCCAGGGAGGATGTCCACCGCGTCACCGTAGTCTGGGCGTTGGATATCGGAGATGCCGATCTCGGCCGGTTCACCGAAATGCACCGGTGCACCGTGCACCGAAGGGAAGCGCGACGTCACCTGAATGGCGCGGATCGCGTCGGCGGCCTTGAGCGGACGCATCGACACCACCAGCGGGCCCTTGAAAACCCCCGCGGCCTGTGTCGGCACATTGGTGCGGTACATGGGAACGTTGCGCCGCTGCTCAATGTGACGCACGGGCAGGTCGTTCTCTTGCATCGCCTCCTCAAAAGAGAAGGAACACCCAATCAGGAACGACACGAGGTCGTCACGCCAGAAGTCACGCACATCGGTCGGCTCGGCGATCAGTTGCCCATCCTTCCAGACGCGGTAGCGCGGAATGTCGGTACGAATGTCGATGTCATGACCCAATTCCGGCAACGCCGGGCTGCCAGGCTCGGACATGGCCAAGAGCGGGCAGGGTTTGGGATTGCGTTGGCAGAAGAGCAGGAAGTCATCGGCCAGCGCGCGCGGCAGGATGGCCAGGTTGGCCTGCACCCGCCCTGGCGCAAGGTTCGCGGTCGGCCCGGTGAGTTCACCGGCACGCGCGCCCAGGCGCACCTGGTAAGCGGCGTCATTGATCTGGGTGTCGTGGTTCATGGGGAAATCTTCTTCAGCTCGGCCTCCACGGCCATGCCAATGGACAGGATGCGCCGGTCGCTGCCATTCGAGCCAGCAATCGTCAGCCCCACGGGCGCGCCGCCGCGGGGATGACAGGGCAGGGACAAGGCGCAGCCATCCAGGAAATTGATGAGGGTGGAATTGCGCAGCATCAAGAGATTGGTGGCGCCATACAGCTCGTCGGACTCTTGCAGCGCGGCAATGGGCGGGGCCACCACGGGCACGGTCGGCAGCAGCAGCGCGTCATACCCCGCGATGCGTTGCTCGACGGCCGCGACCCAGGCCTTGCGCGCGGCCATCAAATCCAGCCAGTCCGCCGCCGACAACGCCGCGCCACGCCGGATGCGCGAGATGACCCGCGGGTCGTAGCGCTCGGGCGCGCGCGCGATGTGCGGACGATGCCAGGCCCAGGCCTCCGCGGCGGTGAATCCGCCCTGGGCGTTGATGGAGGCCAGTTGCGCGAACTCAGGCAGCGCCAGGTCCTCGACCAGGGCTCCGGCCGACGACACGGCACGCAGCGCCGCATCAAAGGCCGAGGCGACGCTGGCATCCATGCCTTCGCGCACCAAGGTCAGGGGCGCGGCCAGGCGCAGAGGGCGCAAGGCAGCGGGCTCGGGCAGCTTGCCTCCCTCCCCCGACAAGACAGCGTCCAGCACCGCGCAGCAGACCACGCTGGCCGCCAACGGACCGATGGAATCCAGTTGGATGGACAAGGGCAGCACACCGTCCATGGGCACCCGGCGCGCACTGGGCTTGAAGCCCGTCAGGCCGCAGAGGGCCGAGGGAATGCGCACCGAGCCGCCCGTGTCCGAACCTATCGCGGCCAGTGCCATGCCATCGCTCACGGAGACGGCTCCGCCCGACGTCGAGCCGCCCGGAATACGCCCGGTGGCCCGGTCCCAGGGATTGCGGGGGGTACCGTAGTGCGGGTTCAGCCCCAGGCCGGAATAGGCGAACTCCGTCATGTTGGTGCGCCCCATGATCACCGCACCCGCGGCGATCAAGCGTTGCACGACCAGGGCGTGAGCCTGGGCGGGCGGGGCGTCGCGCAGCACCACGGACCCGGCCAGCGTGGTCTCGCCCGCCACGTCGAACAAGTCCTTGATCGACACCGGTAAGCCTTCCAACGGCGAACGCGCCAGGCCGGCGCCCAACAGGCAATCGGATGCCTGGGCTTGGGCGCGGGCGCGCTCGGCATACACGCGGGTGTAGACACGCGTGCCCTCGCCCGCCGGGTCGCTGGTGCGCGCCAGCGCCGCCTCGACGAGATCGCGCGCCGTGACTTGGCCGGTGCGCAGGGCATCGGCCTGTTGCTGCAAGGTCGGCAGGGTCATGTCAGGACACCTCGGGCAAGACGTCAACCTGGTAGCGGTGCTTCAGGCTGCGATCACGGCGCGGGTCGTGCAGTTCCATGGTGAAGACCGCCGCGGGGCGGATGCCCCCGATGGCGGCCATGGTGCCGCAGGTCATGCCGGTGCCCTCGGGCAAGGTGCCACTCTCGCAGGCGGCGATCAGCTCGATCGGTGTTCGCAAGGAGGCCACCGGCCCTTCCTGGTACAGAACGGTCTGGCCGTTCTCGACGATGTAGGAGCGCAGCACCAGCTCGTCCCAGTAATCCGCCACCTCGCTGTACAACCAGGCCGCGCGCGCCACGGGCTTGACGCAGACCTGCTTGGACAGAGCCACGCTGTGGGCTTCCAGCTTGCGGTCGGTGTGGTCCGAGGCGACACTGACGTACAGCTCACCGCCGTGCGTGAAGACGAAGGCCTCCGCCTCCCCCGAGGTGTGCGGTCCCACGACCTGCACCTGGTCCGCCTGCGTGAGCTGGTTGCTCGCGACCCGGTAGTACAAGGGCACGCGGCTGGGACGCGGAACACCCAGGGCCTCGAGTTCCTCGATGTGGTGCTCGACGGCGGCGCGATCACGCCCCGCCCAGCCCGCCACGATCAGCGTGTGGAAATCGACGTCCAGCACACGCAGGCCCGCACTCGTTTCAACTTGAAATCCGGTTTTCATGGTTCAGTCAGAGAAAGTCAACCCAAGACGCTGGGCAGCCAGAGCGCCAAGCCGGGAAACCAGGCCAGCAAGAGGAGTAGGACGGCCATCGCGCCAACGAAAGGCAGACTGCCCACGATCACCGCAGCCATGGAGCCGCTCTTGCGCACGCTTTGCACGACAAAGAGGTTGAGACCGACCGGCGGCGTGATGAGCGCGGCCTCCACCAGCACGATGATCAGGATGCCCAGCCAGACCGGGTCATACCCCAGGCCGATCATGATGGGGGCGACGATCGGAATGGTCATGATCATCATGGACAGGGTCTCCATGAAGCAGCCCAGCACCAGGTAGAAGAGCACGACGATCAGCAGCATCCAGCCGGGCGACAAGCCCAGCCCGGTGATCGAGCGGGTCAGCGCATCGGTCAGCCCCGTGGCCGCCATCACGAAGTTGAGGAAGGCCGCCGCCAGCACGATCAGCATGATCATGGCGGTGGACTTCATGGTGCCTTCCACCGCTTCGCGCAGCATCGACAGTGTCAGGCGTCGGGAACACGCCGCCAGCACCATCGCGCCCAGCACCCCTAGCGCCGCCGCCTCCGTCGGCGTGGCCAGGCCCGCGTAGATCGAGCCAACCACCAGCAGGAAGATGCCCAGCGGCGGCAGCAGATGGAGCAGGCTGGCGAAACGCTCGCGCCAGGAAGCCCGGATCTTCTTGCCACCCCAGGCGGGCTTGGCCACGCAGGCGATCCAGACCGTCAGCATGAACAGGCCCGTCAGCAGCAGCCCCGGGATGATGCCCGCGAGGTAGAGCTTGGGCACCGAGGAATTCGTCAGCACGCCGTAGATGACGAGGTTGATCGACGGTGGAATCAAGATCCCAAGCGTGCCGCCCGCGGCCAGGCTGCCGAGAAAGAGCGGCTCGTTGTAGCCATTCTTGTGGATCTGCGGAATGGAGACGGTGCCCACCGTCGCCGCCGTCGCCACGCTGGACCCCGAAGTCGCCGCGAACAGGGCCGAGGCCCCGATGTTCGCGTGCATCAGGCCCCCCGGCAGCCAGGACAGCCACAGGCTCATGGCGCCGTACATGCGTTCGGCGAAACCGCCGCGCAGCAGCACCTCGCCCAGCAGCACGAACAGCGGAATGGAAACGAGAAGAAACTCGTTGTTGGTGCTCCAAGCGATCTCTCCGATGCCGCGCGTCAGCGGCAGCATCGAAAACAGACCGTCCAGCGTGAAGCCCAGCAAGCCCAGGGCCGCGCCCACGGGCAAGGACAAGCCGATGAGCACGAGCAACAGTATCAGCGCGGTGGCAATCATGTGGCCTCCTTCATCAGCAGACGTTCACCCGCCTCGGCTTCTTCCTCGGCTTCCTCTTGGGAGGAACGCACGCCGCCAATGGCCTTGACCGTGGCGATGTCGCCCGTGACCAGGGCGATGGAGGCACGCAGCAGCATGAGGACCACCATCACGCACATCCAGGTCATGCCCAGGAACCACAGGCCCTGAGGAATCCACAAGGGCGTGCCCAGCGGCGTGTTGGCCGCGGAGTTCTGCACCCAGGAGGACTCGACCATGTCATAGACGTAACGGGTCAGCACCACCATGAACACCCCCAGGGACGCCAGGGCCAGCCAATCGATCACCGCCGACAGACGCACCGGCAGGTACTGATAGATCACGTCCACGCGCACGTTCGCGCGCTGCAGGGTGACGAAAGCCAGCGACCAGGAAGTACCGATGGCGAAGGCGTAGCTCGACAGTTCGTCGGCCCCGCCCACGGTGAAGCCGAAGAGCTTGCGCGCGATCACGTCAAAGGAAATCAGCAGCACGCTCGCGATGGACAAGGCGCCACCGAACCAGACCGCCCAGCGGGACACGGTTTCGGCGCGACGCAGGATTTGGGAAAGCATCATTTCTTGGCCACGAAACCGAGCGTTTTGCCGATGGTGGCGTTGAAGTCGCTCACGCATTGATCCGAGCAGCGCGCGGCCCACTTGGGCAGAACGACCTCGCTGGTCAACTTCTTGAGCAAGGCCTTGTCAGCGGCACTGGGTTGCACGACCTTGACCTTGCCCTTGACCGGCAAGGTGCAGGCCGCGGCGCCGCTGTTGCAGTCATAGCCCAGCTGGGTCTGCTTGGCGGCGGCATCCCACATGTCGTTCATCAGCTTGTCGATGTTGCTTTGCAGGAAGGTTTGCACCTTGGGATCGAGCTTGTCCCAGGCCTTTTGGTTGACCGCATGGATCTGCTGGTTCCAGTTGATCGGCAGGGCATAGAGGTGCGTCGCGACCTCGTACCACTTGGCTGAGTAGCCCGAGAGCGAGCCGGTGATCGCGCAATCCACGACCTTGTTCTGCATGGCGGGCACGACTTCACCGAAAGCCATGGTGACGCTGGTGCCCCCCAGCGCTTCCACGAACTCGGCTTGCGTGCGGCTGCTGGTGCGAACCTTCTTGCCCTTGACATCGGCCAGGCCGTTGATGGTGGCGTTGCAGAACAGCACCTGGGCGGGATAGGGGGAAATGCCCAGGATCTTGATGCTGGAGCCCTGACCGTAGAACTTGTCGTAGACCGGCTTGAAGAGATCGGTCACTTTGCGTGCGGATGCCGCGTCAGGCGCCAAACCGGGAAGGTCGATCGCCTCGTTGATCGGGTTGTCGCTGGCGAAGTAGGACAGTGTGGCCGTGCCGAACTCCAGGACACCGGACGACAAGAGGCGCATCAGCTCCGGGCCCTTGACACCCATCTCGTTGAAGCCCTTGATCTCGGCGGTCACTTGGCCCTTGGACAGCTCGGGAATGGTCTTGGTCCAGAACGGCTGTTCGAACTCTTGGTAAGCCGTGAGGTTGCTCAGCCCCCCGGCGATCTTGAGCTGCGTGCGGGGCAGGTTCTGGGCCTGCGCCGAAAGCTGCACGGCCATGGCGGCGGTTGCGGCGAGCAAGGCGAGGAGGTGTTTTTTCATCAGAGGGACTCCTGTGCGGTTGAAGAAGGGAAGGTGTCCCATTGCAACCGAGCCGTCACACACTGTCCAATCGTGATTTCGGATGCCCAGGTATAAATTTTTCTTGGGTCTGATGGTTTTCCGGTTTTCATGCCCCACCCCTCTTGCGCGAGGGTTTGCCGCGGCGCTCGTACTCGGACGCAGTGCGTTGCGCGAGCTGCGCGATCGCCTTGAAGGTTCGGCTTTCAGGGCCCTGCACCCAGGTCGCCGTGAACACCAGGTCAGGCAGATCGCCAACGCGCACGTCGAGGATGCGCAGCTCGCCATTGGCGAGTTCCTTGTCGAGAAAGATGGGTGCGATCACGCCCACGCCCACGCAATCGAGCATCATCTTCACCACCATGGACAAGGAGGCGCTGCCGATCATGCGCGGCGCCTTGATCTTGGCTTGAGCGAGCATGTCCTGCACCACCTTGTAAGGCGCGCTGTTCGAGGGGTAAGTGATCACGGGAAAACGCGCCACCTGCGTCAGCTTCAAGGGGCCGGCCCCCTGCTCCAGGCGCGGGCTCGCCACCCAGGCCAGGGGATAGGCGCACAGATGCAGATTCTCCAAGCGAGCCTCTTCCAATGGGCCGAGCATGAATGCGAGGTCGATCTGCCGCGACAACAACTGGCTGCGCATCACATAGGACGTGTCCACCTCAATCTGGGGCACAAGGGCTGGATACGCCGTGTGCAGGTGCTCCAGAAACTTCGGCAACCAGGTCTGCACGATGGTCTCGGCCACGCCAATGCGGATGGGACCGCTCATGACGTTTTGCTCGCGCGCCGCCTGCATCATGTCCTGCCGCATCTGCAGCATGCGCTCCGCGTGCGACAGCAGTTCCTGACCCTTGGCCGTCAGGTTCACGCCGCGGGCATCGCGCTCGAACAAGCGCACCCCCAGGCCTTCCTCGAGCGAGGCGATGCGCTGCGACACGGCGGGTTGCGTCGTGTGCAGCTTCTCCGAGGCTGCGCGAAAGCTACCGAGCTGCGCCACCCAGAAGAAGGTCTCGATGTGACGCAGGTCAACCATGGGACTCGGGGCATGCCCTCAGGGTCGCTTGAGCCCACGCGGGCTCACGCACCCAACCATGCGGGCGGATCACACTGGAGGCGAGCTGTTGGGTCATAGGCTGGCGGCCGAGCGGGCCGCTTGGTCGTACACACCGGACAGCACGCGCAGCAGCCGCGCCAGCTCACCGATGTCGCGATTCAAGGCGTCATCGGCCTTGAGTGCGTCGATCAGGCAGGTTTCGCGAATCTCACGGTAGCGCCGCACATACTGCTGCCCCTCCTCGGTGGAGGCGTAGGTGACTTCCTTGCCGTTCTTGCTGGAAGCCACCACGCCCAAGCCTTGCAGCTTCTTGAGGGAGTAATTGATGAGGTGGGTGTCTTCCACGTTCATGATGAAGCAGATGTCCGCGAGGCGCTTGTCACGGGCACGGTGCGTCACGTGGTGCAGCACCAGCACGTCAAGCGGCGTCAGGTCCTTCAGACCGGCCGCACTCATGCAGTGCGCGATCCAGCGGTGAAACGCATTGCCCGCGACGATGAGTCCGAATTCGAACTCGCTCATCTCGGCGCTGCGCGGCGAAACCAGGTGCGCCGAGGAGACGATGGGCGCCCCAGAGGTCTTGGTGGAGGAAACAGCGGCTTTGCGGGGCATCAGCACGCTCCTGTCTGGCATTGATATTGCATGCGACGAATTGTAGGGAGATAAAAAACAATTTAACAACGAAATGTCGTCATTTCGGGAAAACACCAAGCAGCAATCGTGCCACCACCCATACAGTTCGCAATCCGTTTTCAACCCATTTCATTGGAGATCACATGAAACGTCGCCTGTTCACCCTCGCCGCCGCGACCCTCGCCCTGATCGGCGGCAGCGCCTTGGCCCAGACCAAATGGGACCTGGCCTCGGCCTATCCAGCCAGCAATTTCCACTCTGAGAATCTGGTTCAGTTTGCTTCGGACGTGGACAAGGCCACGAGCGGCAAGCTCAAGGTCACCGTGCATTCCAACGCAACGTTGTTCAAGGCCCCCGAGATCAAGCGCGCCGTCCAGGGCGGTCAGGCACAGGCCGGCGAAGTGCTGATGGCCAACCTGCAAAATGAGTGGCAGATCTACGGCGCCGACGGCTTGCCTTTCCTCGCCGACAGCTATGACGCCTCGGTCAAGCTCTGGAAGGCGCAAAAGCCCCTGATCGAGAAAAAGCTGGCCGAGCAAGGCATGGTGCTGCTCTACGCGGTGGCTTGGCCCCCACAAGGCATCTACACCAAGAAGGTGCTCAACAGCGCGGCTGACCTCAAGGGCGTGAAATGGCGCGCGTACAGCCCGGCCACGGCACGCATCGCCGACCTCGTGAACGCGCAGCCCGTCACCGTGCAAGCCGCCGAACTGCAACAAGCGCTGGCCACGGGCGTGGTGGAAAGCACCATGACCTCCGGCGCCACCGGCGTGGACAGCAAGCTGTATGAAAACCTCACGCACTACTACGACATGCAGGCCTGGTTGCCCAAGAACATGGTGATCGTGAACAAGGCGGCTTATGACGCTCTAGACAAGCCCACGCAAGCCGCGCTAATGAAGGCGGCCGCCGAGGCGGAATCTCGCGGTCTGACCGCGAGCAAACGCGTCAACGCGGAGACGCTGGCCAAGCTCAAGGCCAGCGGCATGCAGGTGC
Organism: Hylemonella gracilis ATCC 19624; assembly: GCF_000211835.1. Classification (GTDB taxonomy): domain Bacteria; phylum Pseudomonadota; class Gammaproteobacteria; order Burkholderiales; family Burkholderiaceae_C; genus Hylemonella; species Hylemonella gracilis. The sequence goes on along the minus strand of NZ_AEGR01000045.1, from coordinate 37,845 downwards.
TGGCGCCCTCGGCCCAGCTCAAGGCCGACATGAAGAAAGTCGGCGACACCATGCTGAAGGAATGGCTTGAGAAGGCCGGTCCCGAAGGCAAGACCTTGATTGACGCCTATCAACGCTGATCACCCACCAAGATGACTGCATCAACTGCGCGGCCTCGCCGCATTCGCCGCGCACTTGACGGCCTGTACGCCCTGGGTGGCGCGCTGGCCGCCCTGTGCGTTCTGACCATCCTGGTGCTCATGATCGGTGCTTCCATCGGCCGGCTCGCCAACTGGCGGGTCGCCTGGATCAACGATGTGGTGGCTTGGTTTTGCGCCGCGGCCGCCTTCCTGGGCATGGCCTACAGCTTTCGCAACGGCGACTTCGTCCGCGTCACGCTGGTGCTCGAATCAGTGCCGCGACACGTTCGACGTTGGTTCGAACTCGCCTCGCTCGCCGTCGCCGCGGTGGCCATCACCTATCTGGGCTGGTGGGCCGCGCGCTTCACCTATGAAAGCTGGGTGTTCAACGACATCGCGGGCAACATGGTCGCGATACCCATGTGGATTCCTCAGCTGAGCTTCGTCGTGGGCGCCCTGATCTTCGTGGTGGCCGTCGTCGACGAATGCGTCACGGTGTTGCGTGGCGCGAATCCCAGTTATGTCACGCGGGTGGAAGAACGCCACGCGCGTGGTGATTTTTCCGAGGAGCTTTGAATGGGCTTGCTTGAAATCGGAGCCCTGCTGCTCCTTCTGATGTTGTTGCTATTGTCCGGAGGCGTCTGGATCGCCATGACGCTGGCCATCGTGGGCTGGGTGGGACAGGCGTTCTTCACCAGCACCGCGCCGGGCAAGAACCTGTTCTCCGCCTTCTGGGAAACCACGGCAAGCTGGGAGCTGGCCGCGTTGCCGTTGTTCATCTGGATGGGAGAAATCCTGTACCGCACGAGACTGTCCGAGCAGATGTTCGACGGCCTCTCGCCCTGGCTGTCACGTGTTCCTGGTCGGCTCATGCACACCACCATCCTGGGCTGCGGCATCTTCGGCTCGGTCTCGGGCTCTTCCGCCGCCACCTGCGCCACGATCGCCAAGGTGGCCCTGCCCGAGCTGGAACGGCGTGGCTACGACCGCAACCTCGCGCTCGGCTCGCTGGCCGCGGCGGGTGGCCTGGGCATCCTGATTCCGCCGTCTATCACCATGGTGGTCTACGCGGTCGCGGCCGACGCGTCGGTGATCCGCCTCTTTCTCGCGGGATTCCTGCCGGGCTTCCTGCTGATGGGATTGTTCTCGGGCTACATCATGTGGTGGAGCCTGCGCAACCCGCACAAGGTGCCCGCGCCCGACGAACCGACCACGTTGCTCGAAAAGCTGCGCCGCTCGGGCAGCCTGATTCCCTGCGGCTTGCTCATCGTCTTCATCGTTTGGGTGCTCGTTGCTGGCATCGCCACCGCGACCGAATGCGCGGCCTGGGGCGTGGTGGGTTCGCTGGCCATCGCGGCGGCGGGCCGCTCGCTGACCTGGCGCAACTTCTGGCAAGGCCTGATGGGCGCGACGCGCATGAGCTGCATGATCATGTTCATCCTGGCGGGCGCCGCCTTCCTGACCAAGACCATGGCCTTCACCGGCATACCGCGCGAGTTGGCGGAGTTCGTGCAAGCGCTTCACCTGTCGTCGTATGGCCTGATCGCGGTGCTTGTCGTGGTTTACCTGGTGCTGGGCACGGCGCTCGACGGCATCTCCATGATCGTGCTCACCAGCGCGGTGGTGCTGCCCATGGTGCAGCAAGCCGGGTTTGACCTCGTGTGGTTCGGCATCTTCATCATCCTGCTGATCGAAATCGCCGAGATCACGCCGCCCGTGGGGTTCAACCTCTTCGTGCTGCAGAACATGACAGGCATCGACAGCAACCGCATCGCGCGTGTCACGCTGCCTTTCTTCGCCTGCATGATCGGCGCCATCGTGTTGATCACGGTCTTCCCAAGCATCGTGACCAGCGTGCCGAACTGGTTGATGGGTGTCGAGCGCTGAGCGATTGAATGCCCAAGAGATTTTCGATGAACAAGCTGCGTCTCTCCCATCGCCTCGCGCTCGGCTTTGGCGCCGTCTTGACCTTGCTGGCCATCATCACGGCCACCTCGTATTGGGGACTGAGCCGCATCAACGAAGGTCTGCGCTTCATCGCCGAGGTCTACACCAACAAGGCCCATCAGTCCCAACAGATGGACCGTGCCGTCAACCACGCACTGATCGCCATGCGCAACCTTTCCCTGGAGGAAACGCGTGAGAACGAACTGCGCCAGATGGATCAACTGCGCCAGGCGCTCCAACGCTACGACGCGGTGAAAGCCCAGCTCTCGCCCTTGCTCACGAGCGCCGAGGAGAAGGTGCTGTTCGCCAAGCTCGAGGGTTCCGAAAAGGCTGCGCGGCAGATCTTCCTGGACGCGCGCCAGCAGGCCGGAGGCGATGACGCGGAAAAGAACGCCTTCCTCTTGCGCTTTGACCTGCGCCGCAACATGGAGAAATGGGACGGACTGCAGCGCACGTGGAGCCAGGACATCGAAAACCTCGCACGGCTGGAAGCCGAGCTGGGCCAGCAGTACTCCGCCGAACTGCAGTCGACATCGACCCGCATCCGCGCCATCCTGCTGGCCGTGGCGGGGGCCGCGCTGTTGGCGGGCATCGGCGCCTCGTTGCTGATCGCCCGGTCCATCACGCGCCCCTTGGCTTCGTCCGTGACCTTGGCCGACCGCATCGCGCAAGGTGATTTGTCGTTGTCGCAGCACACGACCCGCCGCGATGAAATCGGTCAGTTGCTGATGGCTTTGGAATCGATGCGGGGTCAGTTGCATGAGCTGGTCTCTGAGGTGAAGGCCACGACGGACGGCATTGGCAGCGCCTCCTCCGAGATCGCGCGCGGCAGCATGGACCTGTCGCACCGCACGGAAGAAGCCGCCAGCAGCTTGGCGCAGACCGCGCACTTCATGGCGGAGTTGACGGGCCAGGTGAGCGAAGCCGCGGACGTGGCCCGGCAGGCCAGCCAAGTCGCGGTCTCGGCCTCCGACGTCGCGGGGCGCGGTGGCCACGTCGTGACCGAGGTGGTCACAACCATGGAAGACATCGCGGCCGACTCGGAGCGCATCGCCGACATCGTGGGCATGATCGATGCCATCGCCTTCCAGACCAACATCCTGGCCTTGAACGCCGCCGTGGAAGCGGCCCGCGCGGGTGAACAGGGCCGGGGCTTCGCCGTCGTGGCAGGTGAGGTGCGCAACCTGGCACAACGCTCCGCCGAGGCCGCCAAGGAAATCAAGGGGCTGATCGGCATGTCGACCAGCAAGGTCACGGCCGGCACGCGTCTGGTGCGGGAGGCAGGCTCCACCATGGGCGACATCGTGGCTTCGGTGCATCGGGTCTCGAAGATGATCGGCGAGATCAGCGCCTCGACCACGGCGCAGAACGAGCGCATCACGCAAGTCAACAACGCCGTGGCCCAGCTCGACGGCATGTCGCAGCAGAACGCGGCCCTGGTCGAGCAATGCACGGCGACCGCCGCGCTGCTGGCCGACCAGGCCAGCACCTTGGCCCACGTGGTGCAACGCTTCAAGCTCACGCCACACGATGCGGTCCTTGGCGCGCTGCCCCGGGCTCAGGCGCTCGCCGACGGCAACCCACGCGTCCCCGCCCTGGCCGCGGCCTCAGCTTCTGCCAGCCCACGCAGTCTCGCGCGTCCGCGCGCCCTGACCTGACCGAGTTGCCCAAGGCAAAGAAGGGCTCCAGGCTCAGGTCGGCAGCCTGAGCCGCTGGGGCGGCTCGACGGGCCTAGGCGCAATCTCCACTTTCTCTCCGCCTTCTCCCTGCCTTCTCTCCCTCTCCGCCGTCCCTCCGCTTCACATCAGCGGCCTCCTCGGCTGCCCGTTCTGTCTGCAGCTCGCGCGGTTTCCCGCACAGCGCAAGGCTGCTGCGCTCAGTGCACCGTGCACGTGCACAAGCCGCCCATTCCCGCCATCCGTGCGGCATTTTCGGCATGCCTCCCGGTCTTCCCATCTGCACGCCGCGCGGGCCGGTGGCCATTTCAAGGTCCGAACTGGGGGGACAAAACCCAACTTTTGTTCGACGTGGTTTTTACATTTGTAACGGAGACTTCAGGTCACGGACGTGCCCCCCGCGCGAAGCGCCTCACCTCACCGGCAAGCCGCCACCGGCGCTGGAGACGCCAGGCCGTCCCAACCCGATCCAAGGAGGATCACCATGAAGTTGTCCAATCTCAAAATCAGCGCCCGCCTGACATTGGCGTTTTCCGCGCTGCTGTTCATCACGGCCACCATCACGGTCGTCGGCACCTCGCGGCTTGGCGCCTTGAGCAAAACCAGCGACCAGATCGCTTCGGTGGAAATGCAGCGCGCCTTACTGGCTCAGAGTTGGTGGATGCGGACCTCCATGAACTGGGTACGCGCCTCGTCAGCGCTCAAGACGCACGACGCCAACTACCAGGCTGAATTGGACCGCGACATGTCAGCCACCTCCAAGCTCATTGGGGAAGACCAGAAACAGCTGGTCGAACTGATCACCGATGCTAAGGGCAAGGAACTGATGGACACCATCGCGCGCAATCGCAAGGTGTACGTGGACGCGCGCACGGCGCTCATCAAGCGCCAGCAGGCGGGCGAAGACATCATGGCGCGGGTGGACGCCGAACTGCTGCCCCTGGCCCAAACCTACCTGCGCTCGCTGGAAGACATCGCGGACCATGCGCGCGATCTGCTGGCGCAGACACAGAAGCGGGCCCATGCCACCGCCGAACAAAGTCAGTGGGCCTTGAGCGTCGGAGCCACCCTGGCCGTGTTGCTGGGCATGGTGTTGGCCATGGCCGTCGCGCGCTCCATCGTGCGCCCCATGCGGGAAGCCGTCGGCGTGACGCAACGCATCGCAGACGGTGACCTCACCGCCCGCATCGAATCACAAGCCCAGGACGAAACGGGTGAACTGCTGCGTGCCCTGGGCGCCATGTCCGACCGCTTGCGCACCGTGGTTGCCGAAGTGCGCACCGGCGTGGAAGCTGTGTCGACCGCTTCGCAGGAGATCGCGACGGGCAACGCCGACCTGTCCGCGCGCACCGAACAAACCGCGGCCAATCTGCAAGAAACGGCGGCCAGCATGGAAGAGCTGACGGCCACGGTCTCGCAGTCGGCGGAAACCGCCACCCAGGCCAATCAACTGGCGGCCAGCGCGGCCCAGGCCGCCCGCACCGGCGGCGAGGTGGTGAATCAGGTCGTGCTCAGCATGAAGGAAATCACCGCGTCGTCCAAGCGCATCAACGACATCATTGGCGTGATCGACGGCATCGCCTTCCAAACCAACATCCTGGCACTGAACGCAGCGGTGGAAGCCGCGCGGGCGGGCGAACAAGGCCGGGGTTTCGCGGTGGTCGCGGGCGAGGTGCGCAACCTCGCGCAACGCAGCGCGGACGCCGCCAAGGAAATCAAGACGCTGATCTCGACCAGCGTGCGCAATGTGGAGACTGGCTCCAACCAGGTGACCCAGGCGGGCCACAGCATGGAAGAGATCGTCTCCAGCGTGCGCCGCGTGTCCGACCTGATCGGTGAAATCACGGCGGCCTCGGCCGAACAACGCGACGGCATCGGACAGGTCAACCTGGCCGTGACCAACCTCGACCAAATGACGCAGCAAAACGCCGCGCTGGTGGAGGAGTCCTCCGCCGCCGCCACATCCCTGAGCGACCAGGCGCGCCGTCTGTCGCAGGTGGTGTCGGTCTTCAACGTGGGCAGCAACAGCGTCGTGGCCTCCGTCGTGGCCGCACCCGCCGCGACGATGGCCCCCCGCCCTCAGACCGGCGCGGCACGGGTGACAGCCCGCCCCAGCACCGCAAAGGTCAGCGGCAAGGCTGCACCCGCCAAGGCCTTGGGCAACGCCAAAGCCGCCGGTCCCGCGCTGGCGACGGCAAGCCAAAGCGGTGATGAGCAGCAGTGGGAGCAATTCTGATGAACACCGGCGCCCGCCCTTGAGCACCGAGCCAGTCCCGCACCTCAGCTCACCGGCGAGCGACCAGCAACTCGGTGAACTTCCCCACCGGCAGAGCCGGGTGGTAGAGCCAGCCCTGCACCTCGCGCACGTTCAGGCCCAGCAGGATGGTGCGCTGGATCTCGGTTTCCACGCCCTCGGCGGTGACCTCCAGCCCCATGGTCATGGCCATCACCGCGATGGTGCGCGCGATGGCCATGTCGTTGGGATCGGTGGCGAGGTCGCGGATGAAACTGCGGTCGATCTTGAGGCGCGTCAAGGGCAGGAACTTGAGCATGGACAGGGACGAGAACCCCGTGCCAAAGTCGTCGAGCGCAAGGTAAACGCCCAGCGCCCGCAGCTTGTGCAGGGCCATCTGGACGGCTTCGCCATGCTGGAGCGAGGATTCGGTGAGCTCAAGCTCCAGCATCTCGGGCGACAGACCATGGCGTGACAAGGCCTCGCCCACGCGCTCGGCGTAGCCCTCCTGCTGCAGTTGCAGGGCCGAGACATTGATGGCCAAACGCCCCGGCTCCAGTCCTTGAGCCTTCCAGTCCGCCGCGTTGCGGCAGGCTTGTTCGAGCACCCAATCGCCAATCGGCAGGATGAGCCCGGTCTCCTCGGCCAGGGGGATGAAGCGTTCGGGGCTGATGCGACCCGAGTCCCCATGGTTCCAGCGCAGCAGCGCCTCCGCGCCGATGATGCGGCCGTCGCGCAGGTCGATCACGGGCTGCCACTGCAGCTCCAACTCGCCCCGGACGATGGCCTGACGCAGTCCCTGTTCCAGTTGCAAACGCTCCAAGGCTCGCCGGGCCAGGCCCTGCGAGAAGACCGCGCCCCGATTGCGGCCAGCGGCCTTGGCCGCGTACATGGCGGTGTCGGCGGCCTTGACCAGTTCGTCCGCGCTGTCGGCGTGCTCGGGAAAGAGCGCGATGCCGATGCTGGCCGTGGTGCTGACGGTCTGGCCCACGCTGGTGCGTATGGGTTCGCTGATCAATGCCAGGAGCTTGCGGCACAGCGCCATGGCGTCCTCGGTGCTGCGCAATTGGTCCAGCAGGATGAGGAATTCGTCCCCGCCCATGCGTACCGCAACGTCGTTCTGGCGCAGCGTCGTGCGAAAGCGGCGAGCGATCTCCACCAGCATCTCGTCACCCACGGAGTGTCCCAGGGAATCGTTGATGTTCTTGAAGCCATCGAGGTCGATGAAGAGCAGACCAAAGCCGCCATCGTCCACGCGGCTGGCCGCCCGGGCGATGTTGTGACGCAGGCAGATGTCGAGTTGGTGGCGGTTGCCCAAGCCCGTCAAGGCATCGTGCAGGGCCACATGGGTGAGGCGGCTCTCCACGCTGCGCAGCGCGGAAATGTCGCAGAAGGTCAGCACGTAATGCGTGAGCTTGCCCACACGGTCAATCACCGGCGACAGCCCCTCCCACGCCGGGAAGAGGCTGTTGTCGCGCCGACGGCAGGTGATCTCGACCTGGATCGAATCTTGGTCGTCCGTGGCGACGACGCGGCGCCGGTCACCGCTGCGCGAGGCATGCAGGAAATCATCGGGCCGCTGGCCCAGCACCTCCTGGACGCGCCAGCCGGTGATGCGCTCGAAGGCCTTGTTGCCCATGCATACGCGCTGCTCGCGATCCAGGATCAGGATGCCATCGCCGGTGGTTTCAAACACCACCGCGGCCTGGCGCAGATGTTCCTCGGCTTGGACACGTTCGCTGACATCACGCAGGATGCCCACCACGCGATCCTCCTCGGGAAAGTAGCTGGCATGGATCTCCAGCCAGATGCGCTCGCCGTCATCGCGCCGCCAGGCCGTGCAGACCTGCACCATGCGCCCGGCCAGTAGCAAGCTGTCGATGCTCTGGCGCACCTCCGACTCTTCGATGTGACGCAGAAAGGCGTCATGGCCCACCGTGAAGCTCTGGGAGGGCTGAGCAAGGATGGATTCCATGAAACCATCGAGCTCGAATTGCCGCCGAGCCGCGTCGAACTCCATCACGCCGAAGCGCCCGGCCTCCATGGCGAGCCGAAAGCGCCGCTCGGCCCGACGGGTCTTGCGTTCCTCTTCCACGCGGGCCAGGGCCGCGCGGATGGTGGCGTTGAGCTCCACGATCTGGATGGGTTTGAGCACGTAGCCATAAGGCGCGGCTTCGATGGCGCGCTGCAGGATGTCGTCGCCCGCGTAGGCCGTGAGGTAGATCACGGGCAGGTGGAGCTGATGCGACACCTGCTTCGCCGCGCGCGTGCCATCCCCGCCCCTCCCGAGGTTGATGTCCATGAGGACCAGGTCCGGGCGCTCACGCGCAGCCAGATCCACGGCCTGCTGCTCGCTGGACGCGATGCCGGTGACGCTGTAGCCCAGCGCTTCCAGGTTCTGCCGCAGGTCATAGGCGAAGATCAACTCGTCCTCGACGATCTGGACCCGTATGGGCCTCGGCGCTGCCAGGCTGGTCTCTGTGTCCATCGCGTGCTCCTCTAGTCCTCGATCAGAAACGTGAAACGCAGGCCTGTGCCGGGCCCCGGCAAAGTCTCCACCTCGGCACCGATCTGCTGAGCCAGCATGTACACCAGCTGGTAGCCCATGGACCGCGAGGACGAGGGATCGAAGCCCGCTGGCAAACCCACCCCGTCGTCCCCCACCTCCAGCTCCGCCCGCGGGCCCACCCGCCGGGCTGAGACACGGATGTGCCCCGAGCCGCGCCCCGTGAAGGCGTGCTTGTAAGAGTTCACCACCAGCTCATTGACGATCAGCCCACTCGGCACGGTCTTGTGCGTCTCGATGCGCATCCCCTGCGCAGGCACATCCAGTTGCAGCTCCACGTTCGTGGTCTCGCGCACATAGGTCTGCTTGAGCAACTGCACCAGCTTGCCCAGGTAGGGGCCAAACTCCAAACCGGAAAAATTGCTGCCCTCGTAGAGCAGCTGATGGGTCATGGCGATGACGCCAACGCGGCTGCGGCTGTCACGCAGCACCTCGCGGGCCTCGCCCTCGGCGCTGCGCGAATGGATGTCCAGCAGGCTGGCCACGATCTGCAGATTGTTCTTGACCCGGTGGTGCACCTCGTTGAGCAGCAAGGTCTTCTCGCGCAAAGAAGCTTCCATGGCGGCCTGGGCCGCCAGGCGTTCGGTGATGTCCACCACGGTGGCGAGCACCTCGGGTGGATCACGTCCGGGGATTGGGCTCAACGCCACCTCCACCGGGAACTCGCTGCCATCGAGGCGCAGGGCCGTGAGCTTGCGACGCTCGGCCATCACGCGCTTGGTCGGCGCCTGAAGGTAACGCCCCATTTCCACGCGGTGGGTGGCGCGCCGTGCCTCGGGCAAGAGCATGTTGACGTGCTGACCCAGCAGCTGGTCGGGCTCGCAGGCGAACAGCTCGCCCATGTTGCGGTTGACCAGCAGCATGCGGCCCTCGGCGTCCACGAGGGTCATGCCCTCGGGCGCTTGTTCAAACAGGCTGCGCAGGCGTGCCTCGCTGGCGGCGAGCGCGCGCTGGTGGGCCTGCTGCAACGTCATGTTCACGGCCTTGACCAGAACCCCGTTGACCGTTCCATCGCGCGCGCGGATGGGCAGGTAGCTGGCGCGCCACTCTGAGGCCTGGCCCGGCAAGCTGGGCACCTCGACCATCACCCGAAAACCTTCCTGAGGTTCGCCGGACAAGACCTTGTTCAGCAGCGGCTCGATCTCCGGGTAAGCGGCAGGCAGCACGTCGGACACCTTGCGCCCCAGCGCCGCGTCCACGGACACCCCATTGAAGGCCGCCAGGCTGCTGTTCATGCGCCGGTAGCGCAAATCGCGGTCCAGCACCGCCAGGCCCAGGCCGAGATCGCTGGAGAACAAGGCGTCCAGGACGGCCGCGTCTTCGATGGCAAAAGCTTGCATGCGACCCCCTGTCGAAGCGCGCGAGGTTCGCGCTGCTTTCTTATCAGGACCAAGTTAGCACATCGACCCGATGCTTCCAATCCCCTGAACCGCTCCAATACCCGGGCAGCGGCGTCACGCAGTCAAGCCAAACCGTGAAAAATACACACCCTATGATCCGCCATCCGCCCCGCATTCAGACGAGGCCCATGAAACCACCGCCCGCCGATGAACTCCGGATTGAACTTCCTCGTCGCCGCACGCCAGTGCGAGATCAGTGAACTCGAACACCTGGCGCTGACCAGCGAGCTGGTGAGCGTGATCGGCCGCCTGGTGCATGCCCTGCAAAAGGAACGCGGCATCTCCAATCTGTTCCTGGCCTCGCGCGGTGAGCGCTTCGGCGCGCAGCGCGCGCCGCAGGTGGAGGAATGCCAGCGCCTGCAGGCCGAGGTGGCCGCGCGTTTTGACGCGCTGGACACCGACGCCAGCCGGGCGCGCAATGGCGCGCGCCTCTTCAACCGCATCGCCTACGTCTTGCAGGCACTGGAGGGCTTGCCCGCGCTGCGCGCGCGCATTGCTGATCTGGCGCTCACCCCCGAGGAGGCCACCACGGCCTTCGTGCGCCTGATCACGGGCCTGATGGGCGTGGTGCTGGAAGCCGCCGACAGCGCCACCGACCCCGAGATCGCGCGTGCCCTGGTCGCCCTGTTCCACTTCATGCAAGGCAAGGAATACGCGGGGCAGGAACGCGCGCTGGGCTCGGCGGCCTATGCTTCCGGCCGCATCGACCCGGAGCGCCAGCAGCAGTGGCGCCACTTGATCGAGGCCCAGGACGCCTGCTTGCAGGTCTTCCACGATTTTTCCGACGACAACGCGCGTGCATCCTGGGCGGAGCATCAGGACACCGAAGCCCAGGCCCTGCAGCAGAAGATGCGCCGCGTGGCGGCGGACGCGCGCCTGAGCAGCGCGCTCGACTCCAACGCCAGCCTGCCCTGGTATGAGTGCTGCACCCGGCGCATCGACGCCATGCGCAAGGTGGAGGACGCGCTCGCCCTGCACCTGCGCAGCCTGTGCGAGCGCCGCATCGCGCAGGCGCGCGCGGAGCTGCGCGACCAGCAGGCCAGCCTGCAGGCCCTGCAACGCCAGGCCGCCGCATCGGATGCGCAGCCCGCGACCCTGCTGCTGTCCCCCTCCCTGAGCCCGCACCTCGAGCGCTCGGTGCTGGGGATGGTGCAGGAGCAAAACCGCCGCCTGCAGGCCATCAGCGACGAATTGGCGACCACGCGCGCGGCGCTGAACGAACGCAAGGTGATCGAACGGGCCAAAGGCTTGCTGATGGCCTCGCGCAAGCTCAGCGAGGAAGAGGCGCACGCCATGTTGCGCCAGACCGCGATGAACCAGGGACGCAAGCTCGTCGATGTCGCCAACACGGTGCTGACCATGGCGGACCTGCTGTAGCCCCTGGCCTGGCACACAGCGCTTCCCTTAGCCCCTCATAGCCTCTCTCAGTAGCACTGCGCGGCCCTGACTGAGATGCCTGTGGCGACGCCGGGCGGCCCCACACGCCACCGTTGCGCAATCGCCCGCGAGTTCATCCGTTCTTGGTGCGTCGCACAAGAACAGTGCCATGGCCCCTGAGTTGTGCGTGGATGCCGATGCGCTGGCCCACCCCGAATTGCCTGTTTTCCCCAGGAAACGCGCATCCGCCCCATCGCTGCCGTGCTTGGCATGAATTCTGCTTGAACGTGACCGTGCCCAACCAATGACGGTCAGGCACCGCGTTCTTGAAGAACGCGCTTGGACAACGGCGTCCATTTCCCGCGAGCTCACGGTCGCGGCGGAATGGGCGCCGTTTTTGTTTTTGCTTTCCGTCCTTCTCTCAGGAGCTGATCATGCAGGACCCCAAGATCGCCAATGTCGGCGGCAACCACGGCAGCCTCAGCCGCCGCACCCTCCTCCAGGCCGCCGCCGCTGGCGCGGCCGGCATCAGCCCCGCGCTGCGCGCGGTGGTGCATGCCGCGGGTTCGGACGCGCCCGAGAAGAAGGAAGTCAAGATCGGCTTCATCCCGCTGACGGACTGCGCCAGCGTGGTCATGGCTTCCGTCCTGGGCATCGACCAGAAGTACGGCGTCAAGATCATCCCGAGCAAGGAAGCCAGCTGGCCCAGCGTGCGCGACAAGCTGGTCAATGGCGAGCTGGATTTCGCCCACGTGCTCTACGGCCTGGTGTATGGCGTGCATCTGGGCATCGGCGGGCCGAAGAAGGACATGGCCGTGCTGATGAACCTCAACCACAACGGCCAGGCGATCACGCTGTCCAAGCAGCTCGCGGACAAGGGCGCCGTTGACGCGGCCAGCCTGGCCACGCTGATGACCAAGGAGAAGCGCGAATACACCTTCGCCCAAACCTTCCCCACCGGCACGCACGCGATGTGGATTTATTACTGGCTCGCCTCGGCCGGCATCAACCCCTTCACGGACGCCAAGGTCATCACTGTGCCGCCGCCCCAGATGGTGGCGAACATGCGCGTGGGCAACATGGACGGCTTCTGCGTCGGCGAGCCCTGGAACCACCGCGCCATCCTCGATGGCATTGGCGTGACCGCGGCCACCACCCAAGAGATCTGGAAGGACCACCCCGAGAAGGTGCTGGGCACGACGGGAGACTTCGTGAAGCAGTACCCCAACACGGCACGCGCGGTCACCGCCGCCATCCTTGAAGCGGGCCGTTGGATCGACGCCAGCGCCGCCAACCGCCAAAAGATGGCCGAGACCGTGGCGGACAAGAGCTACGTCAACACCGGCGTTGACGCCATCCAGGACCGCATCCAAGGCCGTTACCAGAACGGCATGGGCAAGACTTGGGATGACCCGAACCACATGAAGTTCTACAACGACGGCGCCGTGAACTACCCCTACCTGTCCGACGGCATGTGGTTCCTGACCCAGCACAAGCGCTGGGGCCTGCTGAAGGACCACCCCGACTACCTCGCCGTCGCCAAGCAAATCAATCAGACCGAGATCTACAAGCAGGCCGCCGCCGCCGCCAAGGCTCCCGTGCCCAAGAGCGATCTGCGCAGCAGCAAGCTGATCGACGGCGTGGTCTGGGATGGCAAGGACCCGAAGAAGTACGCCGACAGCTTCAAGGTCAAGGTCTGAGCCTCGACGACGCTTCACGAAAGGAGCACCCCATGGTCAGCGCCGTATTCCACCTGCCACCCCTCGCCCTGCCCGAGCCATCCGCGCCAGCGCCGGAGCCCGAACGCACCGCCACGATGCACCAGCCCATGCCCGTCCAGACAGTCCAAGCCGAGGCTGCGCCGGCCCCCACCGACGCCGCCATGACCGCCACGGTCGAGCCTGCCGCCAAGCCGCGCCACGCCTTCGATTGGCGCGGCCTGTGGATGCGCGTCATCCCGCCGGTGCTGGGCCTGGGCCTGCTGGTGCTGCTGTGGGAACTGGTGTCGGCCAGCACGGGCCGGAGCATCCCCACGCCCGCCGACACTTGGCGGCAGGCAGTGGAGGTGTTCAGCGATCCCTTCTACCGCAAGGGACCGAACGACCAGGGCGTGGGCTGGAACGTGCTGACCTCGCTGCAGCGCGTGGCCCTGGGCTTTGGCCTGGCCGCGCTGGTGGGCATCCCGGTGGGCTTCCTGATTGGCCGCTTCGAGTTCCTGAGCCGCATGTGCAACCCCATCATCAGCCTGCTGCGTCCCGTCTCGCCCCTGGCCTGGCTGCCCATCGGCCTGCTGGTGTTCAAGGGCGCCAACCCGGCGGCCATCTGGACCATCTTCATCTGCTCCATCTGGCCCATGGTCATCAACACCGCCGTCGGCGTGCAGCGCGTGCCGCAGGACTACCTGAACGTGGCGCGGGTGCTGCAGCTGTCGGAGTGGAAGGTCATCACCAAGATCCTCTTCCCCGCCGTGCTGCCCTACATGCTGACGGGCGTGCGCCTCGCGGTCGGCACGGCCTGGCTGGTGATCGTCGCGGCCGAGATGCTGACGGGCGGCGTGGGCATCGGCTTCTGGGTCTGGGACGAGTGGAACAACCTCAACGTCAAGAACATCATCATCGCCATCGTGATGATCGGCGTCGTCGGCCTGCTGCTGGAGATCGCCCTGATCCGCCTCGCCAGCGCCTTCACTTACGAAGAGGTGAAGTCATGAGACCGCACGAGACCACCCCACGGAAGATTTCAACTGCATTGCAAGCCATGGAGGTTTCCCCGTGAGTGCATCCCTGACCACCAAGTACATCGAGATCCAAGGCGTGGCGCAGACCTTCCGCACCCGCAACGGACGCTTTCCCGCCCTGCGCGACATCCATCTGACGGTGGCCAAGGGCGAGTTCGTCGCGCTGATCGGTCACTCGGGTTGCGGCAAGTCCACGCTGCTGAACCTGATCGCGGGCCTGGCCACGCCCACCGAAGGCACGCTCATCTGCGCCAACCGCGAAATCGCGGGACCTGGCCCAGAACGCGCCGTGGTGTTCCAGAACCATTCGCTGCTGCCCTGGCTGACCTGCTTCGAGAACGTTCACCTCGCGGTTGAACGCGTCTTCGGCGGGCGCGAAAACAAGGCCCAGCTCAAGGCGCGCACCGAGGCGGCACTGGCCCTGGTGGGCTTGGCCCACGCCGCGCAGAAGCGCCCGGGCGAAATCTCCGGCGGCATGAAGCAGCGCGTGGGCATCGCGCGGGCCCTGTCCATGGAGCCGCAGGTGCTGCTGATGGACGAGCCGTTCGGCGCCTTGGATGCGCTCACACGCGCGCGGCTGCAGGACGAATTGCTGGAGATCGTGGCGCGCACGCACAGCACCGTGGTCATGGTGACGCACGACGTGGACGAAGCCGTGCTCTTGTCCGACCGGATCGTGATGATGACCAACGGACCCGCCGCGACCATCGGCGAAGTGCTCACCGTGGACCTGCCGCGCCCGCGCAAGCGCGTGGAACTGGCGGAAGACCCGCGCTATCACCAGTGCCGCAAGGCGGTGATCGACTTCCTGTACACGCGCCAGGGCCACGTGGAAAAAGCAGCCTGAAACACAAGGGTGGATGGTGCCGGTTGCCGCGCTGGCGGCGCTGACCCTGCCCCGTCCTCTGCCCTTCGTCTAGGAGACCCCTCGTGAAGAAAATGAACCTCGTCATGATCGGCAACGGCATGGCCGGCGTGCGCAGCCTTGAAGAGCTGATCAAGCTGGCGCCCGAGCTCTACAACATCACCGTCTTCGGCGCCGAGCCCCATCCCAACTACAACCGCATCCTGCTCTCGCCCGTGCTCGCCGGGGAGCAGCAGTTGGAAGACATCGTGCTCAACGACTGGGCCTGGTACGAGACGAACGGCATCACCCTGCACGCGGGCTGGACCGTGACGGAAATCGACCGCCAGCAACGCCTCGTGCATGCCCGCAATGCCCAGGGTGAAACGCGCAGCGCGCCCTACGACCGGCTGATTCTCGCGACTGGCTCCAAGCCTTTCATCCTGCCCGTGCCGGGCAAGGACCTGCAAGGCGTGCTGGCCTACCGCGACATCGCCGACACCGAGGCCATGATCGCGGCCGCCGCGCAATACAAAAACGCCGTGGTCATCGGCGGTGGGCTGCTGGGCCTGGAGGCGGCCAACGGCCTGATGAAACGCGGCATGGACGTCACCGTGGTGCACGTCGCGCCCTGGCTGATGGAGCGGCAGTTGGACGAGGTCGCGGGCCGCATGCTGCAGAAGTCGCTGGAAGACCGGGGCATGACGTTCCGCATCGGTGCGCAGACCCAGGAGCTGCTGGGCGACGCCAACGGGCGAGTCGCCCATGTGCGCTTTCAAAATGGCGAAGAGTTGCCCGCCGATCTGGTGGTGATGGCCGTGGGCATCCGTCCCAACACGACACTGGCCGAGCAGACCGGCCTGCATGTGAACCGGGGCATCGTGGTCAACGACACGCTGCAGACCACGACCGACCCGCGCATCTACGCCGTGGGCGAATGCGCGGCGCACCGCGGCATCGCCTACGGCCTGGTGGCGCCGCTGTTCGAACAGGGCAAGGTGCTGGCCAACCACCTGGCGCAGTTCGGCATCGGCCGCTACACGGGCTCGCTCACTTCGACCAAGCTCAAGGTCACCGGCATCGACCTGTTCTCCGCCGGAGACTTCCTTGGCGGCCCCGGCACGGAGGAGATCGTGCTGAGCGACCCGCACGCCGAAGGCGGCGGCGTCTACAAGAAGCTGGTGCTCAAGGACGACAAGTTGGTCGGAGCCTGCCTCTACGGCGACACGGTGGACGGCAGCTGGTACTTCAAGCTGCTGCGCGATGGGCGCAACGTGTCCGACCTGCGCGACAAGCTGATGTTCGGTGAATCCAACATCGGCGACGCCGGTCACCAGGGGCAGTCGCGCGCCATGGCCATGGCCGACAGCGACGAAGTCTGCGGCTGCAACGGCGTGACCAAGGGCACGATCTGCAAGGCCATCAAGGAAAAGGGCCTCTTCACCCTGGACGACGTGCGCAAGCACACCAAGGCCAGCGCCTCGTGCGGCTCCTGCACCGGTCTGGTGGAGCAGATCCTGATGTTCACGGCCGGTGGTGACTATTCGGCCACGCCCAAGACCAAGGCCCTGTGCGCTTGCACCGAGCACGGACACCAGGCCGTGCGCGATGCGATCCGCACGCCCTTGCCCGACGGTGGCAAGCTGCTGACCATCCCGGACGTCTACCGGCATCTGAATTGGAAAACGCCCAACGGCTGCGCGACCTGCCGCCCCGCGGTGAACTACTACCTGCTCAGCACCTGGCCCAAGGAAGCGCAGGACGACCCGCAAAGCCGCTACATCAACGAACGCAGCCACGCCAACATCCAGAAGGACGGCACGTACAGCGTGGTGCCGCGCATGTGGGGCGGCGAGACCACGGCCGACGAGTTGCGCCGCATCGCCAACGCGGTGGACAAGTACAAGATTCCCACCGTCAAGGTCACGGGCGGCCAGCGCATCGACCTGCTGGGTGTCAAGAAAGAAGACCTGCAGGCCGTCTGGCGCGACATAGGCATGCCCAGCGGCCACGCCTATGCCAAGGCCCTGCGCACGGTCAAGACTTGCGTGGGCAGCGAATGGTGCCGCATGGGCACGCAAGACAGCACGCAGATGGGCAAGGACCTGGAGCGCGCGCTCTGGCGCATGCAGGCGCCGCACAAGGTCAAGCTCGCCGTCAGCGGCTGCCCGCGCAACTGCGCCGAGTCCGGCATCAAGGACGTGGGCGTGATCGGCGTGGACAGCGGCTGGGAACTGCACATCGCTGGCAACGGCGGCATCAAGACCGAGGTGGCCCAATTCCTCTGCAAGGTCAAGACCGCCGCCGAGGTGCTGGAGTACAGCGGCGCCTTCTTGCAGCTCTACCGCGAGGAAGGCTGGTACCTGGAGCGCACCGTGCACTACGTGGGCCGCGTCGGCCTGGACTACGTCAAGAAAAAGATCCTCGACGACCACGAAGGCCGCCGCGCCCTGTGGGAACGCCTGCAGTACACGCTGGACGGTGAACCCGATCCCTGGTTCGAAGCCGACAAGGCCCGCGTGGACCAGCGCCAGTTCATCCCAATCAAGGTCGAGAAGACCACGGCCTGACTGACGCCCATCACCCATCCGCGAGCAACACCCAGCCCCGCCATGAACATGAACCAATGGACCCCCATCTGCCAGCTTGAGGACATCCCCCGGCTGGGCGCGCGCCGCGTCGAACGCCCCCAAGGCATGGCCGTGGCGCTGTTTCGCACGGCGCAGGACGACGTCCACGCCCTGCTCGACCGCTGCCCGCACAAGGGCGGCCCGCTGTCGCAAGGCATCGTCTTCGGCGCCAGCGTGGCCTGCCCGCTGCACAACTGGACCATCGAACTGACCAACGGCTGTGCCCGCGCGCCCGATGACGGCAGCACGCCGCGCTTCGCGGTCATGGTGGAGCGAGGCCTGGTGCATCTGGACGCGAACGAACTCGCCACGCTCGCGCTGGACATCGCCCCGCCCGTGGCCGGCCCCTGCCTGCGCAAGGCGACCTGCGCCTGAGCATCATCCTGGGACTCGGCATGCTTAAGGAAACGCGCTCCACCTGTCCCTACTGCGGTGTGGGCTGTGGCGTGGTGATCGAATCGCGCGGCGATCAGATCACCGGCGTGCGCGGCGATCCGGACCACCCGGCCAATTTCGGGCGACTCTGCTCCAAGGGCTCGACCTTGCACCTGACCGCCGCGCCCGAGATCACGCGCCAGCAACGGCTGCTGCAACCCTTGCGGCGCGCGCAGCGGGGCGACGCGCCCGTGGCGATTGGCTGGGACGAGGCGCTGGACGACGCTGCCACGCGTTTCGCCGGTTTCATCGAGGCGCACGGCCCGGACGCCGTGGGCTTCTACATCAGCGGCCAGTTGTTGACCGAGGACTACTACGTCTTCAACAAGCTGGCCAAGGGCCAGATCGGCAGCAACAACATCGACACCAATTCGCGCCTGTGCATGAGCAGCGCCGTGTCGGGTTACAAGCTCACGCTGGGCGCGGATGCACCACCCGCGTGCTATGAGGACATCGACCACGCGGGTTGCCTGTTCATCGCGGGCAGCAACACGGCCTGGGCGCACCCCGTGTTGTACCGTCGGATCGAGGACGCCAAGAGGCGGCGCCCGGACCTGAAGATCGTCGTGGTCGACCCGCGTCGCACCGACACCGCCAGCAGCGCCGATCTCTTCCTGCAAATCCAGCCCGGCACCGACGTGGCGCTGTTCCACGGCATGCTGCACCTCATGCTCTGGGAAGGCTGGACGGACAGCGCCTACATCGCCGCGCACACCACGGGCTTCGACGAACTCAAGGCCCGCGTGCGCGACTGGACACCCGACCGGACCGCGCAGGTCTGCGGCATCCCGAAGGAAGCGTTGGCCGAGGCCGCCCGCCTGTTTGCGGGCGGTGGCGCCGCGCCGCAAGACCGACACCCCACCCTCAGCCTCTACTGCCAAGGCCTGAACCAGAGCAGCAGCGGCACGGCCAAGAACGCGGCCCTGATCAACCTGCACCTGGCCACGGGCCAAATCGGCAAACCCGGAGCCGGGCCCTTCTCGCTCACGGGCCAGCCCAATGCCATGGGCGGACGCGAGGTCGGTGGTATGGCCAACCTGCTGTCTGCCCACCGCGACCTGGCCAATCCCGCGCACCGCGCGGAAGTGGCCGCGCTGTGGGGCCTGCCGTCCGTGCCGGACAAGCCCGGCAAGACCGCGGTGGAGATGTTCCAGGCCGCCGCCGACGGCGAGATCAAGGCACTCTGGATCGCTTGCACCAACCCCGCTCAGAGCCTGCCCGACCAAGCCACCGTGCGCCGCGCGCTGCAACGCGCCGAGTTCGTGGTCGTGCAGGAAGCGTTTGCCACCACGGCCACCTGCGACTTTGCCGACCTGTTGTTGCCTGCGACCACCTGGGGCGAGAAAGAGGGCACCGTCACCAACAGCGAACGCCGCATCAGCCGCGTGCGTGCAGCCGTGCCCGCGCCGGGCTTGGCTCGGCACGACTGGCAGATCGTCATGGACTTCGCGCACCGTCTGCAAGCACGGGGCATCGGCCCGCGGCACGACCTCTTCCCCTACGACGGCCCGCAAGCCATCTGGAACGAACACCGCGCCAGCACGCGCGGGCGTGACCTCGACATCACCGGCCTGAGCTACGACATCCTGGAAACGGCCCCCCAGCACTGGCCCTGCCCCGCCGACGCGAGCCAAGGCGGCGCGGGTGAAACGGCAGCGCAGGCCCGTGCGCCAGGGCAGTCCACCGGCTCGCTGGGCCGAGCCCGCTTGTACGAAGACGGGCGCTTTCCCACCCCCGATGGGCGCGCGCGTTTCGCGGCGGTGGATCACCAGCCCGTGGCCGAACCCCGCAGCGCGCGCTTTCCCTTGGCCTTGACCACGGGCCGCTTGCGCGACCAATGGCACGGGATGAGCCGCACCGGCACCCTGGGCCGGCTCTTCGGTCACGCCCCCGAGGCGGTGGTGCAGATGAACAGCGGCGACATGGCCCGGCGTGGGCTGCAGGAAGGAGAGCTTGTGCACCTCAGCAGCCCACGCGGCGCCATCGTCTTGCCCGCGCAGGCCAGCGAGGACGTGGCCAGTGGTCAGGCGTACCTGCCCATGCATTGGGGATCGGAATTCTTGAGCGGGCACGACAGCACCGGCCAGCCTTCGGCGGGTGTGAACGCCCTCACGACCTCCGCGTTTGACCCGACCTCCAAGCAACCCGAACTCAAGCATGCGGCGGTCAAGGTGGTGAAGGCCGAACTGCCCTGGACGCTGCTTGGCCTGGCCTGGCTGCCGCCCGAGCGCGCCGGGACCGCGTGCTCGGCATTGCGCCGGCTGATGCCGCGCTTTGCCTATGCGAGCTGCGTGCCGTTCGGGCATGACAAAACAGGCGTGCTGCTGCGCGCGGCCGCTCAGGCGGCGCCGTCCGACGAATTGCTGGGCGAGATCGAGGCCCTGCTGGGTCTGGATGCCCGCGGCGTATTGCGTTATGCCGACCGCCAGCGCGGACAGCGCCGTGCCTTGCTGCTGCGCCGTGACGCCGATACGCCCGCCGGGCCGGCCACCTTGCAAGCCCTGCTGCTGGGCGGCGACACCCGCGCCGAAAGCTGGCTGCGCGCCCTGCTGCAACAGGAGTTGCCCGTGCAGGACTATGGCCGCTTGCTGCTCATGCCCGGGGCCCAGGCGCCCGTCGCGGCGCAGGCGGCCCCGGCGCGCGGCCGTCAGGTCTGCACCTGCTTCAACGTGAACGAGAACGACATCACCGCAACGCTGGCGCGCTGCGGCGGCGACGAACGCGAACGCCTGACCACCTTGCGGCAACAGCTGAAATGCGGCAGCAACTGCGGCTCCTGCGTGCCGGAGTTGCTGCGCCTGGTGCGCGGCACGCCCGCGTCGGCACGGCCTCCCGAGCGTCTTGAAAAAGCGGTCTGAGTCACCCAACGCCAGCACGCCGCGCGTCCTCCCCATGCCCACCCAGCGTTTCTCGATCCCCACCGTGCCCCCGCTTGCCGCCAGCCCCCTGGCCTCAACGGCCAACGAAGCGGCGCGCCCCGGGTCGGCCGTCGCGAGCCGATCACAGGACATCTCCGTCGTGAACCTGGCGGCGCGCCAGCGCATGCTGTCGCAGCGCCTGATCCTGCAAATCCTGCTGGCCGCGCGCGGTGACCGGTCCCGGCTCGACGAGGCCCGCCGCACCTTGCAGCTCTTCAGCGAAAGCCACCAGCGGCTGACCAGCGCGTCCAAGGCCCTGCCCCCCGCCGAGGCGCAGCGCATCGACACGACCTACCAAGGACCCGCAGGCGTGGGGCCGGTCATCGACGCCTTCGTCCACCGGGTGCGCGAAGCGATGGACGGCATCGCACAGGAACGCGCATCCGCGCCCGAAGCCATCGATCGGCTGATCGGCCAGACCGACCGCATCCTGGCCGCGCTGGACATGGCCACGATGGCGTTCGACGAGATCACCCGCGCGCGCTCCGAGGCCATGGTCAAGGAACTGGTGAGCATCGTGGGTGACATCCAGGGCGTGGCCAAGGAGGCCAAGATCGTCAGCTTCAACGCCCAAGTCATTGCCGCGCGCGCGGGTCAGCAGGGACGTGAATTCGCCGTCGTCGCCAACGTGCTGTCCAACATCACGGACGTGATCGATCGTCTGACGCGCAAGGCCGCGGTGCTGGCCGAGCAGCGTCACACCATCGCCGCGTGAGCGCGCGCTGCACGGGCTAAACTTCCCGCCATGTTTGCTTCGATTCTTGCGATTTGCCTCGGCGCCTGCCTCGGTGCGCTGGCACGCTGGCAACTGGGCCTGTGGCTCAACGCGGGCGGCGCCATCGCGGGCACCTTCCTGCCCTGGGGCACGCTGGCCGCCAACCTGATCGGGGGCTACCTGGTCGGCGTGTGCGTCGCCGTGTTCCAGGCCCTGCCTCAGCTCGACCCGGCATGGCGCCTGCTGCTCGTCACAGGCTTCCTGGGCGCGCTGACCACGTTTTCCAGCTTCTCCGCCGAGGTGGTGGGCATGCTCATGCAGCACCGCTATGCCCTGGCCCTGGGCACGGCGGCGCTGCACCTCTTGGGCTCCCTGCTGCTGACCATACTGGGCCTGCACAGCGCGAAATGGGGCCTGGACCTCGCCGCGAGCCGCGCCGCATGAACGCTTCTCTGGCATCACGCTCTGACCTCGCCCACGGCACCACGGGGCGCGTCTACCTCGTCGGCGCGGGCCCGGGCGACCCGGATCTGCTGACCCTGCGCGCCGCGCGCATCCTGGCTCAAGCCGATGCCTTGGTCTACGACAACCTGGTGTCCGACGGCGTGCTCGCCCTGGCCAATCCGGCGGCCCAGCGCATCTACGCGGGCAAGCGCCGCAACGAACACACACTGCGCCAGGAGCAGATCAACACCCTGCTGGTGCAGCTGGCGCGCGAAGGCCGTCAGGTCGTGCGCCTCAAGGGCGGCGACCCCTTCATCTTCGGCCGTGGCGGCGAGGAGATGCAAAAGCTGGCCGAGGCCGGCATACCTTTCGAGGTCGTGCCAGGCGTCACGGCGGCCAGCGGAGTGGCCTGCTATGCGGGCATCCCGCTCACCCACCGCGACCATGCGCAGAGCTGCCTCTTCGTGACCGGCCACCTCAAGAATGTGCAGGGCGCCGAGGCTCCACCCGACGCCGCACCGCACGCCCCACAGGACGGCGCACTGGGCAGCGCACACGGCAGCGCACGCGGCCCGACCCAGCCCGATTTGGACTGGGCCGCGCTGGCGCGCCCGCAACAGACCGTGGTGATTTACATGGGCCTGTCCGCCCTGCCCGCCATCTGCCGCAAGTTGATCGAACACGGCGCCCCGCCCTCGCGACCGATCGCCGCCGTGCAGCACGCCACGCTGGCGACGCAGCGCGTCATCACCGGCACGCTGGCCGACCTTCCAACGCGGCACGGCGTGCAAGAGTTGCGTTCCCCCAGCCTGCTGATCGTGGGCGACGTCGTGACCCTGCATGGCACGCTTGACTGGTTCGACCCCCGCAGCGGGGCGGCCATGCGCCTAACCCACGATGACGCGCAATCGCAGACGCCCTCGCCCCTTCCAGGAGTTCCCTCATGAGCGCAGCGCTCGACTACCTCGTCCAGGCCCGGCCCGAGGCCATGACGCATTACTTCAGCTTCCTCAAGGACGCGGGCAAGCAGCTGGACCCCAAGACCCGCAACCTGATCTCGGTCATCACCAAGGTGCATGCGCAGACCGAGCGCGGCCTCAAGCAATACCTCAAACGCGCCTTGCGCGAGGGCTGCAGCGCCGCCGAGGTGATCGACGCGCTACTCATGGCTTTTCCCGCCCTGGGCCTGACCAAGATCGTCTGGGCCACCGACGTGATCCTGTCGATGAATCTGCCCGAGTTCACGCTGGAATCGCTGCGGGCGGGCATGGCGGGCACGGGTTCCACCCAAACCACCCAAACCACCCAAGCGCCCCCAGCCGACCGTGCCGAACCAGGGCCGCGCTGGCGGGATGTGCTGCCGCTGGAAGAGGTGCCCGATGGTGAAGTCCGGCGGGTGGAGTGCGAGGGCCGGGGTCTCTTCGTCCACCGCCAGGGGCACGCGGTCAAGGTGTACGACAGTCTTTGTCCGCACAAAGCCACCAACATCCCCGAACTCGCGCTGAACCAGGCAGACAAAAACGGCATCACGCTGACCTGCCCCCAGCATGGATGGCAGTTCGACGTGCACAGCGGCGACTGCATCAAGAACGGCGACACGCCGCTTACACGGGTGGAGAGCCAGGTCCACGCCGGGCTCATCCAAGCGCGCTGGTAGGCCGTTGCCCGCTGGCTGCGCAGAGGCGCGGTCTGGCGCGCTGCGCCCCGGTGCCCACAAGCCGCACCCGTTGCAGCACCGTCACGGCCCGAGACTCCCTGCCACGCCAAGGTCCAACCTGAGGAAACTGAAGGCCAGCCCAGCACGAGCAACAGGCGTTCACGATTGCGAACTGTCCGAGTAGTCCGAGTTGTCCGAGCGCCATCAGGCGACGGTCGCCCGCCGCCAGTGCAAGGCCCAAGATCAACACGGGCTTGCGGCGCAGGCGCTCCGACGCCGGGGCTCAGACCCGTTGCAGGGCTTCCGTACACCGCCACCTAGGCGCCGAATCTCAGCGACACCGTGCCCTGGCTGGCACCGAACTCGTGGGCTCAGTCGGGCAGCACCGGCAGGCACAGGGTCATGGCCACCAGGCCAGACGCCAGCTGCAGCAACACGTTCACGGTCAGGCCACGGTGCGGGGCAACAAGAACAGTCATGCTGACCCACCCAGGAACTGAAACAGCAGGCCCAGCAGGGCACAGACCGCGATCACCTCCAGCACGGGGCGCCGGTAGCGCCACAGCGCCAGCGCTGCGGCCAGCGCGAGACCCAGGGCCAACCAGTCCACGCGCCCGCCCACGCCCTGCGGCCAGATCACATGGACCGCGAAGAACAGCGCGAGATTCAGGATCACCCCGACCACGGCGGCGGTGATGGCCGTCAAGGGCGCGGTGAAGGACAGGCGGCCGCGCGTGGACTCCACCAGCGGCCCGCCCGCGAGGATGAACAGAAAGGACGGCAGAAAGGTGAACCAGGTGACCAGCAGCGCGGCGACGGCCCCGGCCATGAACAGGGCATCCGGCCCCAGCAGCGCCTGGTTCCAGCCGCCTGCGAAGGCAACGAAAGCCACCACCATGATGAGCGGCCCCGGCGTGGATTCCCCCAGCGCCAGGCCGTCCATCATTTGCGCGTTGCTCAGCCAGCCGTAATGCCCCACGGCCCCCTGATGGATGTAGGGCAGCACCGCGTAGGCGCCACCAAAGGTCAGTAAGGCCGCCTTGGTGAAGAACCAGCCCATCTGCGTGTAGTCGTGCCGCCATCCCAGCAAGCCCCAGAGCAGGCCCATGGGCAGCATCCACAACAGCGCGCCGACCGCGAGCACGCACGCCAGGCGGCGCCAGGCAAAACGCGCATGCGCGGGCGGCGGGGTGTGGTCGTCGATGAGGGCAGGCCGCTCGCCGGACGGCGTGGCCTCTTGCCCCGCGTGCTCCGTTTGCCCCGCGTGCGCGGCGTGCACCGCCGGTTCGGCAGAGGTCTGCGCGACCGCACCATTGGGGCCACCGCCCTCGTCACGGCGTTGATCGCCCCGAGAGTCACCGCCCTGTTCAACACCGGGGCGAGCCGCGCGACCAGCACCGGACACGCGACCCCACCGTGCCGCCGCCCAGCCCAAGAGCGCCGCCACCGCCACGATCAGCGGGAACGGAAGCTGCAAAACGAAGATGGCCACGAACGCCGCGACCGCGAGGCCCGTCAACCCCAGGTCCAGGCGCCCCTCGCGGTACAGCACACGTGCGCCGATGCGCCAGGCCGCGAAGGCGACGATGGCCGTGATGGCGGGTTTGACGCCGTGGAACAGGCCGGCCACCCACGGCGTCTGGCCCCAGGCCATGTACAGCCAGGACAGCGCGATCAGGATGACGAGCGAGGGCAGCACGAACAGCGCCCCGGCGACGATGCCGCCCCAGCTCCGATGCATCAACCACCCGAGGTAGGTGGCCAGTTGCTGGGCCTCGGGCCCGGGCAAGAGCATGCAGTAGTTCAGCGCGTGCAGGAAACGCTGTTCCGAAATCCAACGCCTTTGCACCACCAGGTCTTGGTGCATCAGCGCGATCTGGCCCGCAGGGCCTCCGAAGCTCAAGAATCCGAGCCTCAGCCAATAGCGCAGGGCCTGGCCCCGCGAGACCGGCCCCACGGCGGCGTCGGACTGCGGGGACACCGGGGCGGGCGGTCCGCCCTGCGGCATCAGGCCAGGCCTTCCGCCTTCAACGCGGCGTGCACGCCGGGACGCGCCGCGACGCGGGCCATGTAGGCCGTGAGGTTCGTGAAAGCGCTGATGTCCAGCTTGACGGGGCGCGTCCAGTTGGCGACGGTGAAGAGGTAGGCGTCGGCCACGGTGAAGTCGGCGCCCATCAGGTAGTCCTTGCCCGCGAGCTGCTGGTTCACCCAGCCGAGGCGGCGCTCCAGGTTGGCCCGCGCGATGGCCTTGGCCTCTTCCGGCATGGCCGAGTTGAACAGCGGGCTGAAGGACTTGTGGAGCTCGGTGCCGATGAAGGTCAGCCAGCTTTGCAGGCGGTACCGCTCCATCGTGCCGTTGGCCGGCACCAGCTTCTTCTCGGGCTTCTGGTCGGCCAGGTACTGGACGATGGCCGGTCCTTCGGTCAGCACCTCGCCGCTGTCGAGTTGCAGGGCGGGCACATAGCCCTTGGGATTGATGGCCAGGTAGTCCGAACCGTCGGGCAGCTTCTTGGCCTTGAGGTCCACGGCCACCGCCTCGTGCGACAGGCCCAGTTCCTCGAGCACGATGCGGGGGGAGAGGGAGCAGGCGCCGGGCTTGAAGTAGAGTTTCATGGCTTGTTGTCTCTTGAGGGAAGGTTGAAAAATAGGCCCCGGCTCTCTGGGCCTGGGACGCGCGGGAAAAGCGTCAAGTGTAGGCAAATCCGCACGCCTCGCGCTGGCCCCATGGGCATGACGGGGCGGCAAATCCGGGGGCACGGCCGATGGGCACAACCCGACAGTACAACCCAGCAGCACGAGCACGACCCATCAACTCAAGCGAATGGCACAATCCGCGACCTTCGAAGCGCAGCGCAGTCTCGCCAGGTGATCTTTCTTGCCTGATGTCCGATCAGCGGACCCACCCACTGCCGCCGCGCCTTCCCTGCCCCGTTCTTCACGCTCCCCTCGCTCTTCCCGCATGACCCGCACGCTCACCGGCACCCTCGGCATCGATTTCGGCACCTCCAACTCCGCCATCGCCTGGGCCGAGCCCGGGTCGCGGGCGCGACTCATCCCCCTGGAAAACGAGGCCACGGCCATGCCCACGGCCGTCTTCTACGACAACGAAGACCTCAGCACCCACTTCGGCCGTGAGGCCCTCGCGCGTTACCTGGAAGGCGCCGAGGGCCGGTTGATGCGTTCGCTCAAAAGCCTGCTGGGCAGCCCCTTGCTGCAAGAGACCACGACGGTGCACAACCGCGCGCTGAGCTACCAGGACATCATCGCCACCTTCCTGGCCACCTTGCGCGAGCGCGCCGCGCGCACGCTGGGCGCCGCGCCCACGCGGGTGGTGATGGGCCGGCCCGTGCACTTCGTGGACGACGATGCCGAGCGCGACGCGCTGGCGCAAGCGTCCCTGCTGAAAGCGGCGCAGGCCGTGGGCTTCGAGCAGGTGTCCTTCCAGCTGGAGCCCATCGCCGCGGCGCTGGACTATGAACGGCGCCTGGAGCGGGAGAGCACCGTGCTGGTGGTGGACTTGGGCGGCGGCACCTCGGACTTCACCGTCGTGCGCCTGGGGCCAAAACGCATGCAAGCGCCCGATCGCGCGGCTGACGTGCTGGCCACCACGGGCGTGCACATCGGCGGCACGGACTTCGACCACAAGCTCAACCTGGAACAGGTGATGCCCCTGCTGGGTTACCGGCATCTGGGCCCGCAAGGCCGCGAAGTGCCCAGCCGCATCTTCTTCGACCTCTCGACCTGGCACCTGATCCATTGGCTGTACCAACCCCGGGCCATCGCCGACGCCCAAGGCCTCTGGACCAACTATGCGGACGCGCGCCTGCACCAACGCCTGATGCGCGTGCTGCGCGAACGCCACGGCCACCGCATCGCCCATGCGGTGGAGCAGGCCAAGATCCGTTGCTCACAAGAGGACCGTGACACGGCGATGGACCTCTCCGAACTGGACAAGGACTTGGTCGCGGCGATGACGGTCAAGGGGATGCAAGAGCAGCTGAGCGCACTGCTGGCGCGCACCGTGGCCTGCGCACGGGAGTGCGCGCGTCTGGCGGGCGTGGCCGATGGCGCGCTCTCGGCCATCTACCTCACCGGCGGGTCCTCCGCCTTGCGCCCCTTCCAGCAGGCGCTGCGGGCGGAGTTCGCGGGCGTGCCGCTGGTGGAAGGTGATCTGTTCGGCGGGGTCGCCTCAGGGCTGGCCTATGGCGGCAGGGACTGAGGCGCAGCGCGCCCTCCGCTGATTCGGCAGCGACGGCGGGCTCGGCCTGGGCCGCGCACCGGCACACTGTCGAATGGAGTCGGCGGCGGTGACGCGTCGGCGTCGAAACCGCAGTTGCAGTTGCAGTTGCAGTCGCTGTGGCGGTCAGGCCGGCGAGGGATGCTTGCTCAAGGCCTCGCGCACGATGGGCAACAAGGCCTCGGCCTGACCGGATTCGATGGCAGCAGCCAATTCACGGCGCATGCGCGCCTCCCAGAACTTATGGATGTGGTTGGCGATGCCCTCCAGCGCCTCGGCCCGGTCGGGCATGGCCGCGAAGAAGGTGCCGATCTGGTTGGCCATGCGAATGAGGTGTTCGAGGTTCATGGTGGAGTCTCACAAAATCTCACAAAACAATTCTTTGGGGCTGGCTGTACACGGAGAGGTCTTGGCCGCGGGCAAAACCCAGCAAGGTCAAGCCGCAGCCTTGCGCCACGTCGACGGCCAGACCCGTCACGCCCGAAACAGCGGCCAACAGGGTCACGCCCGCGCTGGCGGTTTTCTGCACCATCTCATAGCTGGCGCGGCTGCTCACGATGATGAAGCCTTCGCTGGCGCGCGCGGCGGCCACGGGTACACCGGGACGCGACAAGGCGCCAATGAGCTTGTCCAGCGCGTTGTGGCGACCCACGTCCTCGCGCAGCAGGGCAATGGCGCCCTCCGCCGAGCACCAGGCCGCGGCATGCGTCGCGCCGGTGATGCCGAGCAGCCGCTGACGCTCACGCATCTGACCAAGCGCGGCCGAGACCGCCGCGGCGCGGAACACGGTGTCCGTGTCCTTGGGCAAGGTGGAGGGAGCACGCACGGCTTGGTCGAGACTGTCGGTTCCGCACAGGCCACAGCCCGTACGCCCCGCCAAGGTGCGACGCCGTTCCTTGAGGCGGGCGAAGCAGGCCGAGGCGATGTCCAGATTCACGCTGAGGCCGGGCTGACCATCGCACGAGCGTTCCGACTGGACTTCGATGCCGTACACCTGGGCCGGGCTGTCGACAATGCCCTCGCTGAGGGAGAAGCCCAGGGCGAAATCTTCCAGGTCCGCGGGCGTGGCCAACATCACGGCATGGGAGATGCCGTTGTAGACCAAGGCCACGGGGCATTCCTCGGCGACCCAGTCTTCGCCCTGGAACACCTGCCCGTCGTGCAGCCCCGTCACCGGAACCTTGCGGGCATCCGTCATCGCCAGCTCGGCGCGGGGCTGTGTTTGCGGGGGCAGGTCTTGCAGCTTCATGCCTGCATTGTCCGGCAAACTTACTTGCCCACGACCTCGGCCTGAGCGGCCTGCAAGTGCTGCAACTGCTCGCGATTGAAGCGCTCGTAGCCCTTCTGCCACTCGGACGGCTGCGTCACGGGCAGAACCTGCACCGCCGTCACCTTGTACTCGGGGCAGTTGGTGGCCCAGTCGGAGTTGTCCGTCGTGATCACGTTGGCGCCCGACTCGGGGAAGTGGAAGGTGGTGTAGACCACGCCCGGCTGCACCTTGTCCGTGACGATGGCGCGCAGCACGGTGGAGCCTGAACGGCTCTGGATGCCGACCCAGTCGCCCTCATGGATGCCGCGGTCCTCGGCGTCCTGCGGATGGATCTCCAGCCGGTCCTCGCTGTGCCAGTGCACGTTTTCCGTGCGCCGGGTCTGCGCGCCCACGTTGTACTGGGACAAGATGCGCCCGGTCGTCAGGATGAGCGGGTACTTGGGCGTGATTTTCTCGTCGGTCGGCACGTACTGGGTGATGATGAACTTGCCCTTGCCGCGCACGAAGCTGCCAATGTGCATGGTCGGGGTGCCCTCGGGCGCCTCGTCATTGCACGGCCATTGCACGCTGCCCAGCTTGTCCAGCTTGTCGAAGCTCACGCCCTTGAAGGTCGGCGTCAGCGCAGCGATTTCGTCCATGATCTCGCTGGGGTGCTTGTAGTTCATGGGGTAGCCCAGGGCGTTGGACAGCATCTGCGTCACTTCCCAGTCGGCGTACTTGGCCTTGGGCGGCATCACCTTGCGCACGCGCGAGATGCGGCGCTCGGCGTTGGTGAAGGTGCCGTCCTTTTCCAGGAAGGATGCGCCGGGCAGGAACACGTGGGCGTACTTGGCGGTTTCGTTCAGGAACAAGTCCTGCACCACCACGCATTCCATGGACTCCAGGGCATGGGCGACGTGCTGGGTGTCAGGATCGGATTGCACCGGGTCCTCGCCCTCGCAATACAGGGCCTTGAAGCTGCCGTCCACGGCGGCACCCAGCATGTTGGGGATGCGCAGGCCAGGCTCGGCGCGCAGCTCCACGTTCCAGGCGCTCTCGAACAGGCTGCGCGCGGTGGCGTCCGACACATGGCGGTAGCCCGGCAGCTCGTGCGGGAAGGAACCCATGTCGCAGGAACCCTGCACATTGTTCTGACCGCGCAGCGGGTTGACGCCCACGCCCTCGCGGCCCACATTGCCCGTGGCCATGGCCAGGTTGGCGATGCCCATGACCATGGTGGAACCTTGGCTGTGCTCGGTGACGCCCAGGCCGTAGTAAATGGCCGCGTTCTTGCCCTTGGTGGCGAAGAGGCGCGCGGCGCCGCGGATCTGCTCGGCGGGCACGCCGGTGACGGTCTCCATCGCCTCAGGCGAGTTCTCGGGCTTGGCGACGAAATCACGCCACTCGTTGAAGGACTTCATCTCGCAACGCGCCTTGACGAATTCCTCGTCCACCAGACCCTCGGTCACGACCACGTGCGCCAGGGCGCTGATGATGGCCACGTTGGTGCCGGGCTTGAGCTTGAGGTGGAAGTCCGAACGGATGTGCGGGCTCTTGACCAAGTCGATCTGGCGCGGATCCACCACGATCAGCTTGGCACCAGCGCGCAGGCGCTTCTTCATGCGCGAGCCGAACACCGGGTGGCCGTCGGTCGGGTTGGCGCCGATCACCATGATGACGTCGCTCTTCTCGACAGACTTGAACGTCTGCGTGCCGGCGGATTCACCCAGGGTCTGCTTCAGGCCGTAACCCGTGGGCGAGTGGCAAACGCGGGCGCAAGTGTCCACGTTGTTGTTGCCAAAGGCCGCGCGCACCAGCTTCTGAACCAGATAACCCTCTTCGTTGGTGCAACGCGAGGACACCAGCGCGCCCACCGAATCCTGGCCGTACTTAGCCTGGATGCGCTTGAACTCGCTGGCCGTGTAGTTGATGGCCTCTTCCCAGCTGACTTCCTGCCAGGGATCGTTGATGCTCTTGCGGATCATCGGGCTGGTGATGCGATCCTTGTGCGTCGCATAACCCCAGGCGAAACGGCCCTTGACGCAAGCATGGCCTTCGTTGGCCTTGCCGTCCTTCCAAGGCACCATGCGCACGACCTCGTTGCCCTTCATCTCGGCCTTGAAGCCGCAACCCACGCCGCAATAGGCGCAGGTGGTGATGGCGCTGTGCTCGGGCTGGCCGAGTTCAACCACGCTCTTTTCCTGTAGGGTGGCCGTGGGGCAGGCTTCGACGCAGGCGCCGCAGCTCACGCACTCGGACGCCATGAAGGGCTCGTCCTGGCCGGGCGAGACACGGCTGTCAAAACCACGTCCGGAAATCGTCAACGCGAAGGTGCCCTGCGTTTCCTCGCAAGCGCGCACGCAGCGGTTGCAGACGATGCACTTGCTCGCGTCGTAGTTGAAATAGGGGTTGGAGAAGTCGATCAGCGGCTTGCTCTCGCCCTTGAAGTGGTTCGCGCCCGCGTCGGCGCCCTGGCCGTAGCGCACCTCGCGCAGGCCAGTGACACCGGCCATGTCCTGCAGCTCGCAATTGCCGTTGGCCGAGCAGGTCAGGCAGTCCAGCGGGTGGTCGCTGATGTACAGCTCCATCACGTTCTTGCGCAGTTCCTGCAGTTTGCTGGTCTGCGTGTGCACCTTCATGCCGTTCTCGGCGGGTGTGGTGCAGCTGGCGGGGAAACCGCGGCGCCCCTCCACTTCCACCAGGCACAGGCGGCAGGAACCGAAGGGCTCCAGGCTGTCGGTCGCGCACAGCTTGGGCACCTTGACGCCGGCGTCCACGGCAGCGCGCATCAGCGACGTGCCCTCGGGCACGGTGACGCTCTGGCCGTCAATCTCCAGCGTGACCTTTTTCTCGGATTCACGCAGGGGCGTGCCGTAATCGATTTCGAGCTTCAGATGGTCGAGCATGGTGCGCTCCTTCAAAGGTTCGGTGGTCCGGGACTCAGGCGGCTTTCTTGTCCGGGGTGGACAAGCCGAAATCCTGCGGGTAATGGTTGAGGGCGGACAGCACCGGGAACGGCGTCATGCCGCCCATGGCGCAGAGGGAGCCATTGACCATGGTGTCGCACAGGTCGCGCAGCAGCTTGACCTGCTGGGCCTTGACCTCGGGCTTGCCTTGGCGGTCCGCCTCGGCGAGGCGGTCAATGACTTCCACGCCGCGGGTGGAGCCGATGCGGCAGGGCGTGCACTTGCCGCACGACTCAATGGCGCAGAACTCCATGGCGTAGCGCGCGAGCTTGCGCATGTCGGAGGTGTCGTCGTGCACCACGATGCCCCCATGGCCGACCGTGGCGCCCACGGCCGTCCAGCCTTCGTAGTCCATGGGCAAATCCCAGTGCTGCTCGGGCACATAGGCCCCGAGCGGACCGCCGACCTGGATCGCCTTGACCGGCCGGCCGCTGGCCGTGCCACCGCCGTACTCGAACACCAGCTGACGCAGGGTCACGCCGAAGGCTTTTTCCACCAAACCGCCGTGCTTGATATTGCCCGCGAGCTGGATGGGCAGCGTGCCCTTGGAGCGGCCCATGCCGTAGTTGGCGTAGAAAGCCGCGCCCCGCGCCAGGATGATGGGCACGGAGGCGTAGGTGATGACGTTGTTGATGACGGTAGGCTTGCCGAAGAGACCCTGCAGCGCCGGGATCGGCGGCTTGGCGCGCACGATGCCGCGCTTGCCCTCGATGCTTTCCAGCATGGCCGTTTCCTCGCCGCAGACGTAGCTGCCGGCGCCCTTGCGCACTTCGAGGTGGAAGGCCCGGCCCGAGCCCAGGACGTTGTCGCCCAGGAAGCCTGCCTTCGTCGCACGGGCAATTGCCTCGTTCAGGTTATCGATCGCGTGCGGGTATTCGCTGCGCACATAGATGTAGCCGCGCGTCGCGCCCGTCGCCATGGCGGCGATGGTCATGCCCTCGATGAGCATGTAGGGGTCGCCCTCCATGGTCATGCGGTCGGAGAAGGTGCCGGAGTCACCCTCGTCGGCGTTGCAGACCACGTACTTCTGATCCGCCTGGGCGGCCGCCACGGTCTTCCACTTGATGCCGGCCGGGAAGGCCGCGCCACCACGACCACGCAGGCCCGAATCGAGCACCTGCTGCACCACGTCGGTCGGCTTGATCTCGAGCGCCTTGCGCAGACCGGCGTAGCCCTGGTGCGCCTGGTAATCCTCCAGCGAAACGGGATCGGTGATGCCCATGCGGGCAAAGGTCAGGCGCTCCTGATTCTTCAGGTAGGCGATCTCTTCGGTCAGGCCCAAACCCA
Source organism: Hylemonella gracilis ATCC 19624 (assembly GCF_000211835.1). Lineage (GTDB taxonomy): Bacteria > Pseudomonadota > Gammaproteobacteria > Burkholderiales > Burkholderiaceae_C > Hylemonella > Hylemonella gracilis. Next base: position 4,408 of record NZ_AEGR01000045.1, on the reverse strand, counting down.
GTTTGTGCGCACCGCCGTTGTGGAAACCCACGTCGAACAGACCGGCCACGTCCTCGGCCTGCACCGGGCCGTAGGCCACGCGGCCCTTCTGGGTCGACACCTCGACCAAGGGCTCCAGCCAGAACAGGCCGCGCGAGCTGTTGCGCACCAGTTCGATGGCGATGTTGCGTTTCTTCGCTTCGCTCTGAATGGCCGCCGCGGTTTCGTCCGCGCCCAGGGCCAGGGCCGCGGAATCGCGCGGAACGTAAATCTTCACGGCGGTGCTCATGCGGCCTCCTTCAGCTGCGCCAGCAGACGGTCAAACTTGGTGGGTGTCACGCGCGCGTGGAACTTGTCCTGGATCTGCACGGCGGGGGCGGTGGCGCACAAGCCCAGGCAATACACCGGCTCCAGCGTCACGTTCTGGCCGGCGGCTTTCTTGCTGGCGTGCTCCCACAGCGCCTCGGAACCGCAGGACTGGCAGGCCTCGGCCCGGCAGACTTGAACCACGGCGCCCCGTGCGGGCTCGCTGCGGAAGTGGTGGTAATAAGTGATGACCCCGTGCACCTCGGCGCGGGAGACATTGAGGGCTTCGGCGATGTCGACCACGACATCGGCGGGGATGTAGCCCAGCTGATCCTGAATGTCATGCAGGATGGGCAGCAAAGCGCCGGCCTGCTGGCTGCGCGCGTCGAGCACCGCGCGCACCGCCGCTCTCTGCTCAGGGCTGGAGGGATGGTTCCGGGCTGCGCCCGTGGTCTTGTTCATGCTTGCCTCGCTCGGTCTGACCCTCGGGATGGACGGGTCGGTGCGATGAGTTTCATCGCGGATCCGATCAAAGGCAAATTTGTTTAGGACATGCTTTGATTCAATCCGTGAATGTGACAGCGCACTTTCTCATGCCTTTGCGAATGAGAATTCATGTCAATTGCTCAACTCTCATGAACCCTCAGACTCGCACCTGGGCTTTCGCCCAATCACACGGCATCCCATTGACGCCCGATTGAGCCACCTCGTCGCGCCAAAGCTCTCGGCTTTCGTTCAAGGCTTTCGTTCAAGACACGGACGTCTGGTAAACCCCCGGGTCCACCGGCGCGATCGCGCGGAAGGCGGGGCGAGCGAAAAGGTATCCCTGCATCAGACGGATGCCCGCGTCGCTCAGGAAATCGCGCTCGGCCACGGTCTCGATGCCTTCGGCGATCAGCTGGATGCCCATCTCGGCGCACAAGGCGACCATGCTGCGAACAATCGCCTGGCGTGGCTTGTCGACGTGCACCCCCCGGATCAGGTCCATGTCCAGCTTGATCAGGTCGGGCTGGAAATCAGACAGCAACTTCAAGCCCGCGTAACCGGCGCCGAAATCGTCGATCGCGGTCATGAAGCCGCAACGCTTGTACTCGCGCAGGATGTCGGCGAACCAGGGGCCGTCTTCAATGCGCTCGCCCTCGGTCACCTCGAAGATGATGCGTTGCACGGGAAAACCATGTGCGCGGGCAGCCTCCACGGTGGTGCGAATGCACAGCTCGGGTTTGTAGATGGCGTTGGGCAGGAAGTTGACCGAGATGGGCTCGGCGATACCCAGCTCGCTGGCGGATTTGATCGCCTTGACGCGGCAGGCCTGGTCGAAACGGTAGCGGTTCTGATCGTTGACCTGGGCCAGCACGCTGGCGGCGCCTTGACCCTGCGGCCCCCGCACCAGCGCCTCGTGCGCGAAGACCGTGCGCGCGGCGATGTCCACGATGGGCTGGAAGGCATAGTCGAACTGAAAGCCCACCCGCTCCGCCTTGCCGCAATCCTCACAATCTCTTGGGGTGCCTTCCAAGGGCACGAAATCAAGGGGGAATGAGGGGTTGAAGCGGTGAATTGAATCGCTGCGCATGTGAACATTATCAAACAGGATCGCGACGGAACGGCGCTCGGCCCTTGGAACTACTGCACAGACACCACGATTTGTCGATGTGCGTATACCCTGACGGGATAAGCTGCATCACTCATGACCAACATCAAGCACGGGAAGCCCGCTGCGTGCTATAAGAAATCAACGCCACCTGTCACTCCCATGTCCAGATCCGGCCACCCGTCCCTGCGTGAACTGCGAGCCGACATCACCGAGATGTACAACGGCGAGGGTCCCGAGGCCGCGCGCATGCGGGGCGCTCACCTGAGTTCGTTGATCCGGTTGACGCCGTCGCTGATGACCGCCAATTTCGGCAGTGGCGTCTTGACGTTGTGGTTTTTCACGCCAGACGTTCCTTTCGGCCTCTGGGTCTGGATGTTTGCACTGTGCACGGTGTGCGGTTTGGCCATGCTGAACTGGGTGCGGCGTCGGGGCCGTCCGGTTCTCACGGCCTCGTCCCGCAGCGTGCACCGCGCCACGGTGCATGCCCTGCTACTGGCAGCGGTCTGGGGCGTGCTGCCGGCGCTGTGGTTCGAGGGCTCGGCCGTCGGGCTGCAACTTCCCTTGGTGGCGCTGATCAGCGGCATGCTGGGCGCCGGCAGCTTCGTACTCAGCCCCCTGCCCTACGCCAGCGTGGCCTGGGCCGCGACCATTTCGCTCGGGTCCATCTGGGCGCTGCTCGATGTCGGCAGTGCAGCCGCCGTTTCGGTAGGCCTGCTCATGAGCCTGTATGCGCCCATCGTCGTGATCGGCTCGCTGGTGAATTGGTACAAATCCACCGCGCTTCTGCGCGCGCAGGCACAGTCGGCGAGGCAAGAACAGATGCTGTCGCTGCTGCTGCAGGACTTCGAACAGAACGCGGGTGACGCCCTCTGGGAAACCGACGCCGACGGGCGTTTGCGTCACGCCTCGCAACGCCTGCGCGAATTGCTGTGCCTGCCGCTCGAGGGACAAGAAGCCGAACCCCTGCTGGCGCTGCTTTCGCGGCGCGGCATCACGGGCGCCGGGCTGTTGGAACAGCAACTGAACACGGGCCGGCCCTTCCGCGACCTGAGCCTCTCCATCCAGGACGAGCGCGGCACCGTGCATCTGTTGATGAACGGTAAGCCGCTATCGGACGAGAACGGCGCGTTTCTGGGCTGGCGTGGGGTGTTGAGTGACGTGACCGAGAAAGTGCGGCACGAGGAAACCCTGCGGCGGCTGGCCCACACCGACTCACTGACAGGTCTGGCCAACCGCTTCATGCTGCGAGACACGCTGAACCGGCTCATCGCGCAGAAGCGGCCCCTGGCCTTGCTGGCGATTGACCTGGACCGCTTCAAGGCGGTGAACGACAACCACGGCCACAGCGCGGGCGACGCCGTGCTACAGGCAGTGGCTGAACGATTGCGCGCGCACCTGCCCACCGAGGCGCTGCTGGCGCGGCTGGGTGGCGACGAGTTCGCGGTCGTGCTGTCCGAGCCGGCCGATCTGCCCAAGGCCGACACGTTGGCGCAACGCGTGGTGGATGCCTTGGCACAGCCCGTCGAAATCGGCTCACGCAGCCTGCGCATCGGCGCCAGCGTGGGCCTGACCACACGCCACAACGAACCCGTGTCACTGGACGGGCTGCTGGTGCAAGCCGACATGGCGATGTACGCAGCCAAGGAATCGGGGCGAGGACGCTGGGCACGCTACACCCCCCTGTTGGGCGAACACAGCCGGCGGCAATTGGCGATAGAGCAAGGACTGCGCAACGCGTTGGAACGCGGCGAACTGATGCTGCACTGGCAAGCCAAGCTCGATCTTGCCTCGGCCCGCATCACCGGGGCGGAGGCTTTGATGCGCTGGACCCACCCCACGTTGGGCCCGATTTCGCCCGGCGAATTCATCCCCGTCGCGGAACAGTGCGGCCTCATCGACGCCATGGGCCAGTGGGCGTTGCGCGAAGCCTGCCGCGCCGGCACCCAGGAATTGGCTGGGCTGACGGTGGCGGTCAACGTCTCGCCCGCGCAGTTGCTGAGCGGCCATTTCTTGGATCACTTGCGCGAGACCCTGGCAGTCTCGGGCTTGGAGCCGGGCCGACTCGAGCTGGAAATCACCGAATCGCTTTTCATGGAAGACGCCGAGCAAGCGCTGCAGCTGCTGCGCTCCATCCGCCAGACCGGCGTGCATCTGGCCCTGGACGACTTCGGCACGGGTTTTTCATCCCTCTCCTACCTGCGCAGCTTTCCCTTCGACACGCTCAAGATCGACCAGTCCTTCGTGACGGAACTGCTGTCCAAGGACCAGTCTCGCGCCATCGTGCGCATGATCGCCGAACTGGCTGCGACCCTCGGCATGCGCACGGTGACCGAAGGGGTCGAGACGATGGAACAGATGCAAGCCGTGCGAGCGGCCGGGTGTGACGAGGTCCAGGGCTATCTGATTTCCCGCCCGCGTCCGCTGGCGGAGTTCCAGCGCAGCTTCGAGGCCGAAGCGGCAACGAAGGTTGCGGGCTGATTCGCTGTTCTGCTGTTCTGCTGTTCTGCTGTTCTGCTGTTCTGCTGTTCT